>JANOSD010000092.1:0-26931 GCA_031415655.1 Actinomycetes bacterium
TTGGAAATGTCAAAAATCGGCTGGTAGGCCAGACACAGGCCATTGCCGTCCAGCGCGTGGTGCAGCTCGGTCTCCACGTTGGGTCGATGCTCTTCGAGCCACACGTTGAGCCGCCGGGTGGTGGCCGACGACGACCCCTCACCTTCGATGATCGTGACGATCTCATGGTCTGCGGTCACCAGCACAGAGAGCAATTGCGTGGCGGCGGCGTCGAGCGCTGGAGCCACGGCGACAATGCCGTCATCGGCGACACCGAGCCAGTCGCCTTCCCGAATCGGACCAACCTCGCAGGACGAATCGCGGACCGCTTGGGTCACTTCGCCAGCGACCACGGCGTCGGCGGCAAGGACCATCGCCGCCTGGTTCGTTTCCACATCGGCTTCGGGGTCGTAGGCAAGCAAGGAGGCAAACCCTTCGGCTGTCCCCGTGGTGCGGACGACGCGGACCGTCTTCGCCGTCTGCGCATCTACTTGTTCGGCCACGGCGATGATGTTCTTGTTGTTCGGCAGAATCAGCACCTGATCGGCCGGGGCGGCCTCCACCGCCTCCAGCAGTTGGGCGGTCGAGGGGTTCATGGTTTGTCCCCCCTTCACCACCTTCTGGACGCCGAGTGAGTAGAAGATCCGACTTACACCGGAGCCGGTGGCCACAGCCACGACAGCGGTGGTGACGGGCTCGGCCGAATGGCTCGGCTCCTCCGGTTCGACCTCGGCCTCGCGCACCCAGCGCTCCTCCTCAACCTGTTCAAGGAGGTCGGTGACCCGAATGTTGCGTGGCCGACCGCAGTCGATTGCCGCCTCGATCGACGCACCGATGTCGTCGCAATGAATGTGGCAGTTCCAGAGCCCATCACCACCGACCACCACGATCGAGTCGCCGATGCCAGCCCACAGGTTCTTGAACGCAGGGATCGTGGAATCGGGCGCTTCGAGAAAGAACATCACCTCGTAGCGGAGGTCGCTGACACCATCGCCACCGTGACCGTGACCGTGACCGTGTGCGGCGGCGGCCAGGTCGGCAAGCGCGGCCACGCCATCGGGACCGACATCCACCGGCGCCGGCATCTCGCGGGCGTCAATCACGTGGAGCGCAGCGTCTAGGAACAAAAGCAACCCCGTGCCACCGGCATCGACCACACCGGCCTCCTTGAGCACCGGCAGTTGGTTGGGCGTATCGGCCAGCGCGTCATGCCCGGCGGCGAGCGAGGCCTCAAGCACGGCACGCAGGTCGGCGTTGGTGTGCGCGGCCATCGAACCGCCTTCGGCGGCGCAACGGATCACGGTGAGGATCGTTCCTTCCACGGGTCGCATTACCGCCTCGTAGGCCAGCTCGGCGGCGCGGGTGATCGCGGCAGCGAACGTCGGGGCATCGATCTGCTCCTGTTCGCGTAGGACCTCCGCCATTCCCCGCAGAATCTGCGACAAGATCACGCCGGAGTTCCCCCGAGCCCCCATGAGCGAGCCATGACTGATTGCTTTGCACACGCCGGCGAGGTCGAGCGCACCAGACCCATCGATCTCCTCCACCACCGAACGAAGTGTGAGCGCCATGTTCGTGCCCGTATCGCCGTCAGGCACGGGGTACACATTGAGACGGTTGATGCCGTCCCGATGAACGGCAAGACCCTCGGCAAAAGCGCGCATCACGGCGACGAGGTCGGCAGGTCCGAGCGTGGCGAGCACCGCCCCGCCGGAAGGTGCAGTGGTATCTGGCATGTCAGACCGGATCGTAGCGAAACCGAACCGCGACCTCAGACCTTCGCGCTGGCCGCCTTTCCGACCATCGTCCGCATGCTTCCGGTTTGACCTGTTCGTCGCACCCCTAACCTCAGCGGAAGCTGGTTGCGGCGACCCGTCCACTGCTAACTTCCCTTGCGTGCAAGGAGTCATCAAGGCCTACGACCCCATCACCCGGACCGGCTCGCTGCTGCGCGACACCGACCTCGCCGAGGTGGAACTCTCGAACGACGCGCTTGACGGGTCGGTCATCAGGATGCTCCGACAAGGCCAGCGGGTGAACTTCACGCTCAATGCCACCGGCCAAGCGGCCGGGGTGTGCTTCGGCAGCGAGGTCGACATGGCCACGCCCGGCGTCCCGATGCCACCGTCGGACCCCTCGTAGTCCCCCACGGTCTCGGCTACCTATTCACAAGGGAAATAGGGCCTATCAACGCTACCGATACCTCGGCCTGCGGTTGAGACGGCGGCGCCGATTGTCGTTACAGTGGCCGAATTATCCACGGACGGACACGTGGGCGGCCATCCATTGGCCTCCGCACCTTCGCCCGACCTTCACCCACCTTCCCGACCGCAACCCTGCGAGTCGACGATCGACAAAGCTGTCGGAGGTTCCATGGCCGCCACCACGAACAAGAAGCTGCTCGAATGGGTGAAGGAGTGGGAGACGATCTTCCAACCCGATGCCGTCGAGTGGTGCGACGGGTCCGAAGCGGAGTACGACCGCTACACGCAGCTACTCGTCGATGCTGGCACGTTCCGCCCACTGAACTCCGAAATTCGACCCAACAGCTTTCTGGCCTTGTCCGATCCCGGTGACGTCGCCCGGGTGGAGGACCGCACCTACATCTGCTCGGCCGAAGAAATCGACGCCGGTCCCACCAACAACTGGCGAACTCCCGCCGAGATGCGAACTGAGCTCACCGGCTTCTACACCGGTGCCATGCGTGGCCGCACCATGTACGTGGTGCCCTTCTCGATGGGTCCGCTCGGATCACCGATCGCCCACATCGGCGTGCAGCTCACCGATTCCCCCTACGTCGCCGTGAACATGCGCATCATGACGCGAATGGGTCAGGGTGCCCTCGACGTACTCGGAGCGGACGGCAATTTCGTCCCGTGTTTGCACTCCATCGGCAAACCGCTCGCCGACGGTGAAGCCGACGTTGCGTGGCCGTGCAATCCCGACAACAAATACATCGTGCACTTCCCCGATTCGCAAGAAATCATGAGCTACGGGTCCGGCTATGGCGGCAACGCCTTGTTGGGCAAGAAGTGTTTTGCGTTGCGGATCGCCTCCACGATGGCGCGCGACAACGGCTGGATGGCCGAACACATGCTGATTCTCGGCATCACGCCTCCAGGCGGCGAGAAAAAATACGTTGCAGCGGCGTTCCCATCCGCATGCGGCAAGACCAACATGGCGATGCTCATCCCGAGCCTTCCCGGTTGGACCGTCGAAACCGTGGGCGACGACATCGCGTGGATGAAGTTCGGCGACGATGGCCAGCTCTACGCCATCAACCCTGAGGCTGGCTTCTTCGGCGTGGCCCCCGGCACCAATGACAAAACGAACCACAACGCTCTCGCCACGTTGAACGAGAATTGCATCTTCACCAACTGTGCGCTCACCGACGACGGCGACGTGTGGTGGGAAGAGCTCACCCACGACAAGCCCGAACATCTCATCGACTGGAAGGGCAACGACTGGACGCCAGAGTCCGACGGTCCGGCCGCCCACCCCAACGCCCGATTCACCGCGCCGGCCAGTCAATGCCCTTCGATCGCTCCCGAGTGGCAGGATCCCGCCGGTGTGCCGATCTCCGCCATCCTCTTTGGAGGACGTCGGGCCACGAACGTCCCCCTCGTCACCGAGGCGTTCAACTGGCAGCACGGCGTGTTCATGGGGTCGATCATGTCGTCCGAAATGACCGCCGCCGCTGCTGGCACCATCGGCCAACTTCGTTTCGATCCTTTCGCCATGCTGCCGTTCTGTGGCTACAACATGGGCGACTATTTCGCCCACTGGCTCGAGATCGGCCAGACCGCCGTCGAACGTGATGGCGACGCCTCGAACCTGCCGAAGCTGTATTGGGTGAACTGGTTTCGCAAGGGCGACGACGGCAAGTTCCTGTGGCCCGGCTACGGCGAAAACAGCCGTGTGCTCAAGTGGGTCATCGAACGCCTTGACGGCTCGGCCGAAGCGGTCGACACGCCCATCGGCCGCTTGCCCACGACCACCGGGATCGACATCTCCGGCCTGGGCCTTTCCGAGAGCGTTATCGAGCAAATCCTCACCGTCGACAACGAGGCTTGGCGCCAAGAGATCCCCCAGGTCGAGGCTCATTTCGACAACATCGGTGAACGCCTACCGACCGAACTGCGCGATGAGCTCCATGCCCTCGAAAAGCGGCTGGCGCAGTAGGGACCGCCCCTCGAAAGGGATTGATACACCCCTCGAAGGGATTGATACACCCCTCGAAAGGGCCGAAGCACAACGCTGCGGAGACCGTTACGATGCGGCTGCGAATCATCCTTTGTCCCCCAACGCCGAGGAGGCGTGATGGCCGTTTCTGCGTATGTGCTCATCCAGACCGAAGTTGGCAAGGCCGCCCAGGTTGCCACCGAGATTCGCAGCGTCGACGGCGTCGTCTCCGCTGACGATGTCACCGGTCCCTACGACGTGATCGCCCGGGCGACCGCCGACACTATGGACGAGCTCGGCAAAATGGTGGTCAGCCGAGTCCAGATGATCGAGGGCATCACCCGAACCCTCACCTGCCCCGTCGTCAACCTGTAGGCAGCCACATCACTGATCGCTACTGATCGCTACTGATCACTACTGACCGCAAGCACAACGACCCCCGAGCGACTACGCCCGGACGATGGTCATGGCGCGGAGACCCAGCCCCATAATGAACAGACTGCCACCTCCGTAGAGCAGAAAGCGGTGTCGCTCCATCTGCTGGCGGTAGGAGTAGAGGATGGCAATGGCCACGATTCCCGAGGCGCCATAGAGCAAGTGGAAGTTCGTCACCTTCACCTTGTCGAGTTGGATCACCAACACGCCAAAGACCGCCTGCGCAAACACGGTGAGTTGGGCCACGAGCACAAATCCCCACAGCACCTTGCCACGCAACCGCTCGAACCTTTCTGCCGCCAGGCACCAAGCCCCGGCCGCACCGTTGACGATGACCATGACCCAAGAGAACCACTGGTGAACGGAGCGCACGTCTGGATACAGGCCGGATCAGTTTCGGCTCGACGCGCCGGCGACTGATCCTGCACGGGTCACCTGCAAACCATCAGCAGAACGCCGAATCCATTGGTACGGCGCCCGCACCAGCAAGAAGGCGGTCGTTCCTGCATGGCGCAATGCCGACGTCCACCCGTTCACCCCCACGGGTGCCCCGACGCCGCCGATCGGCCGGAGGGATGCGCCCTGGAGGATCGCTACTTCAGAGGGAAACAGTCGGACAACCAACCGCTCACTCACGCTGCAGGGCTCGCTCACCTCGACAGTATGGCCCGCCAACCACCAAACGGGATGGCTCCGATGATCACCGATCAGCAATCCCCCGTACACTGCGAAGCACTATGGCAATGATCAAGCAGAACAGTCCGTGTTGGTGTGGGAGCGGCAAGAAGTACAAACGCTGTCACCATCAGGCGTCAATGCTGCTCACCCCGGGAATCATCTCGCCCTACCGACCGGTTCCCGACCACATCCCCCGCCCCAGCTACGCCGAGTCCGGCGATCCGGGGCCGGAGGAAGAACCAAACATCAAGTCAGCTGACGTCATCGAACGCATGCGGCGCGCCGGGCGCGCGGCCGGTGAAATCCTCCAGATCGCGGGCGAAGCCGTCGACGTCGGTGTCACCACCGATCAGCTCGATGTCATCGTCCACCAAGCCACCATCGATCGGGGCGGCTACCCCAGCCCGTTGAACTATCGAGGGTTCCCAAAGAGCGTGTGCACGAGCGTCAATGAGGTGGTGTGCCACGGCATCCCCGACGACCGCCCACTGCGCGATGGCGACATCGTGAACATCGACGTCACCATCTGGCTCGACGGGGTTCACGGCGATACCAACGCCACGTACCTTGTGGGTGAAGTAGACGCCGTTTCCCGCAAACTCGTGCGCGTCACCCGGGAGTGCACCGACCTGGGAATCGATGCCGTGAAACCCGGTCGCCCGCTCTCCGACATCGGTCGGGCCATCCAAAACCACGCCGAGAAACACGGGTTCGAGGTGGTGCGGAGCTTTATCGGGCACGGCATCGGCCAGGAGTTCCACACCGACCTCCACGTCCTGCACTATTTCGATCCGCGAGCGTCCACGATCATGGAGACGGGCATGACCTTCACGGTCGAGCCAATGATCGCTATGGGCAGTGGCGACCACTACATGTGGGACGACCGCTGGACTGCTGTCACCGTCGACGAGGGCCGTGTGGCCCAGTTCGAACACACGCTGCTCGTAACCGATGACGGTGTCGAACGGCTCACGGAACTCCCCGCCACCGCCGTGGCAATCGCCGACGTTTCGGTCGGATCTGGTGCCGGCAACTGACGAAACCGGTGCGACGATGGCCCACCGCAAGCTCACCATCGCCTACCTCTGGGTGGATGACGTCGAACTCCGGCTGAAGTTCGCGACCGTGCTCGGAGTGCGAAAGGTCGGCACCGAACACCTCGACTGGGAGTGTGTGGCGTACCCCCTTTTCGACGATCTCGATCCGCTCGAATCGGGCGTGTACCAACTGCGTGCTACCACCCTCGACGGCCCCACCGTCGCCGGGCCAGCCATGCTCGTTCGGTCAACCGGGGCGAGCCATGTGTGGCGCGGCGCCGGCTCGCTCGACGGCTTTGTGTTCCTCGGCGAAAACCCCCCGGACTCGCCTTCTACTTCTTAATGATCTCGGCGGGGTCAAGTTGGGCGGTTCCGTCGACGATGGGCACGCGAACAATCACGTCTGCCCCGTCCACTTTGGCCGCACACTCAAGGGTGCCCGACCCGGCGGCGACGGCAATACCCTTCGGACAATTGACCGTGGCCTCTGTCGCTCCCTGGTTGAGCAGCAGGGTGCGGATTGGTTCGGTGACCTTGTCGGTGGCGTAGAGCTCATTTCCGACCTGGAAGAAGACCTTGCCATTGCCATCCTGTTGCTCGACGCGTGCGGTGATCGCTACGCCGTTTTCCGCCACCGCGGTGCAATCGAATCGATCTCCCGATCGCAGCTCACGTTCGGTAGGGCACTCGACCTTGGTGACCTTTACCTCCACCTCGCCGATCTTCGCTTGGATTGCGCTCTTTAGCGCCGCCATGTCGAGCAAGGAGGGGGCGCACCCAGCGGATGCAACGACCGTCAAGACGGCGAACGGCACCAACGCGCGACTCCACCGAAAGCAGGCGTGGAAAGGGAGCGAGGGCATCAGGAAGGGCGGGCGACAGGCCAAGGAATCGTCGATAGTGGAGCAGTTGGAGGCTACCCGGCCCGGTTGCACCCGCAGCGACACTTCGGACGAACCCGCTCGCCACCGCATCGCATTGACCGGCGGCGAACCGAATTCGGATCTCGTCCGAGGGACGACGCCAACCGATCAGTAGGCGTCTTCGAGGATCGAGCGAGCATCGGCTTCGCTGACGGGCCGAGGGTTGGCGGCGATGTTGCCGTTGCCCTGACTCTGACGCGCCACCGAATCGAGGTCGTCGGGCGTGACGCCGCAGTCGAGCAAACGTGTGGGCAAGCCGAGCGTCTCGACGAGTCGTTCGATGGCCAGCGCAGCATCGGCATCGGCCCCCAGGCCCATCGCCTGACGTAGACGAGAGATGGCCTCGGGAACTTCTGGCGTGTTGAAACGAACGGCATGGGGAAGGACCACCGCGTTGGCGAGACCGTGGGACACACCGGTGCGACCCCCAAGCAATTGGCAAAGCCCATGGTGCACGCCCATCGAGCCGTTCTGAAGGCAGCGCCCAGCCAAGGCTGCGCCTTCAAGCATGCTCGAGCGCGTGGCAAGGTTCTCCGGAGCGGCCACCACCTCCGGCAACGCCGAGGTGATGATTCGGATCCCGGCTTCGGCAATTGCCATGGCTTCGGGTGATGCGGTGCGGGACCAAAGGATTTCCACGCAGTGGGCCAACGCGTTCATTCCGGTCTCCGCGCTGACCTTCGCTGGCGTGGACAGGGTGAGCGTTGGGTCATAGAAGACGGCGATAGGAGCACACGTGGGACCGCCGGCGCCTTGTTTGCGCCGCGTCTGGGGGTCGGTCATGCCAAAGAACGGGGTGAGCTCGGCCCCGGAATAGGTGGTGGGAACGGCGACGTGCGGCAACGCCGGGCGATCGGTGTAGCGCGCACCGGGCACCCCTTGTTCCTGCTCGTGGAAAAACCCGACTGCCTTGGCGAGATCGGCACACGAACCACCACCGAAGGACACGATGCCGTCGACGGCATCGCGCCGGACTTGCCGCAACGCCGCTTGAACAGCCGGAGCGGGAACATGGCTGGAAACATCGGCGAAGGTCGATGCGATGCGATCACCAGCGGCGGCGATCAGCCTTTTGCCGTCGGGCGACTCCAACCGACCCGCGGTCGAAACCAGCAAGGCGCGCCGCATGCCGGCGTCTCGAAGGAACCGACCGAGCTCGTCGACCACGTTGTCGCCGAAGATCAACTGCTGAGCGAACCCCGTGTGCACCCAGCGATGTGATGTACCCGTGGACGCCAGCTCCATCGGTCAACCAGCCGATTCGAACAGCGACGTGCGGAACGGCTCATCGGTGGCACGCGGAGCACCCAGCTTCACGAACCATTCCGTACCGAACGCTTCAGCGAACGCCTCGGGCGGCATCTGCATGAAGAACGAATCCTCACCGATCTGGCTGGCGTGGGCCACCATCGATTGCCGCTTCACATCAACCGCCAGGCTCACATCGATGGCATGGGTGATGTCTGCCTCTGGCACGCCGAACGGGCTCTCCTCGAACCGCGATCGTTGCTCCTCGAACTGTTCGCCCACGCCACCTTCAGCTTGTGCCGTCATCATCGCCATGATCCGATCCCTATTCATGGTGGCCTGGAACACTTCGGTGACACCGATCAGTTCCGCCGCCCGCCGACCCACCCGATGCACTTGGATGTGGTCGGGGTGGCCGTATCCGCCGTGCTCGTCGTAGATCGTGAGCACCCCGCAATCCACCTCCCGCAAGATCGCCGCAAGCCGCTCGGCGGCCTCCTCCACGTCGGCCTGCCAGAAACAGGCGGGGTTGTCGTTGGTCGGCTCACCAATCATCCCCGAGTCCTCGTAACCGAGGAACCGCACACCCTCGATCCCCAAGATCGCCGCGCTTTGTTCGGTCTCTACCACCCGTCGCTCCCACAGCGCCTCTCCTTCACGCAATACGCCGGGCTGCGGTTCACCTTGCTCCCCGCGGGTGGCGGTGACGAGCACCACTCGATGACCGGCGTCGGCAGCCAACTTCATGGCGCCGCCGGTGGCGATGGCTTCGTCGTCGGGGTGGGCGTGAAAGGCAACGAGGGTGGTCACCCCCGGAGCCTACCGATCACGACCCGACACCCCTCAGACAAACCACCACCACCGACGGCACGGGGCCATCGTCAGCACCAGATCCTGGGAGCATGTCCCAGCCGGGTCGGATCAGCCTGCGCTGCCAATGGCCGAGCCAACGGCACTGAATTTGCTCGACGCATTTCGGCCGAGGAAGGTGACCGCAAGGATGCACACGACGGCGATGAGCGCCACCAACAGGGCGTACTCCACCAACGACGCACCACGGTCGGTCTTGCACCGTGCCACAAGGAAGGCAGAGAGGTATTCGTAGGAAATGAGCATTGGAGTCCCCTTTCGGGAGATCGCGATGACGCCGGAAGCCGGAGACTGCCGCCGCCGGAACCCAACCACCGTCACCGTGTTCGGTGTTGTCACCGCTCTATTCCCAACGCGTGCAAACGCATTACCGGAGGGTGGAACGTCAGCGGCCGGGGACACCAAGATCGAAAAGGTCGATGACCTCGTTACGGGGCGGCGGCTCGATCAACGCTGGAGAGCCGAGATCGAAGAAGTCGTACCGCAACTGCGCGGATGCCCGGAGACCGTCGCCAGAGCTCGTGCCAAGGGTGACCTGTAGCCGGCAGATCGCACCCTGATCCGACACGGAGACCTCAACGGGAATACCCATGGAGCTCGTTCCTTCTCCGTCTGGCACCCACGACCGTACGGCCCGGAGAGCATCGCGAACCCTCCCCCCGCTGGCGTCGTCGGTCTGGGCGGCGATCGCCCGATCGATGTCGACGGTGGTCCGGTAGCGGGAGCAATTCACCCCGCGAACATCCTCTCTTCCCAAGGCCTCCACGTTTGGTTCAAGCCCCGCCAACAGACCGACAAACGGGGCAGGGTCGGCCGAGACGGCGGCGAGCCCGGCAAGCCCATTCCCTGCGGCCGCGACAATCGGAGCCGGTGCGTTCCGCGGATCGATGCCCGCCGATCGACCCCGTTCTTCCCACCCGGCAAGGTCGATCTTGATCCATGTGTCGTCGGCCCGCCGGTCGAGGGCGCTCAAGAGTCGACTCCGTTGATAGACGGTACGACCATCCACGATCGTTTGTATCGATGTTCCTTTGGACACGGCGTCGAGCGCGTCGCGAAGCAACGCCGACGGACCAGAATCGTCGACCTCACCGGCGCGGTCGGCAACGCCCCCGAGGGACTGTGCGACGACACTCGCGGCGCTGTCGGCATCGAGCTTGAGTCGGGCCCGGCCAACCGATCGGTCGTAGGCACCGCTGCCTCGATACACGACGTCGACCGAAGATGGTGTGTTCAAACCCGTGGCCACGGGTAGACCGGGAAGGTTCGGAAGGCTCACGGAGGGAAGGCCGGCAACGGTAAGGGTCAACGACGCCTCGAACGACGCCGACTGCTCACGTTCGGCGCGGACACCGGCGGCACGAACCACACTCGCCGGACTGTCCGGACTCACCGGCGAACCAAGGGAAGAGGTCAGTCCGGAACCGGTCGCGGCAGAAGCAGCAGAGCCGCTGGCATCGTTCGGTCCCCGTCCGCACCCGATGGGCACAACGATCAGCATCAACACAGGCGCCAGCGCCCGTGCGGCCCGAGCCTTCATGTCAGACCACGGCACCGCTGGCTTTGAGCGATTCGATCCGATCAGCGGAAAGCCCCCAATCGGCCAGCGCCTCGACCGTGTGCTGGCCAGCGTGGGCCGGTGGCCGGGAGATCTCGCCGGGGGTGCGCGAGAACCGCGGTGCCGGCGATGGTTGCACGATGCCTTGGCGCTCCACGAAGGTTTGACGCTCGACGTTGTGCGGATGTTGCGGTGCCTCGGTGAGCGACAGCACCGGCGCGAAACAAACGTCGGTCATCTCCATCAACGCACACCACTCGTCGCGGGTCTTTTCTTTGAACACGTCGGCCAAGCGGGCCTTGAGCACTGGCCACTGCACCTTGTCGAACTGATGGGGCAATGCGGGATCGTCGGCCAACCCGGTTTTCTCGAGCAACTCTCGGTAGAACTTCGGCTCGATGGAACCAATCGACACGTACTTGCCATCCGCCGTCTCGTAGACCTCGTAGAAGTGCGCCCCGGTATCGAGCATGTTGGTGCCACGCTCGTCGTCCCAGATGCCCATCGCCCGGAAGGCATGAAACATCGTCATGAGCACGGCGGCACCATCGACCATGGCGGCGTCGATCACCTGTCCCTTGCCGGACACCGATCGTTCCACCAAGGCACACGTGACGCCGTAGGCGAGAAGCATGCCGCCTCCGCCGAAGTCACCAACGAGATTAAGAGGCGGCAAGGGCGGCTGTCCCGCTCGTCCAATCGGCTCAAGCGCCCCGGCCAGCGCGATGTAGTTGATGTCATGACCAGCGGCAAGGGCATAGGGCCCGTCCTGACCCCAACCGGTCATCCGCCCGTACACCAGCCGTTCGTTGCGGCCGAGGCAATCGTCGGGTCCCAGCCCGAGACGTTCGGCAACCCCCGGACGGAAACCTTCAATCAGCACGTCGGCTTGCTCAACGAGCGACAACACCGCCTCCACCCCGTCGGGATTTTTGAGGTCGACACCGATGCTTCGTCGACCACGATTGAGCACATCGGCAGGCGGACTCGCGGGGTCTCCCCCCATCACCTGATCGGCACGATCGACGCGAAGGATGTCGGCGCCCATGTCGGCGAGCATCATGGCGCAGAAAGGACCTGGCCCGATGCCGGCCAACTCGATGATCTTGATGCCCGTGAGTGGTCCAGCCATGCTGCGGTCCCCTTGTTTGGTGGTGGAAATTGTGGTGGGTGGTGTTGTCGTGTTGGGCGCGTGACGGGCGGTGCCAGACCGGTGTGTTGCTTCGGCGTAGGTTCAGCAGTTCGTGCCCGCCGCCACGCTCGCCATCTCGGTGATGCCGGCGATGACGGCCGCCCAATAGTTCGGAGGGAAATCATGGGCCATGCCCTCAAGTTCCACGAAGGTGGATCCGGCGATGAGCTCGGCCGTGCGCCGACCACCGTCGATCCCAATGAGTGGGTCGAGGTTCCCGTGGAACACCAGCGTGGGCACCGTGATCGCCGCCAGTTCCTCCGCCCGTGAACCCGAAGCGAGAATCGCCAACAACTGCCGGGCGACACCCAGCGGGTTAGTTCCTCGGTCCCACGAACGTTCGGCCATCTGCCGCGCCAGTGCGGCATCGAAGTGCGCCGGCGCACAAATGAGGCGAGCTTGTTCGACGGCCTGATCAAGCGCGGCATCTCGGTCGGTAGGCGCCAACTGGAGCAGTGAAGGGAGGATGTCGGCCGCCGGCGCACCCACGTTGGGCTCACCGGTGGTGGACATGATCGACGTGAGCGTGAGCACTCGCTCCGGCGCATCGATGGCAAGTTGTTGGGCAATCATACCGCCCATCGACCGCCCAACTACATGGAATGCAACGACGCCGAGATGGTCCAAGACGCCGAGCACATCAGCCGCCATGTCGGAGATGAGGTACGGAGCGGCGGCCGGCTGTCCGGAGAACAGGTTGAGAATCTCCGCGACCGGATCAACGGCGGCATCGATCGCCGCCGACTTTCCCACGTCGCGGTTGTCGAGCCGGATAACGAAAAACCCCCGGTCGACGAGGGCGTCACAGAACGCTTCTTCCCACGTGATGAGCTGCGCACCGAGGCCAGCGATGAGTACCAGCGGTACGTCGTCGGCGTGGCCCGTGAGCTCGTAGTGGATCTCGACACCGTTGACCGAAGCGGTTCCCATCCCATCCATCCTCTCGCCACTTGACCGCGGGGTCAAGTTCCTGCGATGGTCGCACCATGGGAGCTGGAGGGCCACACCTACACATCGCCACGATCGACGACATGGCGCCCACCACTCTGCACGCAATCATCAAACTGCGCATCGACGTCTTTGTGGTGGAACAGCAGTGCACCTATGCCGAGCTCGACGGGCTCGATGCCTCGCCGACCACCCGACACCTCTGGCTCACCACAGGCGCGAACCGTCCGACCGATGTGCTGTCCTACCTCCGCATCCTCCAAGAGCCGGAAACGATTCCGATGATCGGGCGCATTGTCACCAGTCCCGACCGGCGCCGAACCGGTCTCGGAACACAACTGATGCACACCGTGCTGGCGTTGCTCGACGACGAACGAGTGCCCGAAGTGCATCTCAACGCGCAGCTCTACGCCGCTCCGTGGTACGAGGTGTTCGGTTTCATCCCATGCGGAAAGACCTTTGTCGAGGATGGCATCAGCCACGTCCCCATGCGTCGGCACCGTCGCGCCGGTACCGTCGAGCCGCCTTCCTCGGGTAGCGGGCTCCGGTAGCGTTCCGACCTGTGTCTTCCCCAATTGAAGCCTCGCCTCTCCCCTACCGAGTAGACCCGCTTACCGGCGACATCGCGTTCATCGTGGCCAAACGACAGAACCGTCCCAACCTTCCGTCCACGGGCTGCCCGTTCTGTCCCGGGGGGCTCGAAGCCCCCGAACCCTACGACGCCTTTGCGTTCACCAACCGCTGGCCCGCGATCCCCGACGCCCGCGCCGAAGTGGTTCTCTACACCCCGGACCACGATGCGACGTTCGCCTCGCTCGGGGTCGACGGCGCCCGACGGGTCATCGATCTGTGGGCCAAACGAACCGAGGTGCTCGGTGCCCGCGACGACGTCGACTACGTGCTGATCTTCGAGAACCGAGGGCCCGAAGTGGGCGCAACGATTGCGCATCCCCACGGCCAGATTTACGCCTTCGATGCGGTACCACCCCGAGCCCGGACCGAGCTCACCGGGCGCGCTGTCCACGAAGTGTTCGGCGCCGATGCCGTCGGTGTCGACGAGGAGCGACTCGTCACCACCGACCCAACCGGCGGTTGGCGGGCGTGGGTTCCGTGGGCGGCGGCGTGGCCCTACGAGCTGTTGCTCGCCCCCGTCGACCCGGTGCCCGACATCCCTGCGCTTGTGCCTTCGGAGCGAGACGCGATGGCCTGGGCGCTTGTCGATGCGTTGGCTCGCCTCGACCAACTCTTCGACGCGCCGATGCCCTACATGCTCTGGATCCATCAGCGCCCCACCGACGGCGGCGTGTGGGACGACGCCTGGCTTCACGTCCACATCACCCCCATCTACCGCGGCCCAGGAACGCAACGGTTTATGGCCGCCGGCGAACTCGGAAGCGCCGTGTATTTCAACCCGATCGACCCGGTCGACGCCGCCGCCGCCCTTCGCAGCCTGCCGGGCGCAGACCACGCTTCACGAGTCGGGTCTCCCACGTGACTGGTGCCGATCATCGTGGGGATCGCGGGGATCGGGTGCACGCCTTCGCTCCCGGTCGAGTGAACCTCATCGGCGATCACACCGACTACACCGGTGGCCTCGCGTTGCCCATGGCGATCGAGCTCGGCACCACCGTGGTTGGCCACATCCTCCAAAACGACCCCCGGATTCGGCTTACGTCCGCTACCCAGTCAGTCGCGGTGGACCTCCCGATCGCCATCGACGATCCCACCACTGTCAATCCACCGTGGGGACGGTACGTGGCCGGCGTGGTGCAGCAAGTCCAGCCCACCCACGGGTTCGAGGGCACCGTCAGCGCCACCTTGCCCATCGGAAGTGGTCTGTCGTCGAGCGCGTCGCTCGAACTTGCGGTAGCACTTGCTCTCGGGTTCGACGGCACCCCGCGCGACCTTGCGTCGTTGGGGCAACGTGCGGAACAACAGGCCTCTGGGGTCCCCTGCGGGATCATGGATCAGTTGGCTTCGGCGTGCGGAATACCTGGGCACGCGCTCCTCATCAACTTCACCACGCTTTCGGTTCAGCCCACGCTGATCCCTCCCGACGTCGAGATTGTGGTGGTGCATTCCGGCGAGCACCGCGAACTGGCTGGATCGGCCTATGCCGAACGTCGCAGCGCGTGCGAGCGGGCCGCCGCGCTCATCGGTCCGCTTCTCGACGCCACCCTCACCGACGTCGCGGCGATAGACGACCCGATAGTCCAGGCGAGAGCGCGCCATGTGGTGTCCGAAAACTCCCGGGTCCACGACTTTGCGGGAGCGTTAGCCGACGGCGACCTCCCCTACGCCGGAGCGCTCATGATGGCGAGCCACCAGAGTTTGGCCACCGACTTTCAGGTGTCAACCCCCGGGCTCGATGCCCTCGTGCACCGACTGTCCATCACACCCGGCGTGTTCGGCGCCCGGCTTACCGGGGCCGGATTCGGCGGCTGCGTCGTGGCCCTCACCCGCCCGGGGGCGTTGACCGAAGGCTGGGTCGTCCACCCATCCGCGGGCGCCACCCGAACGACCGTCTAACGCGGTCCATCCGAGCCTTCAGCCGGTCTTCCGCTCGCCCCGAAGTCACCTCACACATCGACGAGAACCAGCCGGAACCCGCTCACGACCGTCGTTGCCCCACAATTTGCCAGTCGCTGACCTCGGGGACCGTCAAACAAAACCTCTTCGCTCGCGAGCCAGTCGACAGACCTACCGTTGGCAGCATTTGGGACGCAAACAGGCGCGTCCACCTCACCACCCCCAGACTGAAAAGCCGGGAACAGCTCGATGACCACAATCCAGACCTCAGAAGATTTGCGCTTGCGGCGATGTCGCGACGCCCTCGCCGGTATTTGGATCGGCGACGCGCTCGGGGACCAGTTTTTCCTTCACCCGCATGTCGTCGAAGAAGCGATCCGGGACCGCTGGATTCCCAAAACCCCGTGGCGTTGGACCGACGATACGAACATGGCGCTGTCGGTCTATGAAGTTCTGGCCGAATATGGCACGGTCGACCAGAACACTCTGGTCACCAGTTTTGCTCATCACTACGACCCATCTCGCGACTACGGGCCAGCGATGCAAGGTGTCTTCGCTCGCATACGCGACGGCGAGCCGTGGGGGCACATCTCGCGGAGCCTTTTCGGGGGGACGGGTTCCTTCGGGAACGGCGCGGCAATGCGAGTCGCCCCCATCGGCGCCTACTTCAGCGATGATCTTCCACGTGTCGTCGCTGAAGCGGCCCGGTCCGCCGAGGTCACCCATGCGCATGTCGAAGGCATCGCCGGAGCGATCGCCGTTGCGGTTGCCACGGCCCTTGCGGCGCAGAGTTCCGGCCACGAGGCGCCCATTTCAACGGAGTTTCTCCTGCGGGTCGTCGAACACGTGCCCGAGACCAAGGTCCGCAGTGGATTGATGGCCGCATCGAATCTCGGGGCCGACACCCCCGTCGCAGCCGCCGCCGCAGTCCTTGGTGTCGGTCACCAGGTCGCCGCCTCTGACACGGTCCCGTTCGCACTGTGGAGCGCTTCCAAGGGGCTCGACGACTTCGGCGAGACAATTTGGCGGACCGTCAGCGGGCTCGGCGATCGCGACACGACCTCGGCCATTGCCGGTGGCGTGGTGGCGGCGCGCCTGGGCGTCGGAGGCATCCCCCTGGAGTGGCGCGAGTCAGCTGAGCCACTACCGGAATGGGTCGGAATGGTCAACGGATAGCCAAACGTCGTTGCCCAACCGGCGATGTGAAGAGCCTTGCCGCCACCACTGCACGTCGTCCCGAACCCGGTCCGTCCCGTACGTCCCCAAGCCCCGGCCGTCCCGAGGCAGAGGCATGGGTCGCCCGGGCGGGGTTTTCGCCGTTACGACCCCGGACAATCCCCGGTAGGGGCGAAGCGTCTTGCAACCGTCCCCCTACAGGGGGTTTGGCTACAACATGGTTCGCAACGGCCCGCCGGAGAGCCGGACGGTTCAAGAGCCGGTCGCCCGTCGGACCGGACGGGCATGTCTCTCCTCGGAGACCGGCGCGGTCAGCGAACGCGGCGATTCGTGGCCGGTGGTCGTGGGTCAGGGCCGGAGTGTTCGGGCGAAGACGTCGTCGACGGTGGTCTGACCGTATTCGGAGACGCAGGGCGGCGGGTTCGAGCCGGCAGGGCCATCAGCCGTCCACCCTTCAGCGATCAGGGTGGCGACGTAGGAGAACCCGGCGTCTCGGCGCTCAGTGCACGACATGCTGACGGCCCCTTCGATCTCGGAAAGGCGCAACACCCCGACCGTGTTGCGGTGCCATAGGAACGCGCCGTCGGGCCCGATCACCTGCACCACCACTCGCGACGGAGGAACCTCGGAAATGGGGGGCTCGGTGACGGCGGTGCACTCGAGCGCCGTCCCGGATTCGAGCGTGTCAGTTCGGGGCTGACAGAGCACCTTGTGCACCCATCCACTCGATCTTCGGATCGCTTGTTCCAGCGCCGTCTGCACTTGGTCGGAAGTGAGCCGTCGACTCCCGTTCGGAAGCAGGCTGGTAGCGGGAGCGCCTGTACCGGTTGGACGGGTCGACGGCACCAAGATCTCGGGTGGGATGGGAACCGTCAGAATGGTGATCGCCGCCGCGGCCGCCCGCTCCGGTTGGCCGCGGTCATGGGCGACCACGATGATCACGCCAACGATTGCCAACGCAACCACGGCGGTGAACGTGACCGCCCGCAGGACCCTCATCCACGTGCTCGTCGGATCCACGGCGAGGCTTGTGGTCGTGTCGACGGCAGGCTTGGGGGCGCCGGCCACAACGTCTGCCGGTGGCCCGGTATCGCTGGCTACGGGGCCACGGTCGGTGGGATCGGCGTCAGTCATGGGCGGCTGCGATCGTAGCGATATGGGCGCCCAGCCGGACCAGTGCCGTCGGTGTGCGACTCCCCCACCAGAAAAGATCCTGACCGTCGACCAGCACCATCGGGGAAATCTCGGCCAGTTCGGCGGCGTGTCGTTCGGCAAACGGGTACGGCTCGGTCGGCGCCAGGATGACGTCCGGGCGTTGCGCCGCGATGTCTTCGACCGTCACCGAGTGGTATCGGTCCGGCGCATCGGCGAACACGTTGCGGACGCCGAGTCGATTGAGCAGCGATGAGCCGTAGGTTGCCCCATTGAAGGTCATCCATGGTCGGCGCCAAATCGGCACGAACGCACGGAGTCGATGCGGAAGGTTCGGCGGGAGCAACGGCATCACCGGCAGCTCGCAGCCGCACGCCGCGGCGAGTTGGCCCATCGCCGGCTCCACGTCAGCGAGGGAGGTGATACGGAGGACGAGCACGCGCTGGTTGGCAGCGACGAACGCATCGTGATCCTCCTTGCGGTTCTCCTCGTCGTTGAGCACCACGAGGTCGGGAGCCAAGGCGAGAATGCCGGCAACGTCGGGATCCTTCGTGCCGCCGAAGGCCCGCATCGAAGGTTGCTCACAGAATCGGGTGACACCCACCGGCTTGATGCCCCAGTGCAACAACGTTTCGGTGACCGACGGGACCAAGCTCACCACACGAGGTCCCCCGCCGGGAAACGTCTGGCGGCTCACATGCGGGAAAGAAGGTCGGCCTTCTTGGCCTGGAACTCCGCCTCAGTGAGGACTCCCTGATCGCGCATCTGGGAAAGCTGGGTGATTTGGTCCGGAATGGACGGGCCCGCCGCAGGAGCGGCCCCATGACCGTGCGCTCCGGCGTCCACGATCTGTTTGATGCTTCGGCCCTGATTGGCCTCCATCTGCCGGTAGATCTCGTTCTGCACCGCCTGGGGCTTCTTGATCGAGTTGAACTGCTGGGCACCTTCGGACGATGCCGACTCGATGCGGAGGTCGCCCGCACCCAGGATCCGTTCGAGTATCGACTGACCGAAAAACACCGTGTTGATCCGTTCGAGCGGGAACTCGATTCCGCTCTTGGCGAATACCCCGCTCCGATAAATGAGCCGATCGGTGGTGAGAATGAGCTGGGTGGTTACCCACTTGATCGTTCGCGACACGAACCACACCAGCGCCACCAGAATCAACCCTGCGCTCAAGAGGCGGGCGGTGTTGCCAAGGTTGCCTTCCCCCAGCAACACGATGGAGACGATGCCCAAAACAATCGAGCCCACGAGGGCCGCGATGTGTTTGAACATGTACATCCAGTGTGGATGGAGGTCGAGCACGAGCTCTTCGTGGTCGGCGAGCAGCTCACGGGGATAGGCCATAACGTCAGCGTACTTTGGTGGGTGGGCGGACACGGGTGAATCCCGGTGCGGGCCTTGATGTTGGGCGAGGCACGTACGGAAGGCGCCGAGTCAAAGGGCTTTGGACGAGGTCGTCGTTCGGCAGTCTCTGTCGTGGCAACCCGAGATCAGCGCAGGCGGTCGTCGGCGGTATGGATGCCCCAGGGTCCAAGCAAGGTGCCGGAAAACGTGCGGTCGTCAGCCACCATTCGGCGCGACAACAAACGTTCGGCCAGCTCAAGACGGATATCGCGCTGGTCGGGATGGGCAGCCACGTTGTGGAGCTCACCGGGATCGACGGTGAGGTCGTACAGCAAAGGGGGCATGGCGGGAAAGTGCACGTACTTGTGGGTGTCGGTGCGAAGAACCGCCAGCCTCGAATGCTCCATCCGCAAGCCGAGCATCGCCAGTTGATCGGGGACCATGGGATTGCGGAAGTCGAACTCCCAATAGGCGTCGGTTCGCCACGACACCGGCACTTCGCCCCGGAGGAAGGGGACGAGCGACCGCCCGTCGCACTGGAGCGGCATCTGGTTGGCGCCGAGCCAATCCAGGATCGTGGGGAGAAGGTCGACGTTTTCGGTGAATGATTCCGAGATCAGCGTGCCGCGGCTCGATGCCGCCGCCGCAGTGGGGTCCCGGATGATCATCGGCACGTGATAGCTCTGCTCGAAGAAGCCAAGCTTCTGGACGAGGTGATGGTCGCCCATCTGCTCACCGTGATCGGCGGTGACGATCACCAGCGTTTGGTCCCACAGACCGGTGGCGCGAAGCCAAGAGAACAGCCGGCCAAGCTCATCGTCGACCTGGCTCATGAGGCCGTAGTAGGTGGCCGCCAACTGTCGGAGCTCATCGTCGTCGACCGGTGCTCGTACGGCATTGAGCCTCAGGGCGCCAGCGAGGAATGGATGTTGGGCCATCTCCTCATCCACCGAATCGTGGCGAACGAACGCCGGAACATCCTTCGGGTGATACCGATCGTGGTACCCCTCCGGTGCGACCCATGGCGGATGCGGGCGTAGGTAGCTGGCATGGATAAAGAACCCAGGCTCGCCCGGCATCGCAGTGACGGTGCGGCCCTTGATGTGGTTGATGACGTTGTCGGTGAGAAACGTTGTCTCGCTGTGCTCGGCGGGAATGACCATCGGGGCAAACGACGAACCACGGCCGGCGCCGGGAGGGTAGGGGTTCTGCTGCGCATACAGGTCGAAGAAGTTGGCGGGAATCGAATAGCCGAGCGACGCCAAGTGCGCGACCCAGGGTGGATCGTTCTCCGTGATCGGCGTCGGGCTCGACCACCCGTCCATCACTGCCTCATAGGTGAAGAGCCGAGGATCGTTCGACGATCGTTGCCGAGGGTCGAGCGCCGTGTCGGTGTACCCGAAGAGCCACGGATCGAACCCGCGCGCTCGTGCCTCCTTCGCCAAATTGGTGAAGCGGTCGTCGAGCGGGGTGCCGTTGTTCACGACCCGGTGGTTGTGTTGGTACATCCCGGTGTGGATCGACGCCCTGCTCGGGCCGCAAGGCGTGCATTGGGCGTAGTGCCGGCCGAAACGAACCCCTTCGGCGGCCAGCGCGTCGAGGTTCGGCGTGCGAACAACCGGGTGACCGGCGATAGAAAGACAATCGGCCCGCCACTGATCGACCGTGATGAAAAGCACGTGACGCGGCCCGACGGCAGGACCAGCGGAAGGGCCGGCCGGCCGGGCCGGCGGGTAAGGCGTCGGGTCGAGCGTCGAGTCAGGGGTCACGTCAGGCATCTCGAGCGGCGCCACGTCCGGCGTAGGACATCCATGCTGCCGCCAAGGCAGAGCGTACCGTCGACTGCTAACGCACATAGGTTCGATACTGTCAGTGACCCTTGGTAGGGTCGACCCGTGGAAGCCGACCAACTGCTTAGCGGGCTCAACGACGCCCAACGGGCCGCCGTCACGTCCACCGCCGCCCCGTTGTGCATCATGGCGGGCGCGGGATCGGGCAAGACCCGTGTCCTCACGAGGCGCATTGCCTACCGGGTGGCCACGGGCGACGCCGATCCGCAACGTGTGCTCGCCCTCACGTTCACTCGTAAAGCCGCCGGCGAACTCACCGGCCGCCTCCGTCAGCTTCATATGCGCGACCGCGTGGCGGCCGGAACGTTTCACTCCGTCGCCCTTGCGCAACTGCGCAGCCGTTGGGCCGACCGCAACGTCAAGCCGCCGGAACTCCTCGAACGTAAGGTCGGGTTTGTTGCCCGCCTGCTTCCGCAACGTTCCGGGCTCCCCCCCACGGCCGCTCTCGATGTCGTCGGGGAAATCGAGTGGGCCAAAGCCCGTCGCATCGAACCCGACCGCTACCCCGCGGTGGCATCGGCCGCAAAACGCCGTCCCGGGGTCGACCTCCAACTCATCGCCGACACCTACACGCGCTACGAGGAGGAGAAACGACGCAAACGAGTGATCGATTTCGACGATCTCCTCAAGCTGTGCGTCCGCGACCTTGAGAACGACCGCGACTTCGCCGCCGCCCAACGCTGGCGCTTTCGGCACCTGTTCGTGGATGAGTTTCAGGACGTCAATCCGCTGCAACACGCCCTGCTGTCCGGTTGGCTGGGCGACCGCACCGACCTCTGTGTTGTGGGCGACGCAAACCAAGCGATCTACGGCTGGAACGGCGCCGACCCCGCGTTCATCACAAACTTCACCAGCCACTACCCCACCGCCGAGGTCGTGCAACTCGTCGACAACTACCGGTCCTCGATGCAGATCCTCGACGCTGCCCACGCGGTTCTGGCCGAGGGTGAACTGCTCGGCGAACTTCCGGCCGGCAGCGCGCTCAAGTTGCGCGCGAACCGTCCCGAGGGAAAGGTGCCCCACCTCGATGGCTACCCGGACGAGCAGCAGGAGGCCCGAGGGATCGCCCGGGGTGTACGGGACCGACGGCGACCGAATCAGCCCTGGCGCGACTTCGCCGTGTTGGTGCGCACCAACGCCCAAACCGCGGCGATCGGTGAAGCTTTTGCCAAGGCCGGAATCCCCGCTCGTATCCGCGGCGGATCGGGATTGCTCGACGACCCGCAGGTCAAGGCGTGGCTTCGCAATCTGCGAACTCGCCGAGGCGACTTCGCCACGATCGTCGCCGACCTCTCCTCGGCCGCTCGCGAACACGACACGAAACGATCCTTGGCCCAAGAACGTGAGCGTGCCGCCGCTGAGGATCCCACCTTCGATCCGGCCTTCGATCCGGCGTCTTATCCCGACCAGGAGCACGGGTCGGAGGGCACTCCGGCGCTCGCTCTGGTACCTCCTCTGGCACCGTCTCCGGCACGGTCTCCGGCAACCCCTGCCAGCCGTCCGATCGGCGACGGGGCCGATGGCGACAACCCACTGGCGTCGTTGGCGGTCCTCGCAGCCGACTTCGTCGCCGTCGATCCCAACCCCACCGGGGCTGGGTTCGCCGCATGGCTATCCGCTACCGCCCGCAACGATCAGCTTGCCGACGGTGCCGACGCGGTCGACGTCCTCACCTTTCACGGTGCCAAAGGCCTCGAGTGGCCGGTGGTGTTCGTGGCCGGTTGCGAGACGGGGTACTGCCCTATTGGCTTCGCCAACAATACCGCGCAGCTCGCCGAGGAACGCCGGCTCTTCTACGTGGCGATCACGCGCGCCGAACAAGAAGTCGTGTGCACCTGGGCCACCGAACGCACCTTTGGAACGTCGAAACCCCGCAAACGTGAACCCTCGCCTTACCTCGATGACCTCCAACGGGCCGATGCAGATTCGAGGGCAGCACGCTCCAACGGCCCCGACCGGCGCGCCGCTGCCCGCATGGGAGTACGGGGAGCCCGCGCGGCGGCAAAGTCGGCGCCCAAATCCGGAACGGGCCGAGGCCGCGCCGTCACCGGCGTGTCGGCGCGCAGTGAACTCGACGCCGTCGGGCAGGCCTTGTTCGACTCGCTCAAGGCGTGGCGCGCCGAGTCCTGTCGTGCCGCCGGCATTCCTGCCTACATCGTGTGCAACGACCGCACCTTGCTCGCTGTCGCCCGTCAGCGCCCCACCTCGGAACGGGAACTCCTCGATGTCGCCGGCTTCGGCCCGGTGAAGGTCGAGCGTTACGGCGATGCCGTACTCGACCTCGTGCGCTCCCACACCAGCTAGGAGCCCGCCGAAAGACCACTGGCGCACACTGCGTGCTCCCGTCTGGCATGGTGAGCACGTGCAGTTCACCGCCGATCAGCAGTACGCCGGTCCCCCCGACGCCGTAATGGCGCTGCTTACCGACCCCGCCTTTTACGCCCAGCTCGAAGGCCTCACCAAGGTGGCACCACCCGAGGTGCTCGATCGTGTCGTCGATGGCTCCACCGTGCAGATGCAGATCCGCTACCGGTTCATCGCGTCGTTGCCCTCTGCCGCAACGGCGATCCTCGACCCGGCTCGGCTCACATGGATCGACGACACCACCTACGACCTCGCCGCCGGTTCGAGCCGAACGGTTTTACGTCCCGACCACTACCCCGACCGGCTCCAAGCCAGTGCCACCACCACCTTCGTTGCCAAACCCGGGCCCAGTTCGGCCGACCCCGAGCAAACCGTGCGCGCCGTTCGTGGAACCTTCAAGGTGAAAGTGCCGCTCGTCGGCGGCAAGGTGGAGAAGGCACTGGCTTCCGGTCTGATCGAGCACATTGCCGAAGAGGCCGCCGTCGCCGCCACCTTGTTGCTGCACTGACGGGTCGGCGCCTCACCTGCTCACCCCACCCTGCTCGCCCCTCGTGAGTTTCGTGGCGTCCCCAACACGTCCGCAGCGTCCAGTGGTCAACCAATCAGCCAGTCAACCAGTCAGGCGGGTATGTTCCGCCGCCTCCCGTGCCTCCTTGAGCTCAGCGAATTTGGCAAAGTCGATCGAGATGAAGATGGCGTCGGCTTCGGCACACAATCGGTCGCCAGCGAACAGCTTGCCTTTGGTGAAGATTTTGCGTCCCTCCACCCCAATGAGTTCGCCAACGAAATGCAGCTCAGCGTGCAGCGGCGTGGGGCTGCGATACACGACGGTGAGTGTTCCCGTCATGCCCGGCTGTCCGCTCAGCGATTGCGTGGCACCAAGAAGCTCATCAAAGGCGCCAGCAATGTAACGGCCATGCACACAACCCGGAGGTCCCTCGTACGCCGATCCGAAGAAGGCTCGCCCGTGCACCTTGCCTTCGAGCTCCTGCAACGAGATCGGTGGCGCCAGTGGGTTCGCTTTGCCGATGAACGGACTGTGTTCGAAGGACGCCCGCGCATCGCCACCTGCGGTAGCTGCTTCCGCGTGACCTTCGTACACCGTTCCGTCCGGCCGGAGCCGGTCGAAACGCAGTGCCACCCGTGCCAGTTCGTCGGCCGCATCGATGATGTCCTCGGTGGGCGCCGCGGTGGCCACGAGCCGCTCGATGATGATGCGCATCGAGTCGGCGAGACGACGCATCTCGATCGTGCGGGTGGTCATGAGCGAGCGGGGCGGCTCCTGCCACCGGGAGTAGAGCGCCTGTTTCGCTCTCACCATCGCCTCGTCAGGGTTGAAACCTACGGGTGCGACCTCGGCTGGTGGCGCCGGTGCGGCAGGCGGTTCGTGGGTGGGATCAGACATCGAATTCGGCGATCACGGGAGCATGGTCAGAAGGCTTCTGGCCCTTGCGAGCATTGCGATCGATGAGCGAGGCGGTGCAGGTCGCCGCCAACGACTCAGTCGCCAGGATGAGGTCGATCCGCATGCCGATGCCCTTGTGGAAGTTGCCGGCGCGGTAGTCCCACCACGAGAACAACCCGCCGTCGTCGTAGTGCTGGCGGAATACGTCGGTGAGTCCCCAAGCCTCGACGTCGGCGAGCGCCTCCCGTTCCGCCGGGCTGGTGTGGGTGGCGTCGACGAACGCCGCGGGGTCGTGTACATCACGATCGTCGGGGGCAATGTTCCAGTCCCCGAGGATGGTGAGCAAACCTTCAGGGCCCACTCCTGCTCCGGCGTCAAGTTTGCGCCGAAGCCGAGCGAGCCAAGCGAGTTTGTAGTGGTAATGATCGTGCCCGAGCTCACGACCGTTGGGCACGTAGACCGAGCACACCCGTACCCCGCCGCAGGTGGCCCAGATGCAACGGGCTTCCGGGTCCTCTGCGTCGGAGTCGTCGAAACCACACACCACGTCGGAGATCCCCACCTTCGACAGGATGGCCACGCCGTTCCATTGGCCCTGGCCGTAGTGGGCGGCGTCGTAGCCCAATTCCTGAAACGCCAACAGCGGGAAGTTGGCGTCGGTGAGCTTGGTCTCCTGCAGGCACAGAACGTCCGGCGCCGCGGTGGTGAGCCACTCCTCCACGCGGGGCATCCTGGCCTTTAGGGAGTTCACGTTCCATGTAGCGATGCGCATCGTGGCGAGCATACGAGGAGAACTGGCGCGGGCGAGTCGCCCCTCGCTGAAACGATCCGGACTACCGTCCGAATCCCGTTCCCACTATCCTTTGCGGGAACCGGCTCGCGGCGTGCAGGCAACGTCACGCTGCGGGTCGCACCCAAACTTGGCCACCCGAGCGGCACCCGCGTCGAGCCCGGGAACTCGTGACAACGGAACCCAGCCAAGCCCGTTGTAGTTGTACCCGATGACCGTGCCGTTCGGAGCGTCGTAGACCGGCGTGCGATCGACATCTGCAGTCCCCTCTGCGGGATCGGCAGGAAGGAAGGAACCCTTCGGGCCGATGTCTCCCGGGAAGTAGCCCTCCGCTCCGTGGTAGCGAAGCCAACCCGCCGCTTGTTGCGCTGCCAGGTCGGCGTCGGAGCGGGCCAACTCCTCGGGCGTGGGCATGCGTTCACCGGGTTTCGGAGCGGGCGACGTGACCAGAGCGGACGACGTGACCAGAGCGGACGACGTGACCGGAGCCGCCGACGGCCCCCGAACCTCGAGGTCGGACGGGCGCTGCGCACAGGCGGAGGCGAGAGCAAACATGACGACGCTAAGAGTCCCAGAAATCAGCAGGCCCCCGAACCTCGCTGGAGATGACGATCGATCAGACATCAAGAACATGCGTTCCTCCTTCGTACTTGTTTCCGGACACCCAGAAGAAGTGGCGCCCAGTGAGTCGGTTTAGAACCGTGTTGGTTCCGCATTCCGAGTATGCCACCGCAACGGCTGGGCCATAGTTGATTGCGCTCGTGTTGCTGCCGCAGACCAACCAGCCATAGGTGTAGTCCCAGTAGTAGGGGGTGGCAATCGATTGGGTTGCGTACCACGTTGCCGAAGTGGCAGGGCAAGTTGTCGTCGCGCTTCTTGTTTCGGTATCGCCCGACACTTTCGGGGAAGCGGGGTCCTGGGTAAAAAGGCTCGCGTCACCGGAAGCGACTACCGACCCGACCTGGCCAACCCAGCTACAGGGGGCCGAGACCGCACCGTCAGCGTGGGCGGGCGGGGCGGGTATCAGCGAGGCAATCACCGCCGTTCCGAACAGGGCAAAGGCCCCTGCTCGGGGCCTGCGGTTGGTTGAGCGGAGACGGCGAACCTCTTCGGCTGGCACATTGCTAGGAGCGTGTCCCAGTAAAGATTATTGGGTTCTCGATTCGCGATTTGTGTCTGGATATTAGAGAATAGGGAATGGACGATTTCGCTGGTGATGTTCGGTTGTTTGAGTCTGAGTTGGTTGAGCCTGACGGTGAACTTAT
>JANOSD010000093.1:0-27364 GCA_031415655.1 Actinomycetes bacterium
GGGGACCGTATCGGTGAGAACCACACCGGTCGCGCCGACATTGCCAGCGTTGGTGTAGTTGAGGGCGTAGGTGACCGTGCCACCCGGTGTGGTCGTGGCCCCACCATCGGTTTTCACGATGCCCAGATCAAGAGCAGTGACCACCGGGGTGGTGTCATCGTCGTCGTTGTCCCCCGGGGTTGGGTCGGGACCGTTCGTCCCGTCATCAGCGGTGATCGCCGCGTTTGCGATCTCGGTGACACCACCCGGCAACGGATTCGCCACGGTCACGGCGAACGTGACCGCAGTGGACGCACCACCACCGGAAAGATTCCCAACGTTGAAGGTACAAACCGAACCCGGGTTGTTGTTCGGGACGCAGGTCCAACCAGCGGTGGACGCACCAGCGTTGAACGTGGTGTTCGCCGGGACCGTGTCGGTGATCGTGACACCCGTCGCGTTCTGATTGCCGACGTTGGTGACCGTCAACGTGTACGAAACGGTGCCACCAGGAGTTGTACTCGCACCACCATCATCCTTGGTGAGCTGCAAATCAGGAGCAGCCGTCACCGGCGTGAAATCGTCGTCGGTGTTGTCGCCCGGTGTTGGATCCGGGCCGTTCGTGCCGTCATCCGACGTTGAAGCAGTGTTGGTGATCTGAGTGACACCAGCCGGCAACGGGTTCACCACGTTGATGGCGTACGTCGCGTTGGCGGACGCTCCCACGTTGAGGTTCCCGACCGTGAACGTGCACACCGAACCCGGGTTGTTGTTCGGAGCGCAGACCCAACCTGCGGTGGACGCACCGGCATTGAACGTGGTGTTCGCCGGGACCGTGTCGGTGATCGTCACACCCGTGGCGTTCTGATTGCCATTGTTCGTGACCGTCAACGTGTACGAAACGGTGCCACCAGGTGTGGTCGTTGCACTGCCGTCGTCTTTGGTGATCGCCAAGTCGGGGGCTGCGTCAACCGGGGTGGTGTCGGTTGAAGTGTTGTTGTTCGGGTTGCTGTCGGGGCCGTTGGTTCCGTCGTCACCAACGGTGGCGGTGTTCGAAATTTGGGTTACACCCGCCGGCAACGGATTCGCCACGGTTACCGCGAAGTTCGCCGAACCGTTCCCACCGGCGGCGAGCGCACCAATGGCAAGGGTGCAGACCGAACCGGCGTTCCCGTCCGGCACACACACCCAACCCGCAGTCGACGCACCCGCATTGAACGTGGCGTTGGCGGGGACCGTATCGGTGAGAACCACACCCGTCGCACCGACATTGCCAGCGTTGGTGTAGTTAAGGGCATACGTGACCGTGCCACCCGGTGTGGTGGTTGCCCCACCATCGGTTTTCACGATGCCCAGATCAAGAGCAGTGACCACCGGGGTGGTGTCATCGTCGTCGTTGTCCCCCGGGGTTGGGTCGGGACCGTTCGTCCCGTCATCAGCGGTGATCGCACTGTTGGCGATCTCGGTGACACCACCCGGCAACGGATTCGCCACGGTTACGGCGAACGTGACCGCAGTGGACGCACCACCACCGGAAAGGTTCCCGACCGTGAACGTACAAACCGAACCCGGGTTGTTGTTCGGGACACAGGTCCAACCAGCGGTGGACGCACCCGCATTGAACGTGGTGTTCGCCGGGACCGTGTCAGTGATCGTGACACCCGTCGCGTTCTGATTGCCGACATTGGTGACCGTCAACGTGTACGAAACCGTGCCACCAGGAGTTGTACTCGCACCACCATCATCCTTGGTGAGCTGCAAATCAGGAGCAGCCGTCACCGGCGTGAAATCGGTATCGGTGTTGTCACCGGGGGTCGGGTCCGGGCCGTTCGTGCCGTCATCCGTCGTTGAAGCAGTGTTGGTGATCTGAGTGACACCAGCCGGCAACGGGTTCACCACGTTGATGGCGTACGTGGCAGTCCCAGTCCCGCTGGCGGCGACGGTGCCGACAGCGAGAGTGCAGACAGTCGCAGCTGGCGCCCCGTCGGCGCACGACCAGCCAGCCGTGGATCCGCCGGCGTTGAACGTGGCATTGGCGGGAACCGTTTCGGAGATCACCACACCAGTCGCTGCGGTGTTTCCGGTATTTCCGTAGTTGAGGGTGTAGGAGACGACACCACCGGGCGTGGTGCTGGCCCCGCCGTCGTCCTTGGTGATGTTCAGGTCGATGGCGAGGGCAAGGTACCCGAAGTCTTGGGTGAGGTCGGTTTCGCCAACGGTGAGTGCGGTGTCCGCGGTGGAGTTGTTCCCACCGTCAGGATCGATCGTATTGGACAAACCGGCAGGGATGGTGGTTGTGTCGACAGTGATCCGGTAGTTCCCGGCTGCGATCCCGGTGAACGTGTAGATGCCGCCACCAGCGGTGACACTGGTATCGGTGAGATCGTCGGCGTCGCCGAAGATCCCGTTGAAACCAGCCCAAATCATGGTGACGTTGACGCCGTCGAGCCCTTCACCCGGTCCGGCGGTGCCGGACAGGTCGAGGTCGTTGAAGATCGTGTCGCCGACCGTGCTTGACCCGAGGTACCCGAAGTCAATGTCGGTGCGGCCAGGGCCAGTCACCGTGAACGTGGCACCGTTCGGCGTGCCAACCCCGTCGGGATCCGCGGTCGGGACCGTGATCCCGTTCGCAAGCGTTGTCGGGTCGACCGTGGTCACATACACACCGACCGGCAAACCAGTCAATGACCAACCACCCAACGGATCGGTGGTCACCGTCGGGAAGACCTGATCGTCGCCACCGCCGACAACACCGTCGGGACCCAACCAGGTGACATCAACATCAACACCGGCCAGACCCGGTTCGCCGGCATCTTGGATTCCGTCACCGTCAACGTCAAACCACACAAAGTCACCGATTGTCGACGCCGTGGTGGTGATTGGTTCGGTGTCATCGTCGTCTTGGTTGATGGAGTTGTCTCCGGGCGCGGAATCCGGGTCGGTTTGATCACTGCTTTGAATCTGGGCGTAGTTGTTGATCGTGCCCGCGGCCGTGACCCGGGCGGTGATCGACAGGGTGGCGGATCCACCAGCAGCGATCGATCCAATCGACCAGATCCCGGTACCGGCGTCGTAGGTGCCCTGCGAAGGGGTGTCAGTAACGAATACCAAACCGGTGGGGAGCAGGTCGGCAACGGTGACATTGGTGGCGCCCGCCGGACCGGCGTTGTCTACCACCACGTCGTAGACAACGTTCTCGCCAACGAACGTGGGGTTGGCGGTAACGGTCTTGTTGAGCGAAAGGTCCGCGAACGCGGGAATCGCCGCCGAAGCCTCGTCGTCTTGGTCCGGTGGGTTAACCGGACCAAGCGGGTTCTCCGCTGGTTGCGAATCCGGGTCGGATTCCACCATGGCGGTGACCTGCGCAAAGTTGACGCTCGGGAACGTCGTGATGTCGTAGGTGACATCAAGGGTGACGCTCTGCCCCGAGGTGAGCGTGCCAATCGTCCAAATATTGGTTCCGCTGGCGAACGTGCCCTGCGACGCAGTGGCGCTCACGAACGACGAACCGGCCGGGGGGATGTCGGTCACGGCTACACCGGTCGCGCTTGCCGGACCAGCATTGGTGGCCGTGATTTGGAAGGTGGTGTTGCCGTTCGCCAACGGGCCAGCGGTAAGTGTTTTGGTGAGCGAAACGTCGGCCCGAGGCAAGACAGTGACAGGAACTGAATCTTCGTCGTCCTGGTTCGGCGGGTTCGACGGGCCGAGCGGGTCCTCCGCCGGGTTCGAGTCCGGGTCAGCGGCCTGCGCGGCGGTGACCTGCGCAAAGTTTTCGACCGACAGCGCGTTGATCGTGGCGGTTATGTCCAAGGTCACGGTTTGCCCAGTCGTGAGCGTCCCTACTGTCCAGAGCCCAGTTCCGGAGTTGTAGGCGCCCTGCGATGGGGTGGAGGAAACGAACACCGTGCCGGCCGGAAGAAGGTCGGTGACCTCAACTCCCGTGGCGGTGTCGGGGCCTTGATTGGTGAGTGAAACCCGGAAGACGGCGTTGTCGCCGGCGAAGATCGGGGTGGTGGTCAACGTCTTGGTGAGTTCCAGATCGGCGGTGACCATCTGCGTGACGATGGTGTCACAGGCGTTCGCCTCCGCTGCCGTCGAACACGCGATGTTGGTCAGGAGCGTGCCGGCGGCGAGGATCGGATTGTCGACCGTGACCCGGAATCGGATGCTCACGGTCTGCCCTGCCGAGATGTCGGGTAGCGGCGCACCGCTTTCGTCCAAGGGGAACACCGATGCCGCTGGCGGCACCACATCGTCGGAGATCGGGACAACAACCCCATCGTCGAACGTGGTGGACGCGGGCACGTAGGTGGTGCCAGCTGGGATGGTGTCCTGGGCGACCACGTTCGTGAACGCCAACGACCCCGCGTCGGCAATGTCGATCTGGTACTCGATCTCATCGCCCGGGCCGAACCGGCCGTCGCCGTTGGCGTCGATGGAGATACCGGCCGTCTTGTTGACGATCATCGTCGTGGTCGGGATGATCGCGTAACCAGCGTCGAAACCCGGTGCGCCTTGGTTCGCCACATCCGGATCTTCACCCCATGCCCCCGAGATCGGCGTGCCGTCACACGTGTACACCCGCGCACCAGACATGTCGTTATCGTTCGGATCGGTGATCCGAGTTGACTCCAACGCCCCAACCGCAATGTCGAGATCGTGACGGGCACCGAAACAATCCGCCGTGCCAATCGCCCCGGTCGAAGGGTCACCGTCGAAGTCAACTCGAATCGTGGAAGCGGTGAGCGACGTGACCCATACCGGGTTGTAATCGTCGTTGGTCGGCGGGATAGCCGAGTCACCCGGTGCGAACCCAAGCACCACCTGCGTGGTCAACAGGCTCGTCGGAACCAGCGAGAAACCCCAGTCGAAACGCGCACTGTTGGCGCCTCCTGACCCTGGTGCCGCGCCCGAATGCGCTCCGGAGGTACCAACCGCCACAAACCGTTCGCCACCTGAACTCGCGAAACTTGTTCCTTCACCTAGCGGCGAACCGAACGTGGCACCGGACTCGGCGGGGATCGTGAGCACGTCAGCGACCGTGCAACTCGTACACGTAGGCGTCACCGTGATCGACGCCGCCGTCGGATTGTAAATGAAGGTGGTCGTGCGCTGATTGTCATCCGAGCTACCCACCGGGTTCAGATAGTCGTCGGAAAGCAAGGGCGTTGGAAACAACGTGAACCAACGCGACTCATAGCCCGAATTGACGTCACCGGTTCCTTCAAAGACCTGCACCGGGCCGCTCGTTACCACTCGTGCACCCTCGAGCACGCCACCGTTCACGAAGGACACCTCACCCTCATTGATGGTGTCCGTGAACTCAAACGATCCGTCGTTGTCGGCATCCACCGAGACTGCCGTCCCGTCCTCGGAGGCCATGATTATCAGGGAACTGGTCTCAAACGTGCCAAGACCAACACCCGCAGGCGTCGGGGTGTCCTCACCAACCGGAGCGATGTAGCTGGTCCCGTACTTCGACGTGTCATAGGCCGACACCGCACCGGCAAGCACCGAGTTAAGCGGCACCGAGAAACCACCGGCGGTGAGTGCAAATCCACGGGTCGAGGCCACCTTGTCCCGACCGTCATAACAACGCGTGTTGAGTGGCGCCGGCGGCACTGGCGCATTCGCCGTACACCCATTAATCGTATGACCCGGCGTCGGGATGTCGTTGCGCATGATGATCACGTCACCCGGCGTCAGAAGATCACCGGCGCAAGAGGTGCAATGGTCCGCGGCATTCCCGTTCGCCGCATTCCCGTCGCCCCACGTCTCCGTCGTGGCTTGCACCGGATTGGCGATATCCGCTTCGAAACCATCCTCCCAATGGTCGTAATACATCACCGCCCCGTTACCGGCATTCGTAATACCCACCGTCAACCGCACCGTGGTGTCGGCGTCCGTGTTTACGTTCTCCATCACCAACTGGAACTCGTCGGCCGGCATCGGCACGTAGCCGAACATCACCGCCGGCGGCCCCGCCGACGCCGGCGCCGAACTGAGCGTCAACACGCCAGCAAGCGCAAACAATTGCGCCGCCACCATGGCGATCGCCACCGACCGGCGCGAACGCGGCGCACGGTTCACTGCGCTCGAAGGGAACGTCTGTGTCCCCATGATGGAATTGCCGGATGCCTTGCCGATGCGCTTACCCATGAGAGGGTCGCCGCCTTTCGAAGTTGGTTTCTGCACTGATCCCACCGTGCACCACAACGATCTCAACGACGCGAAATCACACGCCGCCGTCCGCCTCTGCCACGAACTGACGGTAACAGTAGCAACACCACCCCCACCCGGCAAGGATCCACGCGAACAAGACCGAGACGAGCACGTCCAGTACTGCCACCAGCAACCTTCCTTCTCGCCCCAGCCCCAGCCCCAGCCCCAGCCCCAGCACACGATTCTCCGCCCGTGGTCGCAGGCCGACAACCCAAATTCAGTAGCCAACCGCACCTTGGCGGGCCGTTACGTTCCTGTCAAGAGCCAGCACGAAAAGTCGGGCAAGCAGTGCAGTGCTGAACTCGGCAACGCCAAGATCTGCGTGTCGCCTGCGAAGATCTCGTGTCCTTCGCCTGTTGCGACACTGCGCCCAAACCGGGAGCCCGAACCCGAAAGGGGTGCCAGCGGTTGGTTTGTTTCGTCGCCGAGACGACTCGCCGCACCATTCTGTACATGGTCCGCGACGCGATCTTGGGGGTAGCCCGGCTCTGTCTTCGCCACCGTTTCTGGCCCACTGTTCGCAAAACCAAGGGCCCGGGGATGGTGTTCGGCATACGAGTTCTCCGCCACGCGGTGTCACCGGGCGGGCGACCGCCTCGCCGACAATGACCCAGCGTCGAAGATCCCGGTCCGCAGCGGTCGCCAGGATGGAGGGTAAAGGTCACCAGAGGTTCCGGAAGTTCCCGCACCTTCGCGATTCCCCTTGACCAGCGGTCCAAGGCGAGGACCAACACGTTTCTCAACGGCAGCAGGTCCCCTTCCTACAGTTTCCCCCGGCCGTGTCGCCGGCATTGACGCCCGAACGAATTGACGCCCGAACCAATAGTGGATTTCGACGGGTTGGATTCGAACGCATTCGGAGTTCGGTATCGGCAAGTGGCCGTTCGTCTCCGGCGAGGCGCAGTTCGGCGGTCACAGTTTGACGGCCGACTATGACGCCGCCTCCGGCGTCCTCGTCCTCGCCGCACAAGCCCAGTGCGCCTGCGTCCTCGTCCTTGGTGGCAGCGCCCCCGGACTCGCCGCAACACTTCCCGATGGCTCACCTAATTATCGGGCGGGCCCTTACCCAAGAAGCCTTCGGCAGTGCCGATCGATGTGGATCTGCCAGTTCTACGCTGCCCGGGGGCACAGCGAATGGGTGGCCCAACCCGATGGACATCAGGGCGCCTACCCCCGTCACGTTGGAAAGTGGCTCGGTACTTTTGCGGCAGTCCGCAATTCATGAGCGGCGAAGCGCCGTACAAAACGGCGCGGTGGGCATGCCCGGCTTCAGGTCCCGGCCGAGCGGTCGACGCTCATCAAGGCAGGGATCAACTGCCCTGCGTAGCGACGGATGTAGTCGTTTTCGTCGAGGAGCGAACCCGGGTCGGGGAGGAAAACGATGCTGAACAGGATCCGAACCATCACGTCGGAGACGAAGACCGCGTGTTCGCTTTCCATGCCGCCGAGCTCGCACAAAAAGGCGCTGACAGCCTCTGTCGCATTGACGAAAACCGATCCCTTCCCGGCCGACACAACTCCGACCACGATGTCGGGCTCGGTGGTACGGATCTGGCTCAACAAGGGGTGATCCCGCAGAAATTCGACCGCGAAGACGAACGCATCGGTCGCTGCGTCGGTGAGCGATAACGAACCCGCAACTCTCGTGCCTAACCGCCGCAGGAATCGGGAGACTTCCCGGTCGGAGACGGCAACAAGAACCTCGTCCCGGTTGTGGAAGTGTTTGTAGAGCCACTCCCGGGAAATCCCCGCACCACCCGCGATTTCTTTCATGGTGGTGGCGCGAATCCCGCGGGCGCAGAACACCCCCGAAGCGGCGTCAAGGATCCTCTCTGTCATTGCACTCTCCGGGCCGGCCGAAACCGAGAGGAGGGGAAACCTGTCGACGAGCCGATCGAAGGCGTCAGGTTTTGGCATAGCGTTAGCCATAATCGAGAGTCTGCCAGTCAACGAGAAGTCAGCGCAGCCCTGGGTCATCGACGCGCTGGATTCGGTTCAGGGTCCTTCCGGGAAGGCCCAAGCCTCTCCCCGAGCGGAATGTCCTCAACCAACCGATGACCTCAAATGCGCCGGGGATCGACGATCAGCGTCACACCACGTCGAGGTAGCGGGTGATCGTCAACGACGTCGAGTGCCCCTTGAAGATCACCCAGGGGAGGTCGTGGCCGCGGCCCGAAAAGGTGATGTTGAGATTCTCACCCGGGGCGACGGGGTGGTCGAATGCACACGTGAACTGCTGCCCGCCGCCGTTCTTGAGGGTGCCAATCCGCCCGTTGCAGGAACCGCTGTACTCGAGGTCGGACACGCTCTTACCCTGGGCCGCCTTCACCGTGAGGGAGAACACCGGATAGCTCCCAGCGTCGACCGTGATCGGGCCGCCGAAAAGATCGACGAAGAGGTAGCGGTTCGCATTCGTCTCGGCGCCGGCAGGCGCAACCGAACCCGCCACCACGGCGGCGAGGAGTAGCAACGATGCCGCGCCCTTTCCCAGGAAACGACGACGGATGGCAACGTTGGGAGTCTGCATGCCCCGCAGTAGTTCACACTTTGGCCTTATGTGTCAAGTCGACGGACTAGACCCCGTTGGGGCTCTGACGCTTCGGCCTGACCGCTCACACGGAACGCAACGGCGCCCGCTTAGGGAGAAAGGCCGTCCCTCACCTCCGATATCGGCATTCGGGCTCCATCGGCATCAGGGCGGGGCGGCGTGGCATCAGGGCAGTTCCCCGCGTCAACGGTCGCACCGGAATCGCCGGGGGCACAGTCCCAAGAACGGCCACCAATCGATAGTTTCCGGTCGAACTGTCGACCGGTCGCCCAACAGACAAACCGGATCCTCCAACCGAACCCGCCGCGATGTCACACCAGTTACCCCAACACCACGATGAGTCACCCCCGAGCAAGCCGCGAACACAAAACTTCGAATGGTTCACGAGTTCAACCGTGTGACGGCAACGTGTGACCGGGCGACGACTGCGACTGATGGGTCGACGCTCGATCTCGACGCGGTCTTGGGGTCGGTCGCATGAGCATCGAGAAGTCGATTCGGTTGTTCTTGGCTGAAGCACACCGGGTGGTTTACCGACGGCGATCACGTTTCGAAGGGCTTCGAGCCCACGCCCAACGCGAGTCGAAAGGCGGCAAGGACTTCTGGACCGAGGCGGTCGTGCTGACCAGCAAGGACGCGAGCCTGACCAAGGCCCATGCTCGTTACCTTGAGGCTCGGCTCATCGGTTTGGCCCAAGAAGCGAACCGCGCCCGGTTGCTGATCGGCACCACACCACCCCTGGTTGCGTGGCCTGAAGCTGACCTGTCGAACATGGAGTGCTTCTCACCCAGGCTCGCATCGTGTTGCCCGTGCTAGGTGTGAACCTGCTGCGTTCGACCTCGATCGCAAGGGCGGCCTGCGAGCCAGGAAACGGTACGGGTTCGCCAGTATTCACTCTCACTCTCACCCAGCCCCGCGACCGCGTGGACGGCCTTACTCGGGACTCGACGGTGAGTTCACCGTGCGGGCACGATCCAAGGCCGCCTCGCTTGGGTGGCGTGGAAACCAACACCACGGCCCTCCGGCAACGGCTCGAAGGCGATGGAACCCTGGTCGTATCCAACGATGGGTTCACGAGGGAGTTCACGAGGGACCACGTTTTCAGCAACCCAAGCGCGGCCGCTGCGGTGTTGCTCGGGAGGTCGTCAAATGGTCGCTTGGGATGGCGGGTGCAGGGGTCGGGGGTTTCCTACGGCGACTGGCAGTCTGCCCAGATCGCAGAAATCGCTCCTCCGCAGCCCGCCGAGTAGGACCTGAGCGAGTGAGTACGCCGTAGGCGGCGGAGATCGGAGGCCGAGCTGTTGGAGACCGGAGTTCGAGCGGTTGGGTGATTCGGGATGGAGTGCGACACACGGCTGTAAATCGTCGATCGGGAAGTCCTTGAGATTCGTCGTTAAGAGGATGGTTGCTTCTGCTTCAGCCGCAGCGGCGGAGTGAAGGGAATCGTCGGCATCTCCCGAAGCTTCGACGGCGAGGCGGTAGACGACTTCCATCTCACGCGGGTCGGGCCGGGCTGATTCTTGACGCCTCGGCGAACGCGCGTAGTTCCCGTTCGATGTCCCCCATGGGCTGGAAGGCAACCTCGGTGATACCCCGCTGAGCCAGCCGATCGAGCCTCCCCGACAACTCGCCACGATGACAGGTGAAGGGCGTGAGGGACGTTATGGACATAGCTTCTCCGGATACCACTTGCCGATCGATCGGGTTCAGCTCGGTCAGGTGGCCGGTGTGGAGATCGAGGTGGCGGGTTCGTTCCGGAACGGCATTGGCCAGCTCGAGGAATCGTTCGGCATTGGGAAGGCCGTCGAGTCGACGATCACTCTGCTCAATGAACGCGTGGTAGGCCACGGCGACACCGGGCCCAGCGGTGTCGACCACTCGCTGGCTGTACACCGTCTCGTTGTCGTCCATGATGGTGCCGAAGGTCAACAAGATGACGTCGTCAACGCCGCCGTAGTCGGCATCGGGGCGGGAACGCGAGGTAAATACTCCGCATCCGGACGCGGCCGCCGCACGCAATCCTCGGGGACCGTTTACGCCCAGTACCCACGGCACTTCGATCGGCCGCGCCGCAGCCTGGCCGGGCCAGTGCAACATTCGGGTGAGCTCGCCGTCGACTTCCACGTCCTGTCCTCGCAACAGCGCCTTGATCTGTTCGACCATCGCCGGAAAGTCAGCCCAACTCAACGGCTTTTGACCCATCGCTCGGCGACCGGTGAACCCGGTACCCGCCCCGACGATCACGCGGCCCCCTCCAACCAGACCCACCAACGTGGCAATGGCCGAGGCGGTCACCATGGGATGGCGCAGGCTCGGGATCAGCACCCCCGGGCCGAGCCGGATACGTGCGGTTCGTACGGCAGCCATCGCCAGCGTCATCCAGCAATCGAGCTGTAGTGCCGGCGTGTCGTAGACCCACGCCGTCTCGTATCCGAGTTCCTCGGCGAGGACAATGTGGTCGGGTGTCTGGGGGACGGGGGGAAAGGCACAGCTGATCTTCACGCTCGACATCAGACCAGATCAACGCTTGGTTGACACGAATCCGGCCTTACGCGCCTGTTCGCTTCGTGGTTGTTGCCTGGAGTCGAGCGGAGTACATCAGAGCACGACCAGCCCGACCGCCTTACGACGATCGCCCTTGTCGGGCTGGCGCCTGCCGGTTTGGCGACGTGCGTTATCGCCCGTCGATCACCCGCATCTCGCCGGCTATTCGTGCGCGGTCGACGGCGGTGGGCGGCGGTGGGCGGCACGAAGTGTGCGCCCTGGGAGCGTGCCCCAGTAACGCTTCGAGAAGCGGATTCCGAGCCACGGTTCGGAGCCTCGCAAGGACGCAACGTGGAAAGCCCCCTGTTCTGGGCGGTGAGACGGAGGACAACGCGAGAATCGAAGCAGGCCGGAAGACGCCGAATGGCTACTGGGACACGCGCTTAGGTCTGGCCGCTTGGGGGCGCCTTCGCCAGGGGTGAGAAGGGCTGGGTGATGGGGGCACCGGCGAGGGCGGAAGCGGGCGCGAGCGTCGTCTGCATTGACCAGACGCCTCAAGCGTCGTTACGGAGCGCACCTCACCGGCAACTACCCGCTGGCCGCCAAGCTCAATGTTGCCGGATACGAGCCGGGCAATCTGAGATCGGCTGAGCGGCGTGCGTATGGGATACTTCGAACAATGGTGGCCAGCGACCAACCAGCCTCCGGGCAGCCTGAAGTCCTGCGAGTGAGTCCTCAAACCGCCGTCGTTCGATCGCGTCGGCTGGTGGGGAGGGACCACGAGATCGTTGCGGTCGCTGAGAGCGTCGCGTCTCTGCCATTAACGACGGTGACCGGCCCTGGTGGTGTGGGCAAGACGGCGTTGGCGCTCGCCGTAGCGGCGGAATCATCGGAGCGGTTTCCCGATGGCGTGTTCGTCGTGTGGCTGGCGGCGTTGAGGTCCGCGGACCTTGTCGTAGGCGAGGTGGCCGCACAGGTCGGGCTGCAACGTTCGGGCGGTGAGTCCACCGTGCACGCCCTCACCCACTGGCTGGCGGACCGGGATCTCTTACTCGTACTCGACAATTGCGAACACGTCGTCTCGGCGGTAGCCCAGCTCGTCGACGAGCTCACCGCGCAGCTCCCTCGTCTACACGTGCTTGCGACAAGTCGCGAACCGCTGTGGGTCACGGACGAGCTGAACCACCGACTGGCGCCGTTGACGGTGGCGGGCACGGACGCGGGACTTGCGGAGATTGATTCGTGCGCGGCGGTTCGCCTGTTTCGAGAGCGAGCAGGCGTGATGACGCCAACATCACTGGACACCGATCGTGCGGTCGGGCTGATGGGAGAGATCTGTCGTCGCGTCGACGGTCTCCCGCTCGCCATCGAGCTGGCGGCAGCGATGGTGGCCGGGCTCGATCTTCAGGACATCTCCCGGCACCTCGATGACCTGTTCGACCTGCTCCCTCGGGCGACGCGGCGGGCTGATGGCGCGCAGCGGTCGTTACGTGCCACCGTGGAGTGGAGCGACGCCCTGTTGTCCGAGGACGAGCGCCGGCTTCTGCGACGAATGGCCGTCTTCGCCGGCGGGTTCGATCTTGGGGCGATCAACGAGGTGTGCGCGAGTGAGGGCCAGAGCGCGGCGAAGGTCGCCGGCCTGACCTGCCGCCTCGTCGAGAAGTCGTTGTTGCTGAAGGACCTGGCGACCGATCAGTACCAGCTGCTTGAGACGATTCGTCAGTACTCCGCCGAGCAGCTCGCGCTGTCGGGTGAGCTCGACGCGATCCGCGATCGTCACGCTAGGTACTACCTTGAGATCGGGCTTCGCGAGTCCGGCGCCACGATGATGGGGCCGGAGCGCCCCCACTTGGAGGTGCTCCATCGCATCGAGGACAACACCCGCGTGGCGCTCGAACGCCTCCTCAAGATAGATCCCGAAGCGGCGCTGGGTCTGGCGGCAAGCCTGAACATTTTTTGGTGGACGCAAGGCAGGCTGCGAGAGGGCATCTCGTGGCTCGAGCGAGCACGCGAGGTAGCTCCACACGTTCCTGCCGAGCTGCGGGCGACCAGCCTGTTCTGCGAAGCCTTCCTCGTTGGGCACGACACCGACGATTGGCAGGCCGCGGCAAGGCTCCTCGACCTCGGGATCGACACCATTTCCGCGACCCGGTCCGATACCGATGAGCCGCCGCTCATCCTCGGCATGCTTCTCTGCTTGCGGGGAGAGTGCGACGTCTTCAACGACGATCCCACGTCCGCCCTCGCGCGCACCGAAGCGGGCTACGCCATCGCGGCGCGGTACCCGGGTTCGTGGGGTCAGGGCTTCTGCGCCTGGAACGTGGGCAATGCCCGCCGGGCGATCGGCGACGAGGACGGCGCCCTTCCGATGTTCATGGTCTGTCACGACGTGGGCCGCACACACGGCTACGGGATCGCGGACATGGTGGCCTGCAACGACATCGGCCGCACATGGGAAGCGCTCGGCATACTCGACACCGCACGCGACTTCTGGGAACGTGCGCTGCAGATTCGACGCGACCTCGGCGCGCTGCGTATCGGCTACGTGCACGGCACGATGTCAACGGCGCTGCTTGCGGTGGCGCGCGTTGCCGCAAATCAGGGGGACGTGGCCACGGCAACGAACCTCTTGCGTGAGGGTCTTCCGCTGGCGGAGCAGATGCGCGAGGTCGACACGGCACGGCTGATGGCCGACCTCCTCCGAACGATTTCGCAGGCCGAATCGACACCACGGGCGAGGATGCGGCCCGAGGATGGCATCTGGCACATCGAGTTCAACGGCACGAACCTCCATGTTCCCGATCTGAAGGGGTTGTGGCATCTCCGCGAGCTGGTGGCTCGGCCGCACCAACCCGTGTCGGCCCTGTCGCTCGTGGGGACGCCGAGCGACGTTGCGCGGCACAGCACTGACACCGGTCCAATGCTCGATCGTGAGGCATTGCTCCAGTACCGGCGGCGACTTGCCGAACTGGACGACGAAATCGATGCTGCGGCGATGCGTGGCGACACCAAGCGGCAGGCGGAGCGGCAGGCGGAGCATGATGCGCTGATCGCCGAACTCAAGCGGGCCACCGGGTTGGGTGGCCGGCCCCGCCGGTCCGGCTCCCCGACGGAGAAGGCCCGACTCAACGTGACACGGACGATTCGTCACGCCATCACCGAGCTCGCCCCCAGGGCACCGGAGCTCGCGGCGCACCTCGACCAGTCCATCGTGACCGGGGTCTCCTGCTGCTACGAGCCGGCGGTCGACATCGCGTGGACGACCTGACGCGACAACATGGTTCGTTCAGAACGAACCACACGCAGATCACCAACGAACGCCTTCATTGTGGGTGACACACGGCCGCCCCACACAGAAGGAGTCCATCAGATGGCAACCAACAAGGAACTCATTGAAAACCTCTACGGGTGCTTCGCAGTCGGTAATGTACCGGCCGTCCTCAGCGCCATGGCCGACGACGTCCGGTGGACCGAGGCCGATGGCTATCCACTCCCCGGCACATTCGTCGGTCCGCAGGCCGTGCTCGAAGGCGTTTTCATGCGACTCGGCGAGATCGGCGACCAGTATTCGGTGGTACCTGAGCACCATGTCGCCGACGGTGACACCGTCGTGACACTCGGGAACTACACGTGGAAGCACAAGACCACCGGCGAGCCCGCCTCGGTGAAGATGGCCCACGTATGGACCATTCGCAATGGCAAGGTTGCCGCCTTCCAGCAACACGTCGATACCGCCAAGGTCCGCGAACTCAGCTGAGCATCGCACCCTGAACTCACTCCATCGCAGCGGTAGTTCCAAACAGTCCTGCCAGGTGTTGCCGGGGAACAGGAATCCGAAAACTGGCATGGCAGGTTGACGCCGCGTGCGCCGAGGCTCCAGTCGTGGGGATCCAGGTCGATGGTCGACCTGGGTCCCCATTCGTGTCACCGAAGAATCCCGTTAGGAGGCACTCCACAGCGACGCTCGATAGTCCGACCGCAGCGACGAACCTGTGCCCTGCCATGCGAAGCCCCATTGATCGCCCAGATTCACGCCGGCGCGGGCCGGTGGTTACCAGCAGCGCTCCTCCAAGATGGACTCGCTCGCCGCTCTGGAACTGCGTCGAGGCTCGTGTCGAGCGCCGCCCAGAGTCCTTTTCGGTGAGGCGACGTGGCCCACAACCCCTGCCCATTTGTCAGGTCCGTGAGCCTGAATGCCTCCCTTTTGTAAGGTCTCAAGCTTCAAAACCCCTCCCCATCTGTGAGGTCAGCGATAGCCAGGGCCCGTGAGGGACGACGAACTTCGACATCACCTGACCGGCTCGAACCCATGGTGGCTGGCTGCAGCGCGCACGGCATCGCCAACAGCGTGGACGTCTTCGCTCCGGCTTCTCAACGCCCGCGACCAGAGCGATCTTGGTTACCGCCCAGACATCCTCGCCGACATCTCGAACGGCCCGATCACCGATCGTCTGGTGATCCTCACCGGTCCACGTCGCGTCGGGAAGTCGGTCGCCCTCCTCGACGCCGCCGCCGCGCTCTGCGGATGCCACGACATCGACCCTTGTCAGGTCATCCACGCCCCTTGCGACGAGTTCCGACCCACGGACCTGCGCAGGGCCCTGACGCTCGGTCGAGATATGACCAAAGTTGTCGACCGCAGCGGCATCAGCCGGCGTGTTTGGCGGCTCGACGAAGTGACCGCCGTCGAGGGATGGACAGCCACACTCAAGTCGGCACGAGACGGCACGTTTTTCGGAAATGACACGGTGGTGGTCACGGGAAGCCGGTGGGCGGACGCAGCCGACATCGAAGGTCATCTCCTGGCCGGCCGGGCTGGCACCGTCCCCGGCCGTCGCCTTCGTCACTTGCTTCCGATGAACTTCCGAGACTTCGTCGCCGCGACGCGCCGCGAACTTGTGCGACCCGACCCCGTCCATCCTTCCGATCTGCAATCACCGATGGTCGCAGCTGCGCTCGACGAAGTCGCCTTCGATGTCGACGGTTACGACCTCGCATGGCAGGACCACCTCACCGCCGGAGGATTCCCCCGAGCGGTCTTTGAACACGTCACGAACGGGGCGGTAAGCGACACCTATCTACGCGATCTCGCAGGATGGCTACGGCGCGACCTACACGATGACGGACCGGCGGATTCGTTGCCGCTGCCCCTCGACGCGATCACGTCCCGATCGACGAGCCCGCTCAACGTCGCTTCCACCTCGCATGACCTCGGCTACACCGCCGACATCTTCCGGCGCCGCCTCGCCCGCCTCGTGTCGAGCTTTGCCGCTATCTGGTGCCCGCAGCGCCGCGACAACGGCCGAACCATCCCCGGAGCGCAGAGCAAGCTCTACCTTGTCGACCCGATCCTTGCCTGGCTGCCGAATCGACTCCGCGCTGGATGTCACGAGCCAGCCTTCACGACACTGAGCGAGGCGGCACTCGCCGTCGCTCTTGCCCGTTGCATCGACGACATCCAGGCGGGTCGCGGACCGTGAATGACACCGTCGGCTACTCGCGCACTGCTTCGTCCAACGAGATCGACCTGACGCCGGTCGTTGCCCCGACCCCTGCGGGAATGGCATAGACAACTCCGATCGAAAGCAAATGGGTCGGTACCGGATGGAGGTCGGACGCACGGGTGATCGAGGCAAAGCACCGCGCCGGCATCATGGCGACGAAGAGCATCCTCGACCTCGAACACCCCACCTGGGCAGTTCCAGCACCGCTCGTTGCCCTCTTGCTCGGTTGAGCGCGCGCGGCCGGCTGCGGCGGGTCTGCGCAGAACACCGATCGCCCATTGGCCTCGCCGGTTCTGTAGCATTCAAATACAGGCGTAGCAGTCTGAGACAGGAGAGATCATGGCAAAGGGAGCATCCACACCGACACGGGTAGTGGCAGACATTGCGGCGAGCGCAGCATCGGTCGCGCAGTCTGAACACCGAACGGTGACCGAGCAGATCAACTACTGGGCCCGCATTGGCATGCAGGTCGAACGGGCAAGTTCAGTTGGCAACCGACGTGTCCTTGCCGTCGTCGCTGGCGATGCCCAGTTCTCGACGCTCGGCCCCGAGGAACGCACCGTTGCTCACGCGTCGATCGACGCCCGTATGGCCGAGCGGGCCGCCAAAGCCCGCTTCGGGGCTGCCGCCAGGAAAGCTGGCCAAGTAGCCGTCTCGATCGACGAAAATGGCAACCTCATCGAAATCGCGCCCGACGGTAGCCGCCGACTCCGGTGAGTCGCCTCGATCTGATCGTCGGACCGAATGGTGCCGGAAAGACCAAGGTCTACGAACGGGTCGTCGCGCCGGACCGTCCCGGTCTGCCCTTCGTCAATGCCGATCGGATCGCAAGGGACCGTTTCGCCGGGCAAGAGCTTGAGCAGGCCTATGCGGCAGCGGAGATCGCGGCCGCGGCGCGGGATGCCTTGATTGCCGCCCGGCTCGACTTCTGCACGGAGACGGTGTTTTCCCATGAATCGAAGGTCGACATGGTCCTGACGGCGGCTGCTGCCGGATTCGACGTCGTCGTGCACATCGTCATGATCCCGCTCAAGCTTTCCGGTCCGCGCGTGGCCGCACGCGTCGCGTCTGGCGGCCACGATGTGCCGGTCGAAAAGCTGGAGTCGCGCTACACGCGGCTGTGGCCCCACGTCGTCACGGTCGTGCCTCACTGCCATCGCTCAGTGTTCTACGACAACGCCGCCGATGACGGGCCGACCGAGGTCGCCTGCTACCGCTATGGGGTAGCCGACTACCAGTCTCGCTGGCCGAGCTGGACTCCCGAAACGCTTCTCGCTCTCTGACCCTCCGGCAACTTCGCAACGGCCTGTTGGAAGAGCCGACTTCCATCGTTCTGGCTCCTCGGTCGCGACGAGGGGCTCACCGCCGCGAGCCCTGGTAGTCGCCGGTGATCATCGACGGTGCCTGAAGGTGCCGCTTTCCCATCAGGCCCCTTCTACCTGAGCGCTACAAAAGGTAGCTACGCCGAAAGTTGCACTCGCTCTTGCGGGGGGGGGGCTTGAGGCCAGCGCACCCCCTCTGAGCGGGGGTTTTGTGGTGCCCCCGGTGGGATTCGAACCCACGATCTTCGGATTAAGGGTCGGGCCGGTCGGCGGTGGCCAGCGGACTGGATGGGCGTTGGCGGCCGGAAACATTGACGGATCGTGGCCATCCGTTCCGTGAGGAACCGTCGTAAAACATGCAGTCCCACCCATTTGTTGTTACGAATGTGGCTACAGATTTCCTTGGGGCGAGCCGCACGTTGCGAGCGTCGGCCTCACCGCCGGGGACTTGGGAAGGCGAGCGAACCACAGAAGTTGCCACCCCGATCGAGCGCGGCCTGAAGACGGCCTGCGGTCGCTTGGCGACTACCGCCGTCAGGGCATACATGTTCACGGCTAACCCGTCGACCACACGCCGGCGCGCAAGCCAAACGCCCGTTCCTTGCCGTCACGGACCAATGCCCCGGCTATTGCGAGGTCTCATCGGTATCGATCATCGGACCAACTTCGGTGGGCCGTGTAAACCTTTCGCGGTGCTCGTGACTGTAAATGGGTAGTGATGGATGTCCGGGGCCGTAAACAGCGTTCGTTCGAGGAGGTGTTTCGCGACGAGTGTCGTGGGGTGGTTCGCGCCGCATTCCTCGTTCTGGGTGATTGGGAACTCGCGAAGGAGGTCGCTCAGGACAGCTTCGTCGAGCTGTTCTCGAGGTGGCGCAAGATCGAGGAGTACGACGACCCTGGGGCATGGCTCCGCCGTATCGCCATCCGCCGCGCGGTGCGAGTGCGCGGCAGGGAGCGTCACGCAATGTCGCTGACGGAGACCGAAGTCCGCTCGGTGAATATCCCCGACGGGCGTCTCGATGTGATCGCCGCAATGGCAATACTCCCCGTTCAACAGCGCGCTGCGGTGGTGTTGCACTACCTCGAAGACCTTTCGGTGAAAGACGTCGCGGCATTGCTCGGGTGCTCGGAGTCGACGGTGAAGGTCCACCTGCACCGGGCGCGCAACACCTTGCGGGTGTCGGATCTGGCCGAGTTTGCGGAAGGAGAACAATGACCGACGATCAGGATTTCACGGGGAAGCTCATGGGTGTCCCCGATGGCGGTGAGTTGCATGTGTCAGAGATGTTCGCCACGGTGAGGCGACGGGTGCGGATTCGGCGGGGCGCCAGAGGTTCGGTCATTGGCGTTGCCCTGTTGGCCGGGGTCTTGTTCATCGCCACGCAGAGTGCGAGAACTGCTCCTCAGCAAGTCCAGACCGGTGAGCGCGGAGCGTCAGCGACCACATCGAACACGGGCACTCCAGGCAGCAGGTACCCGACCGATCCGCGCGACGAGAACTACGTCGATCCGGCCAAGATCCCCCGGTACCCGGGATGGCTCACCGAGTACGACCCCGCCGAGGTCGCCTGGTTCCGGGAGTTGCACCCTGACCAATCAATCGTCGGTGTTGTCACGACCCTTGAGTCTCGCCGCGCCTGCCGAGACACGAACACGGCACTGAGGACGATCGCCGCCGCCAGTGTTGCCGACCGGCCCGCCCTAGCGGTCAGGCTGTTGGACCCCGTTGTCGCGAGGCTGACCGAACGGGAACCGTCGACCAAAAGCCAAGCCGACGACGGGTTCGCCCAGATTCGAGACATGGTGGTCGGTGGAGACCTTGCAGGAGCGCAGCTGATCATCGACCGGAACTGCTCGTCCGTGGTCACGGCCACCGACACCTCCGCCACATCCACTGCAATCGCAGGCACGACCCCGCCAGCATGACTGCCCTGGCGGACGCTCAGTGCGTTGGTGTTGCCGGGTTCGAGACTTCCAGGAGGAAGCATTATGGCAGCAGTATCGTGTCGTGTTGATGTGCGGAAACGACGAATGTTCGCTGAGGCGGAGAAGCGTCGGATCGTGGCCGGACATGTACTTGATGGACGAGTCGTCGAAGCCGTTGCTTCTCGCAAGCCCGGTAAGGAGACGATCTTCTGGTTGCCAGATGTCGGCGGTTGGGCCGTCGTTCACCTCACTTGGACGAAGGAGACGAAACCCGATTGGCCGTCGGCGGTCATCGTCGACTCGTGGGACAACGTCCTAGCGGAGTTGGTGGATTCCGGCCATGAGTAACCCCCGGGCGGCCGGTGCCGCCTTCGGTCGGCGAGGGCGCAATCCCGGCGTGTTGCCCGTTAGCGCGTCGTTTTTCGGTGACGCGCTTCAGCGTGGTTCGGTTACGCGACAAGCTCCCGCTTGGCTTGCTCGCGGCCGCCACTTACTCCGAGTCCTGACGTGATGTGATAGGACGCGAGTCGTGAGCGGCGGGACGGAGCGGACCGACGGCATTGCCGACATCGACTGGTCCTCGCTGAGCCACGCCTACGGGCCGGCGACCGATGTGCCCGATCTGTTGCGCTCGTTGTGGGATCCCGAGCGCGCCCCCGACGCCTATCACGCGTTGTTCTGCAACATCTGGCACCAGGGCACCGTCTACGAGGCCACCGCTCCCGCGGTGCCGTTCCTTCTTGCCGTCGCGCTCTCACCGGACGCACCGAACCGCGTGGATGCCCTCGTCCTGTTGCGCTCGATCGCGGGCGGCACGTCGTACATCGGCGTCCACCGATCGTCGTTCACGTCGTTCCAAGCCGAGACCGCCGAACAAGCCACGGGGCGCGACCGACAGCAACGCCAGGAGCAAGTCTGGGTGGACGCGGCGTACGCTGCGGTCGCCACCGAACGAGCCGGCTTGTTGGGCCTGGTCCGAGGCGACCTCGACCCGGACGTGCCCACCGCCGCCGCCTACGTCCTGGGCGCACTGCCGGGCCACGCCGACGACCTGTTGCCCGAGCTGCGCCACCTGCTCCGCGAAGATACTCACCAGGAGGCGACGATCGGCAGCGTCTGTGCCGCCGTGGTCGAGCTCGCCGCGTCGGCATCACCCGAGGCGCTCGACGGACTCGATCGTGAGTTCGTGGAATTGGCTACGAACGACTCGTCAGCGCTCGTGCGCTCGATCGCCGCGCTCGGCTGCGCGCGACTCGCCCCGGATCGCCCCTTACCCGTGGACCCGACGGAGCTCGCGTCGGACTGGGCCGAAGCCGAAGCCGCGTGGCGGCGATCTCCGTGGTCGATGGAGCGTGGATGGACGGATCCGGTGGCGGCTCTCGGCGATCGTCCGGATCGGGTGATCGCCACCGGAAGGTTGCTCGTACATCCCGATCGTGATGTGGTGCTCAGCGCCCTCTACACAGCCCCCGGACTGCACCAGGCGCGTCAAGGTGTGGGTGACGCACTGACACCACCGCTGATAGCGGCCCTGCGTTCGGATGACGGCGAACTCCGCAACCGCGCCGCGAGCGTGTTGTCCAACTGGGGCGAACTCGCGGCCGCAGGCACCGAAGCGTTGCTCGACATCATTGAGCACCCGCCTCCCCGACGCACCGCGAACGATCAACCGTCGGTTGGCGCCTTCAACGGTGACGAGCGCACCTTCGAACTGGCTCTCGTCACGTTGGTTCGATTGCAGGAGCCGCGGGTGATTCCGGCCCTTCGCACCGCGCTCGAGAGTGGACCGCCCGACGTCGTCTACCGCTTCATCGAAGAACTCGGCCCCCTCGGGGCTGATCTCCTGCCGTCGCTGGCCGGGCTTCTCGACGGGATCGAACCTCTCGGGCAGCCCTGGCTGTGGGACTCCCACGGCATGATCGACCACAACCTGCCCATCTACATCGTCGGTGCGCTCGCCCGCTCCGGTGCCACGCTTCCGGGGTTTCAGCAGCGATGCATCCAGCACAACGAGTGGTGGCCATTCCTCGAGATGTCCAGCGTCGATCGCCGTCTGCGTCCGATCATCCGGATCGCAATGTGGCGAGCCCGACTCCCCTCGGTGGGCATCGCCTGGATCCGATCGGGCGGCGGCGTCCGACGCGCGCTGCCTCTGGCCCGGGCGACGATCGACGAACCCGACGGGCTTCCTCGCGGCGGAGATCGGACCCGACGCAGCCGAGTTCGTAGACCACATCGAATCGAAGTTGACGCACGACTCGCCCGATGTGCGCGTACAGGCAGCGGTGGCGCGGTGGCGCATCACCGGTGACGTCGACCGATCGGTGCCGACCCTCACGGACGCTTTGGTGAACTACCGCGCCGGCACCGTGGCCGCCCGAGCGCTTGCCAGCATGGGTCCCAGCGCCAGCGCGGCCCTCGACGCGTTGAACGAGCGGCTGGCATCAAAGAAACGGTCGCACGCTAGCTCGGGCTTGGACGGCGTGTGGGAGGACGAGCTGCTCAGGCGCGAGATGCGCCGCGCTATCACGACGATCACATCAGCAGACGGCGGCTAGAGCGCTGTGCAGGCGTTCAAGGGCACAGATGTCGTCCAAGCCTCGTTTCGGTGGGCGGCACGACTCGCCTGATCTAGCGAGTGGACGCGTCGTCGTGTCCGAAGCTGGCATGCTCGTCTCGATGGAACTCGATCAGGCGCTCGAGGCGCCGGTGGATCGAGCCCGAACCGAGCCTGCGCTGAACCAGTACCGAGTCGCCGGGCCGGTTCTGAGGCTCTTGACGTGATTCCTCGGGGCTGGGTCGTCGCCGACGCCATCGCTCGCATCACCAGGGAAGGCGGGTGGTGGCCTGGTACGTCGCGGTTGGCGCTCGGCTCTACCTGCGAGCCGTTCTTCGGCTCCGGGAAGGTCCTGATCGACGATGCTGAACGGCGGCTGGTGCACCCAAGCGGCGCGCAACCTCTCGATGCGAATCGATCTCGGACGGTTCCGGTTCCTGATCCGCGCCCATGCCACCGTCTTCGTCTCAAGCTTCGATGAGATGTTCACGACCGAAGGCATCGACATACTGAAAAGCCCGCCCGCGGCGCCTTGAGCGAATTCGATCGCCGAGCGGTTTGTGCGTACGGCACGAAACGAAATGTTGGATCACACCCTGATCTCGAACGAGCGGCAACTCCGCGCCCTGACGGTCGAGTTCCTCGCGCACTGCAACGGCCATCGACCCCACCGCGGCGTTCAACAACGAGCCCCCGACACAATTGACCGGCCGCTACCCGAGCCCGTCCCCATCGACGAGATCCGCCGCACCCGGATCCTCGACGGGCTCATAAGCCAATACCACCACGCCGCCTGATGCCAGTCGCGACATTGCACCCTCCCGCACAGTTGGCGACCTTCGACGCGCCCACCAACCCTCGCGGCCAACCCGCCCGGCCCTCACGCCTCCAACGGTTGACCCCCGATCGCAAAATCGGCCCCTTTCACCCTCAAGCCCTGAGATCTGGTTCCTCATCCGACGGTTGTGGCGATTCCTTCGTTGGACGCCCACGCGTTCAGGTCCTGACGCATGATGGCTGCGGCCATCAGATCGGGAAACTGATCGGGGGTGCAGGCGAAGGCGGGCAGCCCGAGGGCGGCGAGGGCAGCCGCGTTCTCACGATCGTAGTAGGGCGCGCCCTCGTCGCTCAGGGCCAGCAGCGCGATCACCTGTATCCCCCCTGCTGTCATCGTCGCGGCTCGTCGCAACATCTCGTCGCGGACGCCACCTTCGATGAGGTCGCTGATGAGCACCAGGATCGTGTCCGCCGGTCGGGTCACCAGGCTCTGGCAGTAGGCCAACGCCCGGTTGATGTCGGTGCCGCCGCCGAGCTGGGTACCGAAGAGCACCTCGACGGGATCGTGCAGTTCGGGGGTGAGATCAACGACGGACGTGTCGAAGACGACGAGTGAGGTCCTGACCGACCGTAGCGACGCCATGACGGCGGCAAAGATGCTTGAGTACACCACCGAAGACGCCATCGAACCGCTCTGGTCGACACAGAGGATGATCTCGCGTTCCACGACCTGTTGTTTGCGCCCGAACCCGATGAGCGTCTCGGGGATCACGGTGCCGAGGTCGGCCTGGTAGTGGCGGAGGTTGGCCCGGATCGTACGGTTCCAGTCGATGTCGCCGGGGCGCGGCCGTTTGGTGCGAGCCGCCCGGTTGAGGGCGCCGGCAATCGCCTGCTGGGTCTTGCGGGCCAGCCGTTTCTCGAGTTCTGCGACGACCTTGCCCACCACGATGCGGGCGGTCTCGCGCGTCTTCTCGGGCATGACATTGTTGAGGCTGAGGAGCGTGCCGACGAGGTGCACATCGGGCTCGACGGCTTCGAGTAGTTCGGGCTCGAGGAGGAGTCGGCGCAGATCGAGTCGTTGGATCGCGTCCTGTTGCATGACCTGGACGACGGTACGCGGGAAGTACGTGCGGATGTCGCCGAGCCAGCGCGCCACGTTCGGCGACGAGCCGCCCAGTCCGGCGGTGCGATCGCCGGACCGGCCGCCGGGGGCTGTTCCTCCGCCGTAGAGCGCGGCGAGGGCGGCGTCCATTCCCGCGTCAGCGCCAACGAGAGAATGACCGGTGCCCTCGGCACCGTGGCCACCGAGCACCAGACGCCAGCGCCGCAGCCGTTCCTCGGATGAGGCACTCATGGCGTGACCTCTTCATCGGAGGGCCCACCGATGAGCCCACCGATGAGCCCATCGGTGAGCCCATCGGTGAGACCCAACAGCACCGAGACCAGCGGTAGAACCGCCGCCGCCCGATCAGTATCGAAACCTCCCGGGGCCGGATCGACCGGAGTCGGGCCGACCCCGCCCTCAGCCGAGAACGAACGAACCCGTTCGCCGACCATGCGCCGCTCGCCCACTGCGAACGTGGCAAATGTGCGCCGCAACAGCGGCAGGATCGCCACGAAGTCGTCCTCGGTGTGGGATCCGAGCCACTCATCGAGCAGACCCAACAACGTGGGATCGTGGACGAGCAGCAACCCACTGCCGCTCACGAACCCCTCGACCCAACCAGCGGTGTCCTCGGCAACGGTGCCACGGGACAACGCCAGACCCAGACGCCGGGCCGCTTCGGCGTGATCGAAGGTCGCGCCGTCGAGGAGGAGACGACACACCCGGCCCGCAACGCGGGCCTGGAGCCCGGCCTGATCGGCGAGGCGGACCAGTGCCTGGGTCCACGACTCCGAGATGTCGGCGTCGGCGAGCAGTCCGACCGCCGCCGAGGTGTTGTCGACCCGGGTCAGCATCTCGACGGCACTGTCATTATCGAGCGACGAGCAGGCCAGACCGAGACCGATGCTGATGTGGGTGACCATGCCGCGCAGGATCGGGTCCAGCACCGCGGCTTCGGCCCCTCGGACGTTGCCGTAACGCAGGATGCGGGCCAGCGCGGGTAGCGCATCCATCAGGTGCTCGATATCGCGATCCACCGCGGCGCGGGCGGCCAACGCACCGACGAGGTCGCCCACCGCGGCGGGAAGATCCGCGTCGAGACACGCCTCGATGAGATCGGTCAGCACCGCCGGCGTAGCCGCCGTGCCCACCCGATCGGCCACCAGCGCCGTCGCGGCGATCTCTATCGTGTTGCCCCACCGACTGGCTTCGATCACGGCCAGGGAAAGCTCCGGCCTCCAGAGCAACTCCCAGAACTCGTGGAAAGTTCCCCGGCTCGATACCTGTTCGCGGGCAGCGACACCCCACGAAAGCCCGAGCAGCGCGAGTCGGTGCAGCAGGCGACTGCGATCCAGGTCGAGGGGCTTGCGCAGATCCAGATCGATGATCCGGGGCGTGGCCTCGGGTTTGAGTTTGAGCCGGCGCTGCGCCCGGGTGAGGTCCTCCTGGAGTGGCACGGCCGGCGTGTCGGGCGGGACCTCGCCGAGACGCTCCCCCACCACAAGTCGCTTCTTCACCAATGCCAGCGGCACCTCGGACCCACCGCAGAGCACCGCCCGCGTGGCGTCGAGGGCCTCATCGAGGCCGGGACGGGGGCGGGCACGCACGGCGGCGAGCGCCTCGGTGAGTCGCACCGCCTCGATCACCGAAGCCGACGAGGCGTCGAGGTCCTCATCCCGCAACAACCGGGCCGTTTCCGTGAGCCAGCGCGGGATCAACTTGTCCGCCGCAGTAGTGAACACTTCGTGATACCAACCCGGCGAGTTCACCCCCGCGCCGTAACCGCTCGAGAAGCTGAGCCGGCCGTAGGTCCAGGGGATCCAGGTCGCCACCACCGCCAGCCTCGGCAGACCCTTGAGAACGGCGGCATCGGCCGTGGCGGTGGGCATCGTCGCCAGTGCGGGCACGTGCCAGGCGCCGCAGATCACCGCGATCGATCCGAACCCCTCTTTGAGCGCAGACCGGATACAGCTGCGCATGTGGGCCTCCCGGCGTTGTTCGAACCGAGAATCAACCGCGGGCGGCGCGTGCTCGCGCAGCGCCGTCATCGCCACTGCGATCTGCTCGAACGGCGAGTGGTCCCGGTGCTCGACGACGTCCTCCCACCACTGCTCGGGATCGCCGTACCCCGCGGCGTCGGCCAGCCACCGCAACGGGTCATAGCGGAGTCCCACTGACTCGACGGTGCCGTCGGGAGGATCACCATCGACCCCGGTGTCCGCCTCGGAATCGACGTCGACATCGGTCTCGGTATCGATTTCGGGGGCCGCGTCGCGGGCCAGCGCGAGTTGATTCGTGGCCGGAAGATCGATGAACCGGACCGGGACTTCGTGGGCCAACGCGTAGCGGATCGCCTGCCACTCGGGACTGAAGACCGCGAGCGGATAGGACGCCGAACGGTGCGGCTCGCTCGGTGCATAGACCAGGAGCGCCACGGGCGGCCTCATCTCGTCGCGACCGGCCAGGGCCAGAATGCCGTCGGCATCGGGCGGACCCTCGATCAGGACAATGTCGGGCGCCAGCTCGACCAGCGCCCGCGCCACACTGCGGGCCGAGCCCGGCCCATGGTGGCGAACGCCGAAGAGGGTGACCGTCACGCTAGGTGGCTTCTGATTCGATGATGGCGCTCACAGTTCGCGACAGGCCCGGTAGAGATCGGTCCAGCCGTCGCGTTCCTTGACGACGGTCTCCAGATACTCCTGCCAGATCACCCGGTCCTGCACCGGGTCCTTGATGACGGCACCGATGAGACCAGCCGCGACGTCGGCGCCCTGCATCGTCCCGTCACCGAAATGGGCCGCTAGGAGCGTGTCCCAGTAACGGAAAATTTGGGTGTTTTGGGTCCGATTCGGGTTCTGCATGGCGCGGTCTTGGAATCGTGATGGCTCCTTGTGTGGTGCCAGTAGCGCCCTTGAGGCGTGTTATGGCGCGGCGAAGCAG
>JANOSD010000094.1:0-20849 GCA_031415655.1 Actinomycetes bacterium
GCGCGGCATCAAGATCACCAACGAAGAACTCGCTGCCGTCGAGACCAAGAGCCACAAATTTCACGGTGAATGGAACTACGACATCCGACCCAAACCTGAAACTACAACTAAGTAACTACGGCAATGTTATTTCGGAACGCTTCCTAACGGTCTGCGACTGCGGTCACCAACGCCCGGACTCGATGAGCATTGCCGCTGTTGACACCCTCCGGCAGCGGACCGATGACAGCCCACTCGCCCCCGGCAAATGCGCCCCCGGCAGAATGTGGTGCACCACCGCCTATCGCAGCGACGGTGAACGTGAGCGGAACGACGGCACAAGAACAGACAAGCTCGCGGAAAGACGCCGAATGGCTACTGGGACACGCGACGCGCACGCAGCCGCCGGCCGAGTGGTTCGACGCGATGCGCATCGGGCCCTTTCGAGGAACCAGATCCCAGCGACTTCGACGTTGACATCGCGGGCCAACTCGAGGACAAAATATCCTGATGTTTGGCCGCACCGACGCCCAGCCGCCACCGCGGATGTCGAGCTACACCCTCTCGCAGAACTGCCAGGTTTGCCACGATCGTGGCCATCGATCTCGCCGTACCAACTGGCGCGGCCTTTCGACGAGATCGCTGAACTCGGCCCGGTCGAGATCCCCGTCGCCCCGTGGCCGTCGAGATCACGGGGCCTTTCGACGAGGTCGCTGAGGGTGGGCTATGAACCGAACTCGGAAAACCGCCTGTCGAAGATCGACGGTGACAACGATCCCATGGGACATCCGCGGTACGTCCCCAATACCCTTAGGGCTCGACTCCGGGAGGGTTTAGCGACCCCCAAGCGAACGACCGGGGTTTGCATCCGCTGATTCTCCGGGTCGGACGACAGCATCGCGGGCAGAAAGGACGTCGCCATCTCGGCGTCGACAGAACGGTGTACCGACCCAGGACTGCGTTGGCCGGTGCGGCTTGCGAATACGGCCCCGTTCGGCGTGCAACATCGATCCTGGCAGGCGGGGAGCGGCGGGTCGGAGGACCAGCTGATGTCGATTCCGATGTCGATTCCAATGACGATGTCGATGACCGGCTCAGTTTGCGGCGACGCCATTCGGTCGCCGCAACGGACAAGACCAGACCCGACCCGACCCGAGCGGCGACCGTCGAGCTGACGGTTTGGGATTCTTCAGCGGTCAGGTTGGAAGGCCTCGAAGAGCGTGAGGGCGTGCGCCACGGCTTCGACGTCACCATCGACTTCGGCGAAGCCGGCGGCGAGCACGTCGGCGAAGGAGTGGTGGCCGGCGAGCAGCGCAGCCCAGACCGCGTGACTGAGGCGCAGGGTGTGTTCGGCCCCCACGCCGTCGGTGGGCGCGGCGACACAATGGCGGATATGTAGGCCGCACCGCGTGCCGTCGTCGAACTGCCAGGCCACGTGGATTGCCACGTCGACGGCCCGCGACGGGACCAAACTCACGCCGAGGTCGTGCACAAACAATGACGTCGGTGCGTCCATAATCGTGTCGGAGGAAAACGATGGGGACCGGAAGTAGGAGAGGTCGAGCAGGCCGTCGAGTTCCCGGGCCCGGGTAAGGCACCAGTTGCGAATATTCGCCGCTGTGGTGCGCTGGGCGATCGTGCGCAGCACCGTCGCCAGAATGGCTCGGTCTTCGGGGGTGCCACCGTCGGCTCGCCCGTCACTGCCGATTTCGGAGCGCACCAGCCAGGTGGCCAGCTCGAGCGCCCAACGCAGATCGTCGTCAGCGATCGCCGTACGCGCTTGCTCGCGCACGACCTCGGACCCGCCGAACCCGGTGATGAGCCGTCGGCATCGCTCGGCCGTGGGCAGCGGAAACAGGTCGGCTTCAAAGCCGTCGAACCAGCCTCGCAGCCCGGTGTGCACCTGACGGGCGTGGTGCTCGACCACCCCGTAACTCTGCTGGGTGAAATACGACTCCTCGTAGCACGCGGGGAGCTGCACGAACTCGATGAGCTCTCCCGAAGTGAGGTCGTGGTTGATGCCCCGAACCGTCTGGTCCCAAATGAATTGGATGGCGTCGCGAACCATCGTTGCGTGTCGTTCAATCTCCTGCTTTCCCGAGACCGGCGGACCGTGCGTGCCGAGGAGGTAGTCCGGTTTGAGGCCTCGCAGGTGGTCGATGCCCCGAACCAAACCCCGTGGTTCGCGGTACTCCTCGCCGCGTATCGCATAAATGTTGAACAGACTGGGCCACAGAAGGTTGTTGACGCACAAACCTTTGGCGGGGAACCAGATGGTGATCGAATCGTCGGCATCGGAGGGCGCGGGGGTGAGGTGCACCTCGAGTCCGGCGATGGTCGTGACCGTTGGGTCGTTGATGGTGTGCGTGGGGGGTTTGAAGCCCGGGCTGAACGGCGCGTGGGAAGCGTTCTGATAGCTCCTTCCGATACCGACCCCGACGAGCCCGTCGGGACCATCGCTCGGCAGAAGGATGCCGAGTTGGTGTAGACCGCCCCGGAGCATGGTGGTCCCGGCTCCCGTGGCGAGGCGGCCCCGGTTGGCGACGACCCGTTCATGGGCCCAGATCGAATAGCCGTCGATATGGGCACCCGCATCGATCGCCATGGTGCCGCCCACGTAGTGGAAGTGACTGTAGATCACCGCCGCAATGGGCCGGTCGGTGTGGTCCCGCAACGCTGCTAACGCTGCCGCCATCTCCTCGGTGCACTCGCCCGAATCGATGGCGATGATGCCTTCGGGGCCCTCGACGAATGTCTGATTCGACAAACCGTTTCCAACCATGCACCACACGCCGGGCGCAACGACCCACATCTGTGGCTCGAACCGGTCGGTCTGTACGAACTGACGATGGTGAGCTTGCTGACCCCGTGGGCCAATCTCCACCGCCTCATCGGTACCGTCGAAGCTGGCGGTAACGAACCCCGTTGACGTGGTCATCGCCGCCCCCGCCCCTGCGCTGATACCGAAACTCGCGGCGACGCCGCAGCCGCAACGCCAGGGTCCAAGTTCACCACAGTGGCCGTGCGCCAACCAATCGGCGTTGCTTTCGTGGCGTTGTTCGCCCTCACGCAACCACTGACGTGGCCGGAGAAACAAACGGTACGTTCGCTAGACATGAGTGCGAGCCTTCCATCGGTGAGCCGTCAGGTCGGGCGGACGTGACGAGGGGGTGAGGTTAGAGGAGGATGGCGGTCAAGCAAGCTCGACACCGGGCAGGGTCGCCGTCGCTGGATTACGTGACCGTGTCGGCGGCACCGCCGTCGACACGAAGGTGGGCGCCGTTGATGGGCCAGGACGGCTCACTCACCACCATGGCCACCACGTGCCCGATGTCCGACGGAAATGGCACTCGCCCGGATGGGTTCGCCATCGCCCGGTCGAGCAGAAGTTGCTCAAGCTGTGGCCAATCGGTACCCAAACCCTCTCGCTCGGCTCTGCGGGTGACACGCTCGATTACCTCCGGAGTGGCAATGAGCCCTGGACTTACGCAGTTGACCGTGATGCCCGTACCGGCGAGGTGTTTGGAAAGGCTCACGGTGATAGCAGGCAGTGCACCCTTGGCGGCGTAGTACTCGGGCATACGATCGCCGGGCCGGGTTACGCCGACGGTCGCCACGAATACGATCCGACCCCATCCTCGCTCCCGCATCGAGGGGACGAACGCGTCGACCACTCGAATCGCCGAGACCACGTTGGTGTCGTAACTACTGTGCCAACTGTCGCTCGTGGCAACGTTCCACGTGGTGCCGTCGGCAACGCCGTAGTTGTTGATGACCACGTCGACGTGATCCGTGACCCGGTGCACCGACGACACGAGTTCCGCGATTCCGAGATCCGTGCGGATGTCGCCGGACACGGCATGCGCACTGCCGCCGGCCCCGACCACCGCGGCCACAACCCCGTCGGCTTGCCCGACTTCCAGTCCATGCACCAACACCGTGGCGCCCTCGGCGCCGAGCACTGCGGCGATTCCCGCTCCGGTACCGCGCCACCCGCCAGTGACGAGTACAAACTTGTTGACCAGTCCGAGATCCACGGTGCTCCTCGGCTTTGGGTCCGTCGGTACGGGCGGAATCCTGGCACACACGAGTCACGATTCTGTTGACCATCCGATGCTGTTCCACTGAACAATCCATCGCACTCGCACCAGCCGGACGGACACCATCTTGCTAGTTGGGTCGATCGTGCTCGTGTCCAAGGCACTCCTCATCCACGACCGACGCACGTCAAACGCGATCGTGGACGCGCCCTAACCGAGTCTGCGACCCCAACCGACCTCTTGGGTTTGCGACGGCAGGTGTTTCGCCGGTGCTTTCCTGGGGTTCACCTTCGTGTGATCCTGCGGACGCCTTCCTCTGGTGAACTGCGGCCGTCGCGGGCATGAGCCTCGCGGGATCAAGGAGCGAGACGTGCTACCAGTCGGGTTTGCCAAGAACGCCGGAAAGGCCAGTTCGCTGCTCGCGATCGGCTTGGTGGCGCCGCTTCTTCCGATCCTGAGTTCGGGCGTGGCGTCGGCCGACCCTGCGATCGTGATCACCGAAGTGTGGTCGGGCGGCAGCGTGAACGGCACGTACGCAGCGGATTGGTTCGAACTCACCAACACAAGCGCGTCGGCCGTCGACATCACCGGCTGGAAGGTCGACGACAACTCGAACCTGTTCGCCAACGCCGCACCACTGGCTGGCGTGACGAGCATTCCCGCCGGCAAATCGGTCGTGTTCATCGAAGGCGGCGCCCCAAAGATCCCGCCATTCGAGGCCGCCTGGTTCGGCGCCAGCGTTCCTCCGGGAACGCTGATCGGCTATTACACCGGGGCCGGGCTCGGGTTCGGTTCTGGCGGTGACGCCGTGAACGTGTTCGACGCCACCGGCGTTGCCGTGACGAGCGTGACCTTTGGCGCTGCAGGTACGGCTACCACGTTTGACAACGCCGCCGGGCTCGCCGGAGCGATCTCCACCTTGAGTGTCACGGGCACCAACGGCGCGTTCGTCTCGTTCAACGCGGCCGAAACCGGCTCACCGGCAACCATCACGAGCCCGCCCTCCTTCACCAGCGTCGACCTCTCCAACTACGTTCGCGTCGGGCGTTACAACCTGCCCGAGCCCCTCACCACCACACCCCCGGATGGCACCAGCCTGTTGGCCCAGGAGGTCTCCGGCGTGACCTACAACCCGGTCACGGATTCGCTGTTTGTGATCGGCGACGGCAGTACCTCCGTCGTCCAGGTCTCCAAGACCGGCGTACTCATCGATTCAATGACGCTGGCGCCGGGTGGCAGCCCCCAGGGGACGGAGTTCTACGACACCGAGGGGCTCACCTACGTTGGCGGCGGCAACCAGTTCGTGCTTGTCGAAGAACGAGACCGCCAAGTGGTGCAGTTCACCTACACGCCGGGCGCCACCCTTACCCGAGCAATGACCCAGACGGTCGATCTGGGCACCTTCGTGGACAACACCGGTCTTGAGGGGCTGACCTACGACCCCCTCACCGGTGGTTTCATTCCCGTCAAGGAAATCTCGCCCATCGGCGTGTTCCAGACCGATGTGGATTTCGGGGCGGGTACGGCCACCAATGGCTCGCCGAGCACCGTCAACTCCACGGATCTCTTCAACCCGACTCTCGCCGGCCTTTCCGACCTTGCCGACGTCTACGCCCTTTCCAACCTGCCTTCACTGGCCGGCGAGACGCAGGAAGGCAACCTCTTGCTCTTGAGCCAAGAAGACGGGCGCATCGTCAACATCGACCGGTCGGGAATCGTCTCGAGTTCGCTCACAATCGTCTCCGATCCCGGCAACGCGCTCTCGGTGCCGAACCAACAGCACGAGGGTCTCACCATGGACCACGCCGGCAACATCTACGTCGTCAGTGAGAATGGTGGTGGCTCCATCGATGTCCCGCAGCTCTGGGTGTACGCACCTTCATTGGTGCCCAACGTCGCACCGACCGCCGTCGACCTCAATAACCAGGTCACCTCCTTCGACGAGAACACCAGCACCGCGACACGCCTCAAGGTCGCCGACGTGGTGGTGACCGATGACGGGCTCGGCACCAATCTGCTCTCGGTCACGGGGCCCGACGCAGCCTCGTTCGAAGTCGACAGCAACGGGCTCTACGTCAAGGCGGGAACCGTCCTCGACTACGAGAGCAAGACCAGCTACACGGTCTCTGTCGAAGCCGACGACGTGTCGTTGGGCGCCACGCCCGACGTCACGAGCACGCCGTACGTACTCGCCGTCAACGACATCGTCGTCGAGTCGACCACGCTGCCCTGGCTGGTGGTTTCGGAAATCTCGCCTTGGAGCAGTACCGGCAGCCCCTATCTCGCCGACTGGTTCGAGGTCACCAACAACGGGGGAGCGGCGGTCGACCTCACGGGATACCGCTTCGATGACAACTCGAATGCGTTTGGTAGCTCGGTCCAACTCACGGGAGTCTCCAGCATCGAACCTGGGCAGTCGGTGGTGTTCGTTGAAGGCACCGCAACTACCGCCGCAGCGTTGGCAACGGCTTGGTTCGGTGCGAGCGTGCCGGGCAGCTTCGTGATCGGCTCCTACACCGGTGGCGGCATTGGCCTAAGCACCGGCGGTGACTCCGTAAACCTTTTCGATCCCCTTGGAAACCGGGTAACCGGCGTCTCGTTCGGGGTGGCCGCCACCGGCTTCACGTTCGACAACACCGACGGGGTAGGCGGGACGACGATTCCGTTCCCCGTCGTCCCGACGCTCAGCGTGGCCGGTTTGAACGGAGCGTTCCTCGCCTCAGACGGCATTGAAACCGGTTCCCCGGGGACCAAAGCCACGACCCTTCGCGTGACCGAAGTGTCGCCGTGGAGCAGCGGCGCGGGGAGCCCGTACGGCGCCGACTGGTTCGAGGTCAGCAACATCGGCGCAGCGCCGGTTGACATCACCGGCTGGCAGATGGACGACAACTCCAACTCTCCCGTCGGAGCGGTTGCGCTCAATGGCATCACGGCTATCACCGCCGGCCAGTCGGTGGTGTTCATAGAGGGCAACGCCACCACGACCGGCCCGTTCACCACCGCCTGGTTCGGATCCAGCGTTCCCACCACCTTGGTGCTGGGTACCTACACCGGTTCTGGCGTGGGTCTGAGTTCTACGAGCGACGCCGTCAACCTGTTCGATGCCGCCGACAACCGCATCGTGGGCGTGAGCTTCGGAGCGTCAACCACGGGCTTCACCTTCAACAATGCTGCCGGCTCCGTCGGTGCCATCTCGACGTTGAGCGCAATCGGGGTGACCGGTGGATTTCTCGCCGAGGACGGCCTCGAAACCGGATCGCCCGGCGGCATCGTGAACGTGATTGCTCCCACGATCGTGCCCGCGTCCGACTGGATGGTCGAGGGCAACTCAGGCACCGTGGCCGTGGATGTGCCAGTCACGCTGTCCGCACCAAGCAACCGGCCGATCACCGTCGAATGGAACACGCTCTTCGCACCAGGGGCGCCCGCCGGGCAGGCTGATGCCGGAATCGACTACGTCGCTGGTTCTGGCACGCTCACCTTCGCTCCGGGCGAGACGGCCAAGACCGTTCAGGTTCTGATCAACGGCGACACCGTTGACGAAACAAGCGAGTACTTCGTGGTGCGTTTCCACTCAGCCCCGCATGCCGTCCTCGGTGGTTTCCTGGGCCTCGGGTTCGGTGGGATCCTGAACGACGACAACACCATCGTGCCGGGGTCGACATCGGTGGCGGAAGGATCCTCGGGCACCACCGCCATCAACGTTCCCGTAACCATGCTCGTCCCATCGGGTCTGACCGTCACGGTCGAATGGACCACAACAGTGGCCGTCGGAGGCCCCGCCGGACAGGCCACAGCAGGGATCGACTACGTGACGGTTTCCGGTCTCGCAACCTTGCTTCCTGGCGAGACCGCCACAACAGTCACCATCCTTGTCAACGGCGATGCCGTCATCGAGCCCGACGAGTACTTCGTGGTGTCATTCTCGAATCCCACCAACGCCACCATCGGCGGGTTCTTCGGTCTCGGCTTCGGCCAGATCCTCAACGACGACTAGACCCCGGTCGTACGCCGACCCTCCAAGGTCGGAGCAGTAGCCTCGCGCCGACTTCCTCTTGGACCGAACGGCAACGTGGACACGTACGACAACTACCTCACCGACTACTACGAAGCGAAGCTGAAGCCATCGGCCGGCTACGCCGACTTTCGGTTCGCCAAGTTCCGTCAGAATTACCTCGCCACGTTGCAGGGGCGTGTGCCTGGGCCACTCCTGGAGATTGGGCCGGGCATGGGCGAGTTCATGGAGTTCGCACGAGTCGAGGCTGGAGTCGGCGTCATCTCGGGTGTGGACTACGCACCCGACTGCGTTGCCCATTGCCAAACCCTTGGTTTCGATGTCGAGCACATCGACGATCTCCAGTACTGGTTGACCGACCATCCCGCCACCTTCTCCACGATCGTGATGCTCCATGTTCTCGAACACATTCCGAAGAACCTGACCATTTCGACCCTCGAAGCCATCCGTGGTGCCCTGGTCCCGGGGGGAACCCTGATCGCCGAGGTTCCGAACGCTGCCAACCCGTGGCTCTCCGGTGTCGCGGTGTACGAGGACTTCACCCACGAGGTGGGGTTCACTAGCGGAAGCCTTCGGTTCGTGGTCAAAAAGGCGGGGTTCAGCAACGTTGCCGTGGGCGGCGTCAAAGTTCCGTGGCGGTCGCGATATGCACCGGTGCGAGCCGCCAACGAACTGGGAAACTCGCTGACTCGCGCCATGACCCGATTGTCGGCTCCCCGGGCCGACCATCTGCTCGACGCGCAGATCTTTGCCGTCGCATCCACCTGAGCTCGGCGCAATTCCCGCAACCCATGACCGCCCGTCGAATAACCATTGTCCACCTTGGACGACCCAGCGCCTTGGGGGGACTGTTGCGTGTCGCATCACTGCGATCGGTGTTCGAAGGCGCCGGCGCCGAGGTGTCCGAAATCCGGCTGCGAATTGATCACCGCACCAGAGCCGGCAACCTCCTCCAACTTGGCGTGGCGGATGTGATGCGCGGGACGGCCGTGCCGGAGTGCCTGGCCTGGTCCCCGAAGTCCGCAATGGCAGCATTGGAACAGACCGATCCCCACGTCGTGATCTGCGAGACGGCGCGCGCCTACCACCCGATATTCGCCACCGGCCCCTGGCGCCTTGTGCTCGACTACGTCGACCGACTCAGCGTGAGCTACGCCGATCGGTCCGGCATCGTGCCATCGAAAGGGGGTCAAATCCTCTTTCGAGCACTTGCCAAAACCAGCAAACGATTTGAGACGAGGCCGTTGCCGTCCAACATTTCCACCATTGCTGCAGGCTGGACCGACGCTCAGTTCCTCAACGCGACGTGGGTGCCCAACTCGGTTGAGGTCCACCAACGTTCACCGGCGACTACCGACACCAGCGAAGCCTCTACCGCTATCCATGATCTGTTGTTTTTCGGCAACCTCTCCTATCCCCCCAACGTCGAGGCCGTGCACCGCCTCAACCGCATCTGGCCAGCGCTCTCGCTCGCTCGGCCATCCACCACGCTGTTGTTGGCCGGGGCCGGGCCCGATCCTGACCTCGTTGCGATCGCCGGCGCAAACGGATGGACCCTGCTCGCCGACTTCGACAGCTTGCCGACACTGCTCGCTTCGGCCCGACTCGGGGTGGTGCCTCTGCTCCACGCCAGCGGCATCCAGAACAAGGCCTTGGAAGCGGCGGCCCACGGCCTCGCCCAGGTGGTCGACCCCGTGGTTGCCGCCGGGTTTGCGCCCGACTTCCCCTTTGCGGTGGCCGATGACGATCGGGCGCTGATTCGCCACATCGTGCGACTACTCGATGACGACGCCGCCAGAGCAACCCTTGCGGCCCAGTCACAGCAGCACATGCTCGACGCCTACTCTGCCGTTTCATGGCGCGAGTGGGCCAACGGGCTGTTTGTGCCATGAATTCGCGCCCCGCATCGGGGTACCTCCAACGGTGGCGATCCATCGCCCTGCCCTATACGGCGTTGCGGGTGGCCGGTCAGTCGAGCGAATTCCTCGGATTCTTGATCCTGGCCCGCCGGCTTGAACCGACCGGCTTCGGACAGCTGTCTATCGTTTTTCTCGTGTGCCGTTACGCCGGTCTGGTCGGTGATTGGGGCGCACTGACACGCGGGTCACGCGACGTCGCTGCGGCCGACGGCTACGGCTCCACCTCTGCCTTCATTCGGCACCGAAGCCGAGTCTCGGTCGCCATGGCTGTGGTCACTGCCGGAGGTTTGGCGCTCGCAGGTTGGCCCGAACTACTACCCACTGTGGCGGTGATCTTCGGTCTCGGACTTTCCCGGGACTGGGTGGCACTCGGGCGCGAGCAGGGACCTCGGGCCGCGATCCCGGCGGCAGTCCAAGGAACCGTGCTTCTGGTTGTCAGTTTGACGGCAACAACCCCAGGGGGCGGAGCGATCGCCGTCGGGCTCGGCTATGCCGCGGCAGCCGTTACCTCTGTTTCCCTAAACCGGGTTCGGGCCGGCCCGACCGCGACCCCGACAAAGGCGCCGGCGCCATGGATTCTGCTCGCGGTGTTAGCCACCCAGGTGACCTCCACGGCAGACACGTTGTTGCTGGGGGCCTTGCGTTCTTCTGCCGATGCAGGCATCTATGCGGCTATCAACCGTCTCCCCAACGCGTGGATTGCCTTGTTGACCGCATTGATGTTCGGAGCACTCCCCATCACCACACGGGCCTTGGCGGAGGATCCCGTCGCCTACCACCAACTCCGCCGACGCTCCACCCGAGTGAGCGCGATCATGGGTTTCAGCATCGCGCTGGCCTCGCCGGTTGTGTATCTCTTGGTGCCCGTTCTCTTTGGTGCGGACTACATCGACGGGCAGATCCCGGCAATCATCCTGACCATATCCACCGGTGTTCTCACTTTCAGTTTGCCGCTCCACGTATTCGCCGTCACCACCGGACACGACCGTCGATACTTTTTGCTGGTTGGCGCCGGCTCGGTCGTAAACATTGTTTTGAACCTGATCGTCATCCCCCGCTGGGGAACGGTTGGCGCAGCCACGGCAACGCTCATCGCCCAGTCGCTGATCGCGACGTTGCTTTGGAGTCAGACCGTGCACCCTCCCGACGTCAAACATCAACAAGATCATCCGGAACCCCTCGAGGCCTGATTCGGGGTGGGGGATTCAGCGTCCCTCTCGTCCCAACACGCTACGGACCGTTCGCCCGATGATCCTGGCATCGAGTGTCAGGCTCTGGTGACGAAGGTAGAAGAACTCGTACTGCAGTTTCTCCATGGCGTCGGCCACGTCGGCCCCGTAGTGGTACTTCACCTGGGCCCAGCCGGTGAGCCCGGGCCGAACGAGGTGGCGCATATCGTAGAACGGCAGGGCGGTAGCCAACTCGGCGACATAATGAGGCTGCTCGGGCCGGGGGCCTACCACCGAAAGATCGCCGCGGAGAATGTTCCAGACTTGGGGCAACTCGTCGAGGTGCGACCTCCGCAAGAGCCGACCAAACGGAGTGATACGAGGATCGTCATCGGCGGTCCAGACCGTCCCACCAACCCGTCCATCGTCAGCCCGTCCATCGTCAGCCCGCCCCTCGTCGGTCCGCATCGTGCGAAACTTCAAAATCTCGAAGACTTCACCGTTCTTTCCCACCCGAGGTTGGCGGTAGAACAACGAGCCGCGGTTGAACAACACATCGACGATGGCAATCACGGGCATGAGTGCGAGCAACACCACCAACCCGGCGACGCCGAGCACAACATCGAATACTCGTTTGGCGCGTGTATATCGCTGCCGGTGCAACTCGCCGATGTCGAACATCAGCGACGTGCGCTCGAGTTCGGCGAGTGGCAGCTTCCCCAACCATTCCTCATAGAAGAGCGAGACGGTGCGAATTCGTACGCCTTGGCCATGCAGCACCGCCGCCTGCGCCACGATCTCGTCGTCAACCTGCGCCGTACGGCTCAACACGACGATGGTCGCCCGATTCGTATGTACCGCTTCCACGAGGGGTCGGAGCGGTCGTGCCGTACGGCCGCGGACATCTGCGACGATCAGGGCTTCGGGATGGTCACGAAAGGCCGCCTGTTCAAGCGTGAGCGCCAGCGAAAACGTGACGGGGCGTTCGGGAGCGGAGGTCATGTCCGCCTGCATGGTGGCACTCTCCGCCGCCGACGCCACGACCACGACCTTGTCGCGTTCGTGGAGATCGTCGTGTCCAGCCGAGGCAATCGCCGTGCACATCATGTACCACGGCACGAGGAGCAAAGCCGAGCTCGCCACCACGAACCGAGGCAAGAGCGCGTCACCCAACACGAGTTGCAATACCGACATTGCCAGGGAGGCGAGAAGCGATCCCAATACCGCTGAAACAGCGGTCGAACGCACCGAACGGGGAAGATCGGGAAGACCCACCCCATAGGCCGCGACGCCGGACATCGCCATGAACGCCAGGGCCCACGCGAATCGAAACGAACCGGTGAAGTCGTAGGGCGGTTTCGCAACATAGGCAGCATGCACCTTGCTCGTCGCCGCCACGACAGCGACGATTCCCAGGTACATCAACGCGCGGGCAACTCGCGTGCGTCCGCTCATGATCGGTGACGGAAACCGGTCAGGCAAGCAGCGTGCCGAAGATCGCAATACATCCGTCGCATCGCCGAGGCGATGCCATGGTCCTCAAGCGTCGGGAAGTCGAAACCTCGCATACGATCTCGACCCTACCGTTCCGTGACCGACCGTCGACGGAACCGACATCGCCGGACCACACGGCCCGCAATCCGTCGCTCCGTGCAACACAGGGATCAACTACGGGCGTACGAGAAGACCGTGAACTCTGCTCCCGGCACGAACTGCACCGTGTTCCGCGAGACCTCCTGGAAGCCAGGAAAGTCGGGAAAGGCGTGGTCGGTTGCCCCGCTCACAATTGCGAACGTCGGCTCACCTGACTGGCGGACGATGTCGACGGCAGCGCGAAGGTCGTTGCGGCCGTTGCTGACCGCGCCTGGCACATCGTCGCGACCAAGCGTAGAAAGCCACTTCTTTTCACCCCATGTTGCTCCGAACTCGCGTGGCGGGAACCCCTCCGGGGAGATCAGCACCGCTTCGGGCCTCGCCGCCAACACGGCGCCGGCATCGGCCACGCCGTGGGTGCGCACCACCAACCAGCCAAAACCAAGCACCGTCACCAGCACCGACAGTCCTACCAACGCCGTCCGAGTTTCTCGGGGGACGTCCACCAAGGCAGTGATTCCCACGACGCCGATCAGGAAGCCGCTCAAGAGCATATAACGACCGCCCCATTGGGGGATTGCCCCGCCCGAGAACTGAAAGGAGACCACGAGCGGGAGGGCAGCGACGCCCATCGCCGTGACCCAGCGTTTCGAACGCGGTGCCCACCCCATCGCGAGTCCAACGGCGACCATTGGCGTTGTGGCAACCATGCCCGGCCAAAACCCCAGGCCGCTCTGCACCCGAAGCAGCACAACGACCGCCACCACGAGAGCACCAGCGGCGGCCAGAGACTTTGAGGAGCGCCCTGCCGCTGCCCTCGCCCAAACCCCGACGCCAACGGCGAACAGGGCGCCGTAGCCAACGTAGGTCACATCGAGCGATGGCATCGGGGAAAACATGGTGGTGAGCCCCTCGTTGATCCGGAACGACGCGTCCTGCCCCCCAGCCGTGACCGCCACGGTTGCTCGACCGGCCCGAGAGACCGACCCGAGGACGGCCAGTTCGAGCAGGGTGTTGGCCGCCACCAACAGGGCGAATCCCAGCAACGAAGCCAATCCCAGCAACACGGCGCGGCCGAAGTAACGACCCAAGGTGACGGCCAACGCACTCAAACCCACCGTGACAACGAGGTACACCAGCGCCTCCGTGCGCATGCTCATTGCCGCACCGAAAAGCGCGCCGGCGGCCAGGGCATGACACAACATGGCCCGCGTCGACCGAAGAGTTCCCGCTGATTCGAAGTCGAGTCCGGATGCGTCCACGAGGTGAACGACAGCCCACGCCATCGCGGCGAGCCCAAGCGAGTGTTCCCAGAGGTCGAGCGCATAGATCGTGACCGGTGAGGCCAGGCCGACGATCCAAAAGGCATAGGCACCCACCGCCGCTCGACGCTGGCGATCCACCAGACGTGTCGCCAGTGCTCGGGCCGCCAATGCCGTCAGCACACCGCCCAACATCGGCAGGAGCAGTGCTCCCCGATAACCACCGACATCCCACAGAGGCTTGCCGGCCAGGATCATCGGCAACGTCGACACGTTCACGAACTGATTCCCAAAACGAGTGGTGTAGGTGAGGCCGTGATAGACGCCCTCCGGATCCCATTGCTCCGCCCAGTAGCCCACGTCGGGCCGAAGGGTTCCTTGCTCAGACATTGTCTTGAGCGTCGCCACCTTGCCCCCCTCGTCGGCCCCCATGGTTCCGCGGGGGTTGAGGAGGAACGAGAGTGCGATATAGACGACCATCAGCCCGACCGACCAGATCCACATGCGGCGCGGCGTGGACGCTCCCGTGGGCACGACGGCGACTGCTGGGCCGGCATGTTCGACCGCTGGCCCCGGTTCTTTCACTCGCCGAGCATACAGAAATACCGCGGGTCGCCTCCCGCACACGCGGCGCGTAGATCGCACCGGTAAGAATGCGAGTATGCGGGGGACACAAGACACCATCGACAATGACACACCAGACGAACTCGATCGCGATGCCCTGCGGGCCAAGTATCGGGCGGAGCGCGACAAACGCCTACGCCCGGACGGTATCGAGCAATACGTAGAGCCCACCGGGCCCTTCGCCCATTACCTCGACGACCCCTACGTGGTCCCAACTCCTCGAGATGAGCGTTTTGACGACGTGACCGTGGCATTCATCGGCGGCGGGTTTGCCGGACTCGTGACCGGTGCCCGCCTGAAACAGGCCGGGATCGATGACGTTCACGTCATCGAAAAAGGGGGCGACTTCGGGGGCACGTGGTACTGGAACCGTTATCCGGGCGCGCAATGCGACACCGCGGCATTCATCTACCTCCCCCTGCTCGAGGAAACGGGCCACATGCCCACGGAGAAATACACCCACGCCCCCGAGATCCTCGAACACTGCAAACGGATCGCCAACCACTTCGACCTTTATCGCCACGCCCTGCTCTCGACCGAGGTCACCGAACTCGAGTGGAACGAGGAAGCTCAGCGGTGGATCATCCGCACCAACCGGGGCGACGAACTGCGAGCCAAATACGTCGCGATGGGGACGGGACCGCTCCACCGACCGAAACTGCCGGGAATCCCCGGCATCGAGACATTTGCCGGACACAGCTTCCACACCAGCCGTTGGGACTACGACTACACCGGCGGCAATCCGGGGGGGGCGCCGATGGATCGACTCGCGAACAAACGGGTCGGCATCATCGGAACCGGGGCAACGTCGGTGCAGTGCATTCCCCACCTTGCCCGGGCCTGCGGCGAGCTGTTCGTGTTTCAACGGACGCCGTCCTCGATCGACATCCGCAACAACCACGAGATCGATCCTGCATGGTTCGCCACCCTCGAACCGGGCTGGCAGGAGGAGTGGATGCGGAACTTCACCGTGCTCCAAACTGGCGGCTTCGCCGACGAAGACCTCGTGAAAGACGGATGGACCGATATCGCCCAGCGGATTCGTGACCGAATCGTGGCCAGCGCGGGGGATGGATTCACGCTCGAAACGATGCTGCGGGCCTTTGAGGAGAGCGACGACGAGAAGATGACGGAGATTCGTGCGCGCGTCGACGAAGTGGTGGGCGACTCCGACACGGCAGACGCACTCAAACCGTGGTACCGCCAACTATGCAAACGTCCGTGTTTTCACGACGAGTATCTCGATGCGTACAACGAGCCGGGAACTCGCCTGATCGACACCGATGGAAAAGGTGTCGAGCGTATCGATGCGACGGGTGTCGTGGTTGATGGCACCCACTATGAGTTGGATTGCCTGATCTTTGCGTCTGGTTTCGAGGTCGGCACCGATTACGCCCGCCGATCGGGGTACGACGTGGTCGGACGCGACGGCGTGAAGCTGTCGGATCGGTGGGCGGACGGCATGCTGTCGCTCCACGGCATTCACGTCCACCAGTTCCCGAACCTCTTCATCGTAGGTATGAACCAAGCGGCGAACCTGATTTCCAACATCCCCCACAACCTCACCGAAGCGGGCACCACCATCGCCGCAATCGTGGCCCATGCCGAATCAGTCGGTGCCCGCGTGGTGGAGGTGACGGCCGAGGCCCAGGATGATTGGGTTGCGGGTCTCGAGGCGTCGGGGGGCAGCGCCTTCCTCGCCAATCCAGACTGCACGCCGGGCTACTACAACAACGAAGGTCAGCCCACCGGACGTCGCGGCAAATTGAACATGGCGGGCTACCCCAAGGGACCGATCGCGTATTTCGACTACATCAAGCAGTGGCGTTCCTCAGGTGATTTCGAAGGACTCACCTTCGACTAGGCGCCGTCGAGTCCCCGACTCGCGCACCGGCACCGCCGCCCCAGGGTTCGAGCAATCCGGTATCGGGGTCGAAGGTCGTGAGCCACCGAGGCAGGAAAATCGGATCGCTCAGGCGCGAAGGGTTGTGGCCCGGCAACGCCGACACCAGCATCGTGGGGAGCACCTCGAAACCCAGGCTCACCGACCACCGGGCGAGTCGGATGTGGGCGATAGGGGAGAAGAGGCGACCATCCGTCCGGAGCATGGCCAGCGCCGATGCCCAAACGAAAAAGATCAAGAGCACCAACGAAACCGATGACGCCCAGGCGTACCGAAGACGAGAACCATCGGTGCTCTCAAACACGTCGTAGGCCACCGCTTTGTGTTCGACCTCCTCGGCGAGATGCCAAAGGAACAGCGACGTCGCAAGCGGATCCGCGTCGTCGAACAACGTGCCCAGATGTTTTTCCACCCAACGGGCGAGGGAATAGGCAATGGTCTCTGACCCCGCAGCGAACGCCACGTTGAACTTTCGTGACCGAGTGCGAGAGAGCCACCCGTAGGTGGCCTTCATCCAACGTTCGACACGGGCGACGTGGGGGTACCGAGCAGTGACCAACTCGTTGAACCGCCGGTGTTGCACATGATGTGCCAACTCTTGACGGAGGTAGTCGGCCGTGACTCCCTGGAGATCGGGAGGGAGATCGGGGAGCGTTGCCCGAATGGACTTCACGAAGTAGGGCTCGGCGAACGGCATCATGAGCGACACGCCGTTGGCGGCATGGGCGAACTCCGGAAAGCGGGGTACCCAGCACGGATCGAAGTCGTCGGGATACTCGAAGGCCACGCGCCGGACAGTGAGCGGGGGTCCGGTGGTTGCCATCTCGCCGACCGTACCCGACCGTTCCCAATTCAGGAAGACGCACGATGGCATCGACCCGGTGGTGACCGAGTCGATACCATGACGAGGGTGTATGGACTCCTCGTTGTGGCACTCCTCATTGCGTCGGCCGCAGCGGCGAGGTCGACGTGGTCGCCGTGCGGCCTCTCGATGCTCTCGACGCTGACCCCAATGGCCGAGCGAGGCCGCGGACGCCCTTTTCTCCCTACCGCGTTGGCCTTCCTCCTGGGGAGCATCGTCGGCGGGGTAGCGCTCGGCGGCGGCGCTGCGGTCCTCGGTGCCGCCTTTTCACTGTTTTCGCCGTCCGAAACAACTCGTTGGGTGATTTCGGCGCTCGCGCTGGCTTGCGGCGGGTTCGTCGACGCACAACTGATCGGGCCACGCCTTCCGTTCCATCGGCGCCAGGTGAACGACAGGTGGCTCTCCCGTTACCGATGGTGGGTGTACGGGGGAGGGTTCGGGCTTCAGGTGGGAGTCGGCATCGCCACGTACATCATGACGGCGGGCGTGTTCGTCACTATCGTGCTCGCCACTCTCCACGGCAACCCACTCGTCGCAGTCGCCATCGGCGCGTGGTTCGGTTTGGTTCGGGGTCTCGCCATCTTCGTCGGCGCAGGTGTGCACCAGCCGGCTGATCTGCATCGACTGCACCGGTGGTTCGAACGTGAGCGAAACGCTGCTCGCCTGCTCACCATGGCGGTGCAGTTGTTGCTTAGCACCGTGTGTGCGTTCGTGGCGTGGGCGTTCTCCCCCCTAACGCTGCTTCTGCTTTCGGCCGCCGTTTTCGTTGGTGCTAGTGGCTGGCGCCTGCGTACCCCCGATGCCGGATCTGTGGTCAACAACTCTCGGGGTGAACAGCGCGCCGGGGTCCTGTCGCAACTGCCGTTGTAACGGCTAAAGACGTGCCCCCAAGGTACGGCGCTCCGACGACATGGACGGGAACACGGGAAACTCGCTTTGATGGTCGCAGTTCCGTTGCGGCGGACCGCCGACCCAACTACAGTGCGCGAGTCGAGCGCTGGCCCTGGGGGGCTTGGGCGAAGACTCGGCCCATTCATGACCAAAGGCGAACCATGATCTCAAAAAAGTTCTTGCGTCCTGTTCTTGCGGTGATTGCCGCCGTGACAGTGGTTCCGCTCCTCGACATGCCGGCGGCCCACGCAATACCCCCTGCTCCTCCCGCGCTGATCGCTCCAGCGAGCGGGGCGATTGTGAATGCCAATCCGGTGCTTATCTGGACGCCGCCGGCGAACCCAAACCCCCTGTTCTTTCGGGTGCAGTTGAGTTCCACCTTTAACTTCAGCGCCATCTTTCTCGACACCAACACCTACAACACCAGTTTTACACCGACCACCGACTTGCCCCTCGGGCCGCTTTTCTGGCGCGTGATTACCATCGACTCCTTGACGGGTGAGTCGAGTACCGGCGGACCGTCGCTCTCGTTCACGCGGACCCCACCAGACGGGCCAGCGCGAACCGCACCGCCAGAGGGCGGAGTTCTCACCTTTCCGACCCAGACACCCGCACTGTCCTGGGTCGCCACCCCAGGGTCGGCCACCTACGAGGTCGTCGTCGACGACGACCCCGCATTCACACCACCCGTCAAATACAGCACCACCACCGTGGCCACCTCCTACATCCTGCCGGCTCCCGACACACTCGATCAGACTCTGTACTGGAAGGTACGAGGCCTGTCGGTTCAGGGCATCGCCACGCAATGGTCGACAACGGGCAGCTTCACGGTGGATTGGCCTGCGGTCCCGGTGCCCACCTACCCACCCAATGAACTCTCCAGCCCCCCGTTGCCATTCCCGGCAGCGATTGAGGAGGTCGTGCTCAAGTGGGCCCCTGTGTCGGGCGCGTCGTACTACGAGGTGCAGGTCGACGACGATCAGCTCTTCAATTCGCTCGCCATCAACACCACCTCACGGTCCACCGTGTACGCCCCACCGGTGACGTTGGGCAACGATACGTACTTCTGGCGGGTGCGGGCGCGAAATGCCGCGAACGCCTTCGGCGATTGGTCACAGCTTCAACAATTCTCTCGGGCCTGGCCCGGCACGCGGGAGTTGCCGTTCTTGGGCGGCACCGGCCTTCCCCCGAGTGCCGCGAACTACGGTCTCGTGACACTCCTCACGCCCACAAACGGCAATGTGGGGGTGACCACCCCGACCTTTTCATGGACGCCACAACGGCTTGCGTCGTCTTACGAAGTACAGATGAGTACGGACCAAACCTTTAACACGGGTATCACCTCCTGCACCACTACGCACACCACGGTGACCGGTTTCAGTGGTTGTGGTCTCTTGCCGGCGCCCGGCTTGGTGTACTACTGGCGAGTTCGGGGCATTGACGGGCCGGCTGGTGTTCTCGGCATCTTCTCCGCCAAGTTCAGCTTTCTCTACAGCCATCCGATCCCTGCCTACAGTTCGCCCGGATCCGGTGCGACCACCTCGGTCCCCCTTTTCACGTGGACAAACGTTCCGTTAATCGGGCGCTATCGACTCACGCTTACGTCAACGGCGTCGACCGCACCGCTGGTAGTCATTGATACCAATCAAACGGAGCACATGGTGCTAAACCTGGCTGCCGGGAACTATCGGTGGTACGTGCAGACCGTGGACGCCTACAACCGAATCGGTGTGACTCCCGGCACGGGTAGCTGGCGAACTGTCACCTATACGCCGGCAGTCCCAGGCCCTTCGCTGAGCTTGCTTACCCCCAACGGTCAGGCCGGCACCCACGTGCCCACCCTGCGATGGACGTCGCTCACCAACGCCGACTTCTACCGAGTGTGGCATCGGCCGTTGGGGAGTCCGGTGTGGATTTCCCTGCCAGGTGCCGAGGTCGTTCGGGCTCCGGGGTTCACCTACGGCGACAGTTCCATCAGCGCTGGCACCTATGAGTACTACGTCGAGGCATTTGCTGCCGACGCAAGCTTTCTCGGGTCAAGCGCCATCCGAAACTTTGTGTTGCAATCGCTTTCGCCTGCGATCGGACTAACCCCGCTCAACTGTGATCTCAATGCGCCACCGCCAGGTTGTCCAATCGAAGTCGACACCCCGACCTTCACCTGGAACCCCGTCGTCGGCGCGACGTCCTACCGTCTTTGGCAGAGTCGGGACGGGCTTTGGACCAACCCGATCCTCGAGTATACGACGATGTTCACCATCCTGACTCCCACCACGTCGTACGCCGATAGTCAGGCCGGGCAGGCGACATTCTGGTACATTCAACCCTGCTACCAGACGTTCTGTGCCCCGTCACCCGACGCGTTCAGCGGTTCGTACCCGCCCATTCAGTCCTTCCGGAAGCAGTCACGCCCCGTAGAACTGGTGTCGCCGGCCAACGGCGCCTCGTTCGAGAATCAGGTCACCTTTCGATGGACTGATTACCTGTTCACCAACCGGGCGCCTCTCGGTGGCACGGGACCCGTCACGAACGAAGAGGCGTACCTCTACCGCGTGGAGGTCTCCACCTTCGCCGACATGTCGAACCCCTTCG
>JANOSD010000095.1:0-50790 GCA_031415655.1 Actinomycetes bacterium
TACGTCCGACCATCGTTTGGGATACCTCGTCCCCGGCATCCGTAGGCGATGCGCTTGTGGCCTGGGCCGACGAGATGGTCGCCGCCATCGCGCCCCACACGCCCAACGAGAGCTACCAGAACTTCCCGAACCGCCACATCACAGACTGGCAACAGCAGTACTACGCGGAGAACTTCGACCGGCTCGTCGACGTCAAGACCAAGTACGACAAAGGCAACCTGTTCCGTAACGCCCAGAGCATCCCGACACGAGCCAATTGAGGGAGGACGGCGCGAGGGCGACGCTGACGACACGACCGTGCCCGTCGCCCAAGACTGGATCCACCGTTCGGCACGGCGTTGGCGTTGGCGGTCGGTCCGGCTGGTGGTGGCGGTCGCTCCGGCGGTCATTCGTGACGGGGGCCGAGTGTTGCGGGCCACTCGAAGTGCTCGCCCACAGAGGCCCGACCATGACCGATCGCAACAGGAACCGTCGGGGTCAGGCTCTCGCTGCCGGTTCGGGTGAACGTTCTCGACCCCGGTTCGCCGATCGTCACCAACCCCGGTTTGCAGATCGTTTGCACACCCTCGGCGTGTGCAAACGATCTGCAAACTGCAATCAACTCCAGAGGGCCGAAATGGGGACGGCGATCGTGCCGTCGGCGAAGGTGACGGTCTCGGGGCCGGTGTGGAACAGGATCGTGGTCACTCGATCTTCGCCGAGTTCACGGCGGAACCAGCGGAGGTGGCGAGCATCGCCCGGGTCCGGCGTAGCCGTGGCTTTGATTTCGAAGGCAACGAGTCGTCGAGGACCGACCTCCACCACGAGATCAATTTCGTGTTGGCCTTCTGCCGTCCGCAGGTGGTGCATTCTCGGTGCGGGCGACATCAGCGCGATCTCGGCACGGCATTGCGCAACGACGAATGTCTCGATGAGGCGTCCGAGCAGGTCGCCGTCGGAGAGCACATCGTTTTCGGTCACGCCGAGTACGCCGGTGAAGAGGCCGGCATCGACGAGATATCGTTTTGGTGCGAGCGTGAGTCGTTTGAACCGGTTGCTCGTCCATGCGGGGAGGCGGTCGGTAACCAGAAGGTTTTGCAGCAGCGCGTCGTAGGCGCGGGCGGTGTCCTTAGCGATGCCGGCGGCGTTCCACAGGGTGGTGTCGTCGACGATCCCCGCGCTGTGCAGGGCGAGTGCGGTGAGATAGGACCGCAAGCGTTGTGGATCTCGCCCGGGTGAAACGGATTGAGCGTCCCGGGTGACGAGTTGATCGACGTAGGACGTGAGCCAGCGAGCGCGTCCGCGATCGGTCGTCATCAATGCCGGCTCGGGAAAGCCGGAACGCAGGGCACGTCGCGCATAGCCGCGGACGTCGGTCTCGGAGCGATGGAGCGGGACCGCCTCACCGCTGAGGACCGAGCTGAGCCACGACCGGTGGCCGACCCGCCCTTCGACCTCACGCTCCGTGAGGCCGTACATCGGCAATCGCACGAGTCGACCTGTTCCGGGCCATGTGGGTGAATCGATGTCGCCGCGAACCGACCCCGTGACGAGGAACCGGCCTCGCCGCGGGTTCGTATCTACAGCGATCTTGATCGCTTGCAGTGATTCCGGAACCTCATGCCACTCATCGACCAGAACCGGCTCGTCACGTTCGGAGAGGATTGCCGCGGGCCCGGCCCGGAACGCGTCGGCAACCGCTTTATCGCCGAGCCGGATGATCGTCCGGGCGTGCTGTTCGCATGACGTGGTCTTCCCCGTCGCGCGCGGACCAACGACAAGCACGGCGGCGTGGTCCTCAAGCATTTCGACGAGGACTCGATCCGCTTCGCGTGGAAGATACGCCCGGGCCATGGACGCAGACTAGTCGTTCTACGGGCTAGCGACTAGTCGTTTCACGGCAGTCTTAGTAGTCGTTCTGCGGATCTTTCGGGGTGCCTGGTTTCCCCATCGTGTCGGCGTTCGGCGCGCCCCATGGGACGATCCAGGGGTGCCGTCCACGCGATGACTCGCTCGCCCGCAATGGAATGCGCGCCGAGCTGGCACCCTCAGGCCCAGAACCCATGCTCCGATTCGCTCAGAGCGACCGATCCGGTGCACCAGCCGGGATCGTCACGCTGTTGCTTTCCACGCTGCCGAAACAGTCGGTGCAACGCTTCGAAGCCAACCGGTCCGCCGGGGCATCGCGGGAACGGCTGCATCACGCCGTTCATACCACCGGGATCATCGTGGAGGTGACCGGCACCGCCTGCTACGCCGCAACTCCGTGGTCGGGGTTTTTCGTCTCGGCACAACCCGGCAGACCGTAGTGTAGAAACCCGGCAAACCGGAGTGTAGTAGGACCGCAAACGGTAGCGTAGAGGTGCTGCCACCTGGTAGCGTCGAGCCCCATGTCTACCTACCGCCGACGAATCCTGGACGACGAACTCGACGAACTGATGGGGAGTCTTGCCGCCGTTGCCATCGAAGGACCGAAAGCGGCCGGCAAGACCACCACGGCGTTGAAACGGGGTGCGACGATCTTTCGGCTCGACGACCCGGCCGTAGCCGAGGCGATTTCGGCGGAACCCGGCCTGCTGACCAGCAGCGCGCCACCTATCGTCCTCGATGAATGGCAACGACTGCCGACCGTGTGGGACCTGGTGCGCCGGGCCGTAGACGACGGTGCGGAACCCGGAACCTTTCTCCTAACCGGTTCCGCCTCACCCACCGAGCTGCCGACCCACTCCGGTGCTGGACGCATCGCCCAGCTCCGCATGCACCCGCTCTCTCTGGCGGAGCGAGACGTCGAAACACCTACGGTCAGCGTGCATCAACTGCTGAACCACCCGGGTGAGAACGAAGTTCACGGCACCACGGACATGGGCCTGACCCGCTACGTAGAGGAAATCCTGTGCTCCGGCTTTCCTGGCATTCGAGGGCTCCCCGGGCGGCCGCTCCGAACGCAGCTCGACGGATACCTCGCCCGAATTGCCGACCGAGATTTCGCCGAACAGGGGCTGGTCGTCCGCCGCCCGGCAACACTGACCGCATGGATGCGGGCGTATGCCGCGGCGACCTCCGGCACAGCCTCCTTTGACGCCATTCGCCGGGCAGCTTCGCCCGATGGCGCGGTTCCGGCGAGATCGACCTCTCAGCCCTGGCGCGACATCTTGGAGCAACTCTGGATCGTCGATCCCGTGCCGGCATGGACCACGACAAACAACGCGCTGCGACGACTGACGCAGGCTCCAAAGCACCAACTCGCCGACCCTGCGCTTGCCGCTCGACTGATTCGAGTGACCGCCGATCAACTCCTCACTGGTGTCAACCCGGGTCCGTCGATACCGCGCCAAGGGTCACTCCTCGGTGCTCTGTTCGAGTCGCTCGTCACCCAATCTCTGCGGGTCTACGCCCAAGCTTCTGAGGCCGCGGTACGCCACCTCCGAACGCGTGATGGCGACCACGAGGTTGATCTGATCCTCGAGCGGGACGACGGGGCAGTCATCGGTTTCGAGGTGAAGGTGGCGAGAACCGTCGATTCCGACGACACCAAACATTTGCGGTGGTTGAGAGACCAAATTGGGGAACGGTTCATCGATGGTGTTGTGGTGACCACCGGCCAATACGCCTATCGGCGCGACGACGGCATTGCGGTGGTGCCACTTGCCCTCCTCGGACCGTAGATGTCCGTCCAGAAGAAGCACCACGCCGGCGCGCACGCTCCGGCCCCAACCGTTGCCCCTGCGCTCGAGTGATGGTGCATGAAACGCGCGGTTCGGCGCACAGGCGTAGGGTCCCGAGGTTGAGGTAAACCGAAGCCCGCTACGACCAACACCGCCGTCACAAGTACCACGGCCGACCTTTTCCTGTTGTCGATCTGGCCGAGCGATCAACCAACGCCGAGCCCGCTCGTGTCCAGTCTGAACTGGAGAGCGGGCAGACGGTTCCCAACGCCGTCACGGCGAAAATGAGCGCGTCCGGGTCACCAAGCCAGGCCCTTCCCGTTTCGACCCCCGGCACCCTGACCCCTATAGGGGGTTTCGTTGCACATGGTTCGACGGCGTCCGCTCAAGCCCGATCAACGCACGAGGAGCGTGACGAACCCGCAAATCCGGCAGCCGCGTCCGAATCGGCCGGTGTATTGCCTCCATGACGTTGGTTTCCACGAAGGCCGTGACTGAAGCAGCCGGCATCTCGGCACCGAGCATCCCCTACGCCCAGCAATGGCGCATTCCCTTCACCGCCACTCCCGGCGGTCACCGGCGATTCGAGATCGACGCCGCCGTAGAGAGTCTCCGCTCGCCGCCAAGAACGGCGCCGACTCTTGCCGCCCTTCGTTCTCAGCGCCGCCCGATCAACAACTGCGCCAAACGGAATTGGGCACGAAGTCTTCGTGTTTTCGGTTCAGTTGCCGCGGGCACGGCCGGCCCCGGATCCGACGTGGACTTCCTCGTCGCCCTCGACGTCGGCCGCACCTACGGCGCCTGCCATGGGCGGTTCGCGAACATCCCCGATCTTGCCGTCCGGCTGTGAGCACCCCGACCGACAAGCGAGTTCGTAACCATCTCCAGGCCATTCTCGATGCCACCACGGATCTGCTGGTCGCCGTGGGGGTCCCAGACACCGCCGCCGAGCTCGTCAACGGTGAGAGGATCCGCCAGATCGCGTTCTGCGAGTGCATTCGACGGACGGAACGGCGAGGCGGTGGCGCAAATCGATGCAATCGCACCGGAGTTTCTCGGCACCCAGTTTCCCGACATTCCCTGGCGTGACATCAAGGGATCACACAAAATCCTCACCCATCACTATTGGACCGTCGCCTACACGATTCTCCACACGATCGCCACGATTCACTTGCCGCTCGTCACCGCACCGATCGCCGAACACCTCGGCGAACGCGGCCCCTACGCGTAGGACTCTTGGTCGGGAATACATCGACTGCCTCCAGCCAGCTGCCCCGGTCGGCGTCCGGCCGGCCCGCCGCTCCCGCCTAACCCCGGTCAACCACGGGCCTGATAGAACCGTGTTGCAACCAGACCCCTATAGGGGGTTCCGTTGCAGCATGGTTTGGCCTCCGGGCACGGGAAGGATGGAATCAGGGCCCGGTGTCACAGGGGGCAAGTACCTTTCGCTGTCCACCACGGGATCAACACAAAGGATCGGCGCCGAAGCCGCGACTGGGATGCACGGCCTTGACGGCGAGCGGGGGCCCACCAACTGATGACGTTTCGATTTCTCCACGCTGCCGACCTGCATCTCGACACGCCGTTCTCCGGTGTAGGCCGTTACCCCGATCATGTGCGCGGCGTCCTCCAAGAGGCATCCCTCGCCGCCTTCGACGAACTGATACGCGTGGCCGTCGATCGCGAGGTGGCGTTCTGCGTGTTCGCCGGCGACATCTACGACGGGGCGGAACGGGGGGTGCGCGCCCAACGGCGATTTCGGGATGGTCTTGCTCGCCTGGCCGATCTCGGCATTGCGTCGTTCGTTGCGCATGGCAATCACGATCCCGTGCACGAGGGCTGGTCGGCCGGGCTCCTGTGGCCCGACGCCGTCACCTTCTTTCCCGCCGATACCCCGTCGAAGCACGAGGTGCTGGTCGACGGTCAGCTCACCGCCATCGTGCACGGCGTGAGCTTCGGCACCCAGCACGAGCAGGCCAACCTCGCGTTGCGATTCGCCCGCGATCCCCGGCCGGTGTTCCAGGTCGGCGTGCTCCACTGCAACGTCGATGGCGACGCCAGCCACGCTCGGTACGCCGAGTGCACCACGGCCGATCTCACCGGGATCGGGCTGCACTATTGGGCGCTCGGCCACATCCATCAGCGTTCCGCCCGCCGAGTGGGCCCGAGCTGGATCGTGTATCCCGGCAACCTTCAGGGCCGCAGCCCGAGGCCGTCGGAGCATGGAGCCAAAGGGGCGGTGATCGTGACGGTGGACGGCACGGGTGCGAGCGCCACGGCCACCGAGCCCGAGTTCGTGGCGTTGGACCAGGTTCGGTTCGCCACGGTAGACATCGACCCCGCCGCCTTCGCCGAACTGCAAACCGTCACCGATTTGGAGGACGTGTTGCATAACGCCGCCCTCGAAGCGATGACCGCCGTCGAAGGACGTTCGCTCATCGTGCGCAGCACCCTTCGAGGACGCGGGCCCCTGCACACCGACCTGCATCACGCCGACGTGCTGCCCGACCTCCTCGAAGCGTTGCGAGAGCGATCGGGCCGCACGGTGGAACCGCTGCTGTGGTGGGACCGCATCCACAACGAGTCGTCGCCCGACATTGATGTCGACGCCGTTCGCCGTCGCAACGATTTCGTGGCCGACCTGTTCGCCACGGTCGACCAGATGTCGGCCGCCGCGGCCGCACCCGCAGCCGCAACCTCCCCGCCGACGGTCCCGACGGTTCCGACATTCGAGGGGTTCGTGCCCAAACTGCCGCCGTATCTGCGCAAGGCGTTCGACGACCTGCCCGAGCCGAGCGACCCCGAGATCGTGCAAGCGGCAATCGTCACCGCGCTGGACTTGTTGGTGGGAGACGACGCATGAAACTGACCGGCTGGCACATCGACGGGTTCGGCCTGTTCCACAACGAGCGGCAGGAACTCACCAGCGACCTCGTGATCGTGTGCGGCCACAACGAAGCGGGTAAGACCACCCTGCTCGACTTCGTGCGCGGCGCCCTGTTCGGCTTCCCCACCGGGAACACCACCGCCCGGAAACACCCGCCGATCAACGGCGGAACTGCCGGCGGTCGACTCTTCCTCGACCACAACGACGAACGACTCGAGATAGACCGGGGCGCCTCCAAGAAAGACGTGAAGCTGACCCGAGCCGACGGCACCGCCGCCGCCCCGGAAGATCTCGAACAAATCCTCGGCTCGGCCGACAGGGCGCTGTTCGAACGCATCTTCGCCTTCGGCCTCCACGAGCTGAGCGACTTCGCCACCCTGAAGGGCGACGGGGCCGAGAACAAGATCTTCTCGGCCGGTGTGCTCGGGGCCGGCAAGGATGCCCGGAGCGCTATCGCCGTGCTCGACAAACAACTCGATGCTCTTTTCAAACCCCGCGGCCAGAACGCCCAGATCAACCAGCGGACCAAGGAGCTCGAAAGGCTCGATGCGTCGTTGAACGCCGCTCGATCCCGGGCCAACAACGTGACGGCCCAGCAGGATGGGATCGCCCGCTTGGACGCCGAGTCCAGCCGGATCGCCGCCCAGGTGGCCGACGCCGAAGCCAAAGCCCGCCGCCTTGAGACCGTCACCGAACTTTGGCCGGCATGGCTCGACGCCAAGGAAGCGGCGGAGGCCGAAGTGACGCTCGGGACGAGCGACATCTCGGCAGCCGGCTTCACCTTCCCGCTGGATTTCCTCACCCAGCTCGACCATGCCGAGCAAGACATCGCCGCCGCCGTAACCGACGAGGACGAGCGTCGGGCTGAGCTTCGATTGGCCGAAGAAGCCCGCAACCGCATCGAAGTACACGACCACGTATGGGCGCAGCGCGACGCAGTGGAACAACTGGTGGCGGGAAAACCGTTGGAGGACGCCCGGCAGGGAGAGCTGTCGGCGCTGCACGCCTCGATCCGGGCCACCCGGGCGGAGATCGATGTGGAACTGGAGAAACTCGGGCCGGCGTGGAACCTCGATCGGGTGGCAGTGTTCGACGGGTCGATCCCCATCGCTGAGACGATCCGTTCTCTGGGCGCCGATATCGCCACCGCCACCACCTCGGCCACCGACGCCCAAACCCGACACGAACAACTCGCCCGAGAAGCGGACGACGAGACCGCCAAACATGACGCCTGCCAGCAACGGCTCGACGGTTTGGGTGGCGACGGTTTGGTGGGCGAAGCCGGCGCTCCCTCCACCGAGCAGATCGCCGGGTGGGCGGCCCGCGCTCGCGGGCTGCGGGCCGGGGTGGAGACGGCAAACGCCGACCAGGTCCGCCTCGAAACGCTCGAAGCCACCGCCCGCATGACCGATCAAGCGGTGGCCGCCTCGACTGCCGCCGCCGAAGCCACCGCTTCTGCCGCCGCCTCCGCCGCCGCTTCGGCGGCCTTCGCCCGGCCCGCCGGTGGGGACATCCCCGCATGGTTGGCCCCGTTGTTGTTCGGACTCGGCGGGCTGTTCGGGCTAGGCGCGGTGGGAGCGGTTGTGGCCGCTCAACCGATCGGTGCGGCGGCGCTCGCGGTGGGCGCCATCGTGCTGCTCATCGTGGCGTTCGTGGTTCGTGGCCTGGCCGGTAACGCCCCGGCGTCCGTGCCGACCCCACCACCTGCGTCCACCACACCCGACCAGCCGGCCAACGTGGGGGCCGTGCCTCGTCCGGGCGACGTCGCCGCCTCGGCCGACCTTCAGGACCTTCGACAACGCATCAAGACGCGGGTCCAGGCCAATGCCATCATCGCCGCCGAACTTGGCCTGCCCAGCTCGCCCGCCGTGCTCGACGTCGACAACTTCATCGCGTCGGTGGATGCGCACCGCCGGCGACGGGCCGAGATCGATGCGGCGCGTGCCCATCTCGCCGACGCGGACGCGGCCGTCACCCGCAAGACGGAACTGCTGACCGCGGCCAGCGCCAACGTTGCCGCCGTCGTCGCCTCGCTCGATGCCGCTCGCGTCACCTGGGCGGCGTGGGTCACCGACCAACACCTCACCGCGGGCACCACACCCGACGGCGCGGTGTCGCTCTTCGAAGCCGTGAACCGAGCTCGCGCGGCGGTGCGCACGCTCGCCGAGCAGGAGGACCGGGCGGCGCTGGTAGAGGCCGGGTCGAAGGCCTTTGTCGCCACCGTCAACGACGTTCGCCTCGCCGTCGGGCGACCCACCCTGCCCGGGGACCAACCACTGTCGCCGGCCGAAGCCGCAGGCGAAGTTGCCGTGTTGGCCCAGTTGCTCGCCGACGAACGTTTGGCTCGTTCGGCGTTGGAGCGGGCCGAAGAACGGATGCGGGTTGCCACCAGCGAGCACACCCTTGCCGCCGCCCGGCTGCAGCGCGCCACGCAGCAACACGCCGATCTGATCGCCGCCGTGGCTGCCCCCGACGCCCCCACTGCCCGATCGTGGTTCGCAGCCGCAATCCGTCGAGCGGAGCTGCGGGCCAGGATCGACGCCGGCGAACGAGCGGTGCGCGCCCAGGCGGGCACCGGTGCCGAAGCGGCGCGGGTACGGGCACTCCTCGATGACGCCGACCCAGCAGGTTGGGCCGAGACTCTCGCCGTCCTCCGTCACGGCGTGGCGGCATTGCAGCACGAAGGCGACGACGCCCTCAAGCTGTCGGGGGCGGCGAAGAAGGAGCTCGACGACCTGCTCAACTCCGACGAAGTGGCACAGGCGCAGCTCGAACGGGAACAAACCGCCGACGATCTCCAAGCACTGGTGCGGCAGTACACGGTGCTCGCCGTGGCCCGCGGCATCATCCACGAGACGCTGCAAACCTATGAGCGCATACGCCAGCCGGCGGTAGTGGCCGGTGCGGGCGAGGCGTTCGCACGGGTGACCGCTGGAGCCTACTCCGGCGTGCGGGTGGTGGACGGACGAATTCTTGCCACGCAACGGTCCGGCCGAGAACTTGACGCTGCCAATCTCAGCCGAGGGGCGGCCGAACAGCTCTACCTCTGCATGCGGTTCGGGTTGGTGCGGGAGTTCGCCAACCACGCCCCACTCCCGATCGTGATGGACGACGTGCTCGTGAACTTCGACCCCGACCGCACGATCGCCTTCACCCAAGAGATCAGTGCGTTGTCGAGGACGGTGCAGGTGCTGTTCTTCACCTGTCACCCCCGCACCGCCGAGTTGTTGGCCAGCACCCGCCCCGACTCCCAGATGGTGACCCTCGCCCAGTCATGACACCGACAGGCAATTCGTGAGCATCGGCCCGTGCCAGACTCAAACCAGCCCGAACCAGCGCAGCCAGATTCCGCCCTCGACACCATCTCGACGCACGGCGCTCGCCGGCGGCGCCATTGCGGGCGGAGCGGCGTGGATCGCTCCGGCCATCCTCACCACCGATGCCGCGTCAGCACAGGGCACACCCGTCACCCCGTTGCCCCCCGGTATCTACAACGTGGCGTTCTTCCCGTCTGGTCCATCGGGCCCCCTGGATTCGTGAACAACATCGTCGTCAACGCCGGAGCCCGTACCACCTTGAACCTTGCCTCTACCCCGCCAGGCGGTTGTGCCTGATCAGCGTGCAGTCACAACGGCGATGAACGCAAACATGAGGGCGGCCGCTTGTTTGGTCGCCAATGCCCGATGCCAACCAGAGACTGAAAATGATTGAAATGCAGTACGAGCAGCGGTAGGGTGGGGCCATGATCACCCTCGAAAGTCAACGAACCGAGATCATCGAACGCATTGCCTCAACATTTATCGGACGGCAATTCGGCAGCGTCACTGTTCGGGGCGCGATTGGTGAGCTCACCGAGGACTCGTTCGGCAATCCGCTGGGCGTCTTCAACCTCAGGATCGATGCCCCCATTTCGGGCGACACCTGGCCGACGAAGGACATGGACGAACTCGACCGAGCGATCCGTGACGCGGTCGATGCGTCGGATCTCGACATCATGTGCATTTCACGGAGAACATCCGTCCGGCGAAGGTCATTGAAGGCTCAAACGGTCGCCAATGGTCGGGCTACGAAATGACCCGGGAAATTCGCCCGGCCTGGCTCCTTCGCCAAGCCGACGAACTGGCATGCAAACATCGCGGTGGGGGCCGCCCGCGGAGTGCCGACCTCCGGCGATCTGTGTCTGCGTCCTACTACGCGCTGTTCCACTCGATCGTCGGCGCCGCGTCTCGGCACCTGCTGCCGCTCGGGTCTACCGAAGAACGACATGCGGTCGCCAGGTCGTTCGACCACGGCGCGCTCCTGCACGCGTGTCGCTGGGTCGCCAGCCCGATGAGCGCCCCCAGTCACGCTCGGGAGATCGCCCGCGGGGCGAACGCCCACGGCACGCTGGTCGGCATTTGCGGCACATTCGCCGAAGCCCAAGATGCGCGCCACCGGGCCGACTACGACCACAACGCAACGTTTGACAAACAAGGTGCCCTACGCCAGTCCGAAAGGGCTCGCATAGCGATCGAATCGCTGGCACTGCTTGAGCGCGAGCGGGCGGCGGAACTGCATGCCTTCCTCGCCTTGGCATCGCTGAAGACCTCGGTGCGCTGACGAGCGCTGGCCTTCACGCGCCAACCACAACCTCGTTCGAGCCGCCGCGTCGAACGCACGAACACACACGTCACGGCGGCGGCCGAGGACGTGGCCTGCGGCATCGAGTTCCTCTACGGCACCAACCGGCCGCGACGTTGCGGTGTCGCACGCCAAAGCGCTCGCCGTGCTCGTCGCCAATCCCACGCTGCTGTTGGCGACGTGCAACACCGTCGAACAGATCTACCTCGTGAAGGGACGGTGCCGATTTGTGGAACTTTGCACCACTCCCACCGCGCCCGCCACTCCCACCGCGTCCACCGAGCCGGAACCGGCAATGATGGGTGGTCAGCGCGACTCGATGGAGACCAGATGAGCACCAGCCGTCGGAAGGTACGCACGATCGCCCGTTGCGTGCTTGGCGCGATGTTGATCTTCGCCGGCGCGGGCCACCTCACTGCGCAGCGGGAGGAGTTCCGGGCGCAGGTGCCCAACTGGTTTCCGGTGGGCGAGGATGTGGTGGTCGTCGTTTCGGGCATCGTCGAGATCGCTCTCGGCCTGGCACTGATCGCCATCGGCCGGCGACGCGCCCCCATCGTGGGAGTCGTGGTGGCGGCGTTTTTCATCGTGATATTCCCGGGCAATGTCGGCCAACTGATCGACGGCGCCGATGCGTTCGGTCTCGACACCGACGCCAAACGCCTCGTGCGGCTGTTCTTCCAGCCGCTGCTGGTGCTCTGGGCGTTGTGGTCAACCGGCGGCTGGGCCTGGCTCCGGCAGCGGTTCGCCCGCAGATCCTGATCGGCTCCCCGAGCCGGCAGAGCCGCTCGCGGCGCAATGGATGGTGCCGCGGCCCTGGCGTTTGGCATGGTAGAGCGCCTGATCGGCTCGCCGGACGATGCTGTCGACGGCGTCGCGGGGTTGTTGAACGGCGATCCCCGCCGTGGCACTGCAGTCCCGAAGGCCTTTCAGGCAACGCCGGGCAATATCGACGGCTTGGCGATCATTGTCGACCTGGTCGCACAGGATGACGAATTCGTCGCCGCCCATCCGGGCCACGCTGTCACCGGTTCGGACCGTATCGACGAGCCGAGTGGCCACGTCTTGGAGTACGGCGTCGCCGGCAGCGTGGCCGCGCGTGTCGTTAATCACCTTGAAGTGGTCGAGATCGAGGTACATCACGGCGATGCGCTGGGTGCGGCGGGCGAGCGCCCGTTCGATCTGGTCGAGAATCGCCCCACGGTTGTAGAGGTCGGTGAGAGGATCATGAAGCGCCCGGTAAATGGCATCGTCGGCGAGGCGTTGTCGTTCGGTGATGTCGCGGCTGGCGACGAGGATGCCAGCGACGTCCGGGTCGTCACGGAGGTCGTCGGCCACCGATTCGACGAACCGCCACCCACCCGACGGGCATTCCACCCGATACCCGAACAATGCGCCACGAACCGCCGAGCCGGCAAGCACGCCGCGCATCGCGGCGGCGACAACAGCACGGTCGTCGGGATGAACCCGTTCAAAGAGCACCGCACTCGATTGTGGCGGCGGCGCGTGGAGTTCGGGGGCGGCCGGGTTGCGGTAGGTGACATTGAGATCGGCGTCGAGGATCGTGAAGATCTCCTGGCAACCCTCGACAATCGCCTTCGCACGGCGGGCCTCATGCTCCGTCGCAGCGTTCAACACGACAACGTTGGAGGGGTCGGTCCCACCGACGACATCTACCTGCACCCTCTCCACAGTAGAAGAGATCCGCCACTTGTCAAGGATTCATGCCGAACCGCTGGATCCGATCACCGCCTTCGCCGCCGGAGGGCGTCACCAACAACTACGGCGGGCCAGGGGATGGACCCCTGTGGTGGTTGTCGCGTTGCGTAGGGCCAAGGGGCGTTGCGTTCGGGCACACATGCCGATCGTTGCTGATCAAGCAACCACGCCAGATGGTCTCGTAGTTCGGCGATCGTGGGGTCTGACCAGCGGTTTTGTGCTTCGATCGGATCGTCGGTGAGGTCGTAGAGCTCCCATTGCTCGCCGAGCGGCACGGTCCGGTGGGTCTCCCCCATCAAGCGGGACGCATCGAGTTGTCGCATGCCAGGTTCGGTCCATGTGCTGGGGTCGTCGAACGTGCGAACGACTTTCCAGTGGTGCCCTTTCCCGCCCGCCACGACCTGATCCGGAAGCCGAACCACGATCCCTTCAAGACTGGCGCCAACACCGGAGGCAGCGCGGAGACGCAGCACCGGCGGGGGGTCAGCACCGAGTCTGAGCTTGATGGCGGCACCTGAAGCCACGGCATCGCCCTCGAAGATGTTGTCGCGCGTTTGCAGGTAGACCGCCCGATCGGCGTCGGGCACAGCACCGTCGACGACTGGAAGCAGGTTCCGCCCCGGAAGGGGATGGAGCTCCGTGAAACGTTGGGCGAGCTGTCCCCCAATCGACTCTTGGTCGATTCCCGCGGCGGCCAGCAACGTAGGGACGAGATCGACGTGGGAGGTGGGGGTCGCCACCGTTCGGGGTTCGGTGACAAGGGCACCTGTTCGAGCGATCACGAACGGCACCCGGGTGGCCTCGTCGTAGAGCGTGAACCACTTCTGTTGGAGGCCGCCATGGGCACCAAGCAGTTCGCCATGATCGGCGGTACGCACGAGGAGCGCGTCGTCGGATCCGGCGACGACGGCGGCGCGGACACGTTCAAGGGACGAGTCCACCTCCTGGTGGAGCCGGTAATACAACCGCCGTTCGGCGGCGGCCCTGGTGCGATAGATCCCGGCGATGAGTGGCCTTGGGCCCATGGCCGACGCCCACGCGTCGCGGTAGGCGCGTTGAGCGTCGGGTTTGCCGGCGAGGTCCTCAGCGGCCGTGGGCGGAGGCGGGGTGTCGGGCGGCCCGTTCTCGGTCGGAGGGACCGGGCTGCGAACACTCCAGAGCGGGAAGAAGCAGATGTCGTGCGGGTTCACGAAGCTGGCCACGAGGAGGAACGGGCGGCAGGCAGCCGGGTCGCCCGCCGCCCGTTTGGCATAACGGTCCTCGAGCCAGGCGACGACCCGATCAGCGATCAGCGGGTCGCGGACGAGGCCGGAGTCGCGGAACAGCGCGCCGTGGGGTTCGGGGCCAACCCAACCGGAAAAACCCCATGGGTCGAGCGGGTCGGCGTCGAGATAGGCGTCAACGGCAGCGCGTTTGATCGTGCCGCGGCCGTCGTTGGTGGCCAACGGTTTGCCGTCGACGTCGTGCAGATCGGCGTGGCTGACGTGCCACTTGCCGTCGTAGTGGGTGTCGTAACCGGCGGCTCGAAACCAATGGCCGACCGTGGGAACTTCATCGGGTCGGAGCCACCGCATGCGGGAATCGCCGGGGCTTTTCGCCAGGCCATCGGTCTGGGTGACACCGTGCACGTCGGGGTAGTGGCCCGTCAACATGGTGGGCCGACTGGGCACACACGCCAACGAACCGGTGTAGTGACGCTGGAATCGAACCCCGTTTTCGGCGAACCATCGCTCGCAGCCCAACTGCTCGGTGCGCCAGCGACGAAGCGCGGCGGTCTCATAGGTAGGCGCCGCCCGCTCCTGATCGGAGATGAGCACTACGACGTCGGGCTTGTTCATGCGTACGACCGACCGGCACGTGCATAGGTCGCCGCCACCGCAAGCGCGGTCGCAAGCCCGGTCGCAAGCCCGGTCGCAAGCGCGGTCGTAGGCCCGGTCTTGGGGAGTTCGACGACGAGGTCAACATGGGGCGGCGCCGCAGCCCAGTCCCACGGATACCGCTGGACCTTCAGGGGGTTGCCGCCTTCCATGATGAACCGCATGGCGAGATTGTTTGGCATCAATCGGTTCCTTTGGTGTGGTGGCCTGAACGTGTGGCCACCGCGAATGGGCGCTCCGTAGTGGGGGCCTCGACGAGGCCGCAGCACGCGTCAACGATCTCCCTGGTCAGCGCGTCGCCAGAAAAGCCGGGCGGGAGGGCACCCACCTCGAAGGCGGCGAGCACGACGCAGGTGTACCCGAAGATCGACTGAACCCGGAGGGTGCGCAGCTCTGGCGGCAGGTGCAGCAGACGCTGCTCAAGCCGGGTTCGGGCCGAAGTGATCGCCGAATCGTCGATGGCCGCAAGGGCAGCCATGCCCGTCGTGGGGTCGCCGATGGCCTGCACGAGGAACCGGGCCCAGTAGCTCAGCTCGCGGGACAACACCGATTCAATCAGCGGCACGGTCAACGCTTCGACCAGCTGGCGGATGGAAGGGTGCTCCCCCATGGCACCGAGCATGGAGGTGCGAAGCTCATTCGGGCGAGCCATACGCGCCCCAATCAAGGCGTTCACGAGGCCCTGACGACCACCGAAGTGATAGTTCACAGCCGACTTGTTGCGCTGACCGGCTGCTTCTTGCACACCCTGAACGGTGAGCGCCGCGAGCCCACGTTCGGCGGCGAGGCGTTCGGCGGCATCGATCATGCGGAGAGCGGCAGGGTGCATTTCGCCATTATGAGGAGAAGTCCTTATTTCGTCAAGGCCTCCTGGTCAAAGCGGGCGGTGCGGGCTCAGGCGATAGCACTTCCAAGCGCCCGAATCATGGACTGACGGTAGGCCCGCATCGCGGGCGCCGCCGGAGTAATTTCGTCCGCTCCGTGGTACATCCCTGGTTCGTCGACCAGGTCGCACGGAACCCCCGCCGCCGCCAGCCGGGTTGCGTAGTCAACGGACTCGGCATGAAACAGGTCGAGTGCGCCGATCCCAATCCAGGCCGGGGGCAGGCCGGCGAGGTCGACCGCTCGCGCCGGAGCGGCGAACTCTCGGTCGTCATCCGCCTGAGGCGCGCCGCCCAGGTAGCAGGTCCATCCGAAGCGGTTCGACCCTGGGGTCCAGACAAAGGCGCCGGTCCCGTTGTGGTCGAAACGCAATACCGTGCGATCGTCGATCATCGGGTAGTTCAGCAGTTGGAAACACAACGGTGGCCCACCTTCGGCGCGGGCCCGCAGAGCGACCGCGGCGGCAAGACCGCCACCGGCGCTGGCGCCGCCCACGGCGACCCGGAGCGGGTCTACGCCGAGCGCTTCGGCCCGGTCATGCAACCATCGCAGCGCCGTCATGCAATCGTCGAGGCCCGCCGGGTACGGGTGCTCGGGAGCCAGCCGGTACTCCACGCTCGCCACCAAAACTCCCAGATCCTCGGCCAGCGAGCTCAAGAAACGGTTGTCTTGTGCCAGTGATCCCATGATCATGCCGCCGCCGTGGATCCACAGCAGGGCACCCGAAGGCCGGGTTCGGTCCGGCCGTTCGTAGACCCGAACCCGCAGACGGCCATCAGGCCATTCGGATGGGAGATCGTGGTCGGCAACGGTCATCCCTGACACCGAGCGACTCCGCCGCAACGCCGACACCCGTCGGGCGGCCGGCAGAACCCGATCGGTCGCGACCTGCAGGCGGAGGTACAGCAATGGATGCCGACAGTCAACGCAAACACCTGCGGGGGGACGGCGCGTGGAAGGCTTGTGGAATACACCAATCCGACCTTTTCGGGGGAGAACATGGAACGCCGTGAGTTGCTCAAGATTGCTGCGTCGCTCGGCGCGGTCGGGATAGCGGGGAAGTTCGTTACCGGGTGCTCGACCACACCCAACACCGCCGCGCCCAACACCGCCGCGCCCACCACCGCCGCGCCCACCACCGCCAGCAGTGGGGCGGCCACGGTTGCCGTCCCCCCGCCGGCCGGCTATGGGCCCTTGGGTGCCGCCGATGCCAACGGTCTGCGCCTTCCCGTCGGGTTCACGTCTCGGGTAGTCGCCACCACCGGCGAACCAGTTGGGACCACGGGTTACGTGTGGCATCCCTCCCCCGATGGCGGTGCCTGCTTCGCCACTCCCGACGGTGGTTGGGTGTACGTGTCAAATTCGGAATCCGGTCCCGCTGAGGGGGGCGGGGTTTCCATGGTGCGGTTTTCGGCCGACGGATCGATTGTTGAAGCGCGCCGTATTCTGGGCGAAACTTCTCGCAATTGTGCTGGCGGCGCCACCCCGTGGAACACCTGGCTGAGCTGCGAGGAAATCCCTCAGGGGAAGGTGTTCGAGTGTTACCCGCTCGAGACTCGCACCGCGCAGGTTCGCCCCGCCCTCGGGGTCTTCAACCACGAAGCCGTCGCCGTTGATGCGGCGAACAAGGCGCTCTACCTCACCGAGGATGCGCCCACGGGTGGGCTCTACCGTTTTCGCCCGGCGAACTACCCCGATCTCTCGTCGGGAACACTCGAAGTGCTCACCGAGGAAGCCGGCCAGTTGGGGTGGGCCACCGTCCCCGATCCGTCGGGAGTCGCCGGTGACACCCGCTCGCAAGTGGCAACCATGAAACCCTTCAAAGGTGGCGAGGGAATCATTGTTCAAGATGGCGGGGTGTATTTCACAACGAAGGGCGACAACCGGGTGTGGAAATACCTACCGGCGACCAACGAACTCACGGTGGTCTACGACGTTGCCACCAGTGAAACGCCGATTCTGACGGGAGTCGACAACATCACGGCCACCACGAATGGTGAACTGTTCGTGGCGGAAGACGGCGGCGACATGCAACTTGTGCAGCTCTTTGGAACCACCGTGGCGCCAGTCGTTCAGGTCGAGGGAGTTGCGTTTTCAGAGGTGACCGGCCCGGCCTTCACCGCCGACGGCACACGTCTCTACTTCAGTTCGCAACGTTCGCCCGGCACCACCTACGAAGTGGCGGGTCCGTGGCACCACTCGTAGGAGCGTGAGTCGGTAACGCTTCGAGAAGTTCGATTCCGAGCCAAAGTTCGAAGCCCACAAGGGCGCACCGGCGCCGGTACGGGTAGGATCAGCCGTGGCGTGAAGGGCGGCCAGGTTTGGTTCTCACCGCCATGGTGGTGCCGCCACAGACCAACGTGGGTGCAACCTTTCGGGCCGACGTCTGGTCCCCGTCGTTCAACAAGGCGACTACTGCGGCGACCACTGCGGCGGCCAACGCGGGGAGCGGAGCAGCCACCGTGGTGAGGGGTGGGTCGACCATTCCCACGAGGTCGATCCCGTCGCAACCGACGACGCTCAGGTGTGTCGGCACCGCAACCGCAGCGGCGCGCAACCCGTGCACCAATCCAACGGCGAGGAGATCATTGAAGGCAACGACGGCCGTGGCCGGCGTGGATCGAAGCTGATCGACGACCCCTACACCCGCCTCGAACGTGGCTTCCGCCGTATCGACGAGGTGCAGATCGAGGTGGTGCTGCGCCGCCAACGCCTCGATGCGGGAACGCCGCTGGACCGAAGACCAATAGTGGGCCGGACCGGCCACGTAGACGATCGACCGGTGGCCGAGGCCCAATAGATGCTCGATACTCACATCGGCGACCGCTCGCTGATCGACCACCACCGAACTCGTCCCCCGTATCTGACGGTTCAGGAGCACGACAGGCTGGGTGCCGGCGGCAGCCCGAAGGCGAGCGGCCGGAGCGACGGAACCACAAACGATCACCGCGTCGACCTGACCCCGCAGCCACGCCACCTCGTCGAGCTCGATTTCGGCGTCGTGGCGGGAATCCGCGAGCACCACCGCTTGCCCCGTGATCCGCAGAGCGTCCTGAAGCTCGCGAATGAAGGCACCAAAAAACGGGTTGGCGATGTCAGGAACCACGACGCCGATCGTTGCCGTGCGTCCGGTGCGCAGACGGCGGGCCGCCAAGTTCGGGTGGTAGTCCAGCGCCTCGACCGCCGCCAACACCCGCGCCAGTGTGTGCTCGTTCACAAGCTCCGGCCGGGACAGCGCTCGAGAGACGGTGGCGATGTGCACCCCGGACGAACGCGCTACATCGTGCAACGTGACCGAACCGCAGGCGGGGGCACCGACTGGTTGACGAGGTTCGGGCACGCTCGTACGGTAATTTGGACTGCAAGCGATTGCAGCAATTGCCCGAATAGGATCGGACCTCGAATGCCTCAGCCTGACCAACCCTCCTCCGGGCGCACGGACCGGCGTCGATTCCTCGCCGGCTCGTTTGGTACCGCCGGCCTCGTGGGCACGGGAACGCTCTCCGCTGGCGCGCTGTTGAGCGCCTGCTCCGACGGTGGGTCGAAGGCTCCGGTTGCGGCCTCAGCCACCACGGTTGCGGCCGTCGCAAGCGGCCCTCCCACCGATCTGGCGAGTGCCTTGGCCGCGCCGGGGTCGCCGGGGTTGATAGATGAGGCGATCTATCAACGCCGGGCAACGGAGTACTTGGCCTTCGCTACCGAGAAGGTCGATCCGCAAAGCATCACGAGCATTACCGCCCAACTCGTTCGGGCCCACCGGGAACCGGGCTTCACCTGGGATACCAGCGTCGCGACCGTCACCGGCCTGAAAAGGGACTTCGACAAGTTCGATAACTGGTCCGACACCCGAGATTTCACCCTGATGTGGCTCCACTCGATGGTGGCGCTCGCCGACGGGAGCACCCCCTCGACCACGCTGTCCCCCGAACTGCTCGCCGCCACCAAGCGCTCCATGGTGAGCAACCGCTACCGCTACAACGACCGCTTGCCCGACGGTGTCGTCGACAACCAGTGGTTCTGGTCGGAGAACCACGAAATCATCGGCCTCACCACGGAATACCTGTCCGGCAAACGATTCCCGACCGATACCTTCACCATCACCGGGCTCACCGGCGCCGAACATGCCGAACGATCACGGGAGCCGATCCTCAAGTGGGTCGAGGAACGGGCACGATTCGGCTTTTTCGAGTGGCACAGCAACGTCTACATGCGCTTGAACGTCAACGCCCTCCAGACCCTGATGGAGTTGGCCGACGACCCCCAACTCGTGCGCGCCGCAGGTATGGCGGCGGACCTCTGCCTGCTCGACATTGCGGCGCACACGCACAAGGGCGTCTACGTCGCATCGCGGGGGCGCACGTATACCGGGAACCGGGTCTCGGGACGATCCGACGGCACGTTCACCTCGAGCAAGTTCCTCTACGACGACACCGAACTGCCCTACCTGAAACCGGACGACCCCACCACTGTCCACCTGTGTGCAGCGAAACGTTATCGGCCCCCGCAGGCGTTGATCGATATGGCGACGGCTCGCCAACCTGGCGTGGTGCGAGAACGACACGGCATCTACGTCGACGGCAGCGCCCCGGTCACCGACAACCCGGAAGCCCCGTTCGGCTACGACTTCAAAGACCCGGCCAACCTCAGCTTCTGGTGGTCCCAAGGGACTCTCGGCATGTGGCAAGTGGCCGACATCAGCCTGTCCGAGGCGGCGAAGTTCCGGCTCTTCGAGGGCACGGCGACAGCGCAGATCAAGATTCTGGTCGACCTCAACGGGGGCGATCCGGCCCGGGTCAAAGCCTGGACCCAGGCCAACCACAATGTGGTGAACTTCGGGCAGCTCCTTGAGGCCAACACCTACGCCTGGCGTGGTGACCACGTCTCCCTGGCCACCGTGGTCGACAGCCGGTTCGGAGAGATGCGCGATCAAGCCCAGGCATGGGTCGCCGCCGTCGATGCCGACGCCGTGGTGTTCGCCAACCACCCTCGCAGCGGCCCCGACAAGGAGGAGGGCTGGCCCACCGACGGAAAGCCCGGCTACTGGACCGGCGAAGCGTCGATGCCACGGTCGGCCCAGCACGAGCGCACGGGCATTCACATCTATCAGCCGGCGTGGGACGAGACGGTTGACCCGTTGTTGTGGGCCGTCTTCAAATACCGCGACTACACCCACGCCTTCTTTCCCCAAGACCACTTCGACGAGGTGAGCCAGACCGGTCACTGGACCGTCGGCCGCAAAGGCGACGGATACATCGCCCTGTGGTCGTGGCGTGAACCCACCTGGCGTGAAAACGATCCGGCCCAGCTCGCCGCCAAAGGCATGAAGAAGCAGTACGACCTCGTGGCCAACGGTGGCCCCGACAACGTCTGGGTGGTGGAAGTCGGCGAGAAGGCCGATGGTGGCTACACCCCGTGGCGCGACCGCGTCACCTCCAGCGAACCCTCCGTCACACGCAACGATGCCGGCTTCACGGTGCGGTGGGCCTCCCCTTCGGCCGGCGATATTTCCTTCGGTTCCACCGGCGATTTCACCGTGAAAGGCCAAGCACAGCCACTCGCCCAATTCCCCCGCCACGAGTCCCGTTTCGGCATCGTCGACCGTCTCTCCAAGACCTACACCGTCGCCTCCGACAACGCTCGGCTCTCCCTCGACTTTGAAAAGCAAACCCGCACACTGGTCTGACCGGACGAACAATCTGCGACAGGATATGACCGTCGACCCACCGACGCGGACCATACGCGTCCTCGCGCTATCCTCCTCCTGCAAAGGTTTGCAAAAGCGTCCCGTCCCCCGTCCCTCCCGAGAGCCATGGAATCCCATTCACACCCCCAGCCGGTCAACCGGCGGCACTTTCTCACCGGGTCGCTTGGCACCGCCGGTCTCGTGGCAACCGGTACCGTCACCGCCGGTGCGCTCTTGAGCGCCTGCGCTGATGGGGGCGCCAACTGGCCCGCGTCCGCCACAACGGCCACTGCCGCTACCGCGGTGGCCGTTGTGGCCGGCGCGAGTGGCCCGCCCCAAAATCTCGCCAGTGCGCTCGCCACGCCCGGTTCGCCCGGCCTGATGAATGAGGCCATCTTCCAACGCCGCGCCACCGAGTACCTGGCGTTCGCCACCGAAAACCTGAATACGAGGTACGTCCCCGGTATCACGGTCCACCTCGTTCGGGCCCATCGTGAACCTGGCTACACCTGGGATACGAGCGCCGCCACGGTCGCCGATCTGCAGGATGTCTGGGATCACTTCGACGAATGGCGAGACACTCGCGACTTTCGCCTCATGTACCTCCATTGGATGCTGGCCTTCGCCGATGGCAACACCCCGTCGACCACGCTGTCCCCTGACCTGCTTGCCACCACCAAGCGGTACATGGTGTCCAACCGCTACCGGTACAACGACCCCCTGCCCGACGGCGTGACCGATAGCCAGGTGTTTACCACCGAGAATCATGTGATCATCGGCCTCGCCAACGAGTTCCTGTCGGGCCAGCGGTTCCCGAAAGAGACGTTCACCATCACCGGTCTCTCCGGGGCAGCGCACGCCGAGCGATCACGGCAACCCATCCTCGATTGGGTAGAGGAGCGGGCCCGATTCGGTTTCTTCGAGTGGCACAGCCACGTGTACATGCTCGAGAACATCGGCGCGCTCCTCACGTTGGTGGAACTGGCTGATGATCCTGCGATCGTGCGCGCCTGCGGCATGGCGGTCGATCTCTGCCTGCTCGACATGGCCGCCCACACCCACAAGGGCACGTACGTGGCGTCGCGGGGCCGCACGTACAAAAAAGACAAAATGTCGGCCCGCGACGAAGACACGTTCACCACCAACAAACTCCTGTTCGACGACACCGAACTACCGCACGACTCCCGGGGCGACATCGGAGGGTTGTTCTTCTCCGCGGCCAAACGGTACCGCCCACCCCAAGCGGTGATCGACATTGCCACCGCGACGCAGCCCGGTGTCGTCCGCGAACGGCACGGCATCTTCGTCGACGGCAACGCACCCGTCACCGACAACCCCGAAGCCCCGTTCGGGTACGACTTCAAGGACCCGGCCAACCTGGCCTTCTGGTGGAGCCAAGGTACCCAAGGCTTGTGGCAAGTGAACGACATCAGCCTGGCCGAGGCCTCCAAGTTTCGGGTCTTTGACAGTGCCGAGTTAGCTCCGGTCAAGGTAATCGTCAACCTCAACGGCGGCGACCCCGCTCGGATGAAGCCCTGGCTTCAGGCCAACCACAACGTGATTAATTTCGGCCAGCTTCGTGAAGCCAACACCTATGCCTGGCGCGGCGACGACGTTTCCCTGGCCACCGTCGTCGATCACCGATTCGGACAGATGCGCGACCAAATACACGTGTGGATCGCCGCCATCGACGCCGATGCGTTGGTGTTCACCACCCACCCACGGTCCGGTCCCGACCAGACCACCGACTGGATGTCCGACGGCAAACCTGGCTACTGGACTGGCGAAGCATCGATTCCCCGATCCGCCCAACACGAACGCACGGGCGTGCACATCTATCAACCGGCATGGGACGAGACGGTCGACCCGTTGCTGTGGGCGGCCTTCAAGTACCGCGACTTCACCCACGCCTACTTCCCGCAGGACCACTTCGACGACGTCACCCAGACCGGACGCTGGACCGTGGGCCGCAAAGGCGACGGATACATCGCCCTGTGGTCATGGCGGGCGACCACCTGGAAGGAGTACGACTCCGCCAAGGTCGCGACAAGAGACTTGAAGAAGCCGTTCGATCTGGTGGCCGAGGGCGGCCCCGACAACGTGTGGGTGGTGGAGGTAGGCGAAAAAACCGACGGCGACTACGCCACGTGGCGCGACCGCGTCACCGCAACCGAGCCGGCCGTCGACCGCACCGCCGACGGCTTCACCGTCCGTTGGACGTCACCCTCTTCGGGCGATATCGGCTTCGGCTCCACCGGCGACTTCACCGTGAAGGGCCAAGCCCAGCCCCTCGGCGACTTTCCCCGCCACAGTTCCCGGTTCGGCACAGTCGACCGCCTTTCCAAGAAGTACTCCATCGCATCCGACACCGCCCGACTCCAACTCGACTTCGACAAACAGACCCGCACGCTGATCTAGCTCGTGTGGCCCACCCATCAGATAGAGGATCGTTCGTGACCACCCAACCCCAGACCAAAGATCGCACCCGCCAGTCGATCAACGCAGAGGTGCTCTCGCAACCGCTTACCCTGCCGTGCGGGGTAACCCTGTCGAACCGCATCATGAAGTCGGCAATGGCCGAGGGGCTCGCTGATGCGAAGAACAACCCCACCACTGAACACGACAACGTGTACCGCCGGTGGTCCAACGGCGGAGCCGGTCTGCTCGTCACCGGAAACGTCATGGTCGGCCCCTATGCCCATGGCGGCACCCACGTCGTGCTCGATCAAGACAGCGATCTGGAAGCGGTGCAGCGATGGACGCAGGCGGGCCGTGAAGGCGGCGGGCACTTCTGGATGCAGATCAACCACATGGGTCGCCAAGCCCAGGGATCGAGCGCACCGGACGGAAAAACGGTTGCTCCCTCGGCCACCCCATTTCTGCCACCCACCAACCGATTCTTCCCCACGCCTCGAGCCCTCGAGCCGGCCGAGGTGCTCGAACTCGTTGAGAGCTTCGCCGCGACCGCTGCCCTCGCCAAGAAGATGGGTTTCACCGGCGTGCAGATCCACGGGGCCCATGGGTACCTTGTGAACCAGTTTCTTTCCCCACTGGTCAACCATCGAAACGACGAATGGGGCGGATCGCCGGAGAATCGCATGCGGTTCCTGCAGGAGGTCTACCGCCAGATCCGTTCGGAGGTCGGTGCCGAGTTCCCCGTCGCAATCAAACTCAACTCGGCCGACTTCCAGCGCGGTGGATTTACCGAAGAAGAATCACTGGCCGTCATCGAGTGGCTCACCGAAGCGGGCATCGACCTCATCGAGGTGTCCGGCGGAACCTACGAGTCGGCGGCGATGGTGGGGGCGAAAATCTCCGGCACAACAACGGCGCGTGAGGCGTACTTCCTTGAGTTCGCCGAGAAGGTGCGCTCCCGGTCGTCGGTGCCGCTGGCAGTCACCGGCGGCTTCCGGACCGACGACGGCATGGCATCGGCGATTTCCGGTGGTTCGGTCGACATCGTCGGGTTGGCCCGCGGGCTCACCATCGACCCCGACGCCCCGAAGAAGATCTTCGCTGGGCTTGGCTACCAATCCGAAGTAAAACCGGCCAAGACCGGAATCAAGCTCATCGATGACCGCGGCACACTCGAAACGCTCTACTACGGCGAGCAACTCGCACGATTGGCCCGCAACCAAGAGCCCGAACCAGACCTGTCCGTTTGGCGCATTATTCCTGGGATTCTGCGCTCGCAGCTTGGTGGCGGCTCGAAACGTTCACGAGCCAAAACCGCCGATGAGGCCAATCCGCCGCTGGCCCCTCGTCGTTCCTCCGAGTGGGGGCAACCGGACGTGGTTATCCATCGCTCGATCACTATCGACGCTCCGGTGGAGGTCGTGTACGACATCGTCACCGACTTTGCGGCCTATCCCGACTGGAATCCGTGGGCGTCGAGTGTGTCGTTGAAATCGGGAACGGGTCAGCCCGGCGAGCGGATCTCGTTCCGCATACGAGGAATGGCGTTCTTCGATGTGCCTTCGCAGATTCAGGAACGGTCGGTGAGCTCCGAGGAAGCGGCCTTCGTGTGGGGCGATGCCGGGCTCGGGGTGGTGGGCCGCCACTACCACATGTGCACCGCACTCGAAGACGGCACCACCTTGTTCGAGCAAACCGAGACCTACGAGGGCAAATTGGCCAAGTTGATCCCGTGGAAAGGGTGGCTTGACAACCACTTCGTTCGGTTCAACACGGCGATCAAAGAGCGCGCCGAGGAACGCGCTCGCGCCGCGACGTAGTGCCGTCGCCCCCTCAAGGCGCGGGGTCGGCGCGAAGGTGCTCGGGAATCCAGCTTTCGCGGTCGGGGTGGTCGGCGGCGAGCGGAAGCGATTCGGGCTGCCCGGTGCGCGACGACCGATACCACGCGGTGACCAACTCCAGGGCTCGGCGGGCGTCGTCGAGGCAGACGGGGAGCGGTTCGTCGGCCACCAGGGCCCGATGGGTGTCGGCGAGTTGCCCGCGCCACGCACTGGGTGGGGGCGTCCACCCTTGCAGCACCGACCGAGCGGCTTTCTCGACGCTCTTCGATGACCAGTTGAGCGTCCACGGACCCGCCCCGGGCCGGTAGGGCTTTGTGGTCGACTCGACTGTGAGATGCTCGAAGCAGAACTTGAGTCGTGACGATTCGGTTGTCGCGCCAAGGGTGACCGCAGCGGTCATCAGCCCCCCGTCGGCGGTGGTGAGCACGGCGGCGGCGCAGTCCTCGACCTCAATGTCAAGGACGGATGTAGAGGCACGAGCCACCACCTCGACCGGGTTTCCACCGAGCCAGCACAGCAGGTCGTGGAGGTGGGTCGAATGACTGAGCACGGTCCCTCCGCCCTCGCCGACCCAGGTGCCGCGCCAATCCGTTTCGTAGTACGCGGGCCCACGTTTCCACATGGTCTCGCTGGTGGCGACATACAACTTGCCCGGCAGTCCGGCGTCAAGGAGACGGCGAAGTTGCTGCGAGCCCGATCCCCATCGGTACTGGAACACCGGCGCCACCCGACGGCCGGTGCGGGCTTCGGCGGCGGCGAGACGATCGACCGCCGCGACCGAATCGACAAGCGGCTTCTCGCACACCACATCGACCCCCGCTTCGAGGCACTGCAAGATTTGGGCTTCGTGGAGATGCGGCGGAGTGCAGATGTCCATCACATCAACACCCAGGCTCAGCAGTTCGTCGAGCGATGCCACGCCGCGGATGCCGAGCACCGCCATCTGCCGGCGCCGGGCCGGACTCAGGTCGGCCACGGCGACAATCTCGTACATGGATCGCAGCCGCAATAGCGACAGCACATGGGCGCGGCCGATGCCGAGCCCCACCACACCAATCCGTAATTTCCTCACGTGTTGTCTCCTTCGCTGGTCCAGGTTCGGGCAGCGGCCTGAGCCGCGAGCGTGATTCGGCTGACGGCGACCGTGTGATCGTGGCCGACCAGGGTGTCCGAACCGTCAACCACATCGACCAGGACACGTTTCGCCCAGTCGACGGGCCGGGAGGTGGCATCGAGGCGACGCACCCCTCGCCCATCGGTGACGATGAGGTGCTCCCGGCCCCGTTTGCCGGCGATATCGACGTTGGTGCGCACTTCGATGGTGCCTTCGGTGCCGACGATCATGAGCCGTCCGTCGCCCCAGGTGCGCAGACCCGACGGGGAGAGGAAGTCCACCCGATGCGTGCCGATTGTGTCGCCGGAGCGCAGCACCATCATCCCAATGTCCTGCATGGCGGGGTGGGCGGGGGAGGTGACGTTGCCGACAGCCGAGGTCATCACCTCGACTGCCCGTGGTCCGAGCCCGGCGCCGGTGGCGGCCAAGAACTGGTCGACCTGGTGGGATCCGATATCGACCAGGATTCCCCCTGTTGCGATGGGGTCCCAGAACCAGTCCGGTCGACTGGCACTGCGCATGCGGTGCGGGCCAAGGCCCAACACCGATACCACCCGTCCGATGTCACCTAGGCGGGCTCGCTCACATGCTTGCGCGACGGCACGGTTCTCGAACCGTTCGCCGAAGAGCACCCACCAACGCCGCCCCGATTCGACGACCGCCGCTTCCACGGCGGCCAGATCGTCGGCGGTCGTCACACCCGGCTTGTCGGCCAACACATGTTTGCCGGCCCGAAGGGCCCGGACGGCGATGGCGCCCCGGTCGGCAGGGACAGCCGCCGTAACCACCAGGTCGATGTCGTCGGCCTCGCAAATCCCCTCGACACTTCGGGTCTGAACTCGGCCCGGAAGCGCCATCGCCGCCATCGCCGCACGAGACTGGTTGCCGGTGCTGTGATGGGCGACGATACGCGCGCCCGCCAACCGAAGCCGGCCGGCCAGCATCAACCCGTGGTCGTGGTCGAGACCGACCACGCCGACCCGAACCGGCCATCGGGCGGCGGGAGCGGATCGGGCGGATCGGGCGGGAGGATTTTCGGGGAGGGGGTCGAAGACGACGGACTTCGATGTGGTGGGGGCCATCACGCCCATTGTGACCGACAACACGACGACGACGAAGCTCGAGGACGACCGACGATGAGCACCCGCAACCTCAGATCCTGGAGCGCCGCTGCAAGCGTTTGCAGATGCTGCGCCGTTCGGTCGTTTCACCGAGGGGATTTCCGGTAGAGCCGAACCATCGAAGCCTGACCCACCACGTATCCTCAGCCCGCACCGACTCACCGACCTACCGACAGAAACGGGGAACGGGGCACCGAACCGGACCACCACGGTGCCCCAACCGCTCATGACTGACCAACCCTCTCCCGTAGGCCCGAACCGGCGTCGTTTCCTCGTCGGTTCGGTCGGCACCGCCGGCCTTGTCGGCACCGGCACCCTCACTGCCGGCGCCTTATTGAGCGCGTGCTCCGATGGCGGCGCCAAAGCCCCGGCGACCGCCGCCACTGCCGCCACCACGGCCGCCACCACGGCCGCCACCACTGCCGCCGGCACGGCGGCCGCTGCAGGCACCACCGGCCCCACCGAAATGGCCAGCGCGTTGGCCCCTCCCGGTTCGCCCGGTCTGGTCGACGAAGCGATCTACCAACGCCGAATCGATGAGTACCTGAAGTACGTAGCCGCCAAGCTCGATCCCAACGGCTCCCCCAATATTGCCGCGCAACTCGTGCGGGCCCACCGGGACCCCGAGTTCACCTGGGACACGAGTACGGCAACTGTTGAATCCCTGAAGGATGTGTGGGCTCACTTCGACGAGTGGAAAGACCTCCGCGACTTCCGCCTCATGGACTTGCACTGGATGCTCTCCCTCGCCGACGGCAGCACGCCCGCCACCACCCTCTCCCCCGAGCTTCTGGCCAAGACCAAAGGTGCGATGGTCGCAAACCGCTATCGCTACGACGACCCGCTCCCCGCCGATGTGGTCGATAACCAGTGGTTCTGGTCGGAGAACCATACGATCATCGGCCTGGTCACGGAGTATCTGTCCGGCAAACGTTTCCCGAACGACACCTTCACCATCACCGGTCTCACGGGAAGGAAGCACACCGAACGGTCACGACAACCCATCCTCGACTGGATCGACGAACGAGCCCGCTTCGGGTTCTTCGAATGGCACAGCAACGTGTACATGGTGTTGAACATCACCCCATTGCTCCTCCTGGTCGAGCTTGACGACGACCCGGAAATCGTCCGGGCCGCCGGCATGGCGCTCGACCTCTGCCTGCTCGACCTCGCTGCGCACACCCACAAAGGCACCTACGCAGCGCCAAGGGGTCGGAGCTACAAAAAAGACAAAATGACCTCGCGGGTCGAGAACATATTCACTCTCAACAAGTTCCTCTTCGACGACACCGACCTCGGGTACACGAGGTCTGGCGATGTGAGCTTGCATTTCTGCACGGCGAAACGGTATCGGCCGCCACAGGTGCTGCTCGATATCGCCACGGCCCCACAGCCGGGAGTGGTGCGGGAACGCCACGGGGTTTTCGTCGATGGTGGTGCCCCCGTAACCGAGAAGCCGTTGGCCCCCTACGGTCTCGATTTCGCCGACCCGGACACACTCACGTTTTGGTGGAGCCTCGGGGCACTCGGCGTGTGGCAGACCACCGATATCAGCCTTTCCGAAGCCCGAGAACACCGAACCTTCGAAGCGGGTGATATGGCGCAAATCAAGGTGCTCGTCGACATCAATGGGGGCGACCCGGAGCGGGTGAAGAAGTGGACACAAGCCAACCACGCCGTCGTGAACTTCGGTAACTTGAGCGAGGCCAACACCTACGCCTGGCGCGGCAACGACGTATCGCTGGCGACCGTCGTCGATCACCGATTCGGCGAGATGCGCGACCAGATACACGTGTGGATTGCCGCAATAGACGCCGATGCGCTGGTGTTCACCACCCACCCGCGTTCCGATCCCGACAAGACCACCGACTGGAACTCCGATGGCAAACCGGGGTACTGGACCGGCGAGGCGTCGATCCCCCGCTCCGCTCAGCACGAACGCACCGGTGTGCACATCTATCAGCCGGCATGGGACGAAACCGCCGACCCGTTACTTTGGGCCGTCTTCAAGTATCGGCCCTTCACGCACGCCTACTTCCCGCAGGACCACTTCGACGAGGTCGTGCAGGTGGGGCACTGGACCGTCGGCAGAAAGGGCGACGGCTATGTCGCCTTGTGGTCATGGCGCGAGCCGACATGGCGCGACTACGACCCCACCGTGCTCGCCACCAACGGTATGACCAAGCCGTTCGACCTCGTCGCCGAAGGCGGCCCCGACAACGTCTGGGTGGTGGAAGTGGGCGAAAAGACCGACGGCGACTTCGCCGCATGGCAACAACGGATCACCGCCACCGAGCCAGCGGTCGAACGCAACACCTCCGGCTTCGTGGTGCGCTGGACCTCGCCCTCATCGGGCGAGATCGCCTTCGGTTCCACCGGCCCGTTCACCGTGAAGGGCGAAACCCAGCACCTCGCCGACTTCCCCCGCCACGCCTCGCGTTTCGGCACCATCGACTACCTCTCCAGAATCCACTCGGTGAAGTCCGACAAGGCCAAACTCCAACTCGACTTCGACAAGATGACCCGCGCCGTCGTTTGACGGGCAATCCTGAAGGAACCATGGATCCTCAACCCCACATGCCATCCCCGCTCGACCGTCGACGATTCCTCGCCGGTTCTTTCGGCACCGCCGGGCTCGTTGGTGCCGGCACGTTTACCGCCGGTTCGCTGCTGAGCGCTTGCAGCACGGCAACCACGCCGGGATCCGCGACCGGCACGACGGCCGCTGGTGCCGCCGTAGCGGCGGCCGGTGCCGCGGCCGGCCCGCCCACCGATATCACCAGCGCGTTGGCCGTTCCCGGTTCGCCCGGTCTCGTCGACGAGGCGGTGTACCAACGCCGGGTCGACGAGTACGTGAGGTTCGCCACCGAAAAGCTCGACATGGAAAGCCCCACGGGTGTCACCGCGCAGCTCGTGCGGGCGCACCGTGAGCCCGACTTCACCTGGGACACCAACGCCGCAACGGTGGAGGCATTGAAGGAGTCGTGGGACCGCTTCGAAACGTGGGATGACGTCCGCGACTTTCGAGTCATGTTCCTCCTCTGGATGCTCGCCCTCGCCGACGGCAGCACGCCTTCCACCACGCTCTCCCCCGAGCTTCTGGCGAAGACGAAACGATCCACGGTCGACAACCGTTACCGATACGACGATCCCATCCCCGATGGCGTCGTCGACAACCAAGTATTTTTGACGGAGAACCACATCATCATCGGCCTCGTCACGGAATACATCGCCGGAAAACGTTTCCCGACCGACACCTTCACGGTCACCGGACTCACCGGTGCCCAGCACGCCGAACGTTCACGACAACCAATCCTCGACTGGATCGACGAACGAGCGCGCTTCGGGTTCTTTGAATGGCACAGTCATGTGTACATGGTGTTGGACATCACCCCGCTGCTTACCCTGGTCGAACTTGACGACGACCCGGAGATCGTTCGGGCCGCCGGCATGGCGCTCGACCTCTGCCTGCTCGACATGGCCGCCCACACCCACAAAGGCACCTACGCGGCGTCGCGGGGCCGCAGCTACAAAGGCGACAAGATGTCGGCCCGAAACGAAAACACGTTCACCGCAAACAAGTTTCTGTTCGACGATACGGATCTGCCATACGTCCGGGCCAGCGAGCGAGCGACGGTGTGTTTCTGCGCGGCGAAACGTTACCGAACTCCACAAGTTCTGCTCGACATCGCCACCGCAGCACAGCCGGGCGTGGTGCGCGAACGCCATGGGGTATTGGTCGACGGTGGTGCCCCCGTGACCGAAAACCCCCAAGCCCCCTACGGACTCGATTTTGCCGACCCGGACCAACTCCCCTTCTGGTGGAGCCTCGGCGCGCTCGGCACATGGCAGACCACCGATATAAGCCTTTCCGAAGCCAAAGAACACCGGCTCTTCGAAGCGGGTGAGATGGCGCAGATCAAGGTACTGGTTGACCTCAACGGGGGCGATCCGGCGCGAGTGAAGGCATGGACGCAAGCCAACCACGCGATCGTGAACTTCGCCCTGGCTAGCGAAGCCAACACCTACGCCTGGCGCGGCGACAACGTCACGCTCGCCAGCGTGGTCGACCACCGATTCGGCGAGATGAGCGGCCAAGTGCATTCGTGGATCGCCGCCATCGATGCCGACGCACTGGTATTCACCACCCATCCGGTAACCCCCGCCAAAAAAACCACCGACTGGAGTTCCGACGGCAAGCCGGGCTACTGGACCGGGGAGGCATCCATACCCCGCTCCGCCCAGCATGAACGCACCGGGTTGCACATCTATCAACCAGCGTGGGATGAGACCACCGACGCGCTGCTTTGGGCGGCGTTCAAGTACCGGCCATACACCCACGCCTTCTTCCCGCAGGACCACTTCGATGAGGTCGAGCAAACAGGGCACTGGACCGTAGGCAAAAAGGGCGACGGCTACATCGCCCTATGGTCATGGCGTGCTCCAACTTGGCGAGAATACGACGCCACCGTGCTCGCCACCGGCGGTATGACCAAGCCGTTCGACCTCGTCGCCGAAGGCGGCCCCGACAACGTCTGGGTGGTGGAAGTGGGCGAAAAGACCGACGGCGACTTCGCCGCATGGCAGCAACGGATCACCGCCACCGAGCCAGCGGTCGAACGCAACACCTCCGGCTTCGTGGTGCGCTGGACCTCGCCCTCATCGGGCGAGATCGCCTTCGGTTCCACCGGCCCGTTCACCGTGAAGGGCGAAACCCAGCCCCTCGCCGACTTCCCCCGCCACTCCTCCCGGTTCGGCACCATCGACCACCTCTCCAAAACCCACGCGGTGAAGTCTGATACGTCCAAGCTTCAACTCGATTTCGACACCATGACTCGCGCCGTGATCTGAAGGTGGGCCGAGAGGTCGCAGGCCCTATTCGGGCCCGGCGAGCAGACCGGCCACGAGGGCGCGCAGGCCACGTTCGAAGTGTTCGTCGTCGCCCTCGTCGAAGCGTGCGGTCACGATGCCGTGGTGTTCTGGCGACGCCTCGCGGTCGTCCAGCAAGGCGTGTGCTCGGCCCAAGATCTCGACCGGGTCCCGCCCGAAGTAGCGGCTCGCATAGCGGCGGTTCGCCGCCACCGCGATCGACCCCATCGTGTAGTTCTGGATCGCGCTGTAGGCCAACTCCGGATCGGGGAAACCGATCGCCTGGGTGATCCGTACCGACAACAGGGTGACGTCGAAGAAGGTTTCATCTGGCTCGGCCACCGCCATGGCAAGGTTCGCCAGTCCCAGGTTCTCGATCCAAACGTTTCTTGTGCGCAGGTTGACCTGGATCATCCACTCTTTGATGTCCCCGTGGCTCTCCCCCACCCCGTCGAGCACCGAGTTCCAAAGCTGCTGGATGATGGCATCGAGCAACGCCGGCTTGTTCGGCACGTAGTGGTAGATCGACATCGGCGTGACGCCGAGCTCGGAGGCGAGCCGCCGCATGTTGAGACCCTCGACGCCGTCGGCCCGAACGATCTCCAGCGCCCGGGCCAACACCTCATCACGCTCGAGCGGTGTGGATCGCCCAAGGGCCGGGCGGCCTCGTCCACGCTTCGTGGGGCTATCGTTCCTCTCCGGCGAGCGGTCGGTCACCATCGGGCCATTCTGGCCGACCGTCACTTGCGGTCTCGGTCATCGGGCGCTTTCACAAGCTGGCGACGGCCCGCAGGCTCGGCGCAACGATCCCAAAGGACGACCAGGTCACCCCGTCGGTCGACGTGGCAACGGCGCCACCACCACCCACGGCCACGATCTGCGAGCCATTCATCGTCACCCCCCGAAGGTTGGATGCGGAGCCGGTCGCCCGCAGCGTCCAGGTGATGCCGTCCGGCGAGGTGACCGCCAGGCCGGAGGTTCCGACCGCCACGAACTGGTTACCGGTCCACGTGATCCCATAGATCGCCTGCGGGGTGCCGCTCGTCTGAGCCGACCACGTGATGCCATCGGGTGAGGTGCGCACAACGCCGCTGTCACCTACGGCGACGAGTCTGGTGCCGTTCCACGTGACGGCCGAGAGGTTGGTAGTGGTGCCGCTGCTCTGCACGGTCCACGAGACTCCGTCGGCGGAGGTGACCACCCTGCCTCCCGCACCGACCGCCACCCAACGACTCCCCGTCCACGTGACCCCAGTGAGGTTGCTGGTGGTACCGCTGGTGCGGGCCGGACCTGACGAGCTCAAGAAGTAGGTGGAATAGATCGTGCCCCCGTCGCCGACGACCACGTATTGCACTCCGCTGTAGGCCACGGCATTGAGGTTGGCGGTGCCGTAGGTGCGCACGTTGAAGATCATGTAGTTGGCGTCGGAGTAGGTGACCGTGCCGTTGTTGCCCACCGCCACGAGGAGCGGCGATCCGTACTGGCCGGACTGCGTCTGACCCTTGGTGGCGCCCTTGAGATCGTTGGTCGTGCCGCTGACCCAGTCGACCCAGTCGACCCCGTTGGCACTGAGGCGCATCTGACCGAAGGCGCCGACGGCCATCCGGGTGAGGGCGATGTGCCCGATGCAGGTGCCACCATTGGCGGTGGAGTTTGTGGAGTCCGGGCAGATCGTGTTCGACCAGGTGGCTCCCACGAACGTGGAGGTACCGAACGTTGCGTTTCCGCTGAGGTTGGCGTTGGTGAAGTTGGCACCGTTAAAGGTGCTCCCGACCCAGTAGGGGCCGGCCATCGAGAGGCCGGTGAAGTTCACGTTGTTGAAGTCGCTCCCGGTGAGGGAGGTTCCGACCCAACTATTGGCGTTGGTGGTTGCGAAGCCGACGGCCGCGCCGAACCCGGAGCCGCCCGTCATGGACGCACCGGTGATGGTGGCGTTGGTGAAGTTCACCCCGGCCCAGTTGGTGCTGTAGGCGGTCACGCCGGTGAGGTTGGCGTTCGACAGGTTGGTATTGCCCATCACCATCCAGGCCATATTCCGACCCTGGAGGTCGGCCCCGGACAGGTCGATCGAGGTGCCCGTGAGGTTCACACCCCACCAGTAGTTACTGGCGGCCAGCAGTTGCGCACCCGTGAGCCCGGTCACGTCGGTGAAGTTCGCTTTACCGAGCGTGGCCCCGGTGAAGTTCACCCCGGTGAAGTTCGACCCGGTGAAGTTCACGACGTGGGGCAACGACTCGTTGCCGAGATTGATGTTGCTCATGTTGGCGCCGGTGAAGTCCACCCCGAGGAAGTCGAGGTTGTTCTGGGTGAAGTTGACGTTGGCCCAACTGTTCGTCGCCGTGGAGGTCAAGCCGGTCACCAGGTTGAGGTCGGTGGCTCCCACGAACGATGCACCCGTGATCGTGGCCCCGGTCATGTTCACCCCGGTCAAGTTCGCACCCTGGAAAGCACAACCGCTCAGGTTGGCCCCGGTCATGTTGATGTTGCTCAGATTCTGTCCCGGCGCGTAGAGCGCCCCACCCGAGAAGTTGGTGCCGGCCCAGCTGTTGGCGCCGGTGCTCACGAAGCTGTTCTGCCCGACGCCGGTGCCGGTGAAGTTGGCGCCCGTCACCTTGGCATTGCCCCAGAACGTGTTCGAAAGGTTGGCGCCGGTGAAGTTCACGCCAGTGAGTTGCGCGTTGTAGAACTGAAAGCCGGACAGGTTCCGGCCCGAAGCATTCAAGCCGGTGCCGGTGAAGTCGACGCCGTCCCAGCGGTTCGACGAGGTGAACAACCCGGTGACGGTGTTGATGCCGGTGGCGTTCACGAGCTTGAGGCGGGTAATGCTGGCACCAGTGAGATCGGCTCCGGTGAGGTTCGATCCGGAAAGGTCGACCGACTGCGAATTGGGCTCGAAGCCGAACCGAGCCCCCGCCATGTTCACCCCGGTGAGGTCGGTGTTGGTGAGGCTCACGTTCGTGCCCGTGAAGTCGATCCCGGCCCAACTGTTCGCGGCGGTCGACCGGAAGTTGAGCGCCAGCGAGGGCGAGCCGCCGTTGATGAACCTGCCCCCCGTGACCGTGGCGTCGAGGAAGTCGGTATTCGTGAGCGTGGCGTAGGAGAAGTTTGTATTGGCGAGGTTTGCGTTGACCATCGACGCGTTCGTCATGTCGCCGGAGAAGGAGGCGCCCGCGGCGGCGGCGCCGGTGAAGTTGGTGCCGACGGACCGGCCGACGGTTGCGTTCGTGAGCGTCGCCCCACCGAGATCAGTACCACTGAGATCAGCGTTGCTGAACCCCGTGCCCGTGAAGTTCTCACCCGAGAAGTCGAGGTTGGTGAGGTCGAGGTTGCCCGACCCGCCGCAGAAACACGTGCCCTGCCATCCGTTCGCCAGGGTTCCCGGCATACCAATGGCTTCGCTCACCGTGGTGAGCCCTCCGCTGAACGTCGCACCCGCCAACGTGGCCCCCGTGAAGCTGGCACCGGTGAGGTCGGTGTTCAAGATCCTTGTGCCGTTCAGGATCGCACCGGAGAACGTGGCGTTGGTGAGATCGGAGTAGACGAAGTCCGCCGCCCCGACGGATCCGCTAAAGGTGGCCCCCGAGAGATTGGCGTTGTAGATCTCCGCCCCGGCCATGTCTACGCCCGAGAGATCGATCCCCGAGAAGTTCGGCAGGGTCTGGCCGCTAATCGTCAGGTCGTTCCAGCCGCGGGCCTTGGTGGAGGCGAAGCCGATGGCGTCGTTGAAGTTGAAGGCCCAGTCGAAGTAGGCGCCGCTCACCTTGGCATCGGTGAAGATCGTGCCGGCGAGCCGTGTCTCGGAAAGCTGCGCGTTGGTGAAGTTGGCGCCGGTGAAGTTGGCGCCCTGAAGGTGGCGGCCGTAGAAGTTGACGCCGGTGAAGTTGCAGTACTGGCGCGGCGATCCCGGGCCCGTGGTGCCCACGGTGCAATCGATCGCGGTGGTCTCCCCGGGAACCCATTCCGCTGCGCCACTTTCGCAAGCGCTTCCCTGCGGGCGGACGGTGGCGCGCTGATCGGTGTTGGCACCACCGCAACCGGTGGTGCCGTTCGGAACGAGGCCGATGATCGGCGAATCGGCCCACGGGAGGTGGGTTTTGGAGAGCCCGCCATTGTTGGCCAACGGCTTGAGCATCGGGTTGGTGTTCTGCCGGTTCGTAGCACCAGTGAAGGCGCACGACGTGGCCGTCTCCACGTTCTGTCCACCGGTCACGTTGCCCACGAAACCACCGCCGCAGTCCGGGCCCGACGTCTGCGAAGCGATGATCGTATTGGTGAACGCCACGGACGCCGACGAGTTGGCGAAGAACCCGGCGAAGGTGCCGGAGTTGGCGGTGATCGTGTTGTTGAGCAGCGTCGCCGTGACGCCGTCCCAAAGGCGCACACCACCACCGTCGAGGCCGGTGTTGCCCGACACCGTGGTGTTGTCCATCGCCAGGTTGCCGGTGGCGACATACACACCGCCGCCGCTTCCACCCGCGGTGTTCCCGGTGACGGCGCTGTGGGAGATGGTGAGCGACTGCTGGGCAAACACGCCGCCGCCCCAGCCGGTGGTGGTGTTGCCCGCCAGCGTGGACCCGGTGATCACGAGGGTGTTGTTGGAGCCGCTCAGGATGGCGCCCCCGTTCCCGGAACTGTTGCCCGACAGCGTGGAGTTGGTGATCGTGACCCGTGAGCCCGGCAGTGCGCCTGAGTCGGCCATGTAGATGGCACCGCCGGCAGCACTCGTGGTGTTGCCATTGAACGTGACGTTGTTGATGTCGGCCCGAACGTCGGCGCGGAAGTGGATGGCGCCGCCGTCGTTGGCCGCCGTAGCTCCGCTGATGGTGAGGTCGTTCACGGTGAAGGGTCCGACGCTCACCTCGACGAGCCGGTCGGTGAGACCGTAGTTGGCAACGGTGGCACCGTGACCGTTGATGGTGAGGGGGCCGTTGACGTCGAGGTCGCCGGTGGCGGCGAGGTTCTCGCCGTCGCCGATGAAACTGAGCGAGTAGGTGGCGGCCGCGGTCAGCTCGATCGTGTCGGCGACGGCGGACGGCCAGGCGTTGGACTCCTGCACCGCAGCCCGCAACGAACATTGGCTCGCTGCCGTGGCGCAGACGCCGTCCCCCACGTTGGCGTCGGTTTCATCCGCGGTGGCGTTGACCGTGAAGGTTCGGGGCGCCACGAGGTGTCCGTCGCAGGTGTTGCCGACGGTGTTGCTGTTGAGACCGTCGGGGCACACAGTGTTGCTCCAGACGGCCGACGTGAACGACGCCCCCAGCGTGGACGCTCCTCGGAGATCGGCGCCGGTGAGGTTCGCACCATCAAGGTCGGCACCGTCGAGATTCGTGTTGCGCAGGATCGTGGCGGCCATCGCGCACTGGTTCAACCACTGGCCGGACAGATTCGCACCCGTACGATCAATTCCTGCTCCGAACGCGCCCGGTAGGCAATCATCGGCGGCGACAGTCCATCGCTGGTAGGCGTAACCGCCGTAGGCCGGGCTCCAATTCACCCCGGCGTCGCTGTCGAGGGTGATCGACGAGAATGTTCCCGTGCGGGTGCCGAAACCGAGCAGGGGGTAAGCAGTTCCCTTGGCGATCCCTCCACCGGGGTACACGTCGACAGTGACGTCGGCGTTGGTGAGATTGGCGTTGCCGACGATCTGCAGTTTGTCGTAACCGTGCCCGTTGGTCGTATCGATGTCGAGGGCAAGAACGGCGCCCGCAGAGGCATTCCACGAAGCCACGGTGAGCGTTTCACCGTTGGTGACGCTGTTGAGACCGGGGGCGATACGCCCCGCCCCGGTCACCTGGAGGTCGACCGAACCTGCACCAACCAACTCGCCCCCTTGGAGCGAGAACAAACCGGTGCCGGGACCACCGACTGAGGCGATAGCACCAATGCCACTTACCTCGGTGCGCCCCGATATCTGCTGAATCTGATCGACCGACAGCGTGCCGTCGCGCACCGCGAGCGTTCCTTCGTTTACCAGCGGCACACCGGCGACCGTGGCATTGCCCATGCTGCGAAGCGTGCCCAGGAACCCCGTTCCGATGCTGGCGGGACCCAGAGTGGTGCAGCCGGCATTCGTGACGTTGGCTTGGTCGTCGAGCCGAGCAACGCCGTTCGTCGCGCGCATCGTGACGCCGTCACAGAGCATGATGGTGCCCACCAGGGTGGCGTTATTGCCGAGGGTGACGCTGCGAGTGCCGGCGAACGTGGTGTTGGTGATGTTCACAACTGGTGAGGACGCGAGGTTGATCGCACCACTTCCTTCCACCGTTGCCCCATCGAAGGTAGCGTTGCCCGTGGCGAGAAGTGGGCCATTGCCTGCAAGCGTCCCTTCCACGCTGAGGTCGACAACCGAACTTCCCGTGGGGGCGGTGACGTTGTCGACGGTGAGGCTTGCCCCGACCGCAACGGTGAGGGAACCGGCGAAGGCGATGCTTCCAACGTGCTGCGTGCCGTTCGCCACGATCGCCGATCCAACACCCGAGCAGGCATGGGTGACGGCGGTGGGCACAACGCCGGTAGACCAGTTGGCCGGCGTGCCAAAGTCGCCGCCGATGGGGCCGACCCAGTTCGCACCGCAGGTTGGCGTGGGCTCACAGGCTGCCATCCCGAAAAGCGCAATCGTCGCGCCGAGAAGGAGGAGCACAACGTGTTTGCGGCTTGACTGCCCCCTTGGCTGGGGCTCCGCTGCCGGCAACGCTGCGGGCGCGCCGCGCCGCCCACGGTGGTGATCTTGGGGGGCATCGATCATGGGTCGTCTCCTCGACGGCTTCGTCCGCGCTCACGGGCCAGGTTCATTATACGCCGTATAAAATACCCAGCAAGGGCCAAACGGACCATGCCACGACCGAACTGGCCGCTCGGTCAAGCGGCGGTGCTATCGGAACGGCAGCTGTCCGCGTACTTTCCAGATCGTTTACCTACTCTCTGCGTAGGCAAACGATCTGGAAACCCTCCCGCTCTGTCGCGCTCCACCGCAGTGACACGACGGGAATGATTTTCTATCCGATGTTCCTATGGGCCGAGCAGGCCAACCGGGGCGAGGGTCTCGGTGATTCGGTCGGGAATATCGCCGCTCTCGTCGCGGCTACGGATCATCAGGGCGTCGAGATCGGCGGCACCTCGCCGATCGAGCACCCCGGCGTCGAGCGTGAACACGACCTTCAGTGCATGGGTTGCGCCCGGCTCGAATGCCTGTGCGGCGGCCGTCTTCACCGGTTGCACGAGGTAACCGTCGGACCGTGCCAGAAACACTTGTGCCTCGGGGCGGAACGTGAGGCCCAACGAGCCGGGCTTCGCGGTGCTGGCGATCGTGACCACAAGGTCGAGTTCAAGCTGCACTTTGCCAACCGGCACGTCGCCACTAAAGAGGCCGAGACGAGAGGAGCGCACCTTCACCGACCAGTGATCGGACACGATCGACGGCGAGTCGATCCGCACTCCGGCGCCTGGCGCCACGGGGTCGAGCGGCATCGGGCTCCGGTCGCCGAGGGGCACATAGGCGGGGCGCACCGTTCGGTTGCCGATCACGAGGGTGGCGTCGTCGAGCGTGGGAACCGCGGAGGACAACGACGTGAACACAAAGGACATCGTGCGGCCCGTTTCGGGTATCCCATACTCCTTCGTATCGATCGTGCCGGGTAGCACTTGACCGCCGGCGATCAACGCCACCGTCGGCGAAAACTGCGGGTCTACCGCCAGCAACCCACGAGCCTCTTTGGCCGCGCCCTCGATGATGATTCGCTCGGGGTCGGAGCCCGGCGTTGATCCCGGCGTTGATCCCGGAGCCGCGGCCGGTGGAAGGTCCCAAGCCAATGCCTTGACGACCACGTCGAGCGTGACGGTGGTGCTTCCCGCAGGGCGGCGCATCCCCTTGACCTGGACCGTGAACCCGGTGGGGTTGCCCCTGCGATCGAGGTCTACGTCGACCGCATCCTTCGACGTACCAGCCGACGGCGATGCGGAACTCTTCGTCGGGTTGCGCAAGAGGGTGAGGTCGGGAATCGCCGAGGGTTCGAGGGGCGGGACCGTCGCCTCCCCCAAGGCGATAGCGAGCGGGAGGTCCACCCGTTCAATCGCCGAAGGGTTCGGTACGAGCCCAATCGGCGACAGGCTCGACAACGACAACGAATAGTTGCCATCGACATTCGCCGGCACGGCGAAGTCGACCGTGTTCGACACGAACGCCGACCACGACACCGGGAACACGATTGAACTCGCCGAAAGCGGGTCGACCGTCTTGCCGTCGGGCCGTTTCAACTTCAGGTGTTCGGACGCGCCGAACCCTTGCACGGGATCCTGGCGGATCGCGAACAGGTCGTAGGTGAGCCGCAATACTCGCTCATCGCGCAAGGGGGTGGCCCCCACCTCGGGGGCGGAGGTGAGCAACATGGCGCCGGTTACGTGCACCGAGTACTTGCCGATCGAGGCCCAACCCTCGGCGACAACCGGCGTGGCTACGAACGGTTTCTCGGCGTCGGCGGGGCGCTCCGCAAGTGCCACCAACGGAATGTCGATCTGGAGGTCGGTGGGTGCGCCGAGATGGAACACTCCCCGGGCCAACGGGTCACCGGCGAGTGGATCGCCCGACACCAACTCTGCGGTGAGAGTCACGTCGACGAGCGCGCCGGGCGGTAGGTCGATGACCGGACCGAAGAGCACGTGTTCCTTGTCGGCAATGCGAAGCGCTGCTCCTGGCCAGGTGGTCTGCCGCCACACGCCGGCGGTGTTGTGCACGCGCGCGCCAATGCCCACCGCTTGCAGGTCGCGGTCGAAAACAACGTGTCCGATCGTGATGCGGAACGAGCCGTAGTCGAACGTGGTCCCCACGTCGACCGACCGTTGGGTGGCCGGGTTGGCCACCACCGGGCGCGAAGCTGCGCCGCCGAGCCCGGCCGGACCGGAAGCCATCTCGGCCGTCGCCACCGCACCGGACGACGGGTTGCCCGACTTGCTCGTTCCGCCATCGGTGCAACCGGCGAGCAGGGCCGTGGCCAGCGCCACCCCCAACGCCGAGTGACGGATAAGGTTCGAGGGCTTCGTCAGATTCACGCTCATGAGCCGATCTGCTGGTCGCACAATCCACCGGCGGGGTGCTGGAACCAGCGGCCCCGTTTCATCAACGTCTTCTTCATCACCAAGTCGTCATCTTTGCCCCGCAGCAGGCCAACTTCCAGGGAGGTCCACACTTTCGAAAGCGAACAGCCGATGATCGGCATGATCTTGCCCGGTGTGAGTTGGGTGATGGTGTTTTTGGCGGCGAGATAGGCCTCGCCCCGAACCGGTCCGATGATCGCCGTTCCTATGCCGATACGAGGGGCGGACACGGTGAGCGAGAAGCCCTGTGACCCCATCCCTTGTATGGCCCAGGGCTCCCGTTTCCACGTGGCGCCCATGGTGAGCCCGTCGTTGGTGGCGAGCACCGAACCATCGGTGGTCGCGAACCCGCCGTCGCCCCCACCCTCATAAGTGATGTGGCCTCTGGCACTGGAGTTGTTGGTGGAGAACGCCGCGACCACGGCGAAATCCATCCCGAAACTCACGGAGAACGTGAGTGGGCCGGCCTTGATCGGCACCTGAATACGCAGCGGCACCTTCACCACGTCGGTGCCGGCGAGAATGTCGTTGTCGGCACCGATGAGCTTGGTGATCGCCGCTCCGGCCGCGGTGCTGTCCTTTTCGAGCTTCTCCCACTTCTCTTTGTAGTAGTTGCTGAGCTTCTGGATAGCCACCGCCGCCTCACCCGCAGTAGTGAGATCGGCAAGATCGGGGGTTTCGAGGCGGAAGCCGAGATCGTCTTTCATCACTTGACCGGCCCGGTCGTGAACTTTTTGGAGAAACGATTCGTCGGCGGTTTGGGTACGGCTGAACCGGGCGCCGAAATCGAGCACGCCGTTGTACTTGAGACTTCGAGCCGACACGTTCTGACTGGTGATCGTGCCCCCGTTGATCTCGGCGGCGAAGTGCACGTCGAGCCGATCGATCACCGTGGAACCACCAACCCAGATCTGGCCGACCTTCTCGTTCTTCAAGGCCATCTGATAATTGAGCCGAGTGGTGCCGCCACCCTTCTGGACATCGATCACGTAGTCGAAACTCTTGGCGGAGCCGAAGATCGCACACACGGGCCCCGAGCACCCGGTGAGCGCATCGGCGGCCGGGTCGGGCATGACGGCCCGGCCGGTCAGGCCGGGGGACGGAAGGGCATCGGGATTCTCGGCATTGCCTTTGCCGGCGGCGCCGATGGTGAGATCACGACCCGGTGCTGATGCCGGCGGCTCGGCACCGATGGCCTGTCCCGGGACCTGGGCGGATACGCGTCGAACGCCGGCGGGGACGACGGAGGCTGCCGCTGGCGCAGTGGTGGACGTGGTGGTGGACGTGGTGGTGGGGGCGCTGGCGCCATACGCAGGCGAGCTGAGGTCGGGATTGGGCGGTGGCACCATGTCGCTGGTTTTGGGTGAGGTGGGCAAGGGCACTGTGGTCATATTGGGACCGGGAGCCTGGCGCGCGCCCTCCGCTTCGAGCGGGTTGCCGGAGCCGTCACCGACGCCCGCGCCCGGGCCAACCGCCGGCCCGCCGGATGGGGCACCCGTAGGCCCTCCTGCGACTCCGCCCCCACTTCCATCGCGATCGCCTTCGAACGACACCATGTCGGCAGGGGGCGGATCCGGGGCGACTGACGGGCCCAGCGGACGCTTGGCGGTGGAGATTCGCGCCCCAGAGTCGACGTTGACTGTGGCGTCGAACTCGACGCGGCCGTTTTGGATGGCATCGGTGAGTTCACCCGGATCAGCCTCGACCAGAAAGCTGCTGCCGTCAGCACGGGCCGAAGCAACCACCAAGATGCCGACACCTTCCACCATGGCCACGGTTCCGGGTGCGGCTCCGGTGAAGCCATCCACCGCCGCGGAGAACGTATAGGTGCGCTCGTCGGCCGAAACCTTGGTAAGGGCGGTCCGGAAACGATCGGCTGGTACCTGCACCACGCCGGATTTGAACGACACGTCCGTCACCACGTTGCGGGCCTCGATCCCTTGCGGGATGAAGGTGGCACCATCGTCGAGGCTGGTGCGAGTGACGTCGGCGGCACCTACGCCCCCGCCCGGCTTGGCGTCATCCGACGTGCAGGCGACCAGCAATGAACTGGCGATGGCGACACTCAAGCCGATGAAACGAGCCGGTCTGGGGATGTGTTTCATCGGTGGTCTCGTTCTCGTTTCGCTGGGGGGACGGCGGCGGCGACCTCGACCATTGGTCAGGCCGGGACCGTAGCCCAAGACGGCGGATGTTCCGACTGGTTACGGCTACCGGTCACCTGAGGGCACGTCCGCCGAGGCGCGGACATCCTCCGCCACTACCCCGCCGCGGCAAGGAGCGTGTCGGTCCAGGAGCGTGTCGGCTGCGAGCTGCGTACCGATCGGTAGACCCTCGCTGTTCCCGTGGGTGGGCAGGCTGATCGCCGGTTGACCGGTGAGGTTGCATTGGCTCGTGAAACCGACGAAGTTGTTGGCATCGATCAGGGCCTGGAATCGATCAGGGCCTGGAGAGGATTGTCCGGGGACGGGTCCAGCGAGCCGACGGCGATCGGGGGCGATCGGGGGCGATCGGGGGCGCGGCCAGCGTTGGCGTGAGCAGGAGGTCGAAACCCTTGGCCCACCACGCTGCGGTGGATCGACGGAAAGTCGACGTGGCGGCGACCGCATCAAGCAGCGTGGCCGCGTTGCGGACGCTTCGCGTGACGAAGAAGTGAACCGCCAGACCGGACTCCTGCGGGTCCGGCCCCTGGGCAATCCTGCCCCGGCTCGGCTTCAAACCCACGAGCCCACAGCACGGCGCCGGGATCCGGATCGATCCCTCACCGTCAGCGCCAGGTCCCACGGATTGCGGGTTGGGCCATAGGCCCGGCTCTCGGTGACGGGAAGGGTTCCGAGCTCGCAGCTCGTCGTTCTCCCCAACGGCACCAGCCCCGCCTGTCGGATACGAACCGTGACCTCGGAGTCGAACTACGACAGGGGTTGCGTATCTCGTAGCGCCGTGCCGTTGGTCAGTACCCGGCCGGCCTCGTGCAGACCGAGATCCTTGAGGAGGGTGGGCACCCCAGGGAATAGCGCATTGGCGGAAGGCGCACCCTCGGGCCACCAGGCTGGCCTGATCGGTGGTGTCCATCCATCGAGTGTCATTGGTGACGTTGCGCATGATTTGCGGTGCCTTTCGGGATGACTCTCGCCCTTGCGGCGAGAGGTCCGAAACCGGTCATGTGTCGACCGGGCCGCGGTAGCAGGGCCGCTGTCGACGCTATGCCAGCAACAGCACTGCGGACATCCGCGCCTCACCTTGGCCCCGAAACGACACTGTGTCGAGTGCCAATGCCTTCCCTCACCGACACCGACCTCGATCGACTGCGTCGCAACCTGTTCGCCGACGGCCCCGACGCCAAGCTCAAACACAGCAAGTTCTGGGTGCTGCTCATCCTCGCTGGCTGCATTGCCGCCGCCGGTGTGGTGGCCGACTCCACCGCCACCGTGATCGGCGCCATGATCGTCGCTCCCCTGATGACCCCGATCATGGGGACGGTGCTGGCGATTGTGACCGCCGATCGCCGCAACCTGGCCCACAGCCTCGCGATGGTGTTCGGTGGGTCGGTGGTGGTGATCGGTCTCGGCTACGGACTCGGCCTCATCGCTCCGATCGCGGTCGTGGCCGACACAAGCACACAGGTGGCCGCACGTATCCAACCTCGCATCGTCGACCTGGCCGCCGCCCTCGCGACCGGCGCCGCAGGGGCATTCGCACAGTGCCGCGAAGACGTGTCCGACGCCGTCCCCGGTGTCGCCATCGCCATCTCGCTGGTGCCCCCGCTGGCCGTGGTCGGACTCACCCTCGAAGGTGGCGAGCCCAGCCAAGCCGTCGGCGCCCTTCTGTTGTTCCTTACCAACGTGGCCGCCATCCTGCTCACCGGGATCGGGGTGATGGCCCTGTTCGGCGCCCACCGGATCGCCCAACTTGAGGCGGGCGAGACGATCGACCGCCGAAAGGCCGTTGGCGTGGTGATCGTCCTCACCCTCCTCATTGCCATCCCGCTGGCGACCACCACCGCCACGCTCACTGCGTCCACCTTTCAACAACGAGATATCACCCGTGTGGCGACCGAATGGGCGGGTGCCGTCGGCTGGCGTGTGGTGGCAGTGGAACCTCGGTCTGATCGTGTGGCGGTGTTCGCCAGCGGTCCCCTACCAGCGCCCGACCCCGCCAAACTGCGCGCCTTGCTCGACGCCGCCGGACTCGAGACCGTGGCCGTCACCGCACTCCTCTCACCCGAGGACCGGATAGAGCTCCCGGTGCGATGAGCCGCCAATCCCGGCGGATGGTCGGGCGGATGGTCGGGCGACCGTGTGACCTTCGTCTCGTCCTCATCTGATCGTCGCCCTTGTCGCATAGCTCCGACTAGGGTGACACCGCTTGCCCTCGGGGGACCCGTCGGGTGCGCAACGCACGTTCTCGGCGACACGGGTCGCCGCCCGAAACCACGTATCAAGGGGACAATATGAAGACCAAGGCCGCCATCCTCTGGGAGCCACACGCCGACTACGTCGTCGACGAGATCGAACTCGACGATCCCCGTGAAGGCGAAGTCCTGGTGGAGTTTCATGCCTGCGGCATGTGCCATTCCGACGAACATCTCGTCACCGGCGATATGGCCCTGCCCCCCGAGATCGTCACCATGCTCGGCTGGCAGCAGTACCCGATCATCTGCGGTCACGAAGGCGCCGGCATTGTGATGGAGGTGGGTCCCGGTCCGAACAGCCTCGCCGTCGGCGACCACGTCGTCACCTCGTTCGTCCCGAGCTGTGGCAAGTGCCCCTCGTGTATATCGGGCCACACCAACCTGTGCGACCTTGGAGCCGGGCTGCTCGCCGGCACCCAGCTTGATGGCACCTTCCGCCACCACACCAACGACGGCAAAGACCTTGCCCTCATGTGTTGCCTGGGTGCGTTTGCCCATCACAGCGTGCTCAACCAGGCGTCCCTCGTGAAGATCCCCGAAGACATCCCGCTCGACAAGGCCGCCCTCGTGGCGTGCGGCGTCACCACCGGCTGGGGCTCCGCGGTGTACGCCGCCGAAGTGCAGGCCGGCGAGACCGTCGTGGTGGTGGGTGCCGGCGGCGTGGGCATGAATGCCGTGCAGGGCGCCGCTATGTCGGGGGCCCAGCATGTGATCGCCGTCGACCCCGTGGAGTTCAAGCGAGAGCAGGCACAGATCTTCGGCGCCACCCACACCGCTGCCAGCATCGGCGATGCCGCCGCGCTGCTCGGCGATCTCACCTTCGGCCGAAACGCCAGCAAGGTCATTGTCACCACCGGCGAAGGCATCCCCGGCGACCTCGCGTCGATCATGGGCCTTGTGAGCAAGGGCGGTCGTTGTGTGTACACGTCGGTCGCCAACATGAACGCTACCGACACCCAGCTCAACCTCTTCGACCTCGCCATGCAGCAAAAGCAACTCGTCGGCGCCATCTTCGGCGCCGCCAACCCGCGTTACGACATACCCCGCCTACTCGGCATGTATCAGAGCGGCAAGCTCAAGCTCGACGAGCTCATCACCAACACCTACTCGCTCGACGACATCAACCAGGGGTACCAGGACATGCGAGACGGCAAGAACGTCCGCGGCGTCCTCGTCTACAAGTGACCCCCTCACCGGTTTTTGGTAGGGGAGACGCATCAGTTTTGATGCGTCTCCCCTACCAAAACCGGTATTGGGGGGCGGTGGCGTGAGTCGGGGTATCGATCGGGCGTTGGTTGACGAGCTGGCCACGAGGGTGGTGGACCGGCGGCGAGAGCTCGAAATCATCCTCGCTGGGCTGGCTTCGGGGCGACACGTGCTCCTCGAAGGCCCGCCTGGCACGGGGAAGTCCACGCTGCTGCGCGCCATCGCTGAGGTGGGTGGCACTGACTTTGTCTTCGTGGAAGGCAACGCCGAGCTCACCCCCGGTCGTTTGGTCGGGCACTTCGATCCAAGCGTCGTGCTCGACACCGGCTACGCGCCGTCGGCATTTATCGATGGGCCGCTCATCACCGCACTACGCACGGGCGGCCTGCTGTACGTCGAGGAACTCAACCGGGTGCCAGAGGAAACGCTCAACGTGGTGATCACCGTGATGAGCGAAGGCGAACTGCACGTGCCACGCCTCGGTCGGGTGGAAGCGGCTGACGGTTTCCGTCTCGTGGCGGCCATGAACCCGTTCGACGCCGTGGGCACCGCCCGTATTTCGTCCGCCGTCTACGACCGTATGTGCCGGGTCACGATGAGCTACCAGTCCGCTGCGGCCGAAGTCGCCATTGCTCAGCGCGCCGCCCCCGACGCCGATCCCACGTTCGTGGGCAAGGTGGTCGACGTGGTGCGATCAAGCCGAGAACATCCCGACGTGCGGGTCGGTTCATCCGTGCGCGGCGCCATCGATCTCGTGCTCCTCGCCAACGAGCTCGCAACCCTGCGAGGCGGACACCCGTCCAACGCCGTCAACGGCCTCGATGCCGCCCTCGCCGCCTTGAGCGGTCGTCTCCGTGTGCACGAAGGTGGCGGACGAGTGGCCGACGACATCGTGGCCGAGCTCTGGTGGTCGGTGTTTGCCGGCGAACAACCGACGGGCACCGGTGACGGCGAGTCCGACCCAAAAGCCTGACGCCACCGCCTGGTGGCCGCCAGCAGTTTGCTCCCACGCCGAAGGCCATCGAAGGCCCGCAAGCCCGCGTCGCCGTCGACGAGGAACGACGCCACCAAGCCGGCCGTCGGGCACTCCAGAACAAACCCGGCTTTGAGGAGATCTCCCCCGAGGTGGGCGAACTGGACGAGGGTGCCTACGACGACTTCCTCGCCGAGCACCCCGACGCCGCCCTCGCGCTCCTCGCCGACCTCACCGGAGCAGTCGATGTCCGACTCCGTGATCTGGCGCGTCGGCTGGCGGCTCGGGTGTTCGTCGACGTGGCCCGGAGCGGCCGAGCCCGACAACGAGGCGTGGGCCGCCCTCACTCGATGCCCGCCGACCGGGCGCTCGGCGACCTCGACCTTGACGGATCGGTCGAGGCATTGGCCCTGGCTCGGGCCAGCAACACCCGGCCCACCATCGACGAACTGCGAGTGATCGAACTGTCGAGACCGTCCACCGCGTTGTGTCTTGTGGTGGACCGAAGCGGTTCGATGGGCGGCGATCGCCTCGCCACTGCCGCCGTGGCCGCGGCGGCGTGCGCCTGGCGCGCACCCGACGACACCAGCGTGCTCGTGTTCTCCAATCGGGTCATCGCGCTTCGCTCCCAAGGCGAAACGCGGTCACCCACCGCCGTCACCGACGACCTGCTACGCCTGCGCGGCCACGGCACCACCGACCTCGCTGGCGCTCTCACCAATGCGGGCGCACAACTGAACCGGTCAACCGCCAAACGCCGACTCACGATCGTGGTCTCGGATTGTCGGGCCAATGCGGGCCCGGACCCGATTCCCGCCGCTCGGCTGCTCGACGAACTACTGATTCTCGCCCCCGACGATGATCTCGATGACGCCGTGGCGTTCGCCCGTGCCACCGGGGCCCGACTCGCCCCGGTCAACGGCCCTGCCTCCATCCCGGCCGCCCTCGCCTCGCTGCTGCACTGACCCGAATCCTTGCGATACACATGAAGCATCGGTGTAACGCAAGCCGAGCCCGTCAACACTTACACTCCGGAGTCATGACCGATCGTCTCGCCGTCGCCGTCACCGCCACCCTGGCCGCCTTGGGCCTGTTCTTCTCCACCGCCACACCGGCGAGTGCGGTGAGTGGACCGCTACCCGGGCCGGTGGCCGCCTGGTCCACCTCTGACGGCACCGATGGCCGGGTGTACATCGCCGATGAACAAGGCCGAGCCCGTCAACTCCGCGGCGGAAACCACAAGACCGACGATCCCGACACGCTCACCAACGCGCTCCTCGCCGCCGCCGCCGAACGAGGGCTCGACCACATTCGGTTGGCCATCTACTGGCAGTTCCTTGAGCCCACGCAGGACACCTTCAACGCCGCCTATCTCGCCAAGATCGAGGCCGCCCTTGATCGAGCGCAGGCCCACGGGATCCTCGTGATTCTCGACATGCATCAGGACGTGTTCGGAGAGGCGTTCGGCAGTACGGGCGTACCAACGTGGGCCACCCGTACCGACGGCGTTCCCTACGAGCAGCAATCGGTGTGGCTTCTCAACTACCTCCAGCCCGCAGTGCAGAATGCTTTCGATCATCTCTACGAAGACGCCGACCTTCGCCAGCACCAGATCGACGCGTGGATGTACGTCGTCAACGCCGTGAAGGATCATCCGGCGGTGCTGGGTTACGACCTCATGAACGAGCCGTTCGGTAAGTTCCGGGCCGGCGAGGACTTCCCCACGGCTGCCGCCCGGGTGGAAAGCCAACAACTCACCCCGATGTACCAACGGCTCACCGACGCCATCGCCGTCGTCGACGATGACCACTGGGTCTTCATCGAACCGCCCAACCTCGCCTCGATCGGAATCACCACCTCGCTCGGCAATGTCATCGGCCCCAAGGTAGCGATCTATCCCCACATGTACGACGCATCGATCGAGAGCGCCACCTACTCCCCCGGCGGTGTGGTGCAATACGACGCTACCTTCTTCGCCAAGTGGTCGAGCGCCATCTCTCCGTACGTTGCCACCAACCCGATGCCGCTGCTCGTCGGCGAATGGGGCGTCGCCAATCCCGAAGCCGGGGGTATGGGGCAATTCGTGCGAGACAGTCTTTCGACCCTCGACGACGTGGGTTCGGGCTGGTCGGTGTTCAACTGGTGTTTCGGTGGGGGCTACTGCCCTCTCGACGCCGACGGCAACGACCGGCCCGGCATCGAACAGATCTTCCACCCCTACGCCCGAGCGGTAGCCGGAGCACCTACCCACTCCACCTGGGACCCCGACTCGCGCACCCTCCATGTGCAGTTCGCGCACAATGCGGCGACCGGCGCTACCGAGATCTTCTTGCCGGTGTCGCGTCGTTATGCCGACGGATGGAAGGTGGCCACCACCGACGGCGAGAACGAATGGTCGTACACCTTCAATGAAACGACGGGGGTCCTGTCGGTCACCTCCT
>JANOSD010000096.1:0-25764 GCA_031415655.1 Actinomycetes bacterium
TTTCGTCGCTCCAGCGACGAAAGGTGTGCCCAGTTCGAGGGAAATCGGGGGAAATCGGGGGAAGTTCGAGGGGATTCGGGCGCTCCCCACGGAGGAAACCCCATGGAACCCGTCAACATCGTCACCGGCACCGCCGTCCCGCTCGACCGCAGCGACGTCGATACCGATCAGATCATCCCAAGCGACTGGCTCAAGAAGGTAGAGCGCACCGGATTCGGCGCCGGCCTCTTCTCGGAGTGGCGCGACGACCGTGGCTTCGTGCTCAACGACGAACGTTACGCGGGGGCGACGGTGCTCGTGGCCGGGCCGAACTTCGGCACCGGCTCCTCGCGGGAACACGCAGTGTGGGCCATCCAGGACTACGGCTTCGGCGCGGTGATCTCACCCCGGTTCGCCGACATCTTCCGCAACAACTGCACCAAGAACGGGCTCGTGCCAGTGCAGGTGCCTGCCGAGGTCGGCGAAGCCCTCCTCCGCGCCATCGAAGCCGATCCCGGCCTTGAAATCACCGTCGACGTGGATCGACGCACCGTGAGTGCCCCCGCAATCGGGATCGAGGTTGCGTTCCCGCTTGACGACGCCACCCGGCATCGATTCCTCAACGGCCTCGATGACATCGGCATCACGCTCTCCCACGAAGCCGACATCACGGCATTCGAGGCCACACGCCCGGCGTGGCTTCCGAGCCTTCCGGTGGCGTAGCCAGGCTCGGCCGGCGGGCGCACCACCACGTCACCAAACTGTCCGATCGACGCTCGCATCATGCCGCCTCAGAAGATCGAGTAGCCGCCGTCGACCACGATGCAGTCGCCGGTGTGGAAGGTCACCGTCGGGTCGGCGAGGAAAACCGCCGCTGCTCCCATGTCCGACGGCAGCCCCCACCGTCGCATCGGGGTACGGGAGGTGGTATTCGCCACGAACTTCTCGTTGGCGGTCATGGGGTCGAGCATGTCGGTGTGCGTCCAACCGGGAAGCAAGGAGTTGCAGCGAATCTGGTGGCGCGCCAACTCCACGGCGAGGCCGCGCATAACCGCCAACAGCCCTGCTTTCGATCCGGCGTAGTGCTGCATCATCGGTGCTCCGTGCACGGCCGACACGGAGGAGATGGCGATCAGTGACCCTCCCTCGCCTCGTTCGACCATGTGTTTGGCGCCTTCACGGAGCGTGAGGAACGCGCCGTCAAGGTTCACCGAGGTCACGCGACGCCATTCGGCGAGGCTCATTTGGATGAAGGGGGAGAACCCGCCGATTCCGGCGTTGGCCACCAGGCAATCCACCTTGCCCATCACGTCGATCGACTCGGCCATCGCCGAAACCACTGCGGCCTCGTCGGCCACGTCGCAGCGGATGGCGTGCACACGTCGGGCCGGAGCAGCACCGGCACGCAGTGACGTGACCGCCGCTTGGTTTTTGGTTTCGTTGCGGCCCCACACCACGATGTCGGCCCCGGCCGCCGCCAGCGCCTCGGCGATGCCGAGCCCGATGCCGCCGTTGCCGCCAGTCACGACGGCCACCCGTCCGGTCAGGTCGTAGGTGGCCATTTTGCTCCTCGTGAATGGTGAGGACGTTCGCCCCAATCATGAGCAGAGGCTATTCCGTGCTGATGGTGACGGCCGTGCCGCGTCGGACCAGGGCCCCGGCGGCGGGGTTGGTGCCGACCACCGGCTTGGTCGGCGAGCCTTGCGTGCTACGCACCACGAGCCCCTGGGCCTCGATCCGGGTGGCGGCATCAACGACCGACAGGCCACGGACGTTGGGTACCGCCACCAAAGCCGGCCCCTTGGACACCGTGACCTTTACCGAGGCACCTTTCTCGACAACTTCACCCGCCCCGGGGCTCACGGTGAGCACCACTCCCCGGGCCACGCTTTCGTCGAACTCCTCCACGATCGAGGGGACCAAACCCAACGCCTTGAGCTGGTTCGACGCCGCGTCGGCCGACTGGCCAGGAAGGCCGGCGGGGATGATGCGGGGTTCCGGACCGGCCGACACCACCACTCGCACGGCCGTGGAGCGCGATACCTCGGTTGGCGTGTTGGGCATCAGGGCCATCACTACGCCCTTCGGGATGTTCTCGTCGTAGGGACGCTCGGCCACCTCGATACCAAGCCCCACCGCAGCCAGGGCGGTGCCCGCTTCGTCGAGGGACTTGCCGACAAGGTCGGTAGGAACCGGGATCGGCGGCGCACCCAACGAGACCGTGAGCTCCACCAGTTGACGTTCCTCCAGTGAAACGCCGGCGCTCGGGCGTTGGGCGAGCACCTCCCCGGGATTCGACCCCTCGGCGAACATCTCCGACGTGCGCACCTGCCAACCGTTGGCCGCCACCGTTCGTTTTGCCGCATCTTCGGGAGTGCCGACGAACAAGGGGACGGGGTGCATGGGGATGCGCACCCAGGAATACCAACCGCCGAAAGCCGCAGCGCCCACAAGCGCCAACACCAAAACCGCGATCAACGCGGCGCGGCCGCGGCCACGGCCACGACGGTCCGGTTTGGGCGGGGGGTGGACGGCGGGGACGCTGTTGGCGATTTCCGCCGCCTCTGCGGCGCGACGTTCACGTCGAGATGGCCGGGATGCCGGTGCCACACCAGCAAGCGCGTCGAGCGCCGAACCATCGGTTCGTGGAACCTCCACTCGCAGCGGATCCGTCGTGATGGCGACACCGGCCAACGCCGTGGTGGCTTCACGGACCGGCGGCGAACTGGGCTCGTGGTCGGCGGCACCAGTCTGGCGTCGACGACTCTCACGGCGACGCCGACGAGCACCGGGATCGGCGTCCTCTTGCCAATCGAACGGCGCCGGGTGGTCGGCCGCCGGAGCGACCAACCCCGCCTCGCCGCGCAGATCGAGGAACCCGGTGATGTCGTCGGCGAGCAGCAGATCCTCGACCGGTGCCGAGCCGACACCATCATCGAGGTTGGATGACTGCTCGGAGGCAGTCCCCTCATCGATGGGCGTCAGGATCGCCTCGATCGGTGTCGTGCCCGCCACATCGGTGGTGCCCGCCACATCGGTCGGGTCGCGCCGGCCAATCTCGCTCAGGTCGGACGCAACGAGGACGGTGCCGGGCATTGGAATCGGGCGCGGACGATCGAGGTCCTCGGCCGCGGCCAGCAGCGCCGCCCCAAAGGTGGCGGCGTCGATTCGTTCGCGCGGATCAGCAACCCCTGCCGCTCGCAGGACAGGGGCGAGCGCCCCCAATTCCACCGGCACCGGGATCGGCCGGTCGACGCGAGCCATGAGCGTACCAATCGTGGTATCGGCGCGGAAGGGAACGGTGGAGGTGACGGCTTCGATCAGTACCAGCGCCAGCGAATAGACGTCGCTGCGACCGTCGAGCATTTCTCCTCGGGCCTGTTCCGGCGAGGCGTATCGGGCCGTACCAAGCACCGCCCCCATCGGCTCGGTCCACGCCGCCTCCGCCAAGGCGCGTGCGAGGCCGAAGTCGGCGATACGCAACCGCGCTTCGTCGTCGAACAGCAGGTTGGCCGGCTTGATATCGCGATGCACGAATCCCCGCCGATGGGCGTAGTCGAGCCCTCGCGCCGCCTCCAGACCCACCACCAAGGTCTGTGAGAGTGACAGCGGGGGACCGGCATCGAGAACGGCTCGAAGGCTTCCCCCGCCGAGCAGCTCCATGACGAGGTACGGCCATTCGCCCGAGTCGCCCCAATCGTGGACGGCCATAACGTGCGGGTGGTTGAGCGCCGCCGCCGACTGCGCTTCAGCTTGAAACCGCCGGAGGAACGCCTCGTCTTCGGCCAGCGCCTCATGCAGCACCTTGACGGCGACGCGACGGCGAAGCTTGACATCGTCGGCGAGGTAGACCGACGCTGACGCGCCCGTGCCAATCGGGGCGAGGAGCCGGTATCGCCCACCGAGCACGAGCCCGACGCGATCGAGCGTGCGCGAAAGGGCCACGTCGGCCGAGGCTACTGCCTACACCCGTGTGATTCGCGGCACGCCGATCAGTTCTCTCGGCCGGTGATGGCGCATTCACCCCGATGGCACGGCACACTGGTCACCAATGAATCCCCGTCAACGCATGATCCTCGCCATTCCTATCGTGATTGCCCTTGCTGCAGGCGTGGGTTTGTGGGTCACGAACGTGGCCGGAGAGGACAAGGCATCCGACGGCATCGTCGAGGCATTCATTCCCGCTCCCAACGAAAAGGTGTTTCAACAGGCCGAAGTGGGGATCGACCTCATCTCCGGCTGGGATGCCGAGCTCACCGTGAACGGAAAGCCCATTCCGCCCGATCAGCTACGCAAGATCTCGGCGCTGAGCAAGTTCACGTTCGTGCCCGGAAACGGCCAGGAGGTGGTGGCCTACAACCCGGGGCAGAACTGTGCGTTGGTGAAGTACTGGCCATTGTCGAGCCCGAACCAGACCTTCACCAAGAGCTGGTGTTTCACGGTCTTCTAGCGTTTGCGCGGCGAGGCGTATGTCTGGTGCCCGGGCGGCACGGACATGGCGGGCGCCGTGACGCTTCTTACGCCGGTTCGCTCGAGCCGCGACGCTGCCCAACGCCGTGTATCCGCTATCTATGATCTGCTCTTGATCTGCTCTGCCCGTCGCGAAAACCGACGTTCGAGCGGTCGGGAGTGGTGGCCGACCGACGAGTTCTCGTACGTTCAGGACGGGTCGCAGTCAAGGCGATGCGCGGTTCGGCGGCGCGACGCCCACGGGGAGCAGCAAAAGGTCTCCCGCATCGGGAAAAGCCGGTTGGTTCGGTCCGCCCGTAAGGTCCGGTACCGTGTTCGGACGGCGGGACGAACCGGAGAAGGACGATGACCACGCAACACGAGCACGAGATCGCGCACCTACGGGCCGAGGTGGCACTACTCCGAGACGCCGTTGCGGGACTCACCGCCGCGCCCGCTCCCCTTGTGTTTCCGGAAGTGCCGACCCCGACATCCCACGCGGCCCGGCACGCTGCGCCGCCGGTGCGGTCCGCATCGGCCGTAACCGGAATCTCCGACGAAAGCTCTACCGACGACACTGCCGACCGGCGGGCGTTCTTGCGGGGTGGCGCCCTCGCCGCCAGCGTGTTTGCCGCCGGTGCCGCGGCATCGGTCGCTGGTGCGGCCCCTGCCGCGGCCCTGAACGGCGACCCGATCCTCGCCGGACGGGTGACCGGGTCCGCCGCCAACACAACACTGATCTTCGACCCTCCCCAGAATGTGTTCCAACGGTATGGATTCATGGTGAACGATGGTCCCCAGTCCGGCAACTCGATCATTGCACCGGCCGTTCTCGGGTACGCCAGCGGCGACCACCTCGTTGGCGGCGTCCAGGGCATCACGGAGATCAGTGGAGGCTACGGCGTGTACGGGGTCGGTCGCGGGAGCCAGTCCACGGGCGTCCGCGGCGAGGGACCAAGTTACGGTGTCCTTGGCCTCGCGGACGAAGGCGTAAGCGGGGGCGTGGGCGTGCGCGGCGCCGGCGACGAGGCGGGAGTCTTCGGCGGCGGGCTGCGAACCGGGGTGATCGCCACCAGCCCCGATGGGATCGGCCTCGAGGTCACGGGGGGCAGGGCCGCCCTTCATCTCATCCCTCAGCCATTCAGCCCCCTCACGAATACGGCGTTCCATGCCGCCGGTGAGGTGATCTCCGCCGTCGCCGTGCCCGGCGAAGCCTCCCTCTGGTTTTGCGTCAAATCCGGCACCCCCGGCACGTGGCGCCTGCTCGCCGCGCCCGGCGACGTGCTCGGAGCATTGATCCTTCTGGAATCCACCTTCCGGCTCTACGACAGCCGTCCCGGCAACCCGCCGACCGGCGGTCCAAAGACCAAGCTCACCAGCGGCAACTCGCCACGAACGATTGACTTTCCCTTCGATTTCCCTCCCCGGGCGATTCTCGTGAACCTCACCGTCGTCAACACCAGCGCCGGCGGCGGCTTCGTCGCTCTCCACCAGGGAGGAACCCCGTGGCCCGGAAACTCCAGCATCAACTGGACTGCGGCCAACACTGTGATTGCCAATGCCGCAACCGTCGTCCTCAATGACCAGACCCAGTTCTCGATGACCTGCGCCAGCGGCGCCTCCACCGACATCATCATCGACGTCATCGGCGTGTACCTCTGATCCTCGGTCGCATCACGCTCCTTGGCGCGTTCTCCGGTGCGCAATCGTCGGCGATGCCCAATGCAAACGCCGGTTCACGAGCGGCCGGCGAGCAAGGCATCCACGGCATCGATTGCGAGAAGCCCGTTGCCCTCCACGAAGATGCCAATCATCCCTACCCGCTCCGCCGCCTCCACGTTGCCGAGGAAGTCGTCGAGAAAGGCGGCTCGTTCTGGCGCCACCCCACCAAGAAGTTCGAGGGTGTGGAGGTACACCGCCGGGTTCGGCTTGCGCATCCCCACCTCCGACGAGTCAACGACGGCGTCGAAGAGCTCGTCGAGCGGGATCATCGCTCGCCAAATGTCCTTGCCTTCAACGATGTTGTTCGTGAGCACCGCCGTGCGTGCTCCCGCGGCGCGAGCCCGGCGCACGTTGGCCACCATCGCGTCGTTGATCTCCTTGGTGGACAAGAACCGGAACAGATCGAAAAGGTCGACCTCATGGCCTTGGTCGGCCGCCAACTCCCGAATCTGTTCCCGGGCATCGACAATTCCCAACTCGCCGCGCTCGGCTTGATGCCAGGGGTGGTTCCCATCGGTGTGGTACCCCCCGAACAACAACTCAAGAAGAAGCTCGTAGGCCATCTTTTTCTCGTCGGCCAGCTGACGCATGGCCTCGAACGGGGACGCCATGAATACGCCGCCGAAGTCGTAGACCACCGCGTCGATAGACCGGTCACCCGGGGTCGGCGGCGATAGGTGGGAGGTCATGAAGGAAGTTCTCCGGTTGTGAGTAGGTGCTCGAAACCGGCCTCATCGAGGATCGGTATGCCGAGCTCTTCGGCTTTGGTGCGTTTCGAAGCACCGGGGGACTCTCCCACCACCACGGCGAACGTCTTCTTCGACACGCTCCCCGGGGCTTTCCCGCCTCGCGCCTTGATCGCCGCTTCGATTTCCTCGCGGTTGTAGTTCGCCAGGGTGCCGGTGACCACGACGGCCTTGCCGGTGAGCACCTGCGGCGCGTTTGGCCGGTCCGGCCCCACCATGTTCACCCCGGCGGCTCGCAGCTTCTCGATGATCTCCCGGTTGGCCGCCACGCCGAACCACTCGGAGACACTCCCCGCGATCACTGGCCCGACACCCTCGATGGCACCGATCTCCTCGGCGGTCGCGACCATCATTGGATCGATGTGGCCGAAGTGGGCGGCCAGCGCTTCGGCCCCACTCGGTCCGAGGTGGCGAATGCTGAGCCCCACCAAAAGGTTGGCGAGCGGCCGGCGTTTGCTGGTCTCGATCGCCGCCAGCAGATTGGCGATCGACGTTTCGCCGAACCCTTCGAGCTCACGAAGTTGTTCGACCGGAAGGGCAAAGATGTCGGCAACGTCGTGCAGGAAACCCAAGCTCTGAAACAGTTGTACCCGCTGCTCTCCGAATCCTTCGATGTCGAGCCCGCCCCGGGAGGCAAAGTGCTCGATCGCCCCTGCCACTCTCGCCGGGCATACCTCGTTGAGGCAACGGTGGTCGGCCTCGCCTTCGGGGCGCACGAGCCGGGAACCACACACGGGGCAGTCGGTGGGAAACACCCACTCTGGGCGGTCGGCCGGGCGGTCGCTCAAGACCGGACCCACGACCTCCGGGATGACATCTCCAGCCTTTCGTACGATCACCGTGTCGCCCGGGCGGACGTCTTTTACCCGGACCTGGTCCTGGTTGTGCAGCGTCGCCATTCCGACCGTGGACCCTCCCACAAATACCGGTTCGAGCACGGCGAAGGGAGTGGCCCGACCGGTTCGGCCAACCGATACCTGGATGGCCCGTAGCACCGTTGTTCGCTCTTCCGGCGGGAACTTGTAGGCGATGGCCCACCGCGGGGCCCGGGATGTGACGCCAAGTTCACGGCGCCTCGCCAGGTCGTCGACTTTCACCACAACCCCGTCGATCTCGTAGTCGAGGTCGTGGCGATGCTCTTGCCAGTGACGGCAGAACGCATAGACCTCGTCGAGACTGGCAACCACCTCGGCGTTGGGGTTCACGGGGAAGCCAAGCCGCCCAAGAAGTTCGAGCGTCTCGTGGTGCGTAGTGAACGGAGGCCCGCCCTCGATCTCCCCCAGCTGGTAGCTCCAAAAGCTCAAGTTGCGGCTGGCCGTCGCGACGGCGTCTTTCTGTCGGAGGGAGCCGGCGGCGGTGTTCCGCGGATTCACGTAGGCCGGCTTGCCGGCCGCAATCTGCGCGACGTTGAGGGCTTCAAAGTCGGATACGGCGAGATACACCTCGCCCCGAACTTCGATCACCGACGGCATCGCGCCACCACCCGGGAGGTGGGGAGGAAACGACGTTGGCATCACGGCAATCGTGGCGACGTTGGCGGTGACATCCTCTCCGACCTTCCCATTCCCCCGTGTGGCCGCTTGTACGAGCCTCCCGCCTTCATATCGGGCAGAGATGGCCAAACCATCGATCTTCAACTCACAGACGTAGCCCAGGCGGCCGGCAGTGTCGACCCCGAGCTGGCGCACCAAACGATCACCCCAGGCCCGGAGCTCGCTCTCGTCCATGGCGTTGTCGAGCGACATCATCGGCACTCGATGCGCAACTTCGGCAAAGGTGGCGTTCCCGGTTACGCCCACGAGGACCGTGGGCGAATCCGGCGTGAGAAGGTCGGGATGGAGCTCCTCGAGCGTGCGCAGCTCCCGAAAGAGGGCGTCGAAGTCGGCGTCGGGAATCTCGGGAGCGTCGAACGAGTGGTAACGCTCGTTGTGGTGACGAATCAGCGCCCGTAGCTCGTCGATCCGGGTGACCGGATCGCGTTCACCGTCGGCCGCTGCGGCCGGTGTTCCCGTTGCCATCTACCCCAGCTTACGACGCCCACGACCCGCTCGGTCTTTCGTGGCGCGGGTTCAGGCGCCGACTTGAAGCTTCACGCCGATGGCTTGGTCGTGCAACCGTTCGGCCAGTCGGCCCGTGAACTCCAGCACCTGTTCCGCCTGGGTGACCCCGTGACGGAACAAACCACACGCCGGCGTGATCATCGCCTGCGTGCGCAACTTGACCGGGTCGCACCCGCCGGCGGCGACAAGATCGCACCAAAGCGTGGACAACTGCCGCCACAAGCGGTCGACGGTGGTGCCGACGGGGCCATCCGTGGGCACGGCCCCCCACGCAATCCATCCGCCCCGTTCGAGGAACTGGGCCACCGACCCGGCCGCCGTCTCGATACCCATATCGGTCGGCACGGAAAGGATGTGGGCGCCGGCCGACAACAGCAGCTTCCAATCCGCCCGACCGCAGCAGTGGAGCCCCGTGATCGATACCCGCTCAAGTTGGGCCAGCACGCTCGATACGAGGTCGATGGCGTCGAGGGGGGCAATCGGGAAGTCAGGCCACATAGCGGAGCCAAGGACGGGCTCATCGACGAACACCACGAGTTGCACTTGCGGCATGCGTTCCAGCACGTGATTGAGCAGTGCCCGCGCCCGCTGGCGAACGGCATGACCGGCGAGGTCGAAGGCGAGAGGTTCCGGTACCCCGGCGGCGTGGAGCGCAACGCCGAGAGTGACCGGCCCGGTGAGGCTGACCTTCACGGGGCCATTGCGGTCGGCCACGGCATTGAGGAAGGCGCGGAGCCCCACGAATGAATCCGACGAGAACCCCGGATCCGTGAGCGGTGCTTCCGGGTCGAGCAATCGGTCGTCGATCATCAACGACCCGTCGGCCTGCACGTCGACCCCAAGGATCCCGTAGGCCGCTTGGGCGATCATGCCTTCACGAAGTGACCGAGCGGGTAGCGACGGCGCCGCTGGCAGGCGATGTTGATGACGCAGCACGAAGTCAACCGCCTCGCTCGGGTCCACGTGGGGCAAACTGCCGATGGACGTGGCGAGGCCCACCGGTAGTGGCACCATGCGCTCGTCGATCACTCGTATTCCCCCGAAATCGTCGGATTTGCCGCTCTCCGGCGCTATCGGATTAGTCATCAGCGGACCTCAGGCGCAAATCTCGCTTTGTGCCTGGCCGCGAGACGACCCCGAAAACGAGCCGCCGTGACCCCACGGGGCAACGTATTCTCGCCTCCCTTTCGCCGACGCCAAACCCCCGGGTGGACCGCCTCGCCCGGATCGTGAGATGGGTCCTCATCGGTCTGTGGGTCACCCTTCCGGCCACCGCCGGTCCGGCGTTCGAAGCGGGATTCGGCATCCAGCGTGCGACGGTGTTGCACACCGCAACCGCTGGGCTCTGGACCGGTTGGATCGTCACCGCCATCGCCCTCCTTGTCCCTCGGGTGGAGACCCTCACCATCACCCGCATTCTCACGCCGATGCCCTTCGCCGTACTCGTGTGGCTGGCGTGGATCACCCGGTCGACCCCCACGATCTCGCCGGACACGCCGGCGGGGGGCCCCACGATCTCGCCCGCGGCCTTGGCGATGGGGCTCAGCGCGAGCACCGCGGTTGCGGCGATTGCGCTCACCGCCTGGATCGGACATGCCTTTGTGAACGGTTCGGCCTACGGCGACGAGCGGCGTTTTCTCCTCCGACCACCGACCGTCCTGCTGCTGGCGCCGATCCCGCTCGCCTGGTTGGCATGCAGCGTCGTGCCGTGCGCCGCGGTTCTCCTCCTCGCCGACCAACGGTGGGGCCCCGGTGGAGCGCTCCTCGCGGCGGCGATTCCCCTCACCGCGATCGGCGTCCGTTCGCTTCACGCACAACACCGAAGGTGGATCGTGTTTGTGCCCGCCGGCATCGTCGTGCACGACTACGCGTCGTTGATCGATTCGCTCCTGGTCCAGAAGCGGTTCGTTCGGGCGGTAGAACCCGTCACCCCCGAAGTGCTCGGCGCATCGGAGACACTGGACCTGACGGTGGGGGCAGCAGGGCTGAACGTGGTCGTGGCCTTTAGCGAATCGGTCACGATCACCCCTCGACCAGCACAACGGCCAGGAACGGGCGTTGTGGCCGAATCGGTCGAGGCCCAGGCGATCGTTGTGTGCCCGAGCCGACCGGGCAGCCTTGTCACGGCATGGCGAATCCGTCGGTAGATCTCCTTCAACGCTGATCCGTTGTCAGCGGGCGTTCCGGTCAGCGGGCGATGCCGGATCCCACAACCTGATCCGGGGCGGAAGTGTCGTAGAACGCCACGGTCTGTCCGGGAGCGATCTTTCGTTGGGCTGCGGCGAACCGCACCACGGCTGTCGGTTGCCGCGAGCCATCGTCCCCCACCGCCATCTCCAGTGTCGCAGGAACCGGTGCCCCGTGCGCGCTGCACTGCACCACTACCGGTCCCTCCACCACACCATCGGACCACGCCAGTGTTCCGAGTCGCACGTCCGTGGTGAGCAAAAGCTCAGCCGGCCCTACCGAGACAATTCCGTTGGGCACGTCGACGTCGACCGCGTACCTCGGCTCGTCGTCACCCGCCAGGCCGAGGCCTTTGCGCTGACCGATCGTGACCAGTTGCACGGCCGGCACCGTCCCCACCTGCTCCCCCGTTTGGTGATCGACAAGGCGTCCGGGCGTGAGCGGGATTCTCGTGGACAGAAACCCCGACCGACCCTTCGTGGAGGTGATGAAACACACGTCCTGACTATCGGGTTTGGTGGCCGTCCGGAGGCCCAGTGTTGCCGCCTCTTGCCGCACCTCGTGTTTGGTCAGATGCCCCACGGGAAACACCACTCGCCGCAACTCCGCCTGGGTGAGCATGGAAAGCACGTAGCTCTGATCCTTCAAGGCATCCGCCCCGCGTGCCACCCGCAGCGAACCCGAAGGAGCGATTGCCACCCGGGCGTGATGACCGGTGGCGACCGTATCGAAACCCAGCTCGGTGGCCCGCTCCAGGAATCGGTCGAACTTCAGATGCCGGTTGCACTCGATGCACGGGTTCGGCGTATCACCCGCGGCATGGGATGCGACGTAGGGGTCAACCACATGGCGATTGAAGTCGTCGCCGAAGTTGAACACGAAAAAGTCGATGCCCAGTTGCTGCGCAACCCGGCGCGCATCATCGACGTCGCTCACCGAACAACAGCCGGTGTCAGAGTCGCCACCCCACAACTTCATGGTGACGCCGACGACTTCGTGACCGGCATGCACCAGCAGGCCCGCCGCCACCGACGAGTCGACGCCGCCACTCATCGCCACAAGCACACGCATCAGACGGCCGCCTTCGCCCGATGGTTCCGCAGACGAGCAACGGCATTCGGGATCACCCGCAAGGCGTGGTCGACCTCGGCCTCAGTGGAGCACCACCCGAGCGACAGACGGACGGCGGCGAACGCCAAATCACGATCGATTCCCATGGCGGCCAACACATGCGATGGCTCCATCGCACCACTCGAACACGACGACCCAGCGGAGGCGTACACGTCGTCCTGCTCGAGCAGCACGAGCAACGCCTCCACTTCGATGCCCGGCAAACACAGGTGCACGATGTTCGGCAGGCGGAGGGTCTTCGGGGGGAGCGTGGCAAGCGCGTCGGGAATTTGGTCCAGCAACTCGCCTTCGAGCCGATCCCGAAGCCGAATCACGCGATCGTTGGTGTGCTCCCGTTCCGCCCCGTTGTGGGCCAGCGCCGCAGCCATACTGACGATCCCGGCAACGTTTTGCGTGCCCCCTCGGCGTTCTCGTTCCTGACCTCCGCCGATGGAACGAGCCCGGAGCGACACCGCGCCCCTCCGCACCGCCAGCGCTCCCACGCCCTTGGGACCACCAAACTTGTGGGCGCTAATGGAAATCAGATCGGCGGTCGATGCCAACTCGTGCACCGGCAGCCACGGCATGGCTTGCACCGCATCGGTGTGCACCACGGTGGCCGGGGATCGCGAATGCACGACGTTGCTGGCGGCCTCGAGATCGGTGATCGCTCCCACCTCGTTGTTGGCCAACATCAGCGAGACCACGGCAGGCTGGTGCTCCTTGACCAGAGCAGCGAGTGCCGAACGGTCGACCACACCGGTGGCGCCGACCGACACGAGTACGCCGCCGCCCCGGACCACCGGATCGAGCACAGCGTGATGTTCAACGGCCGAACACATGGTGACCCCGCCGCTGACCGCGGCCATACCGAGCACGGCAAGATTGTCGGCCTCCGTGCCGCCACTCGTGAAGACCACTTCGCCGAGATCGACGCCGAGGGCATCGGCCACGGTCTGGCGAGCGTCGTCGATGAGCCGGCGAGCATCACGAGCCAGTCGGTGCGCCCCCGAGGGGTTCCCGAAGTGTTGGGACGCGGCCGCGACCATTGCCTCGATGGCAAGGGGAAACATGGGCGTTGAGGCCGCATGATCGAGGTAGGCCGTCACGGCGCCAAGGGTAGCGATCCCACCCCCGGTACCGGCAGGCCAAACCGTTCCCTGACCGGCGCAGGGCCCTGGCGTCAGCGACGGTACGTCCCCGGCGGCGCCCCGTAGCCCGGTCCGTAGCCCGGAGAGGGCGGCGGACCCCCATAACCCGGCGGACCCGCATACGCTCCCGGCGGGCCGCCGTAACTCATCGGGTATGTCGGCGGGGCCGGCCATGCGGGAGCATCCACTCCGGCCCTGCGCTGATAGGCCGCCGCCACGCACACCAGGAACAATTCCGGGCTGACCATGGGCGGAGGCGAATGGCGCATGGTCGACGCAATCGGATTGGCCAGCCGTAACGCCAAACCCTGCCGAGCGGTCTGGTCGAGTTCCGAGACGCGAGTGAGAAACGATCGCACGATCCCGTATTGCGTTTCCGTAAGCCGGCCGACATCAAGCGTGGATGCGTAATCGACGTATCCGGGCGGCGGAAGAAACGCCATGGCCGCCGGCGCCCGAGCCCCGGTGCGTTCGCGCAGCACCAGCGTGCCCGCCACCATGTCACCCAGCCGTTGATTGCGTTTCGAGAGCACAACCGCCACCACGGCAATCACGCCCGTGGAGATCCACAGCTCCACCAAACCGAGAACGCTGCGAATAGCGGCGTGTCGGAAACGCACCGGTCCGCCTTCGACGGTGACCACGCGGAGCCCGAGCGCGGCTTGACCCACCGTTCGGCCGTTCCACAACGTCTCCATCGCCGCTGGATAGCCGAGGATCACGAGAAACGAGAACACCAACATCACCACGATTCCGACCCATTCGAAACCGAATCCGCCGCCCTGTGACAGCCCGAATCCCACGGCAAACAACACGACGAACAACGTGCCGACCTGAATGAACGCATCGATGATCACCGAGAGTAGACGTGCCGCCGCACCAGCGGTCTCGAACTCGAGGACCACCGCTTCCGGGGTGATGATGCCGGTTGGGAGGTCGGACACGGGCGCTACGGTATCGGCGCCGTGGACATCGACCGCTTCATCGCCCGCAACGACCCCACCTGGACCAGGCTCGAAGCCCTCACGAAACAGGCCCGAGTTCGCATCACCAACCTCGGGCCCGGCGAGCTCGAAGAAATGGTGCAGCTCTACCAGAGAGCGTCCACGCACCTTTCCTACACCCGCACCCACTACCGCGATCCCGCCTTGGCGGCGAAGCTCACTCACCTTGTTGCGGCGTCGAGCGGGGTGATCTACGGCAAACGAGCGCGGTCGATTCGCGTGGTGCGCGACTTCTTCGCCTACCAGTTCCCGGCTGCGGTGTACCGACAACGCAAAGCCGTGTTGGTTTCGGCGGCGCTGTTCTTCATCCCGGCGCTGCTGATGTACCTGTGGCTGGTGAACGACCCCCAAGCCCTCGACGCCACCGCATCGAAAGCTGAGCGGGTGAACTACACCCAGAACCTCTTCGCGCAGTACTACTCCGACGATCCGCAACCGCAGTTTTTCACCAAGGTCACCACCAACAACATCCGAGTGGCCTTCCTGGTGTTCGCCGCCGGCGTGGCGGCACCCATCGTGGGTCCGGCCTTTTTGTTGGTGTCGAACGGAGCACCCGTAGGCATGATCGGTGCGTGGATGGTCACCGAGGACTCGGGATGGCGTTTCTTGGGATACATCCTTCCGCACGGCATGCTCGAACTCTCGGCGATCGTCATCGCCGGGGGTGGTGGGCTCGCGGTCGGGTGGGCATTGATCGCTCCGGGTGATCGGCGACGAACGGAGGCCCTTCGCGAGGAGGGCCGCCGACTCTTTGTGATCTTCCTCGGCCTGGTGTTCATGCTCACGTGCGCGGGTTTTGTCGAAGGCTTCATCACCGGGAGTTCCTTGCCGGTGGCCGTCCGGGTGACGATCGGTATCTTGGGGTGGGTCACGTTCGTTGCCTACCTCGTGACGCAGGGTCGGGCGGCCGTAGCTCTCGGGATCACCGGAACGCTGGGCGAACTCGACAAAGGCTGGGCCGACCTGCCCGGGGAAGAGCTCCCGGCCAATGCCGTGGTCGGCGCTCGCACAGGCCCGTAACCAACCATCTCAGGAACGTCCCCGAGTCGGATCACACCGTGAGGCATGACCCGACTCCGCAGGAACTACTCGCGGGAGCGTGAGTCAGCAACCCTTCTCGAAGCGTTACTGACTCATGCTCCTGGTTACGCAACCTTGTGCAATGGCCGGTGTTGGCCGAGGGTCTCGTCCACGGTGGCGCGATCGTGGGTCAGGTAGCCGAAAAGGGCCCGGACCGCAGTGGTCGCCCCGGCGATCATGAAGCCGGTCATCCAGACTCCGACGGCCGGATCGCGCAACGCGATCTCCCAACCGGAGAACACCGAATAATCCATCACCCAGACGCCGGCAAGGGCGAGGGCGAAGGTCATGATGGAACGCATGCCGTCCCGTTCACCGAGCAGGTCGACGAGAAAGTCAACGACCTTTACGGTGGCGAGAGCCAGCAGCATGATGATGGCGAAGTGGAACACGGCCACCTCCTTGGGTTGGGGAGCTGGCGCCGTTGCCAGCTCGGGTTGGTGCACTACCTCGGACCGAGGCACTCCCAGTCGAGTTACCGATAGTTGGTTGCAGTTGTCCCTCTTACATGACGATTGATCTGCGATCGTGACAACACCACGTTGTCGGGTTGCGGTTCCACGTCATGAGTTGCCAATCGTTACATGAGCCACTTGTTGCTGATCACGGCGTGGCAGTTGGGCGAGTCGACGGAATCGCCGTAGTCTCTTCCCGTGCCGATGCGCCCAGGCCTCTGCGCCGAGATCGAACTGCTCGTGACCGAAGCAGACACGGCGATCGCCCTGCGGTCGGGGAACGTTCCGGTGCTCGCTACACCGCGAGTGATTGCCCTGTGCGAGGAAGCCACCGTAAAAGCGCTGGCGCTCCACCTCGGTGCCCACGAAACCACAGTCGGCATGAAAGTGCAGCTCGACCATCTGGCCCCCACGCCCGTCGGGCAAACGGTCACCGCTGAGGCAACCGTGGAAAAGATCACCGGTCGTCGCATAACGTTTACGGTGTCCGTGAACGACAATCGAGGCCTCGTCGCCGTGGGCCGGGTCACCAGAGTGGTGGTCGACACGGAGAGATTTCTCGATCGCACACGCTGAGGTCGGACTGGCCGCGGGAAGAGGACATCATGGGGCAAAGGCACGGGACAGGGCGAGCAATGCTCATCATGGCGATAGTCCTCGCGGCAACCGTGGCCACAACCTCGGCCCCAGCCCAGGCCCAACCCGGGCCACTCGACCGGGGCGACTGCGCATCGCCCAATCGCAATCGGGGCGCCATCTCTACTCTCGGGCGGCTCGCCGGCCAAGAAGGACGTTCCCCTCATGGCTGGAGGGAAAGCCGGTCACGATCGTTCGACGCCAACGCCGATGGCGTCGCCGATGTGCTGTCGTTCGATCGTCGTGGAGCCCACATCACCTGGACGGGCGGAACGCTTCACGTGCCCGGTGCCACCCCCGACGGTTTGATCCTGGCCGACCTCACCGCCGACGGCGTCGCCGACCTCGTGGCGGTATCCCATGCCCACCTCCGCATCAGCATCGGGCCGATTGCGGAGATCCGCGGCACCGCCACGGGTGCGGGGAACCCCAACGAACGTGATGACTCCCTCGATCTCTCCGCGATCGGCGCCGGCGGTACCGGCTGGGCCACTCCTCTCGGCCCGGAACTTTACGTCGGTTCTCTGCGGGTTCGCGATCAGTGGGATCTCGATGGTGATGGCGCCGCCGACCTCGCCGTGCAAGCCATGCTCGAACGAGCTGCGGGCCCGGTGCAACGATTCTCGGGCCGACGGTGCGGCAGCATCGTCACGCCTGCCTCGCCGACGCCTGCCTCGCCGACGCCTGCCTCCAACACGAACCACGGTGATGCTCCGGTAGGGGGCCGAGCGGCGGCGATTGGCCGACCCAGTGTCACACCGGGGATCGACATCGCCGACCCTGACGTGGTACGGGTCGGGCGCGATTTCTTCGTGTACTCCACGAATAGCAATACGTTCTTTGGGTTCTTGAACGTGCCCCTTCGGCTCAGCTCGAACCTCACCGACTGGTTCCTCCTCGGCGATGTGCTTCCCACCCTGGGATCTTGGGCCGATCCCACGGTGCATCGGGTGTGGGCCCCATCCGTCAAGCAGGTTGGAGCGGAATGGGTGATGCTCTACACCGCGCCAGCCAACGCCACCACCGGCGGGTTGGCGGGCACGATGTGCATCGGGCGAGCGGTGGCACCGCTGCCCACCGGTCCGTTTGTCGACAACAGCGGTGCGCCGTTCTTTTGCCAAGGCGACCTCGGGGGTTCGATCGATGCGGAGCTCATCACCGACCCCAACGGTTCACCCCGCATGCTGGTGAAGAACAACGGCAACAGCATCGCCGCCCCGTCCCGGATCTGGTCCCAGGCCCTCACCACCGACGCCGGAGCGACCGTCGGCCCGGCGGTGGAACTGATGCGCGACGACCAAGCATGGGAATCCCCCACCGTTGAAGCGCCGGCCATGGTCAAGAACAACGGGGTCGATTGGTTGTTCTATTCGGGTGGGCAGTTCGCCGGCGGACAGTACGCCATCGGCACGGCGGCCTGTTCGTCCAATGCCGGGCCGTGCTCGAAAACATCAATCGGTGGGCCGTGGTACGGGTCAGATGCTTTCGCCCTCGGCCCCGGCGGACAAGACACCGTCACCGACGCACTCGGCGGCGAGTGGATGATGTACCACGGCTGGTACGACGGCAAGGTGGCCGACGAAGGCGGTGTTCGGTCGCTTTTTATCCAAAAGCTCTCATTCGCGTCGGGTAGCCCCCAACTCGACCCCAATGCGCCCTATACCGACGCCATCCTCCAACCAAGTGGTGCTCCCGGCAAGGTGGGTGCCACCGCCTTGCCCCGAGGAGCCACCGTCTGGTGGACCGACATCACCGGCAACGTGCCGGCAGCGTCGTTCGACGTCTTCATCGTTCCCCAAAGTGGCGGGCAATCTCAGATGCGGACGGTGCCGGGCCAACAGCGCACTGTCACGTTTAGCAACTTGAATGATGGCAACACCTACGGGGTGTTCGTGCAGGCCCGTAACGTTGGCGGGACCGGTCCGATGTCGCCGGCCTCGTTGGTCACCACCGGGCTCGCCGGCCAACGATTCACGCCGCTCCCGTCAGCGCGCCTACTCGACACCCGCGACGGCACCGGCGTGGTGAACAACGCGGCCTTCCCGCTCGGACCCGGCCAGACGCTCGTCCTCACGCTCGCCAACCGAGGTGGCCTCCCTGCCGCCGGCGGATTTGGCGCCGTCGCGCTCAACCTCACCGTCACCAACGCCGGTGCCAACCTCGGCGCCGAGTCCCACCTTCGGGTGTGGCCGGCCGATGTCGGTGTCCCGCCCGACGCCAGCATGTTGAACTTTGCCGCTGGCGAGACTCGGGCCGCCTCGACCACGGTGGGCGTGAGTCCTGATGGCAAGGTCCGCATCTACAACAACGCCGGTTGGACCAACGTCATCGCTGATGTTGTCGGCTACTTCACGCCCCAGACTCAAACGGGGGGCGGACACCACACACTCGCACCCACACGAGTGCTCGACACCCGCTCGGCGATCGGCGTGCCCGGCACCAGTCCCCTGAATGCCGGCACCTCGATTCCCGTCACCCTCACCGCAGTCGGTGGGGTGCCAGCCGCCACCCAGGTGGCAGCGGTCGTGCTCAATCTCACGGTGGCCAACCCGTCTGCTGCCACGCACATTCGGGCGTGGGCGAACACGTCCACCACTCCCCCGTCAACGTCGGTTATCAACGTCGGTGCCGGACAGGACACCGCTAACCTCGCCATCGTGCCGGTTGCCCCCGATGGAAGCATTCGGCTGTTCAACAACTCCGGGACGGCCCACCTCATCGCCGATGTGGTCGGGTGGTACGGCAAGCCGAGTGATCCCGGCGGTGCCAGCTACTTCCCCATCACGCCCGCTCGCTTTTCTGATTCTCGAGGCGGATCGGCGTTGGGCGCCGGTGAAGAACGCATCGCGTCGCCCTCCCTCTACGGCTTCCTCGGCTCGCTGGTGCAGGCATCGGCGATCACCGCCACGCTCACGGTGGACCGGCCCACTACAAGCACACACCTCACCGTATGGCCCGCCGATCGTTCGGCTCCTGCGGTATCGATGCTGAATGCTCCGGCGCGCCGCGCCCTCGCCAACGCCGTCGACGTGCAGGTGGCCTACGCCGACCAACCAGACCCGCGCATCGGCGTTCGGAACAATGGTGGGCAGGCGCATGCCATCCTCGACCTCACCGGTTGGTTCGGCCCCGAGGCCTGAGCACCACACGAACGCTTAGGGGTTGTCCGGGATGTCCGTCCAGACTCGAGGTGGCCTGGCACCCGCCAGGCGAGGACGAAGACACCGCATGGCGGGATGCCCATGGCGGATCCGAGGCGGACATGTCTTCCCGGACACTCCTAGGAGCGTCCGGAGAATTGTTTGGGTGTTTCGACGGCCTGTGGACGATGGGCGGAGAGGAACGTCGACAGCACCGACCAGGCCGCCTCGGGAGCTTCGAACTGCGGACTGTGACCGCCGCCATCGATCACCGCAAATTCCGCTCCAGCGATCGACCCCGCCAGTTTCCTGCTCGGTGCCAGGAAGGGCTCGTCCTCTGCACCCACCATCACCAACGCAGGACAGCGGACCGCATCGGCGAGAGCTGGTTCCTGGTCTACTCGGATGTCGATTGCCAACAACATCGCCGCGTACATCGACCCTGAAGCGGCACGAAGGTTGCGATCGCCCCGCGTTTCGTAGGCGGGGTCGGCGATACAGGCCCGACGGTACGCATCGGTGGTGAGCGGACTCTCGGCGTCGCGTAGGTAGTCGGCGATAGCGCTCGTCCCAACCGTACGAGCGAGTTCCGCGCCGAGATCGCGAAGCTCCGCATCGATTGACACCGCGCCCCCAGTGGTGTCCATCAGCACGAGCGCGGCAATTCGTGAGGGAGAGTCGATCACGATCTGCTGCGCCACCATGCCGCCCATCGAATGCCCAAACAGGGAGAATCGATCCCACCCGAGCTGGTCAGCCAACGCCAGCGCGTCTGATGCGAACAGTGCGAGCGAGTAGTGCGCTTCGCCCTTGGGTTTGTCGCTGGCGCCGTGGCCGCGTTGATCCGGCGCAACCACGTGGTACCCCAAGGCCGCCAGCGGATCAACCCAGACCTCGAAATCGGTGCGGGCGCCGGCAAAACCATGCAAGAGCAACAGCGGAGCGCCTCCGATGCCGGCTTCGGTGATGGTGAGTCGGTTCCCACCCACCTCGACGTCGCGATCGACGGCCATAGATGTTGCCCCCCAGCGTTGTGCGCCGCACCAAACGCGACCGCCGAAGGTTACCCGCCGGCCAGGCCGTGGGACATTCTGCTGGGGACGACGAAACCGATCGTCAACCCGGAAGGCCGTCGCCGTTGAGGTCCTCAAGGCCCGGAATCGTTCCGAGCCCACCCAGGCCGCCCAGCTCGCCCGCCCCGCCAGCCCCACCGCCAAGGATGTCGTCGAGGTTCTCGAGGTCGAGCACCTTCTCCTTGGCGGGTACTTTGATCTCGATCGGCTCGCCGACGTCGAACAACTCCATCGTCATTTTCGTGGTCTCGCCCGCTGACAGACCGTAGGTCGCGCCGGAAAGCGTCATCTCCATCTTCACGACCACGCCGTCGTCGTTGATCCACACCTCCACCGGAATGTCGGCTTCGCCGCCGAGCGACTTCGCCAGTGCGGCCTTCTCCGCTTCGGTCAAGCCGGTGTCGCCGGAGGTCGCCGCTTCGGCGGCGCTCACGGTGCCTCGATAGTGATTGGTGGTCACGCCACGCACGTCCTCCCGGCCGAGGTCCTCCACCTTGGCGCCCGCCCCGAGGAAACCATCGAGGAACGACTGCGCATTCGCGCCGGCGCCAAACGTGTCCGACTGGCCCTGCGCAAACGACTCCGACATCGACGGATCCGACATCTTGATCCAGTCCCGTCCCTCTGCTCCCATCGATCCACCAAGCCCCGGGATCTTCATGTAGAGATCGTTCTCGCGAACGATCATCGTGAACTCTTCCCCGGCCGACTTGGTGACCATGCTCATAAGCTTCTGCTTGTAGTCGAACGCCATATCCATTGCGGTGCCGTTGAGTTCGCCACCTTCGAAGGTGATCGACGTTCGCATCGTCGACGCGTCTTTGGTTCGTTTCGCCGATTCCTTCACGAACGTGGCCGTGGCCGACGGGGTAATCTTCCCGATTCTGCCGCCGGACCCGCCGCTCGAACCCTTGGCCGGCGCCGTGGTGGATGGACCGGTTGGCGCCGGAAGGTTTTGCTGTTGCGAATCCATCTCGGCGCGGGCGGAGCCGATCGAAAGGTCGTCAGCCTTTTTGGCGCAGCCGGTCGTGCTCAGCGCCAAGACGATCGCCGTTGTTGCGGCCATACGGCGAATGATGGTGGTTTGCACAGCAAGTACCTCCGAAGCGGGTTTCGTGGTGATGGTACGACAGAAGGCTTGCCGGGTTACCGCGCCTCACCACTTCCGACGATAGACGCGCTCTTTCTCACTACCCACACCATGGGGGCAGTCGACGACCGTCCTTGCGAGGCTTCGACCCATGGCTCGGAGTCCGCTTCTCGAAGCGTTACTGAGACACGCTCCTAGACTCCGACCTGCGGACGCAGGATCGGCATCGACTCCTCGGACCGACCCGCGACATGAACGCTTCCATGAGACCTCCTCGCGACTCCCTACCCCGCCAACCCAAATCCCCCCGCCCGGAAACTCCCCGCCCGGAAACTCGGGGCGAATCATCGGCCGCGGATACCCATGATTTCGCGTCGCTCGACGCCCGATCACTCGTGGCGATGGCCGAAGGCACCAGCCTCCACACCGAGCGTTCCGATCCGGCTCGCAAACGATGGGTGCTCCCTTTGCGGCTGACGGTGAGTGCCGTCATGCTGCTCGTGCTGTATCTCCGGATCCCCGAGTTCGCGTGGGGAGACCTGGTGCCCGACTGGTCCGCCGCAACGGTGGCGTGGGCGGCCGTCGCAGTGATTGCCTCCGTGATCGCCGTCGCTCTTTCCGCCGCCCGTTGGCAGCGCGTGCTGCACGGGCTTGGCCTGGCGATTGCCCTGCGAATTCTGCTGCCGATCACGTTTGCGGGCCAGTTCGTATCGAACGTATTGCCCACCACGATCGGCGGGGATGTCCTGCGCGTCAGTCGACTCGGCCGTCACACCGGCGACAACGCCGGGGCATTTGCGTCGGTATCGCTCGAGCGTCTGACGGGGTGGCTGGTTTTGCCGCTTATCTCCTGGACGGGATTCGCGCTGGATGCAAACCTGCGTGGTCTGGGTCGCGCTACCTCCGTTGCGCTCACGATCGGAGCAGTGACCCTCCTCGGTCTCATCGTCATCCTCGTTGCGGCGGGTCTGCCCAGCCTCGGTGGGCGCATGGTCGCCGAGGCCGGTTGGCGCCGGTTCCTCGGTGCCGTCCATCTCGGGGTAGGGCGGCTTCGGCGCCATCCGCTCGACGCCCTGGGTGTGGTGCTGGCCGGCGCAGCGTTCCAACTGGTGTTGTGTGGGGCAGCGTTCGCCGCCGCACGCGTTGCGGGCATCAACACGCTGTCGTTCACGGCGATTTTGGCGTTCTATCCGGCGGTGCTGGTGGCGCAGGTGCTGCCGTTGGGGATCTCGGGGCTTGGGGTGCGGGAAGGCGCGTTTGTGCTGTTCCTCGAACCCCTGGGCGTGCCCCCGGAAAACGCCGTGGCTCTTGGCCTTTTGCTCTATCTCCTGAATCTCATCGGCAGCCTGGTCGGCGCCCCCGCCTTCGCCGCCGGAGGTCCGGAACGGTCGTCGGGCAGCACCACTGCCACTTCCGGCTGAGCATCGGGAAAACGCAGCCGTAGCGTCGGCCGGGCCAGTTGTGAAGATGTTGCGAGGAGCACCATTTGCGCCCGATCGGCGCGGTACCCTCAATGCAACATGATTCTCGAATCCATCACCTCGCCCGCCGATCTCAAGACGCTCACCGATGAGCAGCTCGATATCCTGGCCTTCGAGATCCGCCAGTTCATCGTCGACACGGTCACCGAACATGGCGGCCACCTCGGCTCCAATCTCGGCGTGGTTGAGCTCACCTTGGCGGTCCACCGAGTCTTCGACGCGCCGAACGACATCATCCTTTGGGATACCGGCCATCAGGCCTACGTGCACAAACTGGTCACGGGTCGCATGGATGCCTTCGCCAACCTCCGCGAGGCCGGCGGTTTGTCTGGGTACCCCAGTCGAGCCGAGTCGCCGTACGACTGGGTCGAGAACTCTCACGCCTCGACCATTCTCAGCTACGCCCACGGGATCGCGACGGCGCAGCAGTCCGCACGGGGCGAAGGGCGGCGGGTCGTAGCGATCATCGGCGATGGATCAATGACCGGCGGCATGGCCTTTGAAGGGCTCAACAACCTCGGGCACTCGGGTACCGATTGCATCATCATTCTCAACGACAACGGGCGTTCGTATGCGCCCACCATCTCCAAACTCGGCGACACCCTGGCCCGCATCCGGAACAATCCGGTCTACCTTCGCCGCCAGGCCCGGCTCGAAAAGCTCGTGGGCGAAGTGCCGCTGTTCGGCGATCGTCTCGAACGGGGAGTCGAGGCCGCGAAAGCGGCCGTGCGGGAGATGTGGGAGCCGCCAGCGTTTTTCGAGACCCTCGGCGTGCGTTACACCGGACCGTTCGACGGTCACGACCTCGCCGGGCTCGAGGATGCGTTGCGCAACGCTGCTGAATTGGGCGGACCGCATGTCATCCACGTGCTCACCCAGAAGGGCCGGGGGTATGCACCGGCCGAGAACGATCCGATCAAACGCCTACACGACACCGGACCGGCCGAAGCCAAGCCCGGCAGTTACACCGCCGGATTCACCGAGGCGCTCTTGAAGGAGGCCGCTGTACACCCGGAGTTGGTGGCAATCACGGCGGCCATGCCGGACTCCACCGGCCTACTTCCCTTCAAGGACCGTTTCCCTGATCGATTCTTCGACGTCGGGATCGCCGAACAGCATGCCGTCACCGCCGCGGCTGGTATGGCAATGGGCGGTCTGCGTCCCGTGGTCGCGGTGTATGCCACCTTCATGAGTCGGGCATTCGATCAGATGGTCTACGACGTTGGCATGCACGGACAACCCGTCATCTTTTGTCTCGACCGCGCTGGCGTCACGGGTCCCGATGGTGCCAGTCACCACGGCATCATGGACATGGTGCTGTTCTCGAAGGTCCCCGGCATCACCATGTTCGCCCCTTCGTCGTATCAGGAACTTCAGCAAATGTTCCACGATTCGATCAGCCTCACCGACGGGCCCGTCATGATTCGATGGTCACGCACGGCCGCCCGCCATGTGGACGCCGCACAGGTGGGCTCCGGGCTCTTGGCTCGGCGCGTCAGCGCCGCCCCCACCGACCACCCCGATGTGTGCCTTATTGGCGTGGGCAAGATGCTCGAGGCAGCCGAGGCAGCCGCCGCCGTGCTTCGCGCCGATGGGCTTGGAGTCACCGTCTGGGACCCCCGCGTCGTTCGTCCGCTCGACGCCGCAATGCTGGCCGACGCTGCCCGGCACCGCTTCGTGGTCACCGCCGAGGACGGCATGCGAGAAGGGGGCATCGGCGCCGCTGTCGCCGATCAGCTCGCCGAGCTCACGGCTGGTCTCCCCGCTCCTCGGGTGCGCGTTTTGGGCACACCGGTGTCGTATCTCATGCATGGCAACGCCGAGGAAATCCTCGCCGAGCTCGGCCTCGACGCCGCCGGCATTGCAGCGTCGGCGCTGGCATTGGTCAGCGCCGAGCAAACCGCCCAACTCTGATACCGCTCCAGCCGACCGTCAGCTGGAGAACCGCCGTCAGCTGTAGAAGGGCCGTCAGCTGGAGAAGGGCCGTCAGTTGTAGAAGGGGTTGTCACCGGAGGCGTGATCGGTGACGTCGATGATCTCGAGGTCGTCGGAGATCAGCTCATGAATCGACTTGGCGATTCCCTCCACCATCGTGGCCTGGCTCATCGCACAACCCTGGCAACCGCCCCCCATGCGGACGAACACCTTCTTGTCTTCCACACCGACCAACTCGGCAAAACCACCGTGGGCGGCGAGCGATGGATTGATCTCCTCGTTGAGGAGCTGCTGCACCTTCTCGGGAAGGTCGCCCTTAAGTTCGAGGTTCTTGCCGGCAAGGGGGTTCGGCCGATTCGGATTGCGAATCACTAAACCGGCTTGACCGGGGTTTGACGGCAGATCGAGAGTGGCACCCGTGAGCTGCTCGACGGAGTCCTCGGGGATCACGACGGTGAGTTCGCCG
>JANOSD010000097.1:0-22970 GCA_031415655.1 Actinomycetes bacterium
TCGCGGAACGGCGTGCAGCCCATTCCCACGATTGCCACCCGATCGGCGTCGACATCGGTGAGTTCGATCGGCATCCGTCCTCCGCCGGCCGACTCGTCGAAATCGATCACGGCAAACACCACCGGCGGACTCGGCGAGTAGGCGAGGCGATCGACGGTGAAGGTGACAATCGTTCCTTCGGCGTCCGCCATCGGCTGCGGCGTCGGGGTTTCGAGCGACTCCGCATCGTGAGACAACCGAGCGGGGGGGAGGTGCACCGTTCCCGATTGCGGGTCGAACGACCCGACAAAGCCGTATTTCCACGCCTGGTTCCGCGCCGCCGCCGACGATGAGGTTCTGGCCGGTTCGGGGCGGTTCGGGGGCTGCACGGTGGCCATACCCTTCCAACTCAGGAACTTCAGGTAGGGCAGGCCCGGATCGATGTTGCCGGCGGCGATCTGCGATTCAATCGGTCGGACGGGCGAAAACGATCGCACGGCGTCGGTGACCCGAAACACAAACACGTCGGCGCCGTCGGCCAACGACATGACGGCCAGCACGTCACCCGGCTCCGCCGCTTCCAACATGGAGACCAACACCAGCCCGAGTTGGCTTGCTCCTGTGTTGCCGACCGTTGCGGCGAGATCGTCGGCGAGCCCGCGCCGCACGCCACCCGCCACCTTCCCTCCCGCTTGTTTCACCGCTCGAGTATGGGTGCCGACCACCGCCACCGAGGCAATGTCGCCGGCAACCAAACCGGTCTGGTTGAGGGCGAGCTTCCATGCTTCCGCCGCGAGGGGGCCGTAACGCATCTCGCCAAAACGATCCTCCCACTGCTTCGACCGGATGTCGCCCGGGCTACGCCATCGGTCGACGAACTCTTCGGTGGCCGATCCCCCACCGAGATACTCCGCCAGCACGGGACCAGCGGCGGTGTCATCGCCGATCAGGAGCGCCGCTGCGCCGTCGCCGCCGTCACGTTCGTCAGGCGAGTTGGGAAGACCGGTACGCAGGTCGGACATCGTCACCAAGGTGGTGTGCTGACCTTCCAAGGCCAGTCGCGTTGCCCCGGCGGCCGAACGCACCGATCCGTTGAGATCGAAGGCGGTGGTATGGCGATCGAGCCGGAGCGCGGCGTGCACCACGGTGGCATTGGTCTTGTCGGTGTAACTCGGTGACGTGGAACTGAAGAGCAGTTGCGTCACGGAAGATCGCCCCGCGTCGCCAAACGGGCGAAGGGCAAGTCGGCCCGCCTCCACCGCCATGGACGTCGTGTCCTCGTCATACGAAGCCACGGAACGGGTTCCTTTGCCCGACCCGCCATGCGCGGCCGCAATGGACGACCGTTGCATGCGCCACCAGGGGATGTAGCCGCCGAATCCGACGATGCCTCGCGCTGTCATGCCCCCATCCTAGTCCGGACCTGACGCCTCGTCAGATGTTGTCCGAGTGCCGGCCAGCGACGGGACGATCCTCCGAGGAGCATGCCCGGCGTCCTTGTCGGGTCGCCGACCGCCGATTCGGCGATCCGGCGATCCGGCGAATCTCGGGCATAGGACGCAAGACTTGGCCGAATCGCCCGGCGAACGCAACACTCCGATTCATGCCCATGCGACTTGGTGACATCGCCAACGAAACGGCGATTCCGTTCGGGAAGCCGCTCGACGGTATTCGGATCTTGGCCGCCGAGCAGATGCAGGCGTTGCCCTTTGCCACCCAACTGCTCGCCCGACTCGGCGCCGAGGTGGTGAAGGTTGAACACCCCGAACACGGCGAATCGGGTCGGGGCAGCAGTCCGTCGATGACTGATCCAGACGGTCGCACGGTGGGGGCCACCTACCTCCGAAACAATCTCAACAAACGATCGGTTGGCATCGACCTGAAAACGGCTGAGGGCCGTGACCTGTTTCTTGCGCTGGTCCCGAAGTTCGATGTGGTGGCGGAGAACTTCAAGCCGGGCACCATGGATCGACTGGGTCTTGGCTTTCCCGACATTGCTGCCGTGGATCCCACCGTGGTGTACGTGTCGATCAGCGGTTTCGGCAATACCGCGCCATCTCCCTACCGCTCATGGCCGGCCTACGCGTCGGTCGTTGAAGCGATGTCAGGCGTCTACGATTACAAGAACGGTCCCGACCGCCCGCCGACCACGATCCCGGCGGGCGCCATCGGCGACATCTCGTCGGCATTGTTCGGGGTGATCGGGATCCTCGCCGCGCTCCGCCATCGAGAACACACTGGCCTCGGACAATACGTCGACATCGCCATGCTCGACGCCATGATCGCCATGGCCGACGTGGTCACGAACTTCTGGTCGATGGGCGTTCAGTCCCACGAGCTGGAGGTGATCTGCGAGGGCTTCAAGGCATCCGACGGGTATGTCGTGGTGCAGATCGTGCGCGAGCACCAGTTCTTCGCACTCGCCGACCTCATCGGCAAACCGGAGTGGAAAACCGACCCCCGATTCGCCACCCGTTCCGGCTGGATGCCCGCACTCGACACCGAGATTCGGCCCGCCGTCGAACGCTGGCTCATCGGTCAGACCAAACTCGACGCCTGCGCCCGCTTCACCGCCGCGGGCATCGTCGCCGGCCCGTCGAACACGGCCGCCGATGTGGTGGCCGACCCGCATGTCGAAATGCGACACATGCTGGTGGAGATGGACCGCACCGACGGCGTTGAACAACCGATCCTTCTCCCGGGCAACCCCGTGAAACTCTCCAACGTGGCCGAAGGTCCGGAAACCCGAGTGCCGTGGCTGGGCGAGCACACCAATGGCGTGCTCCGGGCCGAACTGCACCTCGATACCGACCAACTCGACCGTCTCCGCTCCGATGGCGTGATCACCTAGAAGCGTGTCAGCTCGTCATTCGCTGACGACGCCGGGATCGCCGACGCCAGGGGGATCGCCGACGCCACGGAGGACTACCGGTGCGTTGGCCCGCGACTCCAACGCTGCCTTGTAGGCGTCTAGGGCCCGATTGGATGCGCGGCGTCGTCGAATCCCCCAGGCGAGGACAACCAAGCCGCTAAGCATCACCAGCATGGATTGCGCGATTGCCCCCTTCTCGACACCCTGTTGCACTGATTGCTCATCCACGACGACAAACGACGCATCCCGCAGGAGCTCTTTCGCTTCACCTCCCTCAATGATGCGCTCGGCCCCATTCTGGACATTCTCCACCAACGCCGCAGAGTAAGCCTGCGGCCGCATCGCCTTGCTGCATTGAGCGAAGAGCTGCTGGGATTGCACATCGGTCTCGGTCATCCATCGACAGCCAGAAACAGGAGTATTGATCGACAAGTCGCTTTGTGGTCCCACCGAGAGGGTGCGGTTGGACGGAACACGATTCCCCTGCGGCCGGAGGATGGAGATGTATGTTTCACGACCGGCCGCTGGCGCCGGGATGAGCACACGGCCCCGGTCGTCGACCGTCACGGGAACGTGGTCCGCCGACGACAGGTACGTGATCCGTTTCGGGAGTGCTGAAGCCAAAAGTATCCAACTCACGAACAGGAGCACCACGGCAACGGCGATTGGGACTGGGCTTGCCAGACGTGGGGCGTGCCGAAGTTGGCTCGACACGCCTCCGCCGCCCGCGGCGATGAGTTCCCCACCTGGGATATCGCCGTAGGTCGACCCCTGTCCCATGGGAAATGACGGTACACGTTGATCCCTTGTCCCGCCGGGCGTCGCCGACCCGATGGAATTCAGCCCACCCCAGGAAGCGGTACTTGCATGCGGCCTTCCATAATCCTCACGTACCGCCGCTGTCGCCGGCGGTACCGGAAGCTCGCGACCGCGGCCATGACCGCAAAACTGATGCCGGCGCTGAGCGGAAGTAGCCCTTGCCAGAGGTAGCCGAGGTTCACCTGCGTCGGGAACCGGTCTGCTTCCACCACCACCACTTCGCCTCCGCCCCGACCGTCCGGCCCGTCCGAGTTTCGCTCGACACGAAGGGAACTGTTGGCGGGCACACGAAGGCAGGCGGCGTCCGAAATCGTTCGGGTACCCATGACGTAGTCCGGCGCCCACGAACAACTCGCCCCATGCGCTGGTGACGCGGGGCCGGCCACCGCAACACCGAGGTCGGCGGCGGAAGATTGGTCGGCGGATTGGGACAGCCGTTGCTCCTCCAGTCGGGCCGATCCGGCCCGACTCCTTCGCGCCACCAGCACCTCGCGGTCGAAGGGCACGGGGGCGCCCACCTCCCGGCCGGATGCGTCGCGAGCCCCGAGCCCGTCGAGTTCATCGATGGCAAGGCGCGGCAAGCTGAAGGCACTCATCGTGAGCCAGCCGCCGATCAGGATGAGCACGAACGCGAAGGTGGCCGGCAGGGGGCTCGGGCCCTTTGGTAGTTCCACCAGCCGTCGCCGGATTGCCGCCCCATCGCCACCGAACGCGTTGATGATGTCGATCGAAGTGGGGAGATCGGGATCGGCATACAGCGGTGGCCGGCGCTGCCCATCTGCAGACATGCGCCCACGGTACTGATCCGTCCCGCCGGCAACTTGACTCACGTGCCGTTGGACCACGGGTAGGGTCGTGGCATGGCGCTACTGCGAGTGGTCGATGGAGAAGCGTCCGGGCCCGACAACGACGAGGCCTTTGTGGCCCACCTCGTGGAGGCCCTCGCTGGCATCGATGCGGTTGAGGCCATCCATCTCGGCGGTTCACGGGGAGCCGGTCGCGCCCACCCCGCGAGCGACTGGGACCTCGGCGTGTACTTCCGTGGCCCTGTTGAACACGAGCGCGTGCAAGCGGTCGCCCGAACACAGGGTTGGCAGGGTGAGATCGTTCCCGCCGGCGCGTGGGGTCCGGTGATGAACGGCGGGGCCTGGCTACGGATCGGTGGGCGCAAGGTCGACCTGCTGTGGCGCGATCTCGACACCATCGATCGCCTGCTTGATGAAGCCGAACACGGCCAGTTCGAGGTCTTCCGCATCCCCTTCTACCTCGCCGGAATCCCGAGTTATGTCCCTCTCGCCGAGTTGTCCGCCGGCACCGTGCTCTGGGGCGATCTTCCCCGTACCGTGATGCCCCCACTGCTGCGAAGGACCGCAACAAGATGGTGGACCGAAACCGCCGGGTTGGAGTTGGCCTATGCCGAGAAGGAGGCGCAACGCGGCGCAGTGGTCACCTGCCTTGGGATGTTGGTGCGGGTGTTGCTCGACGTTGCCCACGCCACCCTCGCCGCCGACGGACGCTGGCCGACGAACGAAAAGCACATGATCGACGATGCCGACCTCTCGCACTACAGCGAGGCGCTCGGTCAAGGTGCCACCACGGCCGAGGAGTTGCGTGAGCTTGTCGGGTTGGTTGGCGCCGCGACCGACCGACTCTCGCCCGAGCATCCGAGCCCGGCCAACGGGTAAGGGCCAACGGGTCGGGGCCAACAGGTAGGGACGGGGGGGTGATCACCGGGCTCGGGTGGACGTTGTCGGCAACCACCTCCTAGAATCTGACGGATCGTCAGATATTGCGGTGATGCACTGGTTGCCGCCCTCGGAGGCCCCTATGGATTTCGACTTCACGCCCGAACAGATCGAGTTCCTCGCCGAGGTGGAAGCCTTCCTCGACGCCAACGACGACCCCGATGTCTTCGACGTCACCCGGGAGAACATGGCGCAGATCGTCGACACGCCAAAACGCCGGGCCTTCATGAAGTCCCTCGGCCACAAGGGGTGGCTCGGGCTCACTTGGCCGAAGGAACTCGGCGGTTCCGAGGGCGAAGGCGTCTACGAGTTCCTGCTGAACGAAGCCCTCGCCGGCCGCGGCGGACCGCAGATCGGCAAAGGCGTCGGCATCATCGGCAAGACGCTCATCGCCCACGGCAGCGACTTCCTGAAAGAGACGTTCCTCCCCATGATCCTGGAGAACGACGTCGAGTTTGCCGTCGGCTACTCCGAGCCCAACGCCGGTTCCGATGCCGCATCGATGAAGCTCAAGGCCGAGCGCCACGAGCAGGACGGCGTCACCGGCTGGTTGCTCAACGGCCAAAAGACGTGGACAACGTCCGCCCACTTCGCCGAGTGGTACTGGCTCGGCACCCGCACCGACCCTGACGACAAACACCGCGGCATTTCGCTCATGCTGGTACCGCTTGATCAGCCGGGCGTGGAGATTCGCGGCATCTGGACCATGGGCGACGAGCGCACCAACGAGGTGTGGATCGACAACGTCTTCGTCCCCGACGACTACGTGGTGGGCGAGGTCAACAAGGGCTTTCAGTACATCAGTGAAGCCCTCGATCTCGAGCGTTTCACCATGTTCACGTTCTCCCCCATCAAGCAGCGACTCGATCTGCTCACCGATCACGTGCGCACGACCGTCCGCGACGGGCAACCCATGAAAGATGATCCGGTCGTGCGCGCTCGGATGGCCCGACTGCACACTGAGGCCGAAGTGGCGCGGGTACTTGGATTGAAGTTCGTGGCCGAGACGGTGAAAGCCGAGATCGCCACCAAAAAGGGCGAACGTGTCCCACCGCCCACCATCCCGTCGAGCGAGTACAAACTGTTCGCCACCGAATACTCCCGGCGGTTGGCCAACGCGTCGATGGACCTGGCCGGAGCGGGCGGCCAACTACGGGTACGCACCGAGGAAGCCCCGATGGCCGGCCGGGCCGAGAGCACCTACCGCTACACGGTGATCGATACGATCGGTGGCGGCGCCTCCGAGATCCAGAAGAACATCATCGCCCGCCGCGGCCTCGGCCTCCCGAAGAACTTCTGACCGATGGCTGGGTTACTCGACGGAGTCACCGTCTTGGACTTCGCCACGGTCGGCCCGGCCGCCCGCGCCTCGCGCTGGCTGGCCGACTACGGCGCCGATGTCATCAAGATCGGGGCCGTGCCCAAAGCCGGCGCCGTGCAACTCATACCGCCGTTCTATGCCTATGGCGGCTCACGAGGGATGCAACGCCTCCAGCTCGATCTCAAGGCCGACGCCGGACGGGCGGCCTACCTCCGCCTTGCCACCACCGCCGACGTGGTACTCGAAAGTTTCCGGCCGGGCGTGGTCGACCGGCTCGGTATCGGCTACGACGCCACGAAGGCGGTGAACCCGGCGGTGGTCTACTGCTCAACATCGGGTTACGGCCAGACGGGGCCGGCATCGCAATGGGCTGGGCACGACCTCAACTACCTCGCAGTAAGCGGGTTCCTGCACTGCTCCGAGCGGGCCCCCGAGGAGAAGCCCCCGATTCCGGGAGCCACCGTGGCCGACTCAGCGGCGGGAGGCATGCACGCCGTGATGGCCATCAACGCCGCATTGTTCCACCGGGCCCAAACCGGTGAGGGTTCCTACCTCGACGTGTCGATCGCCGACGGAGCGCTGGCGCTGATGTCGCTCTACGTCGACGAGTATCTCGCCATCGGCACCGAACCCGGTCCCGGCCACTACATCCTCACGGGCAAGTACGCCTGCTACGACACCTACCGCTGCGCCGACGATGGTTGGGTGGCGGTCGCGGCAATCGAGCCCCACTTCTACCGCAACCTCTGCCGCCTCCTCGACTGTGGCCAGTGGGCGGAACAGCAGATGGACGATTCGCCCGGCGTGCAGGACAAGGTCCGGGCCGACTTCGCCGCCGCCTTCCTTGGCCGTCCACGAGATGTGTGGGCGGCAGAACTGGCACCGGCCGACACCTGCGTGTCCCCGGTGTACTCCGTGCCCGAAGCGGTAGCGGACGCCCAGTACAACGCCCGAGGCGCCATCGTTACCGCCTCCTCCCCCGACCCCTCGGTGGGCGACCACGGCACGTTTCGGCAGGTGGGCACCTTGCTGGCCGGCACCGATACCCGCCAGTCGTCGTTTGAGGTCCCTGGCTCCGACCCCACCGTCACCTCCACCGACCGGCTGCTCGGCGCCGCCGGCTACACCGACGAAGAGCTCACCCTCCTCCACGCCCAAGGGGTGATCGCATGACCGACGAGCTTCCCGAGGAGCTTCCCGAGGATGTGGCCCGGCTTCTCGACGCCATCCAGTACGAGATCGCCGGCGAGTTTCCGGTCGAACTGGGATATATCTGGACGAGCTGCGCCTCGGTAGAAAACGCCAACCCACTCTTTTGGGACGACGACGTGGCCGCCGAGATCACCGCTGGTCCGATTGCTCCGCCCACCACGCTGTCAGTGTGGTTCCGTCCCCATCACTGGGCACCCGGACGCGCCGAGCAGGCCCTGCCCCTACAAGTGCACTTCGATCTCAAGGCCCGTTTCGACCTCCCCGAAGCGGTGATGAGCGACAACACCATCATCTTTTACGAACCGGTGCGGCCCGGCGATCGGCTCCGGACCCATCAGGTGCTGCGGTCGGTGTCGGCACCTAAGACCACCAAACTTGGCACGGGACGGTTCTGGGTGATCGACGTGGAGTACTTCAACCAACACGACGATCTCGTGGGCGTCGAGAGCTACACCGGCTTCGGGTACAAACGCGAAGCACCCGTCGTCAACGAGGGGATCACCTCATGAGCAGTCCGAGGATGCCCGTACTGGTGTTGACGCAGGTCTTTGCCGGACAACACCTTCCCGACCTTTCTTATGACGTCTCTGCGACCACCGTCGTGCTCGGGGCCCTCGCCGCTCGCGACTGGCGGCCCATGCATCATGACCACGACTTCGCCGTCAATCGCAACGGCACGCAGGACATCTTCATGAACACGCCGAATCAGGCGGCCTGGTTCGAGCGGTACCTCACCGATTGGTCCGGCCCCACCGGCCGCCTGGGTCGAATGACATTCCGCATGCTCGGGTCGGTTTTCCCGGGAGACACCATGGTGCTCGCTGGAACCGTCACCGACGTCGAGACCGACGAAGCCGGATGCGGCTGGGCCACGGTCGACGTCATCCTTGCCGTCGCCGGCGACACCAAGACCACCTGCCGTGCCCGCATCGCGTTGCCCGTCTCCCCCACCGACAACCCGTGGACCCGTCGTGGCCCCGGGTGGACCCCGTAGTGCCAACCCTTCCCGAGGAGCTCTCATGGATCTCGACCTGAACGACGAACAACAGATGTTGCGAGACTTGGTGCGCGACCTGTGCACCAACCTCTCGTCGCCTGAGACGGTACGCAAACTCGAGGACGATCCAACGGGGTACTCCCCCGAGTTTTGGACGCAGCTCGCCGAACTCGATCTCATCGGATTGTTGCTCCCCGAGGAGTTCGGTGGCTCGGGCATGTCGCTCATCGAAGGGGCGGTGGTCTACCAGGAGTTCGGGCGGGCGTTGGCATCGTCGCCCCATCTCGTATCGGCGATGTTTGCCGGCGACCTCCTCGCCCGTTGCGGAACGGATGGACAGAAGCAGGCATGGCTTCCCCGCATCTCCAAAGGTGACGTCATCGTTTCCGTGGCATGGATCGAGCCCGACAATGGCTTTGGTGCAGCCGGGGTCCAGATAGCCGCCACCGTCGACCCGGCCACCGGCGACCTCACATTTTCCGGCGTCAAACGGCACGTCGCCTTCGGAGCGGCGGCCGACGCCCTGCTCGTCCCGGTTCGGGTGGGCGACGGCCCGACCGACATCGCCATCGCGCTCGTGGACGCCCGCGCCGACGGGGTCGCCCTTCGACAACAAATGACGGTCGCCTCGGACACCCAACACGAAGTGACGTTCACCGACGTGCGGGTCGCTGCCGCCAACGTGATCCCCGGAGGTTGGGCCGGGTGGCAGGCCACGCTCGATCGGGTCATGGTGCTCACCGCCGCCCAGGCCATCGGCGGCGCCCAGGCCGCCCTCGATCTCACGGTCCAGTACGCCAAGGATCGTGTGCAGTTCGACAAGCCCCTTGGCGCGTTCCAAGCGATCAGCCACTACCTCGCCGACGCCAAGACCTCCATCGACGGCGGCGAAGTCCTCGTCTACGAAGCCGCGTGGGCCGGCGCCGAACACCGATCAGATGCACCGAAACTCGCCGCTATGGCCAAGCTTTTCGCCGGCCAGACCTACCGAGACACCACCGCCATGGCCCAACAGGTGCACGGCGGCATCGGGTTCACCCTCGAAGCCGATATCCAGCTCTACTTCCGCCGGGCCAAGGCCCTGCAGCTGTCCTGGGGCGACGACCGCTACTGCGAAGAACGCATCGCCGCCGCGGTCCTCGATTGAACCGGGTAGCGTCCCGGCCTATTCGCCACCCAAAGGACTCACCATGGCCGCCGTCGACGACCTCTACTCGCAGATCCCGATCGGTCAGATCGCGTCACAACTCGGCATCGATGCCGGCTCGGCCGGGCCGCTGATCCAACGGGCCCTTCCCGCTCTACTGGCCGGCATGCAGGCCAACGCCAAGGATCCCGGTGGCGCCAGTTCCTTGGCGGGCGCCCTCGGTCAACACGCCGGCACCGTCGGTCAAAATAGTGGTGGCCTGCTCGACCAGCTCATCGGCGGCGGCGGGCAGACGGATTTCGGCCAGGTCGACACCACCGACGGCGACAAGATCGTGGGCCACGTCTTCGGTGACAACCGCAACGACATCACCGATCTCCTCGGGTCGATGGGCGGTGGAAGCGGCGGCGGGGACGACGGGGGGATCATGGCTCGTCTGCTCCCACTCCTCGCCCCACTGGTGATGGGCTGGGTGTCACGCCAGGTGGGCAACGAGCTCGGCGGCGCCGGTGGCCTGAGTGCTCTCGGCACTACGTCCCCCGGCCTCCCGGGCGCTCCCGCCAACGAGGATGCCCTCGAAAGCATGCTCGGCACCCTGCTCGGGATCGACAGCACCGGAGGCGGAGGGGGCGGAGGCACCGATGGCGACGGCGGCTTGGGTGACGGCGGAATGGGCGACCTGCTCGGTGGCCTGCTCGGCGCCGGCACCAAATAACTCCCCCAGGACCCCCCCCACTGCGGACCCCCCCAACTTCAGTTTTTGGTAAGGGAGACGCATCAGTTTTGATGCGTCTCCCTTACCAAAAACGGTCGGGGGAGGGGATTAGAAGCGTTGGGCGGTTGGGGCTTTGGGGTCGATTGGGAGGCCGAGATCGGCGCCGGCCGAGATGGCGTGCTCGATGCCTCGCATCGACGCCGCAATCACCGATAGCGGATCGGCCCCCACATTCGCTTCGCTCCATTGCTCCCGTAGCTCGTCGACCAGTCGTTCCTCTTCGGCGGAGCCCACCTCCAGGACCAACGGCAGCTTGGCGAGGTTCCACCCGGCGGCGGCGGCGAGGGTCTGTGATTCCGAGCGGTAGTGATCCCGAATCGCTGTGTCGACCTCGTCGTTGGTCATCGCCGCAACGACTCGTCCGGCCATCCGAGCCATGTTGCGGTAGGACCCCTGAAGCAGGAACGCCGGCTCACCGCGGAGAGTGTCGTCGACCGTGGCGGAGCGGATGTACGCGGCGTTCACTTTAAGCAGTGCATCACGCACCCGGATCAGGTGCGAGAGCGTTTTGGTGACGGCGTTCAGTTCGGTCGGCGAGTAGTGGTGCGCAAGGGCGTCTTGGCGGAGCGGGGCGCCGCGGGCGACATCGATCATTGCTTCGAGTTCCTTACGACCCCGGGCAATCACCGGCGCCAACACATCGTTGGCACCACTGGCGTTCTCGAGATAGCTCTGGGCAAACGCCGTCTGGTGCGCCCCGGCCACATCGCCGAGGTTGTGCACATCGGCTCGGTTGGCGAGCATGTCGGGGATGCGGAACTCCTTACCGGAGCTGGTGTAAGGGTTCCCAGCCATGGCCACCACGAACCGCCGCCGTCCCAATTCAAACGTGCGGGCCTCACCGTCCACGACTCCTTCAATGCGGCGGGTGGCATCGCACAACGAGATGAACTTCTGCAGGAACTCCGGCGACGTGTGCTGTATGTCGTCGATGTAGCAGATCACGTTATTGCCCATGGCGAACGATCTATTGAGCTTCACCAACTCGGCGGCGGAGGCCTGGTCGGGGGCCTGGCCCGGATCGAGCGAGGTGGCGTTCTCGCCGAGCGCCGGTCCGTTGATCTTCACCAACGCAAAACCCAGCAGGTCGGCGACGTATTCGATGAGCGTGGTCTTGCCGTACCCCGGCGGGCTGATCAACAGCAACAACCCCTGGGGGGAACCGGAAAGGCCGAGCTGACGGGCGAGGTTGTCGCCCACCAGCGGCAGAAGCACTTCGTCGACCAGTCGGTTGCGCACGAACGAGGTGAGCACCCGAGGGCGGAGCGTGTCGAGGCCGAGTTCTTCCCGCCATCGGGCGAGCGTTGACCGACGAGCTTCGTTGAACGCCTTGAAGCGCTCGAGGCCATCGCGGCGATACACCCGAAAGATGGTGTGGGCCCGACCGACGGGCAACGCCAACACGCCGCCCACACAGAGCGGATGCTGCCCCCGCAGCCCCTCGATCACGGCTATCGACGACACCGACGATACGTCGACCTTGCTGTCGATCATCCGCCACGCCGCCTCGGCGGCGAGATCCAGGGTGCAGGCCGACGCCATCACCCCGGCGGGGATCCCCTCGGGAACGATCGTGGGATCGGCCTCCAAACGGTCGGCGATCCAGTGCACGAACAGGGCAAAGCTCACACCGCTGGTGGGAATCGACAAATGTTTCGCCCACGCCGCGAAGTCGGTGGCCAAGCGGCCACCCTCGGCGGAGATCGTTGGCCTATCGGCCGATTCGCTGAGCCATTGCACTGCGGCATCGACATCAAACGCCGCGGAAAGGCCGGCCTCACGAGCCAGTTCCTCCATCGGCGGGCCGATGCGAGCCACCAGCGCGTTGCGGGTCGAGCCCCGACCGAGGGCCCGAACGGCGGACAACTCCCCGCCAAGTTCCTTTCGCTTCGCCGGGTCCAACCCCGCCCACCAGACGCCGGCCACGGCTCGCACCGAACCGGCCCAGCGGAGGCCAGGCTCCAGGAATTGGTCGATCGTGCCGGCAACGATGAGGGCGGCATCGGCGTCGTGTACGCCGAGCTCATACCCATCGTCGACCCTTCTGCTGGCCAGCGCGGTGATCTCCTCGCCCGACACGCCATCGTCGATCGCCGTGAACGCGAGATACATAGCCCGGGACAATTGAGCGTTCTCGGTGGGATAGGTCTGCCCAGCGAGGTCGACGAACGTCGCCAGCCCGGCATCGGGCACGGGCAGCACGAGGTCGGTGCCGGTGAGCCGCAACTCGAGATCGTCGCCTTCGGTGGTTGGTCGGAGTCGGAGCTCGAAGGGCTCGTCGTTCACCCCGATCTGCCAGCGGCCGATCTTCACCCCACCATCGGCGAAGAGCTCCGAGCGGTCGGTTGCGGCTCGACGAGCGCTGTCGCGAGCCGACGCCAGCTCGACGTCGAGCTCACCGGCTCGCCCGGCCTCGCCCAGCTCACCCAACTCACGAATCGCCGTTCGCACTCGGGCCACGAGCGGATCGGCAGCGAAGAAGCCATCGATCTGCTCGCGGTCGGCCAGGTTCGAGGCGCGAGTGGAAATGGTCTGCAACACCCGACGGGCCGACGCCACCACACGATCGATTCGCGCCGTCTGCTCCGACGCCAACTGATCACGTTTGGCCAGAAACGCCGAATAGAGCTCGTCCCGTTTGGAAGCGATGGCTTCGGAGAACTCGGGGACGTCGCCGTAACGCAGTTCGTTGGTCTCGAGATCGGCTTCGAGCGCACCCAGGGCGGCATCGCAGCTGGCGGCGTCGGACGATGCCATCAGTGCCGCGCTCGCTCGCTGCGCCAACACGTTCATGGCCGCCTGGAATCCTGACGCGGCCTCTTCTCGGCGCAGCCCAATCCGTCGCTGGTCGAGGTCGGCTCGCAGGGCGTTTCGACGGGCCAGTGCTTCGCCCAGTCGTTGCAACACCGAGGTCTTGCCAGTGGGGTCGTCTACCTCGAGGCCACCTACCACCTCCGTGAGCAACGCCAATCGTTCACCCCCCCGATCGACTTCGACGACCGCTTCGGTGACCTTGGCGGCGGTGTCAGCTTTCATGCCTGCCGCCGCCGCCGTCTCCATCGTGACCGTGGTGGATTCAAGCGACGCCGGATCAGCGAGGAAATCGAGCGCTCGGCTCCCGAGTTTGTTGAACGCCTCGTCGACCCGTGTGCGCATCTCTCCCACCACGACCGAATCGACATGGGGCCGTTGGGAGAGATCGGCGAGGCGACCGAGCAGGATTCGGCCTCGTTCCATGAGATCGAGGAATGCCTCGGTATCGCGAAGCTCCAAACCTGCCTGGCTGAGATAGCCATCCACTTCGGCCTGGGCTTGGGTGACGGCGTCGTGCGCCTCACGTTTGGCTTCGGCCACGGTGGCAAACTCGTCGAGCACGCTGCCGGCGGTGCGACGAAGCGCAACCAAGAGATCGGCGAGACCGTGAGCCTCGGGCTCCTGCAGCCATGCGTGGGCGTCGAGAAGGCGGTTCGACCGGGCCACCAGCGCCTCAAACACCGAAGCGTTGAAGTCGGGTCGGCCGGCGTCGCGTGCCAGGCTCAGCAGTTCTCCGAGGCCCCGCACCAGTTCTGGATTGCCGATTCGAGCGTAGAAACTGCCCGCCGGGGCAGCCGGCTTGTAAAGCTCGGGCGTACAAAACGGGCTGGTGTAGACCGAGATTGCGTGCACCCGCTGCGGATCCTTCTCGGGCCGAACGGTGACCACCACGCCGTCCTCGAACAGGGCGTAACCATGGCTACCAACCGGCACCTCCATCGTGCGCGAGACCAGGTTGTAGGCCAGGAGGAGGTAGTCGCCGGTGTGCTCCCGGTGGAACACGTAGAGGATGTCTTCACCGTTGGGTGAGCTGTGCGACGCCAGCAACTCGTAGCCGGCCGCATCGGTGGCGAACACCTTGGTCTCGCCGTTCTGCAAATGGAACCCGCCCGGAAAGATCACTCCGGAGTGTTCCGGCAATTGGTGACAGTTCAATCCGAGGGCATCGATGCGATGCACCTGCTGGGTGAGCCGGTTGTAGATGTAGAACCGCTCGCTCGTCTCGCCGTAGGGCTTGAGTCGGAAGAGGAGAAGTTCACCGAGTCGGGCGGTCTGAATCACCAGCTCCCCGACGTCGGCATCGGTCGCGGTGAGCGGTTCGGTGGAGATGATTCGCCCGCCCTCCACCACGTCGTCGATGCGAAACTCCAGTGTGCCCTTGCCGCCGCCGATGAACAGGAGATCGTGGAGGTTCCAATGGGGCCAACGACCTTCTATTCGTTTGGTGCGGTCGAGTTCCTCCCACGCAAAGTCGTAACGGGAATGGGCCACAAGGTCGTGCTCGCCATAGGCGTCGACGTACATCGGTGCTTCGGTGTCGAGGCGCCAACGCAGCACACGGGTGTCGTCGTCGCGTTCACCAATCGAGAACACCATGAGCAACAAGGTGTCGGTCTTACGCAAGGTGATGAGCCGGCACTGGTTGTAGTACGTGTACAGCTCCTCGAAGTCGCGCACGAAGCTCGAGTCACTCAGGAAGTACTTGCGATCATCCGAGGCGATCGGCGCAAAATCCATGTCGGTGGGCGACACTTCGTCGACCCGCAACAAGGTGAAAACGTCGGACACCTGGCGTTTGGTTGACAGACCCGGAGGGACGTTGGTGCCGAACAGCAAAGTGCCATCGACGCTTACGGCGTCGCGCGGGATGCACGCCACCTCGGTGTTGAGCCGTTCCTGCTCGATAAGGGTGAGGCTGCTCCCACCGAACACTTCAGCGCGGGCCACGTTGAGCAACTCCGCTGCGGCGTGCACCTGCTCGGCCACCCCGCCGAGGCGGGCACGGAGAATGTCGTAGGCGGTCGCCGGCCCGGCGTCCTCGACGGGGACTGCGTCTGCCACGGGCGTGTCGGACGGGTTTTCCGTAAGGGATGCCGCAGCGCCCGGCGCTCCCGGGAGGGGGGCGTCGGGCGCGAGATCGGGCGTGGAGACGTCGGTCACGAACGGCCTCGGGTCACTTCAGGAGGGAGGACAGCTCGATCTTGTCGAGGCCCTTGTCCTTCATCCCGGCAAGGAGTTCGCCGAGCAGGGCGCCGTCGTCGCCCCCGATTCGGGTGGCCACGATCTGGAGCACCTGCGCCAGGCTGAGTTGAGCCAAGCCAGCGGGACCGACCCCGCCGAGAGCGGCGGCGAGTACCGCCACGAGGTCCTTCTCTCCGGAGGTGTAGGGCGCCATGATCGTGGTGGTGGCTTCGGAGCTGTTGGCAAAGCCCTCGAGGGCCTTGCCGGCACTCACCGCACCGATCACCCGATCGACGAACATGTCGGTGCCGCCCACGATGTCGATGTTGGCGCTCGCCAACGCTCCACCGATGGCCTCGGCTTGTTTGATACCGAGTTCCTTCTGGGCGTTGACGGCGGCAAGGCGCACGTTGGTCTCGAGGTCGATGCGCTTGACCTCGAGGTCGTATTCCTTGCCCACGCCTTCGAGCTCCTTCATGGCGGCGGCCTTGTCGACCAAACCCGCAGCCTCGCCCTTGAGCTTGGCCTCGCTGGCCTCACCCTCGGCGTGGCCGGCCAGTCGGGTCACCTCGGCCTGACGCTCGGCCACCTTGGCCTGGGCCATACCGACTTCTTCGATGGCAGTGGCGTCGGCCCGTTTGACCTCAACCTCGGCCAATCCAGGGGCGGCGACTTCGGCTTGCACACCTTCGGCGAGGCGGGTCTTGGCCGTGGCTTCGAGATCCGCTGCCGCCTTCTCGGCTTCGGCCAACGTCACCCGTTCACGGCTCCGGTGTTGTGCTGCCTTCTCATCCGCTTCGGCGGCCTTGATGGTCTGGATGAGCCCGGCTTCGGCGACCCCGCCGGCGGTGATCACGGCCGACTCTTTCTCGCGGTTGGCTTCTTCCACCCGGCGAAGGGTCTTGATGGCTTCTTCCTGCTCGGCCACCGATTTGTCGGCCGCCACCCGGGCCCGGGCCAGCTCGGCGATCTGGGTGCGCTCGATCTCGAGGTCACGCGTGGCGGCGGTGGTCTCGATCTGACGAGCGAGGGCCTCCAACTGCCGGGCCTTCTCGAGCTTCTCGGCCTCGACCGCAACCGCTCGCTCACGATTCTTCTGGGCCACTTCGATCTCGCGTTGCATGTTCTCGTTCTGCACCGACACTTGCTCGTCGGTGCGGAGGCGGGCCTGCTCACTCTTGAGGCGTTCTTCGGCCTCTACCTGCATGGCCAGCGATTCCTCGCGAGCCTTGGTGGTGGCCACCTCTCGCTGGGCTCGATACTCGGCGCTCTTCTCCTGCCGTTCCATCTCGAACACCGCTTGCTGGGTTTCCACGTCCTTGGCTTTCACCTGCTTCTCGGCGTCGCGTCGGAAATGGTTGGCCGTGACAGCCTCTTTCGAGGTGATGTCGGTGATCTTGCGGATGCCCTCCGCGTCGAGCACATTGCGAGGATCGAGCTGATCGATGGGCGTCTGTTCGAGATACTCGATGGCCACATCGTCGAGCACGTAGCCGTTGAGGTCCTCGCCGATCACGCCGATCACGTTGGACCGGAAGTTTTCGCGTTGCTCGTAGAGCCCGACGAACTCCATCTGCTTGCCTGCGGTCTTCAGGGACTCTGCGAACTTGGCGGAGAACAGCTCCTCGAGCTTTTGTTGGCTCGACGCGTTGGCGCAGCCCACGAGCTGGCCCACCTTCTTTACGTCCTCGGTGGTGTTGTTCACCCGCACGTAGAAACTCACCCGAATGTCGGCCCGGATGTTGTCTTTGCAGATCAAGCCGTCGTTGCCAGACTTTTCGATCTCGATCACTTTCACGCCGATGTCCATCATCTCGGCCCGATCAAAGATGGGCTTGATGAACGACCCCGTAAAGGTGACGTCGATACTCCGTGCCCGGGAGATGATGAGCGCCTGGCTCTGCGGCACCTTCCGGTAGTACGTCTTGATGGCCAAACTGGCCAACAACATGCTGAACAAAAGGACGACAAAGATCGCCCCGATCACAACGGAAATGTTCATGGTTGGGTTCCTCCTACCCGCCACCCGCGGGGACCCGCGAGGTACTCGGTATTGATGTGTTTGGTGTGCTTGATGACATTGGTGTGCTTGAACGTTCGATCAGCATTGATCACGTGGGGTGGAGCTCCTCGTCGAGCTCGCTGATCCAGTAGGCGTCGGCGTCGCGGTCGAGCTCCACCAGCAAGGCCATGTCGCCTCGACTGAAGTCGCCTTCCTTCGCTCGTACCTTCACCAAGGAGTTGCGCATCGGCCCCGTGAGAATCTCGGCGTCGCCGAAGCTGGTAGTGACACGGACTGTGCGCACTTTGCAGATGCACCCGAGGGCGGTATCACGTTCCGGGCCCGTTTCTGTGGCGAGGGCCCGGCCGAGTGGTCCGCCGACACCCCAGACAAAAAACACGCCGCCGGCGATTCCCAGGGCAAGCCCGACGAGGCCGAGCACCACACCCAGCCCGGCCGGCGTCGAGAGTAGAGCCGAGAACACCAGTGTCGTAGCCCAGCCGCCGAACGACAGCAGCAGGAGCGAAAGCGAGAACCCGAGGGTGTGAAGGTGGAGCATGCCCCCGAGGTGATCGAACATGTCAACGTCGCCGTCGAGATCGAAGTCCATGTCTCCGTCGCCCAGATCGAAACCAGACAGCACCAACCCGAGCAGGAACCATGTGAGGCTGAACAGCAGTGGCACGGTGAATACCACCGTGGGGAAGCTGAAAACCAGTTGGAGCAATTCGGACACGACTTCACCCTATTCGTGCAGGTGAGCGAGAGCCGTTCGTTTCGCGAACCTTGACGCTGGCTCCCCTGGGCGGCTCGGGTCAGTGTTCGAGATGCCGCACAACGTCGCGGTACCGATTGGCGGCAGCGCGCAGCGACATCTCGGGATCGATGTCGGCGTGGCGAGCCATATTGACAGCGACGAACAAGAGGTCGCCCATGGACTCCGTGGTTGGGGCCCGTCGAGCGGTGGTGACCACATGATCCCAAGACCCGGGTGAGGGAAGATCTTCCGCCATCTCCCCGAGCGACGCCGCCTTTTTCTGGATCTTCAGCGCGTAAAGCAACGACGGTAACGATGTTGGAATACCGTCGAACACCGAATCGCGCTGCTTCTCCGCTTTTTTGAGCTGTTCCCAGTTGGCCAGCACCTCCTCGGGCGTATCGCCCGGTGCCAAACCGTGGGGCACCTCGCCGAACACGTGGGGGTGACGGCTGTAGAGCTTGTCGTGCACGCCGCGCGCCACATCGGCCAAGGTGAACTCGCCGGCCTCGGTGGCAAGAATGCAATGGAACACGATTTGGAAGAGCAGGTCCCCCAGTTCCTCTTCCAAGTTGGTGTAGGCATCAGCAGTCGAACCCGTAGTGGGGTCGAGATCAAGGGGGTCGGCGGTGCCGAGGTCGGTGAGGGCATCGAGCACCTCGTAGGTCTCTTCGAGAAGGTGACGTTGGAGGGTCTCATGGGTCTGCACCTGGTCCCACGGGCACTCGCGGCGGAGGGTGGCCACCAGTTCCACAAAACGCTGCACTTCCCCGCCGATGGGAGCCATCAGCTCGGGGATCCAGAGTGAGGTGAGGTGATCGGGCTCAATGTCGCGATCGAGGGCGTGCCACGCAACGGTGACGATGCGCTCGTCGGGAAGCCCAAGCCGTTGCACGACCGTGATGATCGGCTCGTGAACGGCGTCCGCCGAAGCGGTAACGCCGAGACCACGCTCCCCCGTGTTCGTTCGGGCGAGACCCGAGCCGAGCTGACTCGATGCGTCGATGGCGTCGCCGATGGCCAATTTGATCTCGGACAGCACATCGATGGAATCGCACTGCGCCACCAGCAACGGACCGCGCTCACCAGCCGATTCCACGGCGAACTGTTGGCCGTCCACCAGCCGGACTCCGGCCGCTAACGGATCGATGCCAAGGCGAGCCCACACCAGATCCAGGAACGACATTGCCGGCTCAATCTGCACCCGGAGCTCCTCCGGTGTGGCCGCGGCCGCCTCGCGCAGAAGCTCGACGGTGCGCTCGGCCACGAGCGGCGATCCGGGAACCGCATACACCACCTCCCCGTACTCGACGACTGCCTTGCGAAGCGCATCCACGATCGCCGGATACACCTCGCTCAGCGTTCCGGCTTCGTCGTAGAGGTAGTCGAACGTAGGTAGATGCGCGAACGCCACGGCGGCCGGGTGATGCGAAGTACGGAGATAGCCGTGTTCGGCCGCCGCCAGCACGGCCCGCGTTCCTTCGGTGACAAGGTCGGCATCGGCAGGACCGAGCCCGACCACGATCACGCGACCGGCGTTGGGACAGCCGTTGCCGGCGCTCTCTCGGGGATCTGATCGCGACACCATGCGTCCTGATCGGGGTTCGGGGAGGGGCAAACGGGAGGGGACACGTCGGACGATGACGCCGACACCCGAGATGATACCCCCTCGGTCGGGTGAGGCCGACGGGGCCGGTTTGGTTAGGCCGATGGGGTCGAGGCCGGAGTCGAGCCTGGTGTCGAAGCCGGAGTCGAGGCCGGAGTCGAGGCCGGAGTCGAAGCCGGAGTCGAGCTTGGTGTCGCCTCGGGGGCCGAACCTGAAGGCGGCGTACCGGCGGACGTCCCCGTCGATTCGGGCACCGGTGACGAGCCAAGTGCGCCAGGGTCTCCGGGGTCGAGGCCGAGGCTTCCCAGATCGAGCGACGTGGTGGGGATCGGTACCGTGGGGGCTGGCTTGGCGCCAGCAGGTGGATCAACCACACCGGTGGGAGCGTTCCAGGTGCCGAACAATGGGTCGACGTAGATCTTGCTCGACGCTCGCAGCGGAGCGATCACCTCGCCGAGCTTGGCGGCACCGGCGCGTGTTCGAAAGCTCTGCTCGAGCCGCTCCTTGATGGTGGCGAAATCGGGAATGACGGTGGGCTGGCCGGCCTCTTTCGACCGGAGTTGGAACAGGTAGTAGCCATCGCCAGAGAGAAGGTACGGCGCCGTAAGGCCATTGACCTCGAGGGCTGTGACCTCGGGAGGAAGCTGATCGCCCGCCACGCAGGCCGGAGTCGCCCCCGTATCCTTTAGTTGCTGTCGGGTGTTCTCGCTCACGACGAGGTCGGCGAAGTTGGCACCGAACGACACCCGGGCCAGAACGTCGAGCGCCTTCTGTTTCGTTGCGAGGTCGTCGGTCGATCCGGGCGGCGGGCCAGCGGCGGGCAAATCCGGCGACGTCTGGCCCCCCGTGAGGTCGGGAAACGGGACCTGGATGACGCTCACACAGAACTGCACATTGGCCGCATCCTGGGCTTGAGCTTTGGCAACTTGGTCGTCGTAGTAGGCCCGGGCCTCCACCGCAACGTCGGTGCCGGAACCCAGAATCTCCGACAACCTTTTCTGCGCCGCAAAACCTTCGATGGCCAACGGCTTGAGCGTGCCGAATCCGTCGAACGCGCCGGGCGCCAACTGCTCTTCAATCTCGGAGACGGCGCCGTTTCGTTCAGCCTCGGTGGTGGTGATGCCGCGACGGGCCAGTTCGTCGACCATCAACCGCTGTTCGACCACAAAGGTGAGGACAGCGGCGGCCAGTTCCGGATTGATCTCGGTGAGATCGTCACCATCCGTGGCGGCACTGGCTGCCTGGGGGGCGCCGGAGTATCGCACCAGCTGCTGGGTGCCTTTGTTGGCTTCGACGAGGGCCAGCACGGCGAGAAAGTCGGTTCGGGTGAGGGTCGAGCCGTTCACCGAAAGAGCGAGCTGGGTGGCCGACGAGCACGCCGTTGGCCCAGAGAGCAGCACAAGCGCGACCGCCACCGAGGCGAGCACGGATCGGGCACGAGAAGCAGAGAGACACGTCACAGAACCGGTGAGCCTACGGACTGCCCCCCTCCGCTCGCCAGCCACCCCAGGTGAACCTGCCCGAGGGCTGTACTCCCGCCAGCGTCGGCCACCCAATGGCTACGCTCCGCCACCATGTCCGACCCGCTCCTGCTCGCGCCTTTTCCCACGCAACCAACAGGCGTACCTTTCCCCACCGAAGCCTGGCCCTTGGGCGCGGAGGCACTCACCGCTCCCGCCGGAGCATTATTGACCGACCACGTCGCGCACGCGTTCACCCCCGCGGCTGCGATAGCGATGGGCGAGTCCAGCGCCGTTCTGGTGGTTCGACATGGCCGGGTCGTGCTCGCCCGCTACGCCGACGGCATCGATCCCGCGGCCACCTTCCCGAGCTGGTCGATGTGCAAGACGATCCTGGCCGCGGCGTTGGGCATCTTGGTGCGTGACGGCCGACTCGACCTCGATGGACGGGTAGGCCGACCCGAGTGGTCCGATCCCGGCGATGCACGCGCCCGCCTCACCGTTCGCGACCTTTTACGTATGAAGGCCAGCTTGGCCTGGGCTGAGGAGTATTCGGCCGACGTACCTTCGGACGTGGTGGCCATGCTCTTCGGTGAGGGCGCGTCAGACATGGCGGCGTACACCGCCGACAAACCACTGGTCGGGCAACCTGGCACGGTGTACGAGTACTCGAGTGGAACGTCGAACCTGTTGGCCTGGGTTTTCGGCAAGGAATTCAACCACGACCCGGCGCGTCAACTGGCGTATTTGCAGAACGAACTGTTCGCGCCGATCGGCATCACGTCGGCACTCCCTAAGTTCGATCCCGCCGGCACCTGGATTGGATCCACCTACTGTTTCGCGACCGCCGAAGATTTCGCGCGATTCGGCTTACTCCTCCTGCGCGGCGGCGTGTGGGAGGAACGCCAACTTCTTCCCGCCAACTTCGTCGAGGAGCTCCGCACCCCTCAGGTGGATGTTTTCGATGAAGGTTGGGGGTACGGACTGCAGGCGTGGACACGCTCTGAAGCCGGTGGGTTCTTTGCCTGCAAGGGGTACCAGGGCCAGTACGTCTTTCTCGCTCCGGCCCACGACACCATGGTCGTCCGCCTCGGCATCTCCCCCGAAGACGTGAAGAAGGCCGCGTCCGACTGGACGGTCCACCTCCTCGAACTGGCCTGCGCCCTTCCCTGACCGCCGAACTGGGCACCCGACCCGACCCGGCCCGACCCGACCCGGCCCGACCCGGCCCGGTTTGGGCCCGATTAGGGCCCGACTTCTCCGAACTGGGCACACCTTTTGTC
>JANOSD010000098.1:0-13319 GCA_031415655.1 Actinomycetes bacterium
CCGAAGAAGCCGGTGAGCCGGCGTGCGCCACCGGAGCATCACCGCGGCGGTGGCGGTCGGATCGGCTTGACCGACGGTGTCAAGCACGGCGGCGGCACGGCGAGCCGGGAGTGCGCCGACGACCGAGTGCGATGAGTTGGACGCAACAAGCAAACGTTTGGCTACCTCCAAAGATGGCGCCTCGGGCAACACCAGCAACGCTTGCTCCGCCGCGATCAGCGATCCCACCGCGGCGGCAGGACTCAGTCCATCGGTTTCCCATCGGACGGGAATCGACGGCGCCAACACGCCAGCCACGTGTCCGGCGGCAATCGAGAGGGGCGAGATCCGGCCCACCAGGACCAGCATCGTTCCACCCTCGGCCCAGCGATTGGGGAGCTGGCCCGGCAACCCGTCGGCGTCGATCGGCAGTAGCTCCGATGTCGTGACCGCATGCCGGATTGCTCTCCGGCCGTCATCATCAACCCCGCACAAGACCTGCGCATGGGCGATCCACCCCGCCGCAGCAGCCGAAAGCGGTCGCCCCGGCTCGACGGATACCAACACCACCGTGGCCGGGAGCACCCCCGTCACGGGGCCAGGGCGGACCACCATGTCGAGCACTGCCGATGGGTTGGCGAGCTTGGCGATCAGCCCTCGGGGGACGGCACTGGCCGCCTGCGTACTGTCGATCGCCAACGTGCCCGGCAGACGACCCCCCGATCGGCGGATCACCCAACCCTCGCCGAAACCTACCTGGGGGGAGGCGAACGCATGCACAACAAACTGCTCCCCGCCAACCGTGAACTCGATGGTCACGGCGCCCGCCACTGGTACCGTTGACTCGGCCAACACCTTTGCCCCTACGCCGATGACACAGGTAGCGCGAGTGGTGATCACGGATGAGCGCGTTACCTCCAGCGTGGCGTCGTGCGTCGCTCGTATCGCCGGATGACCCTTCGCCCGCACAACCAGTGACGGCAATGGTGAAGGAGCTTGCACCCATCCACCCTACGCTGCGGTGATGCAGGCGTTGCGCGGACGGTCAACAGCCGAAGTGGACCCTGTCGTTTGGCGCGAACGGGTGGCGGCTGCCGAACGTATCGTCATCGACGTCGGTACGGGCGACGGCCGAACGGTGCTCCGAGTTGCTCGCGCCGAGCCCGATTGGCTCGTGGTCGGGCTCGATGCCAACGCCGAACGAATGACCGAAAGTGCTCGCCGGGCGATGCGCTCGCCGGCGAAGGGCGGAACCGCCAACGCCATCTTTGTGGTGAGCCTGGTCGAAAACGCCCCCGAACTGCTCCGCGAAATCGCCCACGAGGTCTGGGTACAACTTCCCTGGTCTGGATTGTTGCGCGGCGTCGTGCGTGGCGACGAGCCCGTCCTCCAAGGGATACGGGCGCTCTGCCGACCCGATGCCCGCATCGAGATCACCATCGGCACCGATATCTGGCGTCCGCCGGTACCCGTTGACATTGCCGACCTTTCCCCGATCACCTCCGAAGACGTACAAGGTCCGTTGGCCGCCCGCTACCGACGAGCCGGACTCGAACTGAAGGCGATCTGCGAGCGGGCAAGCCCGGCAAGCGGGCAAATCACCACCGTCGGACCATCGTCGTGGCAGCGTCGACTCGATGCCGCTCGAGCCGGGGTTTCGTTCCTCGTTCTCGAGGCCCGACCGCTGCCACCCTTGTAGCGAGGATCCCCCCGTAACAACCGCTACTTCTTGGCCGCCACCTTCTTGGTCGCCACCTTCTTGGCCGCCACCTTCTTGGCCGCCACCTTCTCGGCCGCCACCGGTTTTGCCGCCACCGGTTGCTCCAAGCGTTGTGCTTGCAACGTCTCGATCTTTTTTTCCAACCGGCGAATATCGGCCTTGGTGGCGATGCCCACGTTGGCAATTTGGGCGCGGATTTCGCGGTCGATCACCTCAAGGAGACGTTCGCTCTGCTTGCGACTGCGCTCCATCATGTCGTTGGTCATGGTTTGCACTTGATCGGCCTGTTGCTCAGCGGCCTGCTGGATCGACGCAAGAACCGACTCGAGTCGTTCTTGTGCTGCATGCGTCGCGTCACGGCCAGCGTCGAGTGGATTCTTGAAAAGATCTCGTGGTGCCATCGGTTGAGGGTAAGGCGATCGTGAAGATCCCTGCAAGACCACCGGCCGGCATGAGCCGGATGGCACATGCCACCAACCCACGGTCCATGGTCGGTACCGTGATGGGTCGCCGTGTCCCCTCGCCGTACCTCGCTGTCTGCACGAGACCCCTTTGTGCCCGCGCCTTCGGAGCCGTTGCCCCGGGCAGCCGAACCTTCTGCGCCCACTGCCGTCCTGCATCGCCGGCGCCTGCTGACGGGCGCGTTTGCCACGGCCGGTGCGATTGCGTTTACCTCTGCCGCATCCGCCTGCGCTACGGCCAAGCCACCTCAAGTCGCCGCGGTCCGCACCGAGGAACTGCGCTACGGCAACCTTCCCCTACAGCGAGGTGAGCTTCGAGTCCCGATCGAATCCACACCGCGTCCAGTTGTTGTTTTGGTACACGGCGGGTACTGGCGAACGGGCTTCACCCGCGCCGCCATGGCACCCATTAGCGATGATCTGACCCGCCTCGGCTACGCCACCTGGAACCTTGATTATCGCACGATCGGCGAGGACGGTGGCGGTTGGCCGGGCACCCCGGCCGATGTCGCCGCCGGCATCGACCACCTTGCCACCGTCGGTGGGACCCACAACCTTGCCCTCGATCGCGTGGTGTTTCTCGGCCATTCCGCTGGTGCTCAGTTGATGATGTGGGCCGCCAGTCGCACGGGACGAAACGGACAGGCCGCCGCTCCCGTTCTCCCCAAAGCGCTGGTGAGCCTGTCCGGTGTGCTCGATCTCGAGCGCGCATCGTTGGGAGGTGCGGGGGACCTTGCCACGCTCGGCGAAAGCACGCAATCGTTCCTCGGCGGAACACCCGCGCAGCAACCCGAGCGATACCACGGAGCGTCACCGCTGAAACTCGTGCCGTATGGCGTTCCCACCTTGCTCATCCATGGATCAAAGGATGCCCGGGTGCCGCCCGAACACAGCCGCTCGTTCACCGATGCTGCCACTCGCGCCGGCGACTCGCCCACCTATGTCGAACTCACCAACGCCGACCATTTCGACGTCATCCGCGTCGATCGTCGATGGTGGGACGAAGTGATCCGGTGGTTGCCCTCCGTGATTGGCTCTCCCTGAGAGACAACTTGCGTTGTTGCTTCACGCTTTGGATCGTGACCATTCCTCGACCACGGCGGCAAGGTCGTTGGCCACCACCTGCGGCGTTGGTGTCACGGGCAAATCATTGGACGTCGTGACACCGGAAAGCACCAAGGCGAACCGATACCCCAAGCGCAGAGCGAACTCTCCGTCGGTGTCGGGACGGTCCCCCACCATGACCCCACCGTCCCCGAGGTGGGCCCGAACGAGTCGGGCCATCGCCTCATGGGGCTTTCCGGCGATCTCCGGAGGCACCCCCGTCGCCGTGACGATCGACGCCAGAATGGCACCCCCTCCCGGGATCAGACCCTCCGGCGTCGGGTAGGTGGCATCGTCGTTTGTCGCAAGTAGCCGGGCCCCACGCAGAACGGCGGTCGAGGCAATCCGCATTCGTTCGTAGTTGAAGTCGCGGTGATAGCCGACCATCACGGCATTGGCGTCACCATCGAACACCACCTCTGCTCCTCGTTCTGTCAGCGCTTCCACGACGCCCGGACCGGCACACACCAGCACCCGTTCCCCCGGCTCCACCAGGGTGGCGGCAGCCATTGCCGATGTGATCACGCCGTCGCCGGCATCGATGCCCATGCCGGTCAGCTTGGCGACGACCTGCGCTTTCGGTACGGACGAGTTGTTGGTCACGAAGGCGATTGCCTCGCTGGCCGTTCGGAGTTCACGCAATGCCTCCACCGATCCGGGGATCGGCTGATCGGCCAACCACACCACACCATCGAGATCAAGTGCCCATGCCATAGGTCCGATCGTCTCATATCAGCCGCCCCCCGCCGAGCCGGGCGCTCGGTCCGAAGTTCGGGACTGCCGGTGGCGGTCAGGTAGAACTGTTGTTGTGCCCCAGTTCCAACCGTTCCCCGGCCTCCGCTACGACACCGAACGCGCCCCAATCGTGTTGGTCACGGCGCCTCCGTACGACGTGCTCAGCGATGACGACCGCGCCGAACTCGCAACCCGCCACCCGCACAACGTCGTCACGATCGACCTCCCCCTTGGCGGCGACGATCCGTATGCGTCGGCGGCTCGCACCCTCACTGCCTGGCGCTCCGATGGCATCCTCCTCCAGGATCCGCCCTCCTTCTACGGCTATCGCATGACCGCCACGGATGAAGCTGGCCGGGTGCAAACCACCACCGGGGTGTTCGGTGCCCTCGAGCTCACCGAACCCGAAGCAGGCGGCATTCTCCCCCACGAGCACACCACGCCGAAGGCCAAAACCGATCGCCTCGACCTCACCCGAGCCACCAAGGCCAACCTCTCGGCGGTCTGGGGGCTCTCCCCCGCTATCGGGCTCACCAAACTGGTCGAGCCACAGCCCGACGATGTTGTATTGGCGTGGGCCGACGACGAACACGTCAAACATGCGGTGTGGCCGATCATCGAGCCCGAACGCCAAAAGGCCATCACCGAAGCCGTCGCCAGCGCACCCGTCGTCATCGCTGACGGGCATCACCGGTATGCGATCTCCCTCGCCTACCGAGACGAGGTCGGAGCAGAAGGGAAACTCGAAGGTGCCGGAGCAGTGCTCACCTACGTGGTGGAGCTGGCCGAGGATGAGCTCACGGTGCTGCCCATTCACCGACTGGTCGGCGATCTCCCCGCCGAGTTCGACCTCGCTACGGCGCTCACGTCCCATTTTGAGGTCGAGGCCGTCGACTCTGAAATCGTCGGCGCCAACCTGGTGGACCGTCTCGAAGCCGACGGTGTGCTGTGCCTCTACACCCCCTCGGGAGCGTGGCTCCTCACGCCGAAGCCGAACGCGTTCGACGGCGTACGAGACCTCGACACCAGCCGCCTCGATGCCGCCCTCGCCGGTCTCCCCGACCACACACTCGTGTATCAACACGGTGTCGGCAACGTTCGAAATCGTGTCGATAGTGGTGAGTTTCAGGCCGGGATCTTCCTCCGATCTTGCCCGGTCGAAAAGATCCTCGAGATCGCCCATGGCGGCGAGCGCATGCCTCCGAAGACCACGTTCTTCTTCCCCAAGCCCCGCACCGGCGTGGTTTTCCGAACGTTCAGGTAGGGCTCGACGGCCGCCTCGAACCTTCGCGTAGGGCTCGACGGCAACCCCGATCCGATCCGATCAGCCGGTCGCGACGAGGTCCTGGGCGCCGCCGCCGAGGGAGTGCTCCACGTTCGTCGCCGCCATTCCCCTCGAGTCACGCGGGTGGGAATCGATGGCACTGATGGTGCCGGCAAGAGCACCTTCGCCGACAAGTTGTCCGACGTGCGGCAACGGCGACCGCATGTTCTCGGAAACGGAGGTGCGGCTTGTCAATGCCGGTCCCGGTGACTTGCTCATCTTCGACGGCATCTTCCTGCATCGTCCCGAGCTACGGGACCGATGGCATTTCTCGGTCTTTCTCGAGGCGTGGGACCGGGTGAACCAGGGTCGGGTCGATCGTGCCTGCGAGGGGGCGCCTCGCACGGGCGCGGCCCTCCTCCATCACCTCACTTGGTGGTGGCACCGCCACGTTCAGGTGATGGTCCAGGTGGCGCCGGAGTGAAGCAGCGCGTTGAGGTCGCCGGGCCCTTTGGCCTCTTGGGCGGCGGCGATCTGTCGACTGGTCGCCTCGCCATACTCGGCTCGGTTCACGGCCCGGAACACCCCAACTGGATTCGGTTCGTGGGGGCCGCTCGCTAAACGCGACAACTGAAAGGCCAGTCCGTGGTTTGTTTCGTCGTGCACCAACAGTCCGTCGACGCCAACGTCGGCCACGTCGACCACACGCAGTTGCCCATCGGTACCCATCATCACGCCCCGCTCCTTTTCCGCACCGAAACGGATGGGCTCACCATGAATGAGCGGGATAAGCATGTTGTCGCGGTTGGCTTTCGCAGTGAGAGGCTCGAAGGCTCCATCGTTGAATACGTTGCAGTTCTGGTAGATCTCCACCAGCGCCGACCCATTGTGGGCGTGCGCTCGGGTGAAGATCGCCTGCATGTGGGCACGGTCCATGTCGTGGGTGCGGGCCACAAAACTCGCTTCCGCTCCGAGTGCCACCGAGATCGGGTTGAACGGGTGATCGACGGAACCAAACGGGGTGCTCTTCGTAACTTTCCCGGTCTCGCTCGTGGGCGAATATTGGCCTTTCGTCAGGCCGTAGATCTGATTATTGAACAGCAAGATAGTGAGGTTCATATTCCGACGAAGGGCGTGAATGAGATGATTCCCGCCGATCGACAACATGTCGCCATCGCCCCCGATCACCCACACATCAAGGTCGGGACGGGCCATGGCCAGACCCGTCGCGATCGCCGGCGCACGACCGTGGATGGAGTGCAACCCGTAGGTATTCATGTAGTACGGGAAACGAGCGGCACACCCGATTCCGCTGAGGAAAACGGTGTTCTCTCGCCGGACACCAAGGTCGGGCATCATCGCCTGAACGGCGGCAAGAATCGAGTAGTCGCCACAACCGGGACACCACCGCACCTCCTGATCCGAGCTCCAGTCCTTGCGGGTGGTGGGGGGTGCCACGTCAGTCATTCAGTGCCTCCAGGATCGCGTGTTCAAGCTCGCCAGCGGTGAACGGCACGCCCTTTACCTTGTTGACCGATTTGGCATCAACCAGATACTCCGCTCTGAGCAATCGGCTCAATTGGCCCATATTCATCTCGGGAACGAGCACTCGCGGGTACCGAAGCAACACCTCACCGAGATCACGAGGGAATGGATTCAGATGCATGAGATGAGCCTGGGCGACCCGTTTATCTTTGGCCCGACATCGATCGACGGCACCGCAAATGGCCCCCCAGGTGGAACCCCACCCGATCACGAGGATGTCGGCATCGTCGACGTCTCCGCGCATCGCAACGGGCGGAATGTCGGCGGCGATCCCGGCCACCTTCGCCGCCCGTAATTCGGTCATGCGCATATGGTTTTCGGGGCTATAGCTGATGTCGCCTCGGCCGTCGCTCTTCTCGATTCCGCCGATTCGATGCATCAACTGCGGAGTACCCGGAAGCGCAAGGGGCCGGGCCAACGTCTGAGGATCTCGTTTGTACGGCCAGAACTCCGGCTCACCAGCATCATCGATGTGGTTGAACTCCGTCGCGAATTCGATGGAAATGTCCGGCAGGCTTGCAACGTCGGGAAGCTTCCAGGGTTCCGTGCCGTTGGCGACGAAACCGTCGGAGAGGATCATCACCGGAGTGCGGTACTTCAATGCGATCCGTGCTGCTTCGATCGCCACATCGAAACAATGCGAGGGACTCTGGGCCGCCACGATCGGCAATGGTGACTCACCATGATGTCCATACATCGCCAGCAAGAGGTCGCTTTGTTCGGTCTTGGTAGGCAGGCCAGTGCTCGGCCCGCCGCGCTGAATATTAATGATCAGCAGCGGCAGCTCAAGGCTTATGGCCAAACCGATGGTTTCGGCCTTGAGATCGATGCCCGGGCCACTCGTGGTGGTGACGGCGAGATGGCCGCCATAGGACGCGCCGAGGGCGCTGCCGATACCGGCGATCTCGTCTTCGGCCTGCAGCGTACGCACGCCGAAGTTTTTGTGTTTGGAGAGCTCGTGGAGGATGTCTGATGCCGGGGTGATCGGGTAGCCACCAAGAAACAGCGGCAGCTTGGCCAACTGGCTCGCGGCGATGAGCCCCCAGGCGATTGCCGTGTTCCCCGAAATGTTCGTATAGGTTCCCGGAGCCTGGGGGGCCGGGCGCACAACATAGGAATAGTCGAAAAGTTCGGCAGTCTCCCCGAACGCGTGCCCTGCTTTGAATGCAGCCAGGTTGGCATCTCGAACCTGCGGCTTGTTTCCGAACTTGGCGTTGATCCAATCGACGGTGGACTGTTCGGGTCGGGTATACATCCACGAGATGAGCCCAAGGGCAAAAAAGTTCTTCGACCGTTCGGCATCCCGAGGTTTCACGCCCAAGGACTCGCACGCCGTCTTCGTGAGCGCGCTCATCGGTATCTCGTACACGATGTACCCCTTGAGGGAGTCGTCCTCGAGCGGGTTCTCCTGATACCCGGCCTTGCGGAGGTTCCGTTCGTCGAACGCGTCGACGTTCACGATCACCGTGCCGCCCGGCTCGAGTTTTTCCAACTCACTCTTCAAGGCCGCCGGGTTCATCGCAACCAGCACGCTCGGCTGGTCGCCGGGCGTGGTGATCTCGTGATCAGAGATATGCACCTGGAAGGCGCTCACACCAAAGACGGTGCCCGCCGGAGCTCGAATCTCCGCCGGATACTCCGGCAACGTCGCAAGATCGTTACCGAAGACCGCGCTCGCTTCGGTGAAGCGGTCGCCGGTGAGCTGCATGCCATCACCGGAGTCGCCCGCGAATCGAATGATGACCCGGTCGAGCTCGTGGACAAGCGACCGATCTGCGATATCAGCCAAGGGAAAACCTCTTTGTCTTCCGTTCCCCGCCGGCATTCCCCCGCCGGTGGTCGGCACCTATTGGGCCTACACCTCACTGTATCGGAGCTCGCCGTCGATGCGGGGCGATAGGCCCAGCCTTCGCTCAGGCGACGGTCACGGAGTCGTCGAGATATACATCTTGGATGGCATTCAGGAGCTCGACGCCCTCGGCTGTCGACTTCTGGAACGCTTTGCGACCAGAGATGAGCCCCATGCCGCCGGCACGTTTATTGATGACTGCGGTGCGCACTGCTTCGGCGAGATCGGTCGCCCCTTTGGATTCGCCACCGCTGTTAATCAGCCCGATCCGCCCCATGTAGCAGTTCGCCACCTGCCACCGACAGAGGTCGATCGGATGATCCGTGACGAGCTCGCCGTAGACGAGGGGCGAGGTCTTGCCGTAATTGACGGCGTCGTAGCCGCCATTGCGCATCGGCAGCTTCTGCTTGATGATGTCGGCCTGGATCGTCACACCCATGTGGTTGGCCTGGCCCGTCAGGTCGGCGGCATCGTGATAGTCGACGCCGTCCACCTTGAACGCCGAGTTCCGTAGGTAACACCACAGCACGGTGAACAGACCGAGCTCGTGGGCCCGGGCGAATGCCTCACTCACTTCCTGAATCTGGCGGTGGCTCTCCGACGCGCCGAAATAGATCGTGGCGCCGACGCCGGCCGCACCGAGGTTGTAGGCCTGGTCGACATCGCCGTACATGATCTGATCGAATTCATTCGGATACGTGAGCATCTCGTTGTGGTTGAGCTTGACGATCATTGGAATTTTGTGGGCGTACTGTCGGCTGCAGAGCCCAAGTACCCCGAACGTTGTGGCTACCGCATTGCACCCGCCTTCGATGGCCAGTTCCACGATGTTCTTGGGGTCGAAGTACTTCGGGTTCGGTGCAAACGACGACGCTCCTGAATGTTCGATGCCCTGGTCGACGGGAAGGATCGACACATACCCGGTGTTGGCGAGCCGACCGTGCCCCACCAGCGAGGCGATGTTGCGCAGCACCTGAGGTGAGCGGTCGCTGTCTTTGTAGACCCGGTCGACGATGTCGCCCCCGGGAAGCGTGAGGTCTTCCTTGGGAATGCCTTTGCTGGTGTGAGCCAGCAGTGCGTCGGCATCGTCACCCAGCAAACTCGCAATATCGGTCATGACTCTCCTCGTAGCAGTTCTCGAACGGTCGGGGTAGGTCGTCGAACGGTCGGTTGTGGGGCCACGCCGGCCCGACGCGGCCCCACAGTAGGCGCGGCTACTCCCCCGCCAGAAGTGCCACCGCTCGATCCACGGCGCGAGTTGCCGACGCCACCCTTCGGGCCGGGATCACCGCAGTGGCCACCACCTCGGTGCGGCTTTGCAGGGAACCCCCGGAGCGGAAGAAACGGCGACGTACTTCCCCGATCACCACCACCTCGGTGCCCGCCTCAAGGTCGAGCTTGGCCGTGAGCGTGGCCGCGGCCACGACGGGGACCGATGCAGTGGATCCGCCCGGCGGTCGAGTGGTCAGCTCAAGCTGCACCACGGTGTCACCGGACGGCAGCACTCGGGATGTCGGCGCCGTTGATAGTGCACCCGACAAGATCGCCAGGTTGTGGGACGGGAACAGGGGACGTACGGGGGAAGCCATGTGGCACCTCGGGGTCGGGCGCGAACGCGCCACGGAAAGGAAACGGGGTGAGACCTCGAATCGCCGGAAATCGACACGGCGTGCAACGGTCCATCACGTCTCACCGGAGGGCCACTCATACCCTACCGCGATGCTCCGACAGCGTGGAACGCACAAAACGCCAGCGGGTGCCCTTGGAGGCGATACTCAGCGGAGTTGGCGAGCACGCCGCTTTGCATCAGCAAAGTCCGGCATCTGGGTGGCCACCCACCCAAACAGCTCACGAGCCTTGGCCAACTCGCCGGCTCGCTCGTACAGATCGGCCAGGGCATAGCCCCGCCGGAGGTGCGATATTTCTGGACGTTTCGGAAGCTTCCAACCCTGCTGGAGCAAGTTCATGGCGTCGCGAAGTTCACCTCGGTCAGCCTTCGCTGCCGCCGCCACAATGCGACCTTCGATCACAAGTTCCACCGACGGTGAAGCTTCCTTCAGTTCGATCCACAACTCCTCAACCTCTTGCCACCGTTTGAGGGCGCGGTAACAATCCGCCAACACCGGATTCTGGTCGGCCGAGCCGGAGCCGGCACGGAATGCTTCGAGTTCTTTCGCCGCCTGACGCCACTTTCCCTGACGGTAGAGGGTGAGCCCGTAGAGTTCCCGCACGGCCATCGCTGTGGGTGCCTCGTCCGCCAGCTTTCGCAGCGTGCGGGCGGCATCTTCGAACTGTTCTCGCTTAAACGCCCGCGTGGCATCGGACAAACGGGCGGCCAAGCGAGTGGCCCGGGTGGCACCAACCGCCGTGGTGAGCTCCGACCGAACCCCCGCGTCTCGCTCGCGCACCTCCGGGTCGTCGGGGTCCTCGTCGTCGTCATCATCAATGATGTACGACATGGCGGGATCATCGTCGTCGTAATCATCGCCATCGTCAAAGATGTACGCCAACGCAAGGTCGTCGTCTTCATCATCGAAGTCGCCCAACTCCGGATCGCCGAACGAGGACGCCTGCCCGTCGTCGTCTTGCCCGTCGTCGTGTTGCCCGTCATTCAGCTGTGCATCGGACCACACACGTTCGGCCGTTCCGCTCAATCGGCCGACCTCGGCAGTCGGCGTATCCTCGGAGAAAGTTGCCTCGCCCGATTGATCGACCGTGCGGTCACCGTTCCGCTCGGGTCCCGCAGCTGCATCATCATCATGATCATCAGGACCAACCTGGCGAGGGATCACCGTTCGGGCGCGAGCAACTGCCTTCTTCGCCTCTCCGCTCAGACCCGGGCCGGCAGCAAAAGCTTCGCCGTCATCAAGGAGGGCACGCGCATCAAGTGGTTCTGGAACAACTGGACGCTGGGGTTGCGTGGCCGGCCGCCAAGGTCGAGCGGCCGGCTTACCCCCTTTGTTCTCTGCCCGTTGCCGCTGACCAGGCTCGTCCGTGCGCCCAGCAACACCCTTGGAACCCGGCGTCCGCCCCGCGGGGGCAAACACACTCGGACCCTTCGCCGGCTTGGGCGGACGGGGCGGCGGGGCGCTCCCTGTGCGCCGAAACGTCTGCACCACCGGCGACTCATCGTCACGCGACACCCGCCCTCGAGCGGGCCGAGAATCCCCGTCGGGGCGGCGGTCGCTACCACGTGAACTCGGTGAACCGGCACCACGGTCATTGCGGTCACCGCGCTGATAACGCGGGTCGTCACGGAATCGTTCGTCCTGCTCGTAGGGCTTCATCTGCCCGGCGCCCCGCCGAGCAAGAGCGCCCATCGTGCGTCCGCCAACTTCCCGGGGGAGCGGGGCGGCGGCCGGACGATCGTCGCGCCCGTCTCGCGATCCACCGTACCGAGGTGTGCCGGAATCCCGTCCCCCACCGGACCGATCACTCCGACTCTCTGAACCACCGTGCGCTTGCCGTGGCCGATCCGCTCGATCGTCACGCCCGTATCGATCGTCACGCCCGTATCGATCATCTCGCCCGTATCGATCATCCCGACCGGATCCGCCGCCACTCGAACGAGCACCGCCGCCGTAGGTCGACCGATCCTGTCCGGGACGATCCTGTCCGGGACGACCACCACTCGGGCGGCCGCCACTGGGCCGATCGTCACCTGAACGGCCCTCGTACGGACGGCCTGGCCCTGACCTCGTATCCCCGGGACGACCACCACTGGGACGACCACCACTGGGACGACCGTCACTTGAGCGGCCTTGGCGAGGACGTTCACGATCATCACCTGGCCGAGTGCCCGCTCCCTCACGAGCCCGATACGGGCCGGACCCACCAGAAGGCCGCCGATCACGTTCTCCGGAACCCGGTCGCGGGGGACGGGATGCCCCGCCCCCGGACGACCCTGGGCGGCTGCGGCTCGCAGTTCCCGCGTCGCCATCTTGGCGTTTCCAGGGCGGTGGACCGTCGCCGTCCCGATTCGAGCTACGACCGCCACCAGTCCCACCGCCACCACCCGATCCCCGACTCCCCCCCGCCGGTCGGGATGGGCGCGAGGAACCGGAGTTCGAAGGACGAGGCATGCGGGCCAGCGTAGTTCCCGCTGAGCCCAAAACGAGAAACGACCCCGCAAGGGGGTCGTTTCTTTGAGAAATCCGGCGGCGTCCTACTCTCCCAGGCCGATTCCAGCCAAGTACCATCGGCGCTAGAGGGCTTAACTTCCGTGTTCGGGATGGGAACGGGTGTGACCCCTCTGCTATGGCCACCGAAATCTTGTGTCTGTCAATTGGCGCGTGAGCGCAATCGAGGACTCCAGAGCAAGCACGAGCGATTATTTTGTTGTATCAACCAAGCCCTCGGCCGATTAGTACCGGTCGGCTGAGCACGTTACCGTGCTTACACCTCCGGCCTATCAACGTGGTGGTCTTGCCACGGGCCTTACTGCGTTGACCGCATGGGTGTACTCATCTTGGAACGGGCTTCCCGCTTAGATGCTTTCAGCGGTTATCCCTTCCGGAGGTAGCTAATCAGCCGTGCCTTTGGCAAGACAACTGACACACCAGAGCTCCGTCCGTCCCGGTCCTCTCGTACTAGGGACAGCCTTCCTCAATACACCTTCGGTTGCGGAGGATAGGGACCGAACTGTCTCACGACGTTCTGAAC
>JANOSD010000099.1:0-10607 GCA_031415655.1 Actinomycetes bacterium
TGATGTGGCGGTTCGGGAAGTTCTGGTAGCTCTCGTTGGGCGTGTGGGGCGCGATGGCGGCGACCATCTCGTCGGCCCAGGCCACAAGCGCATCGCCTACGGATGCCGGGGACGAGGTATCCCAAACGATGGTCGGACGTAGCAGCGTGGACATGTTGCGGTGCACATAGGCGGTATCGGTTCGGCCGACCTTGTTCATCACGTCGCCGCCGACCCAGCCCAACGACCACATCGAACCGCTGCTCGTCTCGGTACGAATCGGGCACGAGACCAGCAGTTCAACCTGTTTGGCCGTCGCACTCTCGGGTACCGGATCCGCCGCGTAACGGGACACATCACTGAAGGAATGGGGCTTGGGTGGTTCCTCAAGAAACACGGTGGCCGTGTCCCAGAACGAACGCTCGTCCACGGTCGTTGTCGTCGGTGCCGGTGCGGCCGCGATTATCGGCGCAAGCAGATCCAAGAGTTCTGCTTTTGGACCGATGTACTGACCTTCGATCCACACATCGATCGCTTCGCGAGGACCGCCGCCGCCGACGGGTGCGGCGCCCGCTCTGGCCACCCCATTCAACGCCGGTGGCGCCTTCGCCATCAGGGCGTTGAACGAGTGCAGGACGGCGATGGCAGCGTCGGCCCCGCGCCACTGGTAGTAGAAGTAGGTGGTGCCCTTAGGTACCTCAACGAGGTCGAACGTCAGTGAGGTGTTGATGCCGAAGCTGCCACCGGCGCCGCCGCGGCAGGCCCAGAACAGGTCGGCGTTGGTGGTGCGGTCGATATCCACGATCTCGCCCGACGCGAGGACGATCCGCGACGCCCGAAGATGGTCACTGGTGAGGCCAGCCCACCGGGTGTTGTACCCGATGCCGCCACCAAGTACGAGGCCGCCGACACCCACGGTGAGGCACGTTCCCCCCGGAAGCAGGAACGGGCCGCCGTTCGCCACGGCGAAGATGTTGCGATTGGTCGCGGCCCCTCCGGTGACCAGACGGCCGTTGGCCTTGTCAACGGTGACGCTGTTGAGCTTGGCGATATCAATGAGCAGCCCGGGCGTGGTGGAGTAGCCCGCATAACTATGGCCGCCACCGCGTCCCACCGGGGGTACGCCGTTCTCGTTGGCCCACTTCACACAGGTGACGACGTCGTCCTCATTGACGCACTGCGCGATGACGCTCGGGCGGGTGCTGAGGTAGCGGCCATTCGACGGAAGTCCGGCGTCGGGGTACCCGGCATCGCCTGGCACCAACACGGTCCCCTTGAGTCGTGTGCGGAGATCCGCAATCGCCCCTGGAGGCATGGTGCCGGTTGGTGGCTTCGTGGCTCCGGTCGATCCGTTGGACGTTCCTCCGGTCGTGCCCGCGGTGGTCGTGCCCGGCGAAGGGGCGGGGGACGGACTGCATGCCGCCAGGGTGCCGGTCAGGCCAAGGCCGAGGGCGGCGGCGCCCCCTGTCCGCAAAAAATCACGACGATCGAGATAGCTCATAGCCGCCAGTCTGGAGGTTGGAAGCCAGCGTTCTGGGGAGGGGTCCGCGCCACCGAGCGTCACCGAGCGTCACTGAGCCTGGCCGAGCGTCACCGAGCGTGGCCGTGCCGTCGGAGGTGCTGAGCAAGACTCGATAGGTAGTACTCGTTGGCTGGCAAAGAGACTCCCGGGCGAGGTTCGTGTACCTCCGCGGGACCCTTGGTTTCGTCGGTGATGTGTCGTCCGCGTCGTGTCGGCAAGATGCTGGGACTCCGCGAAGTTCAACTCCCCGCCGGCGACCCGAAGGTGCTGATGTCGCTTGGTTCAAGCGATGAGCTGGCACAGGTCGGCTCGAAAGCGGACCCGTCGGCATCGAGCGGCCTCCCGGTACCGATCGACACGTTCGGGCGAGGGCTTCTCTTCAACGGCGGCGTGCTCGTGGTACTCGGTCTCGATGCCGAGGATCCCAGGGGGTCGGTGCCCCAAGTGGACTGTCGCAAAGCTGCCCCGAGATGACACGGTTCGAGCGGACGGAGGCCATGTCCGGATGCGACTCTCCCAGGAAATCGTGGTACCGAAGAAGCGAGAATCGGCTGTCCGCAGCAAGCCGAACGTCCAGGGGTAGCTCTCGCGTTCTTCTCGCCACCACTCAGCGAGCTTGACTTCCAATCCTGGCAGCGGCCTGGCCAGTCAACGCCGTCAGCCGCGCAGGGACGGGGCACGGACAACGTAGAAGTGCGGGGACGGCCCCGAAGGACTTGGTCTGCTCGTTCTTCATCGGCGGGGCGGATGAACTCAGAGACCGACGGTTCCTGTCCTGGCGCGGCACGCGGGACCTTCTCGTCGAGTTCTGGGTCAAGGCGTACGCTCCTCACGCCATAGGCAAGGCGTAGCACAGGACGTTCCCTGCGCAATACACACGTTTGAACCAGGCCCGCGCCGGAAGATCCGACCGCCCATCCGGCATGCCAACTTGGCGATGAGCGCCCCCACCGACTCGACCAACCTGACAAGTCGGGGATACGATGCCGTCCGCCCCTTGCTAGCCGACGGTCGTTACTTGGTGACCCTGACCGTGAGGTTCTCGAACTTCAGCGCCGATTCGAGCATGGGAGAAGGTGCGCTGAGGAACACGTGGGCCCCGAGACGCGAGGCGGCGGCGAGCGCTTCGATTCCGAGGATGTTGAGCTGATGGTGTAGGCGGAGCTGGGCAATCGTCGGGCCGAGCTGCCGGAGGCTCAGCATTCCGATGTTGTCGGGCAGTTCCAAGACCGCCCTCAGAGCCTTGTCCCGCAGCCGTGGCGACAGCTCGGCGAAGGGTCGAGACAGAACCCCGCTGCGCTCGTTCGCCCCGAGTGCGGCCCGGCACAGGCGGACGTACCAGTAGCCCGTGGTAAACAGCTCCGCCGCCGAGAGCGATTTCGGTGTTCGTCCGCGTAAGACCTGTCCGAGGAACTGGTCGTCGATGAGCGCGACCGTCACTCGCTGGCCAGCTCGGCGTCGCCGAACCCCGCCCGCGCCTCGTTCCAGTCCTCGGCGGTGACCTGCTCGAGCAGGATTCGCCGTACGGACGCGGTGCCACCCGGGACGATGAGGATGGCGTCGCCGAGATCGAGATAGCCAACGTCTCCGCCGTCATCGAGGCCCCACCGATGCCTCGCTGAAGATGGGAGGCTCATCTGGCCGCGGGAAGACACTCGCAGATCGCCGGTCGAAGTCATGCCGGCGACCTTACAAGGTGTGAGTCAGTTGTGCCTTGTATGAAGGCACAATCGACCGACCTCAGGAATCTCACAAGTCGACAAAACGTCCCCTTCGTTCGATCGGACGAGCGGGACAACTCTCGAAGTGGTCAGGCCTCGAGGCCGGGAAACACCCGGAGCGCTGACCACCACGCCCTATCCGGCGATCTGAGATGTCTCGTGGTGTCCAGAGGTGATTCCTGGATGGTCAGTCGTCCGTTTACGGACGTTCGACGTCGATGCGTGGGAAGTCGACAAGCAGACGGCGCAGGTCCGTGGGGTCTGTCGTGAAGACGACACCCGTTCCGGCTTCGGCCGCGTGTGCCGCGACGATGGCGTCGATTCCGCTGGGTATGCGACGGGCCCCGGACCGCTGCACACCAAATCGCAGCTGCCCTGCACGACGAGCCATCGCCTGACTCGTGTCCGTCGTTCCCAGCCGCTTGACGACGCGGTTCACGGGCGCATCGCTCGGTCGACCCGTCACGGCTTCGGCGAGCACCACTGTCGGGATTACTGGTTCCCACCCACCTTCCACCAGGTTCCGGAGGATCCACCGGAACTCCTGATTCGTTTCCGCCAAGTCGACGACACCGGCATCAAGCACGACTCGGGGATCGCTCACCTCGCCACAACCTCCTGGATCTTCTCTGCCCGTCTACTGGCTCGGCGCTTCGTGAGCTCCGGCGTGGGATCCTTGGCCTCAAGTTCATCCAGGTACGTGAGAAACGCATGCCGTCGCTCGTCCCGCTCGAGCTTCTCCTCAAGAGCAGCATCGAGGTACGAGGACAGGCCCCGGGGGCCGGCGGCCCTGCGCGCTCGCTCAATCGACGTCGATTCGAGCGTGACGGAAACCTTCTGCGTCGACATGGAACTCACACTAGCACGGCTCCACCCGGCTATCGCCTACTTATCGCCTATCATGATCAACAGCATCATGGTCGGGGTGATCTCCGAGCGACCGAAGAATGCCAAATCAGGGAAGGCAACATCGCTTGGCGGTCAAACTCACTCGTCGCCAAGTAGACCCCTGCTTACATGTGGACGGGGCTCGGGTGATGACCTTTGTCGAGCGGTGGCGATCGGAGCGCCTGAGTGCAGTGGTGCACGTCCGGCGCTATCGGTAGATATCGCACCCAGGGAGGCTCGCGTCACCGATCGGCTGATTCGAGATGTGCCTGAAGTCGTTGTCGCTGCGATCGATGGGAAGGCGCGCCGACTCGGCCTCTCGCGAAGTGAGTACCTGCGCCACGCGCTCGCTCGCGAGCAGGCGACCTGTGGCGAACGGGTGACGGTCGAAGACCTCGAGCGGTTCGCCGAGCGGTTCGTCGATCTGGCCGAAAAAGGAGTGATGCACTCCGCATGGGAGTGATCTGGCTCATCGACAAGTCGGCGGTCGTTCGAGTGGGCGCCGTGGACGACGCGGCTGAGTGGGCCGCTCGGGTCGAACGCTGGCTCGTCCGCATCTCGACGGTCACGCGCCTCGAGATCGGGTTCTCGGCCCGATCCGGCGCCGAGCTCCGTGACGCTGCCCGACGTCCTCCAGTCTCGGAGATGGCGGTTGAGTACCTGACGCCGGCCATCGAATATCGCGCCGTTCAAGTGCAGGCCACGCTCGCGGACCGCGGGCACCACCGTGCGCCATCCATCCCGGATCTGCTCGTAGCCGCAACGGCGGAGCTCGTGGGGCTCACCGTGCTCCACGTCGACCAGGACTTCGAGCTCATCGCGGAGATCACTGGGCAACCCCAGCAAACCCTCACCTGATCGCACTCGGGCCGGGGTTCCTCACGAACCCGACCAACCTCGCAGTCGTCAGAATGTCGCGACACCCGCAAATATCGGGGAGGGACTCAAGGGGTTGCGTGTACGCTACCCCTATGGCTCAAGCCGCCGCGACAGCGCTACGACTGGCTCGCACTCGAGCGGGCCTGTCACGGCGGGCGCTGGCTTCCAAAGCCGGTGTCCCCACTTCGACGGTGTCGCGGATCGAGTCTGAGCAGAGCGATCCAACTATCTCGATGATCGAGCGCCTGCTTGCAGCCGCTGGCACCCGACTCACGCTGGGCTGCGAGCCAATCGACGACCAACCCACCCTGGCCGAGCTGGCCACCGCGGTGAACCCCGATGGGAACCGATTGAAGATTGACTGGACCCGGGTGCGCGGGTTCGCCGATTGGGCTGCCCGGCACCCCGATGAGGTCGCCGCCGCGATCGCCGATCCACCCGCGCGCACGTCCACGCCACTCGACGCGATCCTGGCTGCGTTCGCAGAGGAACTCGCCGACCAGTACGGCATCAGCCATCCGCGGTGGACGCGAGCGGTCGGGCCCCTCACCGAACCGTGGGCGCCACCGGGAACCCCACGGATGAGAGCCGAGGCTGAGGCGTCAACGCCCGAACACTTCCGACGACGCAACCTGGTCCTGGCCCGTTCGTCGCTGTTCCGATCGGCGGCGTGACCGGTGTCTCCAGGACTACTCAGCGATCGTGCCGAGCTCGAGGGGCTCTTCAGTGAGCTTGCCGACGAGTTGGCCCATCTCGGAACGTCGGCCGAAGTCGTGATGGTCGGCGGCGCCTGGATGCTGTGGCACGCCCAGCGAGCTTCGACCCGTGACGTCGACTCGGCCCGCCGCTTCCGCACAGACGTGACAAAGGCCGTCGACCGAGTGGGGGCCCGTCACGACCTGCGGCAAGGTTGGCTGAACGATTCAGCCGCCGCCTTTTGGCCCTCTGGCGTCAGCTTCGACGAATGCCAAACGGTGTTCGAGCGCCCGGCGCCCGGCGCTCGTCGTCCGTACGCCGAGCCCGGACGTCGTCTTCGTCATGAAGCTCTACCGCGCCGACCCGCAAGACCGCGTAGATCTCATTGCCCTCTGGTCGCTTTGCGCCTTTGTCGACCCCAACGACGCGGCCGAGTCATTCAGACGCGCCTACCCCCATGCACCTGACGACGAGTACCTGGCCAGCTTCATCGGAGATGTCGCGAACGATGCAAGCGCCGATTGACCTTCGAGCAAGGTCATCGAGGGCCGCCCGAATCGACCACCGGGTGAGGCCGAACAACGGCACGAACTTCACGAACCTCACAAGTCGCGAAGACGACCCCCACCTGTGTGTCGAGGAGGCTCGGGGCTCGACGGCTGATCGGCCATGGCTGACGGGGCACCCGAGCCCGTTGGGCAGGCCTGCGCTATCATCAGATATCAAGCCCGGGAGACAAACATGACCGATTTGCTGATCCGAGATGTTCCTGAAGATGTCGTCGCTGCAATCGACGGGAAGGCGCGCCGACTCGGTCTCTCTCGAAGTGAGTACCTCCGCCGCGCCTTGGTCCGTGAGCAGGCGACGTCCGGCGAACGGGTGACGGTCGATGACCTCGCCCGGTTCGCTGAACGGTTCGCCGATCTGGCTGACGAAGGTGTGATGCGCGCCGCATGGGACTGACCTGGCTCATCGACAAGTCGGCGCTCGTTCGTTTGGCCACTATCGACGACGCGCAGGAGTGGGCTGCGCGGATAGAACGCGGACTCGTCCGCATCTCGACGGTCACTCGCCTCGAGATCGGGTTCTCCGCCAGGTCAGGCGCCGAGCTACGTGACGCGGCTCGACGCTCACCGCTCTCGGAGATGCCAGTGGAGTACTTGACGCCGGCAATCGAAGATCGCGCGGTCGAGGTGCAGGCCACGCTTGCGGACCGCGGGCACCATCGCTCGCCCTCCATCCCGGATCTGCTCATCGCCGCAACAGCGGAGCTCGTCGGACTCACCGTGCTCCACATGGACAAGGACTTCGAACTCATCGCCGAGATCACCGGGCAATCCCACCAACGCCTCGTCTGATCGCGTCACGGGTTCCTTCCTCACGAACTTCACGAACCTCGTCTTGCTCTGTGGCGGACGACCCTTGCTCGAGCGTTGGGTGGGTACCAGGGATTGTCCAGCCGGATGGACGCCAGCATGCCTCGCTCGACAGCGGGCGTGACGAAGCACCCCGTGGACATCGACGATGACCCGCTGGACTCGCGCTGCGCCCGCGCTGGGATCTCGGATCTCAAGGTCGGCGATGAACGAGGCCGACAGCGACGGGGATCGGACCATCCGGAGTTGGCCATTCGGGCGGGTCGAGTCGGGCCAACTTCATCCGTTGAGCTGTACCCAGGCGCATGTGGGGTAGGGCGGGTCGCCGGGCCCGGAACTGAGGTCGGGGGTCAAGGTATTGGCTCCGGCCCTCGCACCTACCACGGTGAGGGCGCCGGTGTGGCCGTCGGCACCCGCCGGTGCGGTGTCCGACTGCTCTGCCCGTCGCCGAGGACGAGGCGGGCATATCCCGAGGAGTCGATGGGTTGGAAGAGGTGTGTCCGTTGACGGCTGGTCTTGGCCCGACGAGAGCTGTGAGGTCTGTGGTCGATGATTGGCGAGTTTGAGCTGGGGCTCGACACGTTCGGCGATGTGACCAACGACGTGTCAGGTCGCCCTTTGGCTCACGCCGAGGTGATTCGCAACGTCGTGGCCGAAGCGGTGCTGGCCGAGCAGGTCGGCCTTGATTTCATCGGCATCGGTGAGCACCATCGCCCCGACTTCGCCGTCTCCGCCCCGGACGTGGTGCTGGCAGCTATCGCCGGCCAGACCACTCGCATCCGGCTCGGATCAGCGGTGACGGTACTGAGCTCGGACGACCCGGTGCGGGTGTTCCAGCGCTTCGCCACCCTCGACGCAGTGTCCGGCGGACGGGCCGAGCTGATCCTCGGGCGGGGTTCGTTCGTGGAGTCCTTTCCGTTGTTCGGCTACCGGCTCGAAGACTACGAACTGCTCTTCGAGGAGAAGCTCGACCTCTTCTCGTTGCTGCTCGACGAAGGACCGGTCACCTGGTCAGGGGAGACTCGTGCATCGCTGCGTGACCAGCGGGTGTTTCCGACCACCGAGTCCGGTGCGCTCAAGACGTGGGTTGGTGTGGGCGGAAGCCCCTCCTCGGTGATCCGAGCGGCGCGCTACGGACTGCCGTTGATGCTGGCCATCATTGGCGGCGAACCGCTGCGCTTCGCGCCGTTGGTCGACCGCTACCGCCTGGCTCTTGACGAATTCGGCTTGGAGCCCCGGCCGGTTGGCGCTCACTGCCCAGGGTATGTGGCCGAAACCGACGAGCAGGCCCAGGCCGAGGTATGGCCGCACTTCCAGGCCATGCATGCCCGCATCGGGCGGGAGCGGGGATGGCCCCCCATGACCCGGGAGCAGTTCGAACACGCCGCCGGTCCCGATGGGGCGATGTTCGTGGGCTCGCCCGGAACCGTCGCCACCAAGATCGTCAAGGTGGCCCGAGGCCTCGGGTTGTCACGCTTCGACCTCAAGTACAGCGCCGGCGCTCTGCCTCACGCCCAGCTGTTGCACAGCGTCGAGCTCTACGGCCGCGAGGTCGCCCCGGCGGTACGGCAGGAACTAGCCGGCTGAGCACCCGTCGCCGGTGACGGGCGGCGTGAACGCGCCGTATCCCTTTCTCGCTTCCAGAACGGCCCTATTCCTTGACGCGGAGCGTGGAGTACCAGTCGGAACACGTGGTGTTCGAGTAGACGCTCGAGTTCTGCGTGCCGTTGTTTGGCCCCCACGACGAGCGAAGGATTGCGTTGGCGAGGGTGGAGCCCTTGATGGCTGGGTCCGCTGAGGATCGGCGTTGGCCGACGAGCAGCCGACATCGCGACCTTGGTTTGGCGGTTTACCTTCAATCAATTGGTACCGAATTGCCCACTGGTTACGGTCAGCGTTCATCAAATGGTCGAAGAACGGCGGTTTGAGGATGTCGTGGTGCTCCGACCGGCGATGTCGGCGGCGACACCCCGTTACTTGTGCCACTACCTTCTCACTAGCGTTCCGAGAGTCGGTTCGTGTGACGGAGGTGATCCATGTCGAAGTTCTTGTTCGTCTATCACGGCGGCGGTGCACCGGAATCGGAAGAAGCGGGCGACCAGGTGATGGCGGCCTGGATGGGCTGGTTCGGCACGCTCGGCGCGGCCGTGCTCGACGGCGGCAACCCCACGGGGGCCTCCAGTACGATCGCTGCGGACGGTTCGGCGAGCGACGGCGGCGGAGCTAACCCAGCCACCGGCTACAGCCTCATCGAAGCCGACTCGCTCGAGGCGGCGGTGGAGTTGGCGAAGGGGTGCCCGCAGCTGGCGAGCGGCGGCAGCGTCGAGGTATGCGAAACGATCGACATGGGCCCACCCGCCTGACCGTTCCGGGCGATGCGCCACCGTCGAACTGCAATGAGCAGGGGGCGGTGGTGCATCGTGCTCGGAGCGCGTTCGGTGGTGTCGGCCGACCCCGTTTCGGGGGTGACAACGATCCATGGCGGGTCTGTTGTCCGGGGCCAAGTCCCCACGATGTGTGCCGGCGCGGCAAGCACTGGCAGGGGCGAAGGTTGGGGAATCCGGACCGGTGGTCGACGCGCCTTGTCTGGGCCGAGGGGATTCGACCCGATGGGACGGCGTCGGACCTCCGGCGTGGCTGTCCTGCGGCGGCTCATGATCCCGGCTGACATACGGCGACTACTCGGCCGGTGGCAGCGGTGGTGAGGGTGACGGTGAAGAGGGTGACGGTGACGGTGACGGTGAAGCGGGTGACGGTGACGGTGAAGAGGGTGACGGTGACGGAAGGGGGGACTGGGTCCTCCGACGTTCGATGGCACCGCGGAATGCGAGCGAGCGAGGACCTGCCCGTTTACGCGTCTCCGGGGCTGGACGTTCGGCCTGTCGGTGCGCCGTGGCCGTTCGTGTGGGCCGGAGGGGGACGTCATGTTGGGGACCTGGCGCCGGTTGGGCGGTGAATGAGATTCGTCGGCCAAACATTTCGCGTCGCGGCGTTGCCGGACGAGTCGCTGGCGAGCCGTTCAAACACCTACAGGAAATCTTCTGGAGCCGATTATCCCCGTATTTATTGAGCCTTTTGCACATAAACCACATGAATGGCCATGTTTGTTGTCAGTGGGGGTGCGTACGGTTGGGGCATGCCAGCGACCCCGCCGAGCGAGCCCACCGAGCCCACCGTGTCGAGTGAGCCGACCGTGTCGAGTGAGCCGACCGTGTCGGGTGAGTCCACCGTGTCGGGTGAGTCCACCGTGTCGAGCACGGAGGGTGGTGGGGTGTTGGTGGGTGTGCGGGAGCGGGTGGGTTTGTTGATTGGTGCTGCGGGTGCTGGTTTGGGGGAGGGGTCTCGTCAGGCGGCGGAGTTGGGGGTGTTGGGGGCTCGGTTGCGGGTGTTGGCGGCGCGGGTTGCGGTGGTGGAGGCGGAGTTGGCGGTGGTTGCGGTGGAGGTCGAGGCGCGTGAGGGGTTGTTGGAGGGGTGTTCGGGTTCGTGGTGGGTGGGGTTTCATGGTGGTTTGACGGAGGGGGAGTCGCGGCGGTTGATGCGTGGTGC
>JANOSD010000100.1:0-42578 GCA_031415655.1 Actinomycetes bacterium
ACCGGCACCGCCGCCACCGCATCAACCCCCGCATACGTATCCGGCTCACACAAACTCGTCCACGCCGCCACCAACTCCGCCAACACCAACAACCCTGCCGGCCCCGAATCAATCCCATACACCGCCAACAACCCCAACCCACCCCCCCCACTGGGACCCCCACCACAGGCACCACCAACGCCCGCAACGGAATCGGAACCGGCTGCGGAATCGGAATCGGAATCGGCTGCGGCCACCGTTGCCGGCCGAGTCACTGCGTTCGCCACGGGCGAGGCAACAGAACCGGACCCGGACCCGGCCAGGAACTCGACTGCCGACCCAGCTGCGGACCCGACGTCGGCCGCCGACCCGGCTGCGAACTCGGAATCGGTAGCCGAGTCGCCGGCAACCGAGTCGCCGGCCGCTGAGTCGTGGGCCACCGAGTCGCCGCCAGGCCGCGGAACATGGGCCCACGCCGCCAACATCGCCGCCGTATCCAACGCGTCCTGCGCCCCGACGTCCGCCCACGAACGACCGGTCGAAACCAGATTACCGTCCTCATCGAACACAATCGCATCCGACCAATCCACGCCATCGTCATCCCCGTCGAAGACCCAGAAATCACCGGGTTCACCGTCCACGACCCCACCATCGAGAATCTCCGGCCGAGCCCCGTCGGTTGAATCCCCACCAATCCACCTTTCGTCAAACAGGTCGCAATCCGGCTCCGCCAGGCCCTTTTTGCGGGCAGGTGATTTGCCGTTCAGCACGCGTTCGATCCCGTCGATCGGTTCGTGCCGCTCGGTTGGGGGCTCACTCAACGTGGGCCTGCATTCGTCCTGTTCCACACTTGTACTCTATCTCTTACAAACATGTGTGCGTGCATGTTTTCTACAATTTCCAGACAATTTCTCTGATAGTTACCGGAATTCTTCGGTGGAATTGGAGATAGGTGTTCACCCGTCGTTCGTATTTCAAACCGGAGCATCACTCGAGCTTCAAAGCGGTCCGCCCACTCAAACTGCCCACCCGGAGTGTTACGCCTTCTTGCCTACATGCCACCCCGGCGTGACAGACACCCCGGCGTGACAGACACCCCGGCATGACAGCCACCGTTCGAGGACGCGCCGGGAACCGAATGGTCAGGACGAAGGGTGGCGTTTCCTCCGATACGTCTGGCCCGAGGGCGCAACGTCCCAAGGTCCTTCGTCCTCCACGCCCACCCGAAGTCAGGCACCCGTCGAGCGATTACAAACGGGGATCAGGGGCGGGGATCAGGAGTGGGGGAGTGCGGCCAAAACCGACGAGGCTCCGACCACTCGGTCGTTCGGTGGGGGGCCGCCATCAGCCGGACCGCCGAACCCGATGGAAGATGCCACGGCCAACACGTCGATGAGGTCGCGCAGATTGCGAGGGGGCGGGAAGTACTCGTCCTCCTCCGTCACCTGCACCTCTTCGACACCATGCACCGGCGCCAGCCGGGCCAGCACGGCGTCGACGAGCTCGTCGGGTGCCGACGCTCCTGCGGTGACCCCCACAGTCCCGTGAAGGTCCGTTGGGAGTTCGTCGGCCGAGTTCACACGCACGACCACCGGACAGCCCGCATCCCGAGCCAATCGCTCCAAGGCCACGGTGTTCGACGAATTCACCGAGCCGATTACCACGATGGCGTCGCACCTGTCGGCGATGTGCATCAGTGCAGACTGCCGGTTGGTGGTGGCGAAACAGAGGTCGCTCCGACCCGGCTTATACATATCCGGAAAACGCGCCTCCGTCGCCGCCAGCACTCCCTCCCAATCACGATGCGACAGCGTCGTTTGTGCCAACAGTGCCACTGGCTGGTCGAAGTCGGGAAGGGCGGCCACGTCGGCGGGGGTCTCCACGCGCGAGATCGCATCAGGCGCAACGGCCATTGTGCCCACCGCCTCCTCGTGACCCTCATGCCCGACATAGATGATCCGATAGCCCTTGCCGCTTCGCACCTTCACCTCGTGGTGCACCTTCGTCACCAGCGGGCACACGGCGTCGACCACGTAACCGCCCGACGCTCGGGCCGCCGCCACCACCTCGGGCGCGGACCCGTGGGCGCTCAACATGATGGGCTTGCCCGGAGGTACCTCGCTGATGTCGTCGACGAACACCACCCCTTGTGCAACGAAACGGTCCACCACGGTTCGATTGTGCACGATCTCGTGGTAGCAATACACGGGCGGCTCGCAGCTGCGCACGAGCCAAGCCAGCGCTTTGATCGCCATCTCCACCCCAGCGCAAAATCCTCGGGGCGAGCAAAGCAGAACCTTGTCGACAGTCACGCCGGCAACGGTACCCGCAACCGCCACCGATCGGAGTGCGTCGTTTTCCCGGTTGAAGCGCTAGCGTTTTCGGCTCATGTCCGCTCCCCGAGTTGTCGCGGTGGCCCCAGCGTCCCCCGCCGAGCAGGCTGGTGTGCTTGTGGGCGACGAGTTCACGTCGATCAACGGCGTGATACCTCGCGACATCCTTGAATATCGATGGCTCGTCGACGAAGGCGAAGTGCAGATCGATGTTCGACGTGACGGCATCGAGTTGCAGTTCGATATCGAAAAGCTACCGGGCGAGGCGTTTGGGGCCGAGGTCCACTCCGCTGTCTTCGACCAGGTGGTCACCTGCGACAACCATTGTGAATTCTGCTTCATCTATCAGCTTCCCCCGGGTCTCCGATCGAGCCTCTACCTCAAGGACGACGACTATCGCCTGTCGTTTCTCTATGGGAACTTCACCACGCTCACCCGATTCACCGAAGCCGACCTCGAACGGGTGCTCGATGAAGGGTTGTCGCCGCTGCACGTGAGCATCCACGCGACCGATCGGGCGGCGCGAGTCGACTTGCTGCGCAATCGGCGCGGTGGCATGAGTCTTCGCTGGCTCCGAGCGCTCCTCGATCATGGCGTGCAGGTGCACGGCCAGGTCGTTGTGTGTCCTGGCCTCAACGATGGTGAGATGCTCGACGACACGCTGGCCGGCGTGCTCGATGAGTTTCCGGAGTTGGTCAGCGTCTGCATTGTGCCGCTCGGGATCAGCCGATACAACCGCGAGGCTCGCATGCGCGCCCATTCGCAGAGCGAGGCGTTGGCAGTTGTTGCGGCCGTGCAGGACTGGCAGGACGTGTTCCTCCGAGTACTAGGACGGCGTTTGGTGCATGCTGCCGATGAGTACTATCTCCTCGCCGACGTGGCGTTTCCGCCACCCGCGCACTACGAGGGTTTCGGGATGCACGAGGATGGTGTGGGCATGGCCCGAACCTTCGAGCAGGAGTTCACCGGCGCCTCGTCCGAGGTCACTCCCGTTCAGCCTGGGTTCTTCTCCTGGGTCGACGGTGCCCCCGCCGATGGCTACCGAGCACCACGCACCGACGGTGTCGCCGTACAGCTTCGTCCCCGCCCCACCGCTCCTGTCGGGGTGCTCACCGGCTCCTACGGCGCCACTGTGCTGGCGCCGCTCATCGCCGACGTCGGACGCGACGACGTACGCATCGTGACGGTCGACAACCAGTTTTTCGGGGGCAACACCGGGGTGGCCGGGCTGATGGTCGGGGCCGATATCGCTCGTGTGCTCGCCAAGGAACCGGCAGGGCACCGCTATCTGCTCCCCGATGTATGCCTGTCCCGCGGCCTGTTTCTCGACGGCACCTCGCCGCTCGATCTGCCGCATCCGGTCGAAATCATTCCAACCGACGGAGCCGCCTTGCGCTCCGCCCTCACCACCGCTGTCGCCTGAGGATCCCCTGCCATGTCCAAGTCCAAGAAACCCCCGATTCCCGTACGCCGCGCCGTGGCCATCGTCGGGCGCCCCAATGTCGGCAAGTCCACGCTCCTCAACCGGATCGTCGGGCGCCGAGAGGCAATCGTGGAAGAGCGGCCGGGCGTCACCCGTGACCGCAAAGAAGTCGAGGCCGAGTGGCAAGGTGACACCTTTGCCATCATCGACACTGGTGGGTGGCTACCCGGTGGCAGTTCCCTTGATGAGAAGGTGAGTCGGCAGGCAGAACGGGCGGTGGAGGAGAGCGCCGTCGTACTGCTGGTGGTTGATTCCACCGTGGGTGTGGTCGAAGAGGACAGCCGGATCGCGGAGTGGCTTCGCCGATCAGGACGTCCGGTACTCGTCGTTGCCAACAAGGTTGACGATGCCAAACGAGAAGCGTCCATCTGGGACTTCGTCGCCCTCGGCCTCGGCACTCCGTTTCCGGTGAGCGCGCTGCATGGCAAAGGCACCGGCGATTTGCTCGACCGCATCGTGGAACTGCTTCCCGCCATGGCCGATGACGACCAGCGAAGCGGCGCCGAGAAGCGCGCCGCCCGCACTGCAGGAGCCGTTCCGACCACCGACCCCGACGCCGACGACTTCGCCGACTCCACCGATCACCACGACAACAGCGGCGACGCCTCCAACGATCACGATGACCAACCGGGGGATATCGAGCCATCGATGCGGCGGTTCAGCGACGCGGACAAGGTGTTCAGCGTGGCGATCGTGGGTCGACCGAACGTGGGAAAGTCCACCCTTTTCAACCGATTGATCGGCGAGGATCGGGCGATCGTGCACGACATGCCCGGCACCACCCGAGATTCCGTCGACACCGTGGTCGAGACACCCGATGGCCCGATCCGGTTCGTCGACACCGCCGGAATGCGCCGCAAGAGCCGCATTGATGAAGACACCGAGTACTACTCGATGGTCCGGGCCCTTGAGTCGATCAACGAGGCCGACATCGCGATGTTGGTGATTGATGCCACGGCCAACGTCACCCACCAGGATCAGCGACTCGCCGAACGGATCGACGTCGCCGGGTGCCCCGTGGTGGTGCTGCTCAACAAGTGGGAACTGCTCGATGCCGAACAACGGCTCGAAGTGATGTACCAGGTGGGCCGCAAGCTCCACTTTGTGGGGGACTCACCAGTGCTCAAGATCAGCGCCCTCACCGGCAAAGGGATCCACAAGCTGATGCCGATCCTCACGGGAACCATTGACGACTATCACAAACGGGTACCCACCTCGAAGGTCAACGAGGTGCTGCGGGCTGCGCAACAGGCCCAACCTGCACCACACGGCGCCCGGGTGTTGTACGCGCTTCAGGGGGCAGTCGACCCCCCGACGTTCACGCTGTTCGTGAACCGGCCTGTCCCGCCCGCGTACCTGCGCTACCTCGAGCGCAAAATCCGTGACGACCTCAAATTTGGAAGCACTCCGCTCAAGCTCCGCGTGCGTCATCGTGCCGACTGACCGTTTCGAGTTGTTGACAAGTCGTAACGGTTTGGCAACGCGCCCGTCCGAGCACGTTCGTTAGCATCGCATCACCATGCAACAGCCCGTTTTGGCCGTCATCGCATTGGCCTGCGTCGCCGCTGCGGCAATCTGGGGAAGATCAGCCAGATATCGCCAGAAGCGCCTCCGCCGGCTCGAGCAAGAGTCGGGTGACGCTGACTTCAAAGCGCTTGCTCTCAGCGACTTCCAGAAAGAACTCCACACCTCACTGCTCTACGCCATCGTTGCATTGTGCTCGTTGGTGGTGGCGTTCGTATCGAGCGACCTTCGTTGGTTTGCCTATTTGCTCGTGCTCATCCCGGTCGGCGTTTCCCTTGCCTTCGGTCGCAACTTCGTGCGGGATGCCCGAACCGAGCTCTCACGTTCCGAACTCGAGCGCCGCGCCCAGGAAGTGCTGGTACAAGATGAGCTCGCACCCAAGAAGTGGGCGGCCCGACTGGCACCCGAAGACCTCCCAGACATTGTCGGATTCGAGGTTGGACGGGTGTACCAGGCCGGTGCCGGGCTCATGGCCGGCGACTTCTACGACGTTTTTCGAGTGGGCCCAAATCGTGTTGCGGCGGTGATCGGCGATGTGGCCGGCCATGGCATCGAACCGGCGATCACCGCGTTCCAAGCCAAATACCTCCTCCGGGTGTTTCTCCGCCAGTACCGCGACCCGGCCCAAGCCCTCGAAGAGCTGAACCTCCAAATGTCGGCCACCGCCCCATCCGAGGAGTTTGTCTCGTTGTGTGTCGTGGTGTTCGACACCCAAGCGGGGACCCTGCGTGTTGCCTCCGCTGGCCATCCCCCGGCCTGGCTCTGGCACGATCGCGAGCTGGCACCGTTGCGAGCTACCGGCCCCCTCCTCATGCTCGACCCGAAGGGCACCTACTACAGCAAGGAAATCCCCCTCGAACCGAACGACCTCTGTGTGCTCTACACCGATGGCCTTTCCGAGGCCCGAAAAGGTAACGAGATCTACGGCGAGGAACGGATCGCCAACGCCATCAAACGTGATCCAGGGGCGGCCCCTGATGTGCTCTGTAAGAGTCTGCTCGAATCAGCAATCGATTTTGCCAGTGGGCCAATCACCGACGACGTGGCCATCCTCGCCGTTCGTCGGGTCTGAGTGCCGGCGGATCTGACGGCCAGCGGGTTCGCGTCGACCACCAGCTACCGGGGAGAATAGGGCGCATGGCGAGCGAACAGGCGAAACCCAACACCGAAGCAGCGTTGGCGGCGGCGAAAGCGCGAGCGGTCGAAGGGAATCTGGCGGCCGGCGGCGAGAAGTTGGCGAAACAGAACAAGCTGTTCGTTCGTGACCGCATAGCCCTCTTGCTCGACAAGGATTCGTTTCGTGAGGATGCCCTCCTGGCCAACGCCGCCGCCAAGGACCTCCCGGCCGATGGGGTGATCACCGGGGTGGGCACTATCGAAGGTCGGCCCGTGTGCGTGATGGCCAACGATCCCACCGTGAAGGCCGGATCGTGGGGAGCGCGCACCGTCGAGAAGATCGTGCGGCTTACGGAACACGCGCTCGCGTACGAGCTCCCGGTGTTCTGGCTGGTCGACTCGGCCGGCGCCCGCATCACCGACCAAGTGGAGCTCTTCCCGGGTCGGCGTGGTGCGGGCCGGATCTTCTACAACCAGGTGCGGCTCTCGGGAAAGGTCCCGCAAATCTGTTGCCTCTTCGGCCCGTCGGCGGCCGGGGGTGCGTATATCCCGAGCTTCTGCGATGTGGTCTTCATGGTGGAGGGCAATGCATCGATGTACCTCGGCTCCCCCCGGATGGCGGAAATGGTGATTGGCGAGATTGCGACGTTGGAAGAGATGGGTGGCGCACGCATGCACACCAGCGTGTCGGGCTGTGCCGACAACCTCGCCACCGATGATGAGGACGCGATCGACCAAGCCCGAGCCTGGTTCTCGTATTTTCCGCAGAGCTTCCGAGAAACGCCGCCCACCTACGAGCCCGCCGAACCCAGTCGTCCTCTCACTCGAGCGGCACTTCCTGATGAGGAGGCCCAGGGGTACGACATGCACGCGGTGATCGACGGGATCATCGATGCGGAGAGCTTCTTCGAGGTGAAGCCGCTTTTTGCACCCGAACTGATCTGCGGGTTTGGCCTCCTCGAAGGCGCTCCCGTTGGGCTCGTCGCCAACAACCCGTTCCAGAAGGGCGGCGTACTGTTCGTCGACTCCGCCGACAAGGCCGCCCGGTTCATCTGGTTGTGCGACGCGTTCAACATCCCGCTGATCTTCCTTGCCGATGTCCCCGGCTTCATGGTCGGCACGCAGGTGGAGCGCCAGGGGATCATCCGTCACGGGGCCAAGATGATTACTGCCGTCTCCGAGGCCACCGTCCCCAAGGTTTCGGTGATCGTGCGCAAGGCCTACGGCGCAGGGCTCTACGCCATGTCCGGGCCAGCGTTTGCGCCGGAAGCCACCCTTGCCCTTCCCACCGCCAAGATCGCGGTGATGGGCCCCGAAGCAGCCGTCAATGCGGTGTTTGCCAACAAGATCGCCGCCATCGAAGATCCGGCCGAGCGCCAGGCCTTCATCGACGAGCAACGGCATATCTATGAGGACGACGTCGACCTCCTACGTCTGGCCTCCGAACTCGTGGTCGATGCCGTCGTCGAGTTCGAGGATCTGCGTCGTGAGATCCAGCTGCGATTCCGCTACGCCGCAGGGAAGAACCGCCATTTTAGCGACCGCCACCACGGCGTACCCCCGGTCTGAGTCGGGTCGACTCGGTTGACGTTTCGAGAATCTGTCGATGCCCTGGTGTGAGGACTGCGAGAAGTTCTGGAACCCTCCATCGCTCCCACCCGACGGGAGCTGCCCCACCTGTGGCGCGGTGATTGGCGATCCTCCCGATACCAGCATCCCGTGGCATTTCTGGATCCTCATGGCGGTGTCGGTGGCCTACCTCGGCTACCGATACCTCCAAGGGATCGGGTGGCTCGTGTCCAACAACCTCGCCTGGGCAGCGGTGCTCGTGGGCATCGGCACGCTCTCGCTTCTGGGGTGGGGAGTATCGCGGTGGATCCGATCGCGTGACGCCAAGTAGGCCTCATCCGATCCCGTTCGACGTGAGGCTCGTGACGCAAGCAAGTTCGTTCCCCATGGCGCGTCGGGTAAGGTAACGGCCCTTCACGGGCTGTGGCGCAGTTTGGTTAGCGCGTTGGTCTGGGGGACCAAAGGCCGGAGGTTCGAATCCTCTCAGCCCGACAGAAGAAACCGCAGGTCAGGGCACCCGAAAGGGTGCCCTGATCGCATTCAGATCTGCCCGAGTCCTCGCTCAGTCCTCACTGAGTCCTCAAGAGCAGCGGCCCGCACCGTATCGAGCGCATCCGCGAGCGCATCCTCAACGCTTTCGTAGAGGTGTCCGTAGGTGTCCATCGTGATCTCGATCGACTGGTGCCCGAGACGCTCGCTCACCGCCTTTGGGTGTGCGCCTTGAGCGATCAACAGCGCGGCGCAGGTGTGTCGGAGATCGTGGAATCTCAGACCGTCCGGCATCTCCGCCCGGATCGCCGCCGGCTTGAACTGACGGGCGTAGAACCCGCTGTGTCGGAGCGTCCCACCGGTGGGGGAGCGGAACAGCCACTCTTGGCCCTGAAGGCCCGTCGACGCGAGGTACGCGCCGACCTCGTCCACGAGGAAAGCGGGGAGGGTGACGGTGCGCTCGTCACCGCTCTTGGGTGTGCCGACGTGAAGGTGACCGCGAACTTCCTCCACCGCCCGACGAACCCGAACCCGCCGTCGGAGCATGTCGAGATCGTGCACCTGTAGCCCGGCCAGCTCACCCGCACGAAGTCCCGAGTAGGCGGCGAAGCGGACGAGCAACGGGTAATCGCCAGGCATCTCGTTGGCCAGGCGCTCGACCTCTTTGGCAGTGAGGAACACCCGCGACTGTTGCCGCTTGACGCGTGCACTACGGGCCTTCGCCTTGTCGAGCCGAATCCCCGCCGCAGGGTTGCTGGCCAGCATCCGAGACTCGACCGCCGTGGCCATCACCGCACGGACGACGCCCAGGGTGTTCTTCACCGTGGTGAAGTTCCGGCCATCAGCGAACATCCGCGACGTGTACCTACGGATCGTGGTGGGATCGATCGTGTTCACCGGCCGCTTGCCCCACTCGCCGAGCGGGGAACCGGCTCGGATCCGTTCCGGCTGCGCTTCCAGTACCCGTCCCCCGACCGTTCGCGCCGGAAGCTCCGGCACCAACCCGAGGACCGACCGGTACCCCGCCAACGTCGTCGGCTTGAGGTGCGCCACCGTGCCAAGCCACTCCTCGGCGACATCGCCGAACGTGGTGCGGCCCGCCCTCGGGTCGACGTACTCGCCAAGCTGCATCCGTGACTCGATCGACACGAGGTACTTGCGAGCGTCGTCTATCTTGGCGAAGTTCTGCGCGCGCTGCGCTCCATCTGGATCTCGCCACCGTGCGCGCCACGGCTTGTCTCCCGTGTACGACGTCGGCACTCGCTCGCCGCCTCGGGTTGTCCATCGTCTGTCATCAATGCTGGCCATCGTGGGTTCCTTTGAGTAGCGCGATCGCCTTGGGTGTCAGCTCGCCGCCGGATGTGTTTCTGATCGCTGGTTTCGTGAGCAACTTCCGCCGTCGTGCTTCGCTGATCTGATCTCGGATCGATCTCCGGCCTTCTTCACGCTGCGCGGCGAGATCGGGGAGAGGTGGCCGCCCGGAGCTGACAAGTTCGACGTAATCCGCTGCGAGGTGGGCGTAGTGCAGGTCTGGCCGGCCGGGTCGCCCTGGCGGCCGACGGTTCGCCGCCGAGGCGATGGCTGGCCACTCCGGGGCGTCGATCATTCGGTCTTCGCTCAAGGCCCTTCTCGCAGCTTTGGTCAACTGGCCGATGGGGATCGTTCTCAAGAGAGTCGCCGTCACGGGCGGGAAGCCAGTGGGCAACGGATCAGGCTTCCCGGAAAAGAAGCGGCCAGCTATGTCGCTGAGTTCGGACCGCACGTAGGGATACACGGCAAACCCCACCGGCACGCCGTCGTTGTCGAAGGTGATCGAGAACACGAAGCCCGGAAACTGAGAGTGCCCGACACGCGAGACCACCCTGTCTCCCAAGCGGTCGTTGCCGAACAGGAACGTCTCGAAGCCAAGCGGCCTCTCGCCCCGCAGCAACTCCTGCCAGCCCCATAGGTGTCGTTCAACGCTTGCCATCGCTAGACAATACCCGACACCTTGCCTCACTGTCGACATATGACCCCCAACGACACGAGGAGCCCAATGGAACTCGGAAGGAATCGCGCCGCCGGAGACGTAGCCGGGCGAGTCGAGAGCATCGACCCCGGCAAGATCTACACCACCACGGACATGGCCGAGCGCTACGCCGTGAGCATCGAAACCGTCAGGAAGTGGCGAGCGACGGGCGCGGGCCCTCGGGCGATCAAGGCCGGGAAGCACGTCCGTTACCGCGGTGCCGACGTGCTCGCGTGGGAAGAAGCGAACGCCGATCCTGAGTCGGTCGCGTCGTGACCCCGAACGCGAGACGGACGCCCCTGGGAGGGCGCCCGTCAGATGATCATCAGGCTCGTGACGACTACGAGAATGGTACCAATTTCCACCGGGGTCCGATCGATCTCACCAACGACCTACACGGCCGCGTCGTCGAGTTCGCTAGCGACACCGACCGCCGATGGTTCGCAGAGCACCCAGGCCAAACCCGCTACCGGCGTGAACCATTCGACCACGAGTTTTGCCTGCCAACCCGCGACGGGCAATGCGCCCCGATGTTCCTCGGCACCATCGTCGCCACCGAGATCGTCGAGGTAGCCCCAGGGGTCCGAGCCCGTGCCGCTGTGATGCTCGAAGGTCCGACGGCATGACGGACATCACCGGAGACGCCTCCGCCTACGACCTCCTCGAACGCTACGTCGTCGACCTCGCCATCCTCAACGCCGCCGCGTTCGACGCCGCCGAGGAAGTATTGGGGGACGGGTACCAGTGGCTCGTGCCCGGCATGGGCGAAGTGTGGGCGGTTGTCGCTCAGCGGCGCCATTGGGCCCAGCCCGTCGACTACGCGACCGTCCTGAACGATCTTTGGGCGCGCGGTCACGCCGCCGGTCCGCGTGACGTCGTCGCGTTGTACGGGCTCCCAGCGGGAAGCACGCTCGTCGCTCGGATCCCGGGCGGTTCGCCATCCGGGAGAGCAGCGTGGGCCGCCACGGTGCTCACTGACGCCGCCGAGAATCGCGCCCTGCGTCTCGTGCTCGCCACCGCGCTGCACGACCTCGACCGTCGGCCCGCCACCGAGGTTGTCGACCGGCTTCTCACCGCCCTCAGGAGCGCAGCGTGATCTCCCCAGCCCGGCCCCGACCGCCGGCACCACCAACACCACCCCGACCGTCCGTGTGCGACATCTGCGACAACGTGAAAGCCGACTGCACTTGCCGCCCGGAGCGCTCCTACCGCAGATCCCCGAACCTGACCGACGTAGGGAACGCCGAGCGTCTCGTAGAGCACATGGCAGGGGATTACCTCTACGTCGCCCCGTGGGCCACGTGGATCACGTTCGATGGGCAACGGTGGTCGATCGACACGAAAGCCACTGTGGTCGAACGGGCCAAAGAGGTCGCCCGCAACCTTCACGTAGGAGCGCTCGAGCTCGCCGATTCGTCCGAGCGCAAGCAGACCGTGAAATGGGCGATGCAGACCGAAGGTGTCGCCCGGGTAGAAGCGATGGTGAAGCTTGCCCGATCCGTTCCCGGGATCCCGATAGACCCCGACGAACTGGACCAACACCGTCACCTTCTCGTCGTCAACAACGGCACCCTTGACCTCCGGACCGGCAAGCTCGGCCCGCATCGACGCGAGCACCTCGCCACGAAGATGGCACCGGTCGACTACGACCCCGAAGCCGTCGCGCCTGTGTGGGAAGCCTTCCTAGAGCAAGTCATCCTCAACGCCGCCGTGCGCGGGTTCCTTCAGCGGTTCGCCGGCTACTGCCTGACCGGGGACGTGACCGAGCACGTGATCGTGTTCCTGCTCGGCATCGGCGCCAACGGCAAGACGACGTTCCTCGAAGCGCTCACACGAGTGATGGGCGACTACGCGTGCCAGGCCGCCCCCGACCTTCTCATGCGACGGCGCGACGACCCACACCCCGCCGGCCTCGCCGACCTACAAGGCGCCAGGCTCGCCCTCGCCTCGGAAACGGGAGAAGGCCGACACCTCGACGAAGCGCTCGTGAAACGCCTCACCGGGGGCGACAGGATCAAAGCCCGCCAGCTCTACAAGGACTGGTTCGAGTTCGACCCCACCCATAAGTTCGTCGTCGCCACAAACCACCGCCCGGAGATCACCGGGACCGATCAGGGGATCTGGCGCCGAATCCGGCTCATCCCGTTCGACGTCACCATCCCCGCCGACCAACAAGACCGGCAACTGGCGGCCAAGCTCGCCGACGAATCCGCCGGGATCCTGGCGTGGGCAGTTCAAGGATGCCGGGAGTGGCACGAACGCGGGCTCGGCGAACCTGCCGCCGTGGTCGCCGCGACCGCCGACTACCGCTCGGACATGGACACGCTCGGCGAGTTCCTGTCCGATCACTGCATCCTCGCGGCGGGAGTGAACGCCCGCGCCGCCGACCTGTTCGAGCGGTACACGGGATGGGCCAACGAGACCGGCGAAACGCCGATGAGCCAGCGCAAGTTCGGGTTCAAGATGCGGGACCTCGGCCTCACCAAAGAGCGCCGAAACGGGATCTGGTGGGCCGGAATCGGGCTCAAGGCCGTCGAGCAAGGAGCCAAGGTTCCATGAGAAACCGCAGGTCAGAGCAGGTGAGTCCGGAATCATGGAACCATACGGACCCCGTTTGTAAAACCTCCCTTAAGAAACTACTTCCGTGGAGACTTTCTACAGGGGGTCCAAGGTTCCAAGGTTCCAGAATCGGCGCCACGGTTTCGGGCCAGCCGGACCTACTCCGACCCCATCCCACCTCATCCCGGAACCGGCCAGACGTGATCGATCGGGTGACCTTGCCCGACGTTGCCCCACCTTGCCCGGGGGCAACGTCGAACGCCCTTACCGCCGACCTTGCCCCGCCGATCATCACGGTTGCTCGACGCCATGGTTGTACCTGTGACGCACCCCTGACCCGTCACCGCCTGGCCGACAACCTCGTCGTGCTCGGCGTTGCTCACGCCGCCGACTGCCCGGCGGACCCCACGCCAGAAAGGGCCACACCATGAACACCACCGTCGCACTGCTCGCCGAGGTGAACCTTGACCCGACCGTGCCACCAGACCAGTGGTTCCGATGGGATGGAACCCCGCTCACACCCGACGAGGTGTTCACGGTACTGGCCGCAACCCGTGAGGACCTGCTCGCAGTCGACGCTCTGCTCGACGCCCGGCTTACCGCCGCCCGGGCCCAGCACGACCAAGCCGGCGCGGCACTGCGCGACGCCAGAAAAAGTCCATCGCGATGAACACGCCCCAAGACCCGCCGTCCCAAAATCTGTTCACTGCGGTGCCTAAGACGGTCCCCCCCACCCCCGTTTTTTCGGTGGTGCCCGATGTCTGATCGTAAGCCGCCCGGCCGCCGGCAGCGCACCGGGACGGCGGATCTCGGAGTGGTCGCGCCGGCGCCCGGCCGTGAGATCCCTCCCGCGCCCCACCCCGGTGGCGGTAAGAAGCTGCTCGCCGTGACGGTGCGCTCGTGGGAGCGGCTGTGGGAGTCGGACGTTTCCACGATCATCACCGAACCTGACCTCGAAGGTCTCGGGCGACTGTTCCAGCTCTACGACCTTCGCCGCCGGCTTCACCACGTGGTGCTCGCCGCTCCGATGGTCGAAGGCTCGAAAGGGCAGGTCCGAACGAATCCGGCGCTCGGCGATCTCCTCAAGATCGACTACGCCATCGGCCAGCTCGAGGCCGCGTTCGGGTTGACACCAGCGGCCCGCCTCAAGCTCGGGCTCACCATCGGGAAGATCGCGAAAACGCTGGAGAGCATCAATGCCGATTTCGACGGCGCACCCCCAGACGACGACCCGCGCGTGATCCAGCTCCCGCGCACCTCCTGACTTTCTCCCTGCCGCGTCGTGCTCGCACGGTGCGGCCCCAACCCCCAACCCAAGGAATGGCCCATGCCAAGACCAGCCGAAACCGCCATGCACATCATCCCCGGTTCCAAACTCGACTCCCCGGTTCAAGCTCTGCACGATCCCGACGAACTGGAATGGAACCGCGCGAGGGTTCCTCACCGCCACCTGTGGGTGACCGACGAACTGCTCGATGCCCTGCGCACCGACGCCGCTACCGCGGATTTCCTCGAACAGATCCGCCAGATCGACGAGGACCTCCGCGAAGGCCGGGAGATCTCCGGCGGCAACGCGACCGAGGACCGTCGCGCGCTCGTGCGAATGGTGAACCGCCGACGCGGCCGGATCATCACCGACATCGTCCCTGAAACGCTTCCTCCCACCGAGGAGGAGATTTCGAGGATGGGTGTGTTGTGGTTGGCGATGACGGAAGTGCTCGATGCGGACACGCCCCGCCAATGCGAGGAATTGATCGCGTGGTGGCGGGAGAACGGCCCGCCGATCCTTGCCTCGATCCTGTATCGCAGCTCCAGCTTGTGGAAGAACGAACTCCGCAGCGTCGAGTCCTTCCACCGTGTGTGGGATCTGCCGATCCCTGACCTTGCGGCGTTTCGGGCGAAGCGGAAGGAACGCGACGAAACTGCCGAACGGGACCGGCTCGACACCCCCGAAGCGAAAGCGGCGCGTGTGGCCGAGGCCCGGGCCGCGGGCCGGCGGCCCCTCATCAAAGACCTCCTCTTCCAGGCGCCCGGCAAGTGGTAAGCGGCGACCTTCTCGCCCGCGTCAACTGGTCGGGCGTGGTGCGGGAACTGGTCGACACCGCAACCGGCGGCGCTGCGCTCGACGCACTGATAGCGGCCACCGGTTCGACGTTCAGACAAGAAGCCCCGACGTGCCCCGTGACGCTGCTGGCATCGTTGGCCCGGGTGGTGCCCGGTCGGCGCCCTTCGCTGCTCCACGATGCGATCGCCGTTTGCTCTGACCTCGAATCGTTCGACGCGTCCATGGTCGCGGTGTGGGTCGCGTCGACATCGGTGGCGTGGCTACGGATCTCAGGGGAACCGGACGACGAACTCGACGTCGATCCGCAACCCGTCAACTGGTCGCCGGGCCGGCTCGTGCTCGACCCGACGTTCGACCCGCTCGAACTACCGCTGCTCGATCTCGCCGCAGACCTCGCCGCCACCAGAGCGAACGGGCTTTGTGTCGTGAACCTCCCCGCCGGACGAACGATCGATGGCTACTACGTCCACGCCACAAGCACCATCGTGCTCGACCTCGGCAAGCTCACCGATCACCACGCCATCACCAGCGCGTGGGCGCACGAACTCGCTCACGCGCTCGACCCGCTCCTATCCGACCGGCAACCAGACGAACAGGAAGCCTTCGCGGAACAACTCGCCCCGGAACTGCTCCGAACGTTGCCGGCGTCGCTTGCGGCAGCTCGCCCCCTGATCGACACCGCGTCGACCACATCGAGACGACCGTTCACGCCCCCCGGACTACCAACGGACCCCCTCGAATCGCTGGTCGCGTTCCGTTTCCTGTTCACCCCAACCACGGCGCACCGCGCCGGCAACGAAAGGAACAACCCTTGCCCTTCACCAACACCGAAGCCGACACCCTCGGCGGATGGGACACCATCGCCGATCTCGTCGGCCGACCCGAACCTGAAGCCTTCAGCCTCCTGACCGAAGCCGTGGCCGACGTCGACGAGCGCTACCGCCTCGGCCACGAGGTGAACGCGATGCGGGCAACCCTCAAGCGGACCGGCGCCGTCGACCTCGGCAACGGGATCACCCTCCGCATCATCCGCGACGAGTTGCACGGCAACGTCACCGCCGACATGACCAGCGCGTGAACGCCCACGGCTGCAACGGCCGCAGCAGGGGCCGTTCCTTCCCCTGTGCCGCCGGGCCGGAGTGGCAGGACCGGTCCCGGGCCGGCCGCGGCGGGGTTGACACCGCACGGCGCCCCCGGGACCGGTCCACGGCCGCACAACCACCAGGGAGGACCATGCCCACAGATCGTGAACCCGCGAGCCTCGCGTGGATGGAAGCCGCAGCGTGTGCCGACTACCCCGACCGGCCAGAGTGGTGGTTCCCCTCCCAAAGTGCCGTTGTCGACGCCCAACGTGGCGCCCGCGTTTGCGAACGGTGCCCCGCCCGTCGCGCCTGCCTCAACTACGCGATCACCGAGCAGATCACCGAAGGCATCTGGGGCGGACTCTCACCCTCGGGCCGGCGCAAACTCGGCCGACCGATCGCCGCCTGAGTCACGGAGCCTCGGGGTCGGGCCAGAGCGGTTCACCCCAGAGCATACGGACCCCCTCGTTCACTATCCGGCGCCGAAGTTCAATGTCCAAAGTGAGATCCGGATCATCAGCCGCCGCCGAAATGATGCCCGTTGCAACCACTGCCGACAACGAGATGACCGCCGACAACTGGGCAACAATCTCGCAAGTTTCGGCCGACATCGAGCGGGATTCTCGAAGGGTATTCAACGCATCCGCCATCACCACGCTTGAGAAGTCGCTGTCGTCCATCTGCATCGCGGCGCCAACCAATGAGCGCACAACATCTCGAATCTCGGGGGACGGGTTGCGAATCACGATTTCGCTGGGAGTCATCGCGGGATCGTAGCTCCGTCCGAAATCGGACACCTTGAGTCACGTGTCCCAAATGGATCATCTCCGCCGGCTACGTGCGGGGAGGGTGGGCCTGGCGCCATGCCTCGACGTCTGCCCGCAACCACAGCACGCACTTGCCAGATGCCTTGACGAGCACGGGCTCGGGGAAGTCCGAATAGCGGCCTCGGTACGTCGTAACCGCCGTCTTGTGCGACAAGCCGAGAATCTCGGCGACCTCGCCAGCATCGAGCAGCTCGTCAGGATCGATCTTCTTGGCCATCGTCCAACCGTAGTTGACGATCGTGACACCGCTAGGTAGTGTCACGATCCAACACCAGGTGCCCCCCGGCGAAGCAGTCACTTACCGGGGGCCGGCCAGAACCCCATGGAGGTTCCGACAATGCCCAACGTACAACCCCCCTGTGACGCCGAGAAGGCAACGCCCGTCCCGAACGACCCCGCCACCACCGACCCCCGCGTCGACCGCAACCTCGCCGCCCTCCACGGCGTAGAGGGCCTCAAGGCCGACGACCTCGCGACGATCCGCCGTCTCGTGTGGCTCGCCCTCGAAGGCCACGCCTGGCCCAAGTACACCATGGACACCGTGGACGCCAACGTCGCTGCCACCTACGCCCATGTGGTCGCACCCTGACAGGGACAACGATCCCGATTGGTGAGCCAAGCCCGCACTGGGCGAGGAGCGGGGCGAGCGACCACGGGCGTGGCGCGTGCCGGTCGCTCAGTCCTCACTGAGTCCTCAGCATGTTGACGAACAACGAATACCAACGACTCCCAACGAACCATAAAAGCGCAGGTCAGAAGGGGTATTTTCGGAAAGGCGCAGGTCACGAATACCGTCTGAAACCGTCTGGGGGACCAAAGGCCGGAGGTTCGAATCCTCTCAGCCCGACAGAAGAAACCGCAGGTCAGGGCACCCGAGAGGGTGCCCTGATCGCGTCTCAGGTAGGCCGAAGGTGGCTTCGTGCGGACGGATGCTGCCCCAGCTCTCGACGCCATGTTCTACGGTGGAGAACGATGTGCGGTCGGTTTGTCTCAGCTTCGCCCCCCGATCAGATCGCGGCGTACTTCGATGCGGCGGCGCCGGAAACGCTTCTGCCCCCCAACTACAACGTGGCGCCCACGACCGACGTCTACGCCGTGCTCATCGACGGGGGAGTGCGCAAACTGGTGCCACTGCACTGGGGCCTCATCCCGCCGTGGGCCAAGGAACGAAAGATCGCCAGCCGGATGATCAACGCTCGGTCCGAGACGATCATGGAGAAGCCGTCGTTCAAGAACCCGTTCAAGAAACGACGGTGCATTATTCCTGTCGATGGGTTCTACGAATGGAAGGTCGTTCCGGGCCAGAAAAAGAAGCAGCCCATGTACATCCAACGACCCGACGGTGAGCCATTCGCGTTCGGAGGCCTATGGGAAGTTTGGAAAAGCAAAGAGGACCAGGAAGACATCGTGCGCAGCTGCACGATCATCACGGGAGCCGCCAACGAAAAGATGGCGGAGATCCATGACCGAATGCCACTGATCCTTCCTCCCGACCGCTGGGCCGACTGGCTCGACCCCGAACTCCAGGACCTCGAAACACTCGGAAAGTTCCTTGTACCCGCCCCACCGGAGCTCATCACGTTCTTTCCCGTCAGCACCGACGTCAATCAGGTCCGCAACAAGAGCCCACACCTCATCGATCGCATCGACCCCGATCAGACCCCCGATCAGACCCCCGATCAGTAGACCTCCGTGAAACTGCCGCTCCGTCGGAGAATCGACAACCTTGCCCTGCGGTGGCAGGCACGACTCGACAGCGAATGGGCCGACCGCGTGCTCCCGTGGCTCGCTGCCCTTGGTCTGTTCATCGTGCTGGCGTTACTCGCACTCGCTAGAGCCCGCTCCCTTGACGCCACGGTCGACCTGGCCGGGTACGCCCAAGCATCGTGGCTCATCGGTGAGGGCCGCGAGCCGGTGATGACGGTCACTACCAACGCCCATGTGCTCGCCCAACAGGCAGCATTCGGGTTCTACCCCCTGGCTTGGCTGACCGGGGCGGGCCTACCCATCATCCCCACGTTGCTCGTCGTGCAATCGGCGGCGTTGGCGTCGGGGGTGCTCCCGCTCTGGCGCATTGCCCGCAAGATCGCCAACCTCCGACCCGGTCCGTCACTGAGTTTGGTCTTCGTCTATGCGTTCTATGCGGTGATGCATAACCTCAACCTTTCCGGCTTCCACCCGGAGACGATCGCCCTTCCCGGTCTTCTCGGTGCGATGTACTTCGGCTTGCGCAACAAGTGGCGTTACTTCGTCCCCTGTTGCGCCGTCGTGCTGTTGATGCGGGCCGACCTCGGACTCGCCATTGCCGGACTAGGAGTATTGATTGCGCTGGAGGGGAAACGCCGCCAAGGGGCAGTCACCGCACTCGCCGGAATCGGCTGGACGGCGGTGTGCATCCTGATACTCCAACCCCGGTACGGCGCGGGAAGCTCCGCCCATCTCGCCGCGTTCGCCGCCTTCGGTGACTCGCCAGGAACGGTGCTCGCCGGGTTTGCCCAACAGCCGGGAACGGTGCTTGGCCAACTCGTGCGGGAACAGAACTTCAACCTCGCCGTCACCCTGCTCGCCCCCCTCCTGTTTCTCCCAGTGCTCGTTCCCCGCTATCTCGTCCCCGTCCTGCCGTTGCAATTCCTCTATCTGGTTGCCGACGTCCCGACGGATGCCGTTTTCGGGCAGCAGACCGTGGCCATCACCGCGTTCATCTTCCTATCGGGCGCAATGGCTCTGGGAAAGATCGGCGAGATGGGCCACGAAAAGATCCGGGTCGACGCTCGGGTGATTGGAGCGCTGTTCCTCGCCGCGACGGTGTTCTACATCCGTGACGCTGCCAGTTCCCCGTACCGACGCCCCTGGGACTGGGGCGGACAGGATGCCACCGACTTTGCCCGAATCCGCGCCGCCGATCAGGTGAAACCCACCGATTCGGTACGCGCCTCGCGGACGTTGCTCATCCTCCTTGCCGAGCGAGAACACCTTTACGACCTCACGCTCGGGGACAAGCCCGACGCTGCTCGCGCCGCGGAAGGGGTGGATGTGATCGTGCTCGACGACCGTCAGGTGCCGCAGTGGTCAAGTGTCGATCGGCAGGTGTTCCGGCTCGGGCTGCAGTCGTTGGGGTTCCGACAGGTATCGAACGACGAGGGCATCGAATTGTTCGTACGTATCGACACCACGGACCGCTGACGCAGCACCGGCGATCACCCCATCATCCACCGAGTTCGTCGAGGGCCTCGATCAGTCGGGTTGCCGCTTCGTCGAGTGCAGCGGGGTCGGGGGATGGGTTGGCGTTGGCGAAGTCGAGGTCGTGAATGCCTCGAATCGGGACAACGTGAAGGTGCAGGTGTGGCACTTCGAGGCCGGCGATCACGAGGCCCACCCGTTCGGGGGCAAACGCGTGCATTTGGGCGACGGCCACACGCTGGCACACGTTCATCAGGTGGGCGTTCAGTTCCATCGGAGCATCAACCCAGTGGTTGACTTCCTCGATGGGCACTACCAAGGTGTGCCCGGGTTGTAGCGGGGCGATGGACAAAAACGCCACACAATGGTCGTCGCGGTACACGAACCGACCGGGCAGTTCGCCTTGGATGATCCGAGTGAACAACGTGGGCATAACGGTCTCCTCGTGGGCCAACGCAATGAGAATCGAAGGTCGCGTCCGACAAGGTAACCAACCGGAGCGCGATGGGATCGTAGGTTGTGATGATGACGGGTGATACCTCAGCGAAGGCCAAAGGACCAGTGGACTATCCCGACTACGGGCTGTACACCCTTCCGAATCTCATCACGCTCCTTCGCCTGTGCTGCCTTCCCCTCTTCTTGTGGATGCTGTTCTCGAATGACGACCGGTTGGGCGCGGCGGTGCTGCTCGGCGCTTTGGGTGCCACCGATTGGTGCGACGGCTACATCGCCCGAAACTTCCACCAGACATCAAACTTCGGGAAAAACTTCGACCCGACGGCGGACCGCATTCTGTTTTTCGTGGCGATCACGGCGATCATCATCGATGGCAGCGCCCCGTTGTGGTTCAGCGTGATCATCCTCGGACGAGAGGTGACCGTAGCGGCAATCACGGTCACACTTCTCGCCCTCGGAGCCACACCCGTGAACGTCACGTGGTTTGGCAAGGCCGGCACGTTCTGCTTGATGTTTGCCTTTCCGCTGTGGCTCGGCGGGAACAGCACCTCATCGTTGGCCCCATGGTTCAATGCCCTTGGATGGGGCTTTGGGCTCCCCGGTTTCGCGTTCAGCTTTTACGCCGCCTTCCTCTACCTCCCGCTCTGGCGGGCGGCCTTGCGGGAAGCCCGGTCATAGCGCCATCGTCCGTGGGGTAGGTTCACGCCCATGAAAGCCGTGATTATGGCCGGGGGAGAGGGCACCCGGCTCCGGCCGCTTACCTCGACCGCCCCCAAGCCGATGCTGCCACTCGTCAATCGGCCCATGATGGAACACATCATCGGCTTGCTGAAGCGGCACGGCATCAACGAGATAATTATCACTGTGGCCTTCATGGCCAACTCCATCCGCACCGAGTTTGGCGATGGATCAGAGTTGGGCGTCGAGATCACCTACGCCACCGAAGAGACCCCCCTCGGCACCGCCGGTTCGGTGCGCAATGCCATGGATCATCTCACCGAACGTTTTCTGGTGATCTCGGGCGATGTACTCACCGATATTGATCTGTCGAAGCTCATCGAGTTTCACGCCGCCAAGGGGGCGGTCGCCACAATCGGGCTCGTCCACGTCGATAATCCTCTTGAGTTCGGGATCGTGATCACCGAAGACGACGGGAGAATCGAGCGATTCTTGGAAAAACCCACGTGGGGGCAGGTGTTCAGCGACACGATCAACACGGGGATCTTCGTGCTCGAACCCGAGATCTTCGACTACATCGCCCTCGATCGTTCGGTCGATTTCTCCGGCGAGGTGTTCCCCAAACTGCTCGCCGACGGTCGCCCACTGTTCGGCGCGATCGCCGAAGGGTACTGGGAGGACGTTGGCACCCTCGAGGCCTACCTCGGGGCCCACAAAGACATCCTCGATGCCAAAGTTGTGGTCGACATCGATGGTTTCGAAGTCACCGACGGCGTTTGGCTTGGTGAAGGCGCCTACGTCAGCCCCAAAGCCGTCATCACCGGACCTGCCGTCATCGGACCGAACTGCCACATCGAAGGCGACACCCATGTCGGCCCCTACGTCGTGTTGGGCACAAACGTCCGAGTACGAGCTGGAAGCGCGCTGGAACGCACGGTCGTAAACGACAACACCTATATCGGCGAGGGCACCAGACTCCGAGGCACGTTGGTGGGCCGATCCTGCGACCTCCGCAAATCGGTTCGAGCGGAAGAAGGGGTCGTGATCGGCGACGAAGTCTTCGTTGGCGAAGACGCGCTGCTTTCGTCGGAGGTGTCGATCTACCCCTTCAAGACCGTCGAGGCGGGTGCCATCGTTCGCGACTCCATCGTGTGGGAGTCCCGAGGTGCACAAAGCCTGTTTGGGCGAGACGGCGTGGTGGGGCTTTCCAACCAGGACATCACCCCCGAACTCGCCACCAAGGTGGCAATGGCCTGGGGGAGCATGCTCAAAACTGGCTCCACCGTGATCACCTCCCGGGATTCGAGCCGCTCGGGGCGCATGCTGAAACGCTCGATGATGGCCGGGCTCAATGCCACCGGTGTGAACGTCGAGGACCTCGAAGTGGCATCGGTCCCGGTCACTCGTTTCATCGTGCAACGGCCGGCGGTCGCCGGTGGGCTCACCGTCCGACTGGTACACGACGACCCCGAATCCGTGCTCATCCGCTTCTTCGATGCCGACGGCCTCGACATCACCGAGCACACGCAACGCAAGATCGAAAGGTTGTTCAACCGAGGCGACTTCCGGCGGGTCTTCCCCGGCAAGATTGGCGACATCGGCTTCGCTCCCCGGGCGTTGGAGCACTATGCAACCGCGCTGGAATCCACCGTCGATATCGAACGTATTCGCGCCACCAAGTTCAAGGTGGTCATCGACTACGTCTACGGGTCCACCTCATTCGCCATGCCAAATGTGCTGGCCAAACTCGGGCTCGAAGCCCTCGCGGTAAATCCATTCGTATCCACCGCCGGCATTCTTCGGCGGGGCGATCTTGACGACCACGCCGGCCAGGTGGGCGACCTCGTGCGCACGTCAGGATCCCACCTCGGCGGGGTGATCGATCCCGACGGCGAACGGCTCGTGCTTGTCGACGACGAGGGCCGCACGCTCTCGCACCATCAGGCGCTCCTTGCGTTCTTGGTCCTGCTCGAGGGCAAACTTCACGGTACGAAGGTGGCGCTTCCGGTCTCGGTCACGAACCGAGCGGTCGAGATCATGGAGCGACAGGGGATCGAGGTCGTGCTCACCAAGCTGTCAAACCCGGCGCTCATGGACGCCGCCACCGAACCAAGCATTGGATTCGCGGCCAACCTCGATGGCAGCTACATCCTCCCGGGGTTTCTTCCGGCGTTCGACGGCCCGGCGGCCTTTGTGAAGATGCTCGATCTACTGGCGTTCCATAAGCGAAAGCTCAGCGAAGTGGTGGACTCCCTCCCCGCCGTTCATCTCGCCCGGGAACAGGTGATGATGACCCGTGAACAGGTGGGCGCCGTGATGCGAAGCCTCGTAGAAACCACCAAGGGTCGCGACGTCGTGCTGATCGATGGCGTCAAGGTGGTGCACGACAGCGGGTGGGCCTTGGCCCTACCCGACCCCGAAGAGCCGATTATGCACATCATGGCCGAAGCCGACTCCGACAGCGATGCCCGGCGGCTGGCTCAGGAGTACGCCCGCCGAATACGTCAAATGGCGTCGTGATGCCTGCAACGCCGTGTGTTCCCACCTCAGTGACGCGTCGCCCCGGCACGGTGCACTAGTTTCCCCCTCATGAACGTCCCGGATGACCTGCGCTACAGCGCCGACCACGAATGGACCCGGCTCAACGGGAGCACGGTGCGAATCGGTATCACCGATTATGCCCAGGACGCTCTCGGCGACGTCGTGTACGTCGATCCTCCTGTGGTTGGCACGGTGGTTTCCGCCCACGACAAGGTGAGCGAGGTGGAGTCCACCAAATCGGTGTCCGACATCTACGCACCGGTGAGCGGCACCGTGATCGAAACGAACGCCGATCTCGCCGATCATCCCGAGCGGCTCAATGAGGATCCCTACGGCGAAGGCTGGCTCTGCGTCATCGAACTGTCGGAGCCGGATCAGATCGAAACCCTCCTTACCGCAGATGCCTACCGGGCATTGATCGCGGACTGAGCGGGAGTCATCGGGTGGCCGACGTCTATTGCAACAACTGCGGTCACCGGAACCCACTCGGGTCGAACTTCTGCTCGTCTTGCGGTGCAGTGCTCGAAACGCAACCCGAGGAACACACCACAATCACCTTTCACCCCGTCAGCCCGAGTGATCCAGTTGACGAAGAACTCACGCTCAACGTCGACGAGATCGCCATCGACGGCGGCGTGCTCGTGGTGAAACGAGGCCCGAAAGCCGGGAGTCGATTCCCGCTTGATCCCGTGCTCACCACCGCCGGCCGCCACCCTGATTCCACCATCTTCCTCGACGATGTCACCGTGTCGCGTCGCCATGCCGAAGTGGCCCACACTGCCGATGGCTATTTGGTCCGCGACGCCGGTTCGCTCAACGGTACCTACGTGAATCGAGAGCGGGTCGACGAACACCGCCTCGAGAACGGTGACGAAGTGCAGATTGGCAAATTCAAGTTGGTCTTCGTTGCCGGGCCGGGTCACAAGTGAGGTCCCGATGTCGATGATCGATCGGGGCCACCTCTCCATCGGCGAAGTGCTCAACCTCCTCCAAGAAGACTTCCCCGACATCACGATCTCCAAGATCCGATTTCTGGAGAGTCAGGGCCTGCTGGATCCCGAACGCACGCCGTCGGGCTACCGCAAATTCTACGACGCCGATATAACACGACTGCGATGGATCTTGCGTCAGCAGCGCGAACACTTTCTCCCGCTGAAGGTCATCAAAGACCGGTTAGCCGCCGGCGACCCGCTGACCGATACGTCCCCTCCAGCCGACCGGGATGGCGACGTCGTTCCACCGGAGGTCTTGCATCGTCCCGAGGCTTCAACACAAGCGTCGGACCCTAGCGCCGTTCACGGCCTCGATCCCGACATCACCCTTCACGGAGTGCCGAACCCGTTGCGAGCCAGTCTCGCATCGACGCAAGCCGAGCCACCCGCGTCCACCACCGACCAGCCAGTCGAGGAGCAACCCGCTGTGAGCACCCCAACGCCCGGCCCCGTCGGCGAACACGCTGTGTCCGGCGCCGAAAGTGACTTGGCCTCCGGTACGGATCCTCTTTTCACCTCCGGTGACGCAAGCATGAGCCTGAGCGTCGATGAACTCGTACGGGCCACCGGTCTCACCGCTCGGCAGATCGGCGAACTCGAACGATTCGGTTTGATCGAAGCGGAGCAGTTCGGCAACACCAACCGCTACGACGAGGAAGCCCTTCTTGTCGCCCGTGTTGCGGCATCGATGCTGGCCAAGGGAGTCGAAGTTCGCCACCTCCGCATGTTCAAGCTGGCGGCGGAGCGAGAAGCGGCTTTCTACGAACAATTGGTCGCTCCCATCCTCAAGCAGCGAAATCCCAAAGCTCGTCAAGACGCACTCGAAACCCTTCGAGTTCTCGCCGCTGGTGGCGATGCCCTGCGATCGTCGATGCTGCGATCCGCACTCAAACACCTCGTTTCTCGGGGCTAACACCTCTGTGGCGAGTGAGTCGCCGCCACCCGCTCCACCACAACTCCTGGTCTCGACGCAGGAACTCGCAACGATCGTCGACCGGCTCGTCGGTGACGTAAGCCGTGACTACCGCAACGGAATGGTGACGATCGCCATCTTGCGGGGAGGCCTCGTATTCTTGGCCGACCTCGGAGCGTGGCCCACCAATGCTTCGAGAAGCAGATCCCGAGCCACGAATCGGATCTCGCAACGCCGTCACGTCGAACGACCCCTGTTCTCGGCGGTGAGACGGAGGACACCGCGAGGTGTGGTGCGCCAGCGGCAAAGGGCCGGGGGTGCGCCAGGCAGGTAGGACCACTTGTGGAGGGACAGGACGGACGTGCCCGATACCTTTGTCGTGGGTTACAGACTCGGCGCAACAACCACCCACCGAAACCTTGCGTACGTCGCCGAGGTTGCCCCTGAGTGCCGGCTCGGCGACCCAACGAACAAGCACAAGAACTCCCAGGACTCGATCCTGCGGTGGAAGGCGTCACCGATCGGGGAGCGAGCCGATAGGGTTTGAGGTGATGGAGGAGATGGAGATTCTCGGCGTGCGCCCCGAGTTCCAGGGCAACACCCCAGTGGTGTTGTTGCGGGAACGCGACGGACGACACAGACACCTCCCGATCTTCATCGGCGCCCCTGAAGCAATGGCGATCGAGTTCGCAATGAAGGGGGTCTCCACCGCGCGGCCGATGACCCACGATTTGCTCCGCGACGTCCTGCTGGCAATGGGTGTAGTTCCCGAGAAAATCGTTATCACCGACCTTGCCGACGGCGTTTTTTTCGCAGAGCTGCACCTTCGACGCGGCGACGACACCTACGTCCTGTCCAGTCGACCCTCTGATGCGTTGGCGCTCGCCGTGCGAATGGAGATTGCGGTGTACTGCGTTCCCGATGTTCTCGCCGCCGCCGCCATCGAGCTCGAGGAAACACCGAAGGAAGATCGCGAAGAGGTGGTGGAGGAGTTCCGAGCCTTCATCGAAAACGTGAACCCCGAGGACTTCGAACCCTGAGCGGCGAGATCGGTGACCGGCGAGATCGGTGACCGGCGAGATCGGTGAGCGGCCAGATCGGTGACCGGCCAGATCGGTGACCGGCCAGATCGGTTCGTGCAAGAACGACACATCGACACTAAACCGGTCATTGACCTCCAGACCTCACCGTTGTACGATCCCTCGGCTGCTGACAGCGCCGTAATTCCGTCGGTGTCGTCCAATCGCCCCGAAGTTGCCACTTCGCTGCGCGATGGTCACCATCGGAGTCGGATACCCACGGATCGCTGTCGTCGCGCCGCACAAAATGCAGGAACACCACGAAGTGTCAGTCTCCACTTGAGGTCGAGGGTTACTCGGCTCCGCTCAAAGGCCACCTCTATGAAACTCGTCTCGTCGAACGATCCCGGCTACAGCGGAAGCCGCGCCGCAGAGATCGTTGGGATCACCTATCGACAGCTCGACTATTGGGCCCGCACCGACCTCGTGCGCCCCACGCTCGCCGACGCCGCTGGAAGTGGAAGCCGTCGCCGGTATGGGTACCGCGATCTCCTGGAGCTACGGGTCGTGAAAAGCCTGCTCGATGCCGGGATTCGGCTCGAAACCGTTCGAGAGGTCTTCACCTACCTTCGCGACAGTCTCGGCGAAGACATTTCCGCTGCCAATCTCGTGATTCAGGGATCCAAAACAGTTTTGATTCGCAAAGACGAAGAGTTGATCGACCTCGTGAAACGAGGCCAAGGTGTACTCAACATCTTGGCCTTGGCCGGAGTCATGGACGACCTCGATGCTCGCATTCACGAACTGCACCCCGACACGGCGTTTGCCGGGCAAACGTCCAATCTCCAACACGTTGCTGATGTCCACCGCAACCTCGACCTCACTACCTCTGACACCGTCGAGATTGAGGCCCGGGCCGTCGGGCATTGAGCCCAGGGGAAGGCCCCCAAGGGTGGCCGTCTCGGCCTCGCAAACACAACGATTTCGCCCCCAACTTCTGGGCTTGCGATTACCCAACAACCCTTCGAGAGCGGATTCCCAGGCACGGTTGGAGACTCCCGTAAGGACGCACCGCCGAAGCACCCCTGTTTCTCGGCGGTGAGACGGAGGGCGCCCCGAGATTCGAAAAGCTGGCCGGACGACGCCAAATGGTTGCTGCAACACGCTCCTAGCTCGTCACCAAACAGAACCGAAAGGTGTGCCGGCTGGCGGAGCGTTACCCCGAGGCGAGGACTACCGTCCTTTATCAGCCGAGGGGGATCCGGGTGGGGGAGTGCTGTCGTTTCGGCCCTGCGAGTTCCCCGCCCTGCACCGGAACCACCCGCGAACCGACCCGCACTCAATCGTGAGGTTGGCATCCGCAGCATTCAATTGAATAGGGTTCAGAATATGAACATGGTTCATTTGACTGCCGTTCCGGAGCAGCGTCGAGATCGCTCCAAGCAACAAAAGCGGGAACGTATTCTCGCTGCCGCCGCTCGGGTCCTCGACAATCACGGGCTTGATGGCTTTGCGGTGAAGTCGGTCGCCGAGGAAGCCGACGTGTCGGTGGGAACCCTCTTTAACTATTTCGCGTCGAAAACGGCCGTGCTGGTGGCGCTGCGGGCGCATGCCGTCGACACCCTCCGAGCGAGCTACACAAATGCCCAGCCGATCCTCGAAACGTTTCTTGACGACGAGGGCGTAGACGCGGATCTGCGCACTCTCATTCCGCTTTGTGCGTTCGGCGGGTTTTGGGCTGCGGCATCGGTGGTACTCGCCGACGAGTTTCACCTCCAGCGGGCGCTGCTGTCGGAGCCGATCGACTACCGCTCGACCGACGAGTTACGCCAGGCCCTTCCGGTGGTGCTGCGCATCCTCGAGCCTCCGAGCAGCCTGCTCGACCACGCCGTCACACGCGACCTGCTCGAACCTCACGACAACCGTGAGCGGGCGCTTCTGTGGATCGCGGCGCTCAACGGTGTGCTGCTGCTCGACCAACTCGCCGCCGTCGACCGACATCTTTTCCGAGCGCCTCACCTTGCCGAGATGGTAACGATTGACCTACTCGTCGGCTGGGGCGCCGACCGGGCCGACGTCGAAGTGGCCACCAGTCATGTCCGCAAGCTTGCGGCGGTGGCCCCGCTTGCTCCTCGCCCCGATGGTCCTGGCTACCGGGGGCCGGCCACATGACCCCCAAGCGCCGAGTGCGTCCACAACGGGCCTTCGCGTTGGCCCTGTTCACGCTGATGGTTGCGGGCGCAGCGATGCTCGTTTCGTCCCATCCCGTTGCGGCCCAGGACGTTTCCCCCTGTTTCGAGGGCGCCCCGACCCGCACCGCGCCGGTCGGGGGCGGACCCTCTGCGGTAGGTCGCTGCACTCCACCTACCAGCCAGTCCCTGCTCGACAACTTCGTGTGGGCCTGGCTCGTGGGCTGTGGCACCATCGCCATCGTGGTCGGTATTCGTACCGCCCGCCGGGAATCGGCAAGCCAGACCGGTAGTCTCCCGGCTCATGAATGAAGATCTCCGCTATTCGCCGCTTGACGCAGCCCATCGATCCCTTGGCGCCAAGATGGTGCCGTTCGGCGGCTGGGACATGCCGCTCAGCTATGCCGACGGGACGCTCGCCGAGCACCGTGCGTGCCGTCACGGCGCCGTGGCGTTCGACGTGAGCCACCTCGGCACGGTCCGGGTGGAGGGCTCGGATGCACTCGGACTCCTGCAGGCCGCCCTCACCAACGACCTCGGCAAGATCGAACCCGGCCGGGCCCAATACACACACCTGCTCGATCCCGATACGGCGGGAGTGCTCGACGACATCATCGTGTGGTGGCGCGCTCCCGAGTTGTTCGATGTGATGCCGAACGCCTCGAACACCTCCCGTGTCACCAGTGCCCTCGGCGCCGGCGTCGACGTCACCGCCACCCGAGCCGTGATCGCTGTGCAGGGTCCCGATGCTCGCGCCCTGCTCGCCACCGTGAGCGCAGAGGCTGCGGCGATCGGGCGATTCCGGGTCGGGACCTTCGAGTGGGCGGGTACCGAGTGTGTCGTTGCCGGCACCGGCTACACCGGCGAAGACGGCGTTGAGTGCGCGGTACCCGTAGGAATCGCTCCGGCGTTCTGGGATGCGGTGATCGCCGCCGGTGTCACCCCCGCCGGACTGGGTGCCCGCGACACCCTCCGGCTGGAAGCCGGCCTTCCCCTCCATGGTCACGAGCTCGGTCCCGACATCACCACCCTGCAGGCCGATCTCGGCTGGGTCGTCAGTTGGACGAAAGGCCCGTTCCGCGGCAGCGAAACGTTGCTCGCTGAGAAGAACGCCGGCGTCAGCCGGATTTTGCGGGGTCTGTCCGTAGAAGGACGTCGACCTCCCCGAGCCGATCAGCCGGTGCTGCTCAACGGTGAGACCGTGGGGATCGTGACGAGCGGCAACTTCTCCGCGGAGCTCGGCCACGGCATTGCGCTCGCGTTCGTTCCGCCGTCGATCGAAATGGGCACGGTGGTACAGATCGATGCTCGGGGCACGCTCATGGATGCCACCATCGTGAAGCCTCCCTTCGTGGCGAAAAAATAGACGCCGCAGGTCGGTCCGCCGCTGGTCAGTCCGAGTAGCTCTCGATCGGAGGGCAGGCGCACACCACGTTGCGGTCACCGAAGGCGTTGTCGATCCGGCTCACTGGTGGCCAGTACTTGTCGTTTCGAAGGGCCGCCACCGGGTAGGCCGCCAGCTCCCGTGGGTACACGTGGTTCCAGCCATCGGAGAGCACGTCTTCGGCAGTGTGCGGAGCGTTGTGGAGCGGATTGTCGTCGGCCGGCCAGGCACCGGACTCGACCTTCTGAATCTCCGCTCGGATGGCGATCAGCGCGTCACAGAACCGGTCGACTTCGGCCAAACTCTCGGACTCGGTCGCTTCGATCATCAACGTGCCCGCCACCGGAAACGACATCGTGGGGGCGTGAAACCCGTAGTCGACGAGGCGTTTGGCGACGTCGTCGACCGTGACGCCCGATTCGGCAGTGATCGGCCGGATGTCGATAATGCACTCATGGGCCACCATGCCGTTTTGCCCGGTGTAGAGCACCGGGTAGTGCGGGGCGAGCCGATGAGCGATGTAGTTCGCCGTCAGGATCGCCACCTGGGTTGCTTCGAGCAGCCCTTCACTCCCCATCATCGTGATGTACATCCACGAGATCGGCAGGATGCTCGCAGATCCCCATGGCGCCGCCGAGACCGGGCCGGCGCTGGTGGACGGGCCAGCCGCATCGGACTGGGGATGATTCGGGAGAAAGGGGGCAAGGTGAGCCCCGACACCAATCGGACCTACGCCGGGACCCCCGCCGCCATGTGGGATACAGAACGTCTTGTGGAGGTTGAGGTGACTCACATCGGCGCCAAACTGCCCGGGCTTGGCCACCCCGACGAGGGCGTTGAAGTTCGCACCGTCGAGGTACACCTGCCCGCCCACCGCGTGCACCTTGTTGCAAATGTCGGTGATGGCCGCTTCGAAGACACCGTGAGTGGAGGGATAGGTGACCATGAGGCAGCTCATTCGGTCACCGTGTTCCGCCAGCTTCGCATCGAGGTCGACGAGATCCACGTTCCCGCTGTCGTCGCACTTCACCACCACGACATCAAGGCCGACCATTGCCGCTGACGCCGGGTTGGTACCGTGCGCCGACGCGGGTATCAGGCAGACGGTTCGATGCTCGTCACCCCGACTCCGGTGATAGCCCTGGATGGCCAGCAGTCCGGCGTACTCACCTTGCGAACCAGCATTCGGCTGTAACGAAACGGCGTCGTAGCCGGTGATCTCCACCAGCATTGATTCGAGTTGCTCGACCAACTGAAGGTAACCCGCAGTTTGCGACGGCGGCGCGAACGGGTGGATGGCGCCAAATTCGGGCCACGTGACGGGGAGCATCTCACTGGCGGCATTGAGCTTCATGGTGCACGAGCCGAGCGGAATCATGGCCCGATCAAGAGCGATGTCCTTGTCCATGAGCTTGCGCAGATAACGCATCATCTCCGTCTCGGAGTGGTACCGGTTGAACACCGGATGGGTGAGGAAATCGCTGGTCCGAACGAGGGCTTCCGGGATGGCCCGACCAACACGGAGGTCGAGGTCGTCGACGGATGAGGTGCGGATCCCGAACGCTTCCCACACCATCTCGATGGTGTGCCGGGTGGTCGTTTCGTCGAGCGAAATGCCAAGGGTGTGGGCATCGACTCGCCGAAGGTTCACGCCCAGGGCTTCGGCGGCAGCGGCCACATCATGGGCACGATCCATCACCCGCACGGTGAGGGTGTCAAACCAGGAGTTGGCGTTGACCACTTCGACGCCGGCATCGCCGAGCCCAGCGGCCAAAATCGTGGTGAGCCGATGCACACGCTCGGCGATCCGCGTGAGCCCGATCGGCCCGTGGTACGCCGCATACAAACCAGCGATGTTGGCCAGCAGCACCTGCGCCGTGCAGATGTTGCTGGTGGCCTTCTCGCGCCGGATGTGCTGCTCCCGCGTGGACAACGTGAGCCGGTAGCTCTTGCGTCCCTTGGTATCGACGGAGACTCCCACTAAACGGCCGGGCAGGGTGCGCTTGTGACTGTCGTTGGTGGCGAGATAGCCGGCATGGGGGCCGCCAAAACCGAGCGGCACACCAAACCGTTGGGTGCTTCCCACGGCAATATCGGCACCGATCTCGCCGGGGGGGCGGAGCAAGGTGAGCGCCAGCGGATCGGCGGCAACGACAACAAGTGCGCCGCGCTCGTGCATCGTGGCGATAAGTGGGGCGTAGTCGGGGAGCGCACCGGACGAACCCGGGTACTGCACCAACACGCCAAAGATGCCTTCACCGACGGCAGCGTCGCCCGGTTCACCAACACGGACCTCGATGCCCAGCGGTTCGGCACGGGTCTGTACCACGGCGATGGTCTGGGGGTGACAGTCAACGTCGACAAAAAAGGTGTTTCCCCCCTTGGGGTTCACGCGCCGACACATGGTCATCGCCTCGGCCGCCGCCGTGGCCTCGTCGAGCATCGACGCGTTGGCGATCTCCATGCCCGTGAGGTCACACACCATGGTCTGGAAGTTCAGAATTGTTTCGAGGCGACCCTGGGAGATTTCCGGCTGATAGGGGGTGTAGGCGGTGTACCAGCCCGGGTTTTCGAGCAGGTTTCGGAGAATGACCGCGGGAGTGATCGTGTCGTGATATCCGGTGCCTATCAGCGACGTGGCGACCACGTTGCGTTCGGCGATCTCCCGAAGGGCCGTGATGGCTTCACGTTCGGTAACTGCGGACGCAAGATCGAGGGGCTTATCCCAGCGGATTGCCGACGGCACGACGGCATCGACAAGCGACCCGAGAGTCTCTTGCCCGAGGGTGCGCAGCATGGCGTCCTGGTCGGAGCGGGAGGGGCCGACATGGCGGCCGATGAACTCGGTGTGGTGCTCGAGGTCGTCGAGGCTGGTTGCAGAAGACACAGGGAACCTTTAGGGGTGGGGGACTGGCACGGGTAGGGGACTGGCGCGGGTAGACGCACCGGTCTAATGACCGGTGCCCCCTCGCTGTCGTGGAAACCTGAGAGTTTTCGCTGCAAGCCGTGCATCGGCGAGCAGCCTTCCCCTTCGGTGAGCGGGGGCGACGGTGCCCCTACGCTGCTCTCCAGCGGTGCCTACCTCCAGCGGTACCTCTGCCTGAGAGATTCCGGGGTTCCTTGCTCCTTCGGCGCCGCCGCCGGATGAACCGGTGACGAACTCTCCCGCAGGTGGTAAACGGCTTCTGTTGTGACCTACAGGGTATCCGACTCGACGGCGCGACAATGGCCCCATGGAACAATCAAACCGTGGCGATTGGCCTGCACCGAACGATCGACAGACGCGTCGAACCGATTGGAAAGGCGACGACTACCAAGCCCGATTCGATTCCCTGGCGTCCACCGGTGTCGACATGCACGGTGAAGCCACCTTCGTCCGAGGTTTCCACCCCTCCTCGGTGCTCGACGCCGGGTGCGGCACCGGACGAGTCGCCATCGAACTGGCCCGTCACGGCATCGACGTTGTGGGTGTCGACGTCGAGCCGTCGATGCTCGGTGTCGCCGAGGGCGTCGCCCCCCACCTGGCCTGGGTCGAGGCCGACCTCACGGCATTCGACCTTCAACGTCAGTTCGACGCGGTGATTCTCGCCGGCAACGTTCCCCTCTTCACACCCGCCGGCACCCAGTCAAAGATGATCGAGTGTTGCGCTCGGCACGTGGCGCCCGGTGGGATCCTCGTCCTCGGTTTCTCGCTCGGACGGGGGTATGGCCTTGACGAACTCGATTCGAATGCCACCGCCGCCGGGCTCGAACTCGTCGACCGGTTTGCAACCTGGGATGCCGAGCCGTTCGACCCCGCTCGGAGCAACTACGCCGTCTCAGTATTCCGACCCCGGTCGGAGTGATCAGCGCTGGCCTGAGGACCAGCCCTCATGCGAGTTGGCGGGCGATCGTGGCGGTATCGAAGTAGATACGGGCGGATTCGAGCCGAGGGCCGCTAAACGTGAAGAACGCGGCCATACGACAGCGAAAGCCGCGGCCGGTTGGGGCAATCGCGTCCTGGTCGCTGACGATCGCACCGAGCAACGTGCCGGAGATCCAAACCTCGCCGATGACTGCATCGTCGGCATGGTGGTAGGCAATGAGCTCGCTGCGGTAGTCGGGAAAAGCGGCAGAACGGTCGCGTAGGTAGGCGCCTACCTGCTCCTTGCCGTCGTACACCTTGTGGGTGCCAATCAGCTCGTAGGGGGATGCGGGAACGCCGCACACACGGCGGCGAGATCGTTGCGGTTCTCGGCATCGATGAGCGCCAACAGCGTGGTTTCGCGGGACTGACGAAGATCAGGGTCGTGGATCATGGGCACGCGCCAGGCTCAAGACGCGAGATCGGGATGGTCCCGGATGATCTGCTCGAACAACGGCTGAAAGCTGAGCCAACCGGCGAGCGGCGAACCCACCTGGCTGGCGGTGTGCGCTGCAGTGTCGGCGTCGATCGGGTACACCTCACCGGCGGCCTGGGCGAGGAGTTGCGCCTGACACGACCGCTCCATGGTGATGAACCACCAGGCCGCTTCATCGACTGAACCGCCCACCGTGATGAGTCCATGGTTGCGAAGGATCGCTGCCTTGTTGTCGCCGAGAGCGTGAGCGATGCGTTTGCCTTCCTCAAGGTCGAGCACCACGCCGGTGTAGTCGTCGAAGAGCGCGTGGTCGCCGTAGAAGGCACAGGCGTCCTGGGTGATCGGCAAGAGCTCTCGTCGGAGCGACGAGAACGCTTTCCCATGCAGGGAGTGAGCGTGGGCCGCCGCCTTCACATTGGGGCGGGCGGCGTGCACCTGGGAGTGGATGGCAAAGGCGGCAGCGTTCACCGCGTAGTTCCCCTCCACGACGTCACCTTCGTGATTCACCAAAAGTAGGTCGGATGCTTTGATCAGGGAAAAGTCAAGCGCAAACGGGTTCACCCAAAAATGATCCGGGAACTCGGGGTCGCGGGCGGTGATATGGCCGGCCACCCCCTCGGAGAAACCGAATCGCCCAAACAGCCGAAAGGCGGCGGCGAGGCGCACCTTGAGATGCTGTCGTTCGTCCTCCATCGACTCGAAGGTCGGTAGGGAATAGAGCAACGGTTTGCGTTCCATGTCGTCTCCCGGTGGGTGCCCGTGACACGTTTGCATCACACCCCCACACCGTATCGCTCGCGTCGTTGACGGCTCACCCAAGCACGGTGGAGAGGACTCACGCACGAACCACAACTGGACCATCCGTGTCGTTGGCATTGCAGTGTGCTGCACTTCGTCACGTGACGAAAAGGCAACTCCCGACGACTGAAACCTTCTTGGCCAAAAATGCACCCGATGCGCGATGCCGTTGGTGCGGCCGACAAATCGACCTTCGGTCCGGACCCGGGCGACCTAAACGTTACTGCCGTCAGGGGTGCCGACAGCAGGCGCACATGGCGCGCAAGCTGGCGTCGTCGCATGGTCTCGGCGACGACGATCTTGTCGTGTCCCACGTCCAGATCGAGGAGCTCCAGAGCCGGCTCTATTGCCTCCAGGCGGCGATCATCGACGTCACCAATGACCTGGCCAACCGCAGTGAGGCCGCGGACGTGCGCGAAGCCCTCGATTGGTTGCTCGAGAACGCTCGCCCAGTTGCCGAACTCTGGATCGAACCCCGCACGGCACTGGCCCCGTGAGCCTGCGCGACGCTTGGGCTACAGCCACCCGGCCTTGCGGAACCGTCGCCACACGAGAAAACAGCACAGCGCCATCGCCGCCAGCACCATTGGATAGCCGGCCGGGTGACGAAGTTCGGGCATCGTGTCGAAGTTCATGCCGTACACCCCGCCGAACATCGTGGGGATAGCGGCGATCGCCACCCAAGCCGAGATCGTGCGCATGTCGTCGTTTTGGCGGACACTGATCTGCGCCAAGTTGGCACTGAGTGCGTCGGACAGCAACGCCCCAATCGAATCGATGCGAGTGACCACACGGATGAGGTGATCGTGTACATCACGAAAGTGGTTGGCCAACGACGGATCGATGTGGCACACCCCGGCGGTCTGAAGCACCTGCAATGCTTCGAGGAACGGCTCGGCATTTCGGTGAAAGTCGAGCACCTCCCGTTTCAACTTGAAGATCCGTTCTGCCGGATTGGTGCGCTCGTGCGTAAACACCTCCACCTCAAGCTCCCGAAGATCATTGTCGATCCCGGCGATCACCGGTTCGTAGCCATCCACCACGGCATCCACTACGACGTGGAGAACTGCGCTCGGCCCATGGGCGAGGAACTCCGGACGCGATTCAAGCGAACGGCGAACATCGGCGAGCGCCGTTGCCTCACCATGACGGACGGTCACCACAAAATGATCACCGATGAAAAGGTGGAGCTCGGCGAAGGCCACCTCCTCAGTGGCGTCGAGATACTGCGCGGTCTTGAGCACAACAAACAGAGAGTCTCCGTATTGCTCGAGCTTGGGCCGCTGATGGGCGTTGACGGCATCCTCGACCGCCAGATGGTGCAGGTCGAACTCGGCCCGAACGGCGGCGAACTCCTCCATGCTCGGCTGAAACAACCCCACCCAAACAAACGAGTTCGGTTCGCTTGCCGTTTCGAGCGCCTCTTGGAGGTCGAGCGGACCTTCACGGCGGACACCATTGGTATACACGGCAAGGTCGACGATCATGTTGTCATTCTGACGGTTGGGCTCGGGCGGCTTTGGGACCGTCAGCTTTCCGCGGCGGGTTCCCTTGTGGCTGCCAGCACCGCCCAGATCATCACGAACTGCAACGGCAGGCGCGCCCACAAGGCCCACTTGGGAATGGTTGGCGCCCCGTCGACGGCAAGGTCGCGCAGCGCCATGTTGATGTTGGCGGGGAACACCAAGAGCAGGAGCCCCACAAGGAGAAAACCCAAACGTCGTGTGGGACGGCGAATCAGCTGCGCGCCGCCCGCAACTTCGAGCACACCGGTGCAATAGACCCAGAACGACTTGGCGGGAAGCTCCTCGGGAATGATCGCCTCGAACTGCTTCGGGGACACGAAATGGAGCACCCCAACCCCAACGAGGGATGAGCCGATCCCGTAGCGGGCAAGTTTGCTCGGGGCACGGACGGGTGCGGACTCGTTGCTCATGGGGCCTCCGTTGACGAAAGGCGCAGCCTATCTACCCGGCCAACGGACACGATCGGTCACCCTTCATCGGAGCCCTCACTGGAGACCAACTCCATCCATCCGCACCTAGGTCGCGCAGCCTTCGAGGACCCCGACGATGAACCCCGACGATGAACCCCGATATCCGTGAACTCGCAACGACTTGGCGTCGCGCACGTCAGAATGAGGAACATGTCGAGCAATGTTCGAGGCCGGGCGACTCGTGAACGGCTGCTCGACGCCGCCGAAGTGGTCTTCGCCGATCACGGGTGGGCCCTGTCGATGGAGCAAGTGGCGGCCGCCGCCGGTGTGGTCCGACCGACGGTCTACAGGCACTTCGACGGACGGGACGACCTCCTGGTGGCCATGGTCATCCGATCGGCAGGCCAACTCAGTGTCCGACTGGACAACGTGTTCGGGTCTGATCGCCCCTGGCCCGACCGCCTGGTCGAGGCAATCGTGACCGTTGTGACCGAGCTGCGGGTAACGCCTCACCTTCAGTCGTTCGTTCGCAGCGGCGAGATCACCTCGGCATGGCCCGAGATCGATGCCGACCGGCGCTTCATCGAAGGGGTGCTCGACTTCTTCCGGGGTTGGCTTGAACGCGCTGCCGCCGAGGGAATCCGATTCCGCGCCCCAATCGAAGACGTATTGGATTGGCTGCTCCGCACCACCGTAATGCAGCTAACCCTGCCCGGATTGGGGGGCCTCAGCGTCGAGCGCCTCCGGTACGAGCTTGAGACCTTTGTCCTGCCCGCCATCGTCGAAGGCTGATCGGCCTTCGCTCGCCCCCACAGGTGCTTGTCCACGCAAGAAAGAATCGCTACACTTCTGATCATGATGTCGCAGAACTTGGCTCGTATCGGCCGACCGCACGGTCGTTGGCGGCTGACGCTTGGGGTGGTGGCACTGGTTGCCGTGACGATGGCCGGGTTCCCTGGCATCGTTGCGGAGCCGGCCGGCGCCAACCCGACCCCGTCGGCGGGGCCCCTGCTGGTGGTGGACGTCGGGGCATTGCGCACCGAAGAGCAGCTGACGTTCGCCGCTCTGCAGGGCATCGTGAACCGCAACACACCGACGCTCTACCTGGTGGGGCTGCGCAGCGCCCAGGACTTCGACATGGACCCATCGGCCGAGATTTGGCTGACGGACGCCGTGAACTTGCCCATCGAGCGGATCTCACCCCAGGAGGCGCTACAACGACTATTGCCTCGTACAACCGGCCTGGTCGTCTGGGACCCGGCAGTGCCGTATGAGAGCCAGGACGTTGCGACCACGATCGCCGGGCTCGAGGACCTCGTACCTGTCGACCCGACCACGGCCGCCCGGTTCAACGCCGACTTCGGGACCGAGGTCGTGCGCGACCTGCGTGATCTCCGCCTGACCAGTGGCTACGCGTTCATCGAGTGGGCCATCGAAAACCTGCATCCCGCCACCCCGTTCGCTTTCCCGGTGTGGACCGGACGTCCCCGAAACGGCAAACCCATCCAGCCCGGCCTGCGTGACTGGGCGGTGAAGAACCGCGGGTTCGTGTTCGACGCCGACCCGGCTTCGGAGCCGGCGCTGCTGCGTCGGGTACTCGCCATGTTCCCTCCCGGCACACCCGTCTACGGCTACCCGTTCTTCGACACCGAGGTCTACATCCGCACCGGCCTGGCCATCAACGAGGCCGTCGCCGCCGCGCTGGTGGCCGATGCCGGTCATTGGCTTGTTCCCACCACCGACGCCGCCAACCTGTCGGTGCACGTGCACCTTGGGCCGGCCACGGCGAAGGCGAAGTGGGACGACACCCCTCGCACACCGAACCCCGACAAAACGTACGTCAGCTTCACCATCTCCGACGGCGACGCGATGGGCTATGACCAGACATTGCTGCGGCACCTGCACCTTGATGGCCTTGGCTCTACCAACGTGCCAATCGGCGTGAGCATCTCGCCGTACCTCGCCACCGACGCGCCCCGCATCTGGGACTGGATCATGAAAAACGTTCCCGACCGAGTGCGGTTCGTCGCCGGCCCAAGCGGCGCCGGCTACGCGTACCCCTACGCCATGGCCGACCTCGACGGCTACCTCGACCACAGCAAAACGATGCTCGATCGAACCGGCCTGCGATCAACCTGGATCCTGGAGCCCCCCCTGACCGCGTCGCCATCGGCCGACGTGCTCCAACGTTTCGTGGCCCGCACCTCGCCGTCCTTGCTCCTCACCGACTACGGCGGCAGCTCACCCGAACCGCCCACCGTGTCGTTCGTCGACGGTGTACCGGTGGTCCATACCGTGCTCGTGCCCAACAGCTCGGTCGACATCGCCGCCATCGTCCGCTCGGTGGCCGCCACGCAGCCGTCTGGCGCTCGCTTCGTGTCGATCGGCCTCACCACATGGGGCACGAAGGTGGCTGATGCCGAAGCCGCGATGGCCGCGCTCGGAGACGGTTTCGAGGCCGTTGCGCCTGACGCCTTCGCCGGGTACCTACGCGGTGCCCACACCGCCGGCTACCAGGGAAGCGCCGAGCCGCCCCGTGTTCCGACCGCGCCGGCCGCCGGCGAGTGCCGCGCCACGGTCGCCGACTTCACCGGGTCCGGTGATCCGTTCGCCCGAAGGTTCCTTGCTCGGCTGCTCGCGGGCGTACCCATCGAGACCGCGATGCGGATCGACAACACCGGGCCGGGCCAGGCGACCCTCGCCTTCGACTCCGACGCCTTGGCGCGCTCGGCATCCGGGTTTGCGGCGACCAACTTCGCGTTGGCCTATCCGCCCGCCACGATCGGTACCGCTCGCATTGCCGTGGCCCTGCGCAACCTCACCGTCGAGGGAACCGGTCTCACCGCGGGCTCCGACGTCGAGTTGACCATCGGCGCAACCTCGGGTCCGGTGTCGGTACAACTGGCCGGGAATACCTCGTCGGGCGCCGGACCTGACGCCCTGGTATCGGCCACCGTCGAGGTCGCCGCCACCTTCAATCCCGGCGATGGCGACATCACCGTGTTGGTTTCCGGTCCCGTTGCCTGCCGACCTCTCGCCGTCACCGCACTCCCGCCACCACAAGCGAATCCCGCCTTCACCGGGTAGAACCGGGAGCCCCGCCGCGGACCAATCGACCGACGAAGTTGGACTGTCCACTGTCCGTTCATGCCTTGAGCGTGATCGTCACCGTTCTCCTCGTGTTCCCCATCACCGACGCGTCGGTGCGCAACGGGACATTGCGATGAGGTGCGATCCTGCGTACGCGTGAGGGGCCGATCGAAGAAGTACGGAGCATCTGGATGACGAGACACACGAGGGGTCGGCATGGAGAGATCGAGTTGAGGGGCGGCAAGAGCATCCGCTTCGCCACGATCAGCCCCACGACTACGACCCGAAAGCCCACCAAGCACTCACCGACCTCATCAACAACAACGGCAGTCTCGCGTTCTCAAACATGACACGCCCTGACCCTGGCTCCCCGCGTGTCACCGAAGTGGACCTCGACCACCATCGGGTCATCCTCCGCGATGATTTCACCCAGAACCGAGTGGATTTGGCGGGTGAGTACGAGGCGTTCAAGGGTGGCTACGCATTCAAGAGTGGCTACGCATTCACGGACGGCTACGCATTCACGGACGGCATGGTTGTCTTCGAAGATCGCCCAACCTTGATTTACCGCTTACCAGTCGGGAAATGTTGTTCATAGCGGAGAATGGGTTTTACTCAGCCGCGTCGCTTCGGCTGCTGCCCGAGCCGCTCAGCTACGACACGCCCCTCACCTCTGGGTCGCCGCAACCGGACCGGGCCGGCGCCAGGCCGGCGCCACACGACCACGAACCCACCGATTTGATGGTCACCCCCGGCGGCGGCGCCGCCATCGTCAGCCCGCGTGACGCTCGACGGTTGTGGTGGGAGATTTGGTCAATTGTCGTGCGTGGCCAGCGTCGGGGCGAGAGCGAGGCGGAACGTGTGGGTGACCGCGAAGGCTCGTTCGGGTTTCGGCGGGCGGTTCGTCTGCGTGAGTACTGCGGCGAGAGCGATGATGACGGTGAGGCTGCCGAGCGCAACGATGGTTGGGTCGAGGTCTGGACGGATGTCGCCCGTGGCCTGCCCCGCTCGGAGCTCGGTTTCGAGATGGGCGCGGAGGCGGTCGTAAGACGGAAGGTCGGCGAGGACGGCGTAAGTTGCGTCGTCCCGACTGGCGAAGGTGGCGGCGAGCAGTGGGCGTTGAGAGACCTCGATGGTGAGGAGCAGCAGTACGTGACCGACCAGCTGAGCGGGATCGAAAGGGGGTGCGGCCGTTGTGACGGCATCGATGGCGGCGGACAGCTCGCTGTCCACCGCGGCAGCGAACAGGGCGTCCTTGGAGGGAAAATGGGAGTAGATCGACGGTTGGGCGAGGCCAGCGTCGCGTGCGATTGCCGCGACCGAAGCGGAGCGCAACCCACGGTGCCCGAAGTGATCCACGGCGACCCGAAGGATCTTTGTGCGCGACCGTTCGCCCCGCTCGTTCGTTGAACTTTTGAGTGTTGCGCTGCCCACGCCGATTCTCCTCAATTTCGTGTCAGGGCGAAGGTATCAAATTTTTGCGACTATCCGATAGGTTCATTCGGACTATTGTAAACTCGAAAGACGGGGACTAGCGTGATTTTCGGCGCTAGATGGCGCAGAGTTGAAAGCACAGAACTGAACTCAGCTGGTTTCCATTTTCGTTGCCGATCTTGGTCGACCTTTTCCGCACTATGTCAGATAACTGCGGGTAGGGAGAGTTGTCCGGCGAGTGTGCGGTCGCTAACCCCTCTGTGGCAAAGCACCGACGCTGTGCGACAGCGTGAGGGGCAACCTGACACTTCGCGGCAATTCTGCTGATGTTCACCTGAAGTGGACCAACTACGGAGCACAATGATGACTGAACAGACCTCCAATGACATAGCCAATACTAGCCAGCCTCGCCTTCGGCGTGGCGCGCGTTCGGCGAAGTTGGTGATTGCTGGTGGGTTCGGGGTGGGGAAGACGACGTTTGTGGCTTCCGCTTCGGAGATTACGCCGTTGCGTACTGAGGCTGCCATGACTTCTGCTGCGTCTGGTGTGGATGATGGGGCGCTTGTTTCGGGGAAGACAACGACGACTGTGGCG
>JANOSD010000101.1:0-21288 GCA_031415655.1 Actinomycetes bacterium
AACTGGTGTACCGCACCGTGTATTCAACCCGGCAGAAAGCGTATTCTTCTATTGCGCATTGGATTGAAGTGCGATACAATCGTAAGAGGCTTCACTCTGGTATCGGGTACCGAACCCCGTTTGAAGCTCACACGGCCTACATTGTTGAGAAGCGAGCAGCGTAGGCCTCAAACCCACCCGCTGTCCGGAAAACGCGGGGCCTTCCACACCTTCAAGCACAAAGGCCAGCCCGAAAACCGCGCCCCAACGAGCCATGAACGTTGGCCACAGGATGCCGAACTCAAAGCTGAGGATGGTTCCCGTGACGGCACCGATGGCGAAGAGCACGCCGAGGGCCTTGGACCATCGGCGAGCGATCACTCGCCACAACTCGTCGCCGGTGCGGAGCCAACGCCACTCCGCCAGGAGGACGAGCATCGGAAACGCTACTCCGAGACACGCCAGCACGATATGGAAGCCGAGGGAGAACGCCATCTGTTGACGCAGCCACATCGGGTTGGTGGAGGCAATTACCACGACAGAAGAAGACACTGTCGTCACCGTAACGGCAGCACGCGAACGGGGACGCCGTCGCCCTACCTGCGAAGGTGCACCGTGGTGACAAACGGCGACGTCTTCGCCCGAAGCAGGGCGGAGTAATTGAGGCCGAGTCGGACCTCGTCACCGACGGCGAGCGCGCCAGTTGTGGTGGTGACGACGATGTGATCACTGCTGGCGCCGCGGTAGTGGATGCCGTCGGGCCAGGTGACACCATCGGGATCGACATCTTGCCGCCCGATGGCCAGGATGGCGTACCAGGTGTCGCCGCTCCATGCATCGGAAACCGTGGCATCGGCGGGAGTGCGGTCGGCACCCGTGGCATCGGCAGGAGTTGGGTCGGGGGGTGCGGCTTGGGTGGGGCAGGGTGCCGGGGACGAGGCGGAATCGTCGAAGGCCGGTCCGAACGCCGCCTGCGACCGGACGCCCCACGGTTCGAGCGGTTTGCTTTTGGCTTCGATCACCTCGGCCACCAGCGTGAACACGTCGAGGTGGAGCCCATCGATTGGTGCTCGATGAAGGGGTTCCCGCCCGAGGAGAATCGCTTCGCCGAGGCGAAGGTCGTTCACCCGGCCAACGCTCTCGGAGGCGTCCACCCAGTTCAGGTTGGCCGAGTTCCCGCCGGACACGGTGGCGATTCGGACACCGAGTGCCTGCTCCACGTCGCCCGCCAGCGCCGACAGCTCCGCCATGTTGCGCTCGTCGGGTTCCACGCCACTCTGACACGCCAAGTTGGTGCCGATACCGATCAGATCGAGGTTGGTGAGTGTCATCGTGAACGCCGCGATCGCCACAAGATCGGCAGGCATGATGCCTTCGCGAAGGTCGCCCAACTCGACCATCAAGATGATGCCATGGCGGACGTGGTGGCGGCCCGCGGCGTCGTTCAGGGATCGGAGCACCGTGGGCTCGGTGTTGCAGCTGAGGTTGGCGACCATCACCACTCGGTTGGCCTCACTCACCATGGGCGATCGGAGCAGCACCACGGGGTGGCGGATTCCGGCCGCGCGCAGCCGTTCGATGTTGGCGATGCGCGAGTCGGCGACGGCGTGCACGCCGGCGTCGATGAGTTCGAGCGCCACTATTGGATCGCCAAGCGTGGCTTTGGTGACCGCGGTGACGGCGATACCCCGGACGGCGAGCCGTTTCGTGAGGGTGGCGGCGTTGTGGTGGAGACGGTCGAGGCGAATCTCCAGCCTCGGTGCCGTCACCCGACGATTGGGGTCGATCCGGTGGCAGGCTCGTCGGCGGCAGCGGAGGTACGAAGCGAGGCCAGTTCGGGGAAGGCCTCGACGACCATATCGACGAGACGGTCGGGCGACCGGGTAAGCGCGTCGGACGTGGGGATACCGAACTCGGCTTCGTAGCGTTCGATGGTGTCGTCGACGTCGGCTTCCGTCATCTCTTCGTGGTTCAACGTGATCCCGATCACGGTGGTGGCGGCGAAGGTCTGAATGAGGTTGATCTCGCTGGCGACGGTGGGGATGGGCACGTCGGCGAAGTCGCCGAGTTTCGTGCGTGCCGGTGCGTGCTGGAGGATCACCGCCTGCGGTTGACTTCCCCGGAGGATGAACGTGGACGAGAGGTAGGCAGGGTGGCTGAGGGCCCCCTGACCTTCGACGATGATCACATCGGGGTGCTCCCCGTTGAACGCCTCGACCACGGTGGCTTCCATTTCGCCCGAGCAGAACTGACACGGGATGGCGTCGATTGCTACGCCGTATTTTGCGCCCTGGATCAGGCCGGTTTGGCCGGTGCCTACGAGCACGGCTTTGATGCCCCGATCGTTCAAGGCCTTGGTGAGAATGGTGGCCGTAGTGCGTTTGCCGACAGCACTGTCGGTGCCGAGCACGGCGATCCGAGGGCAGGTGACCGACGCGATACTGCCGTTGAACATGCGCAGATCCTTCTTGTCGCGGGGCCGACGCACATCGAGGATCGTGATGTTGTTCGCTGCGCCCGCAGCGGCAAACTCGGGATCTTCGTTGAGGAACTCGTGCAGCCCGTTGACGATGTTCAGGCCCTTATGCATCGCTTCGAGCAGAAGGTCGCGCTCGACCTGGGAGAGCATGCCGCTCGACGGCGCCATACCAAAGATGAGATAGCCAGGCACACGACCGGCGTGCGCAATGGCATCGTCGAGGGAGGCGACCACGGGGATGCCGTTTGTTTTGTCATCCAATACCATGCCGGAATCGAGACCGGACTTTTCGCTGTCGATAACCGACAGAATGTCGTAGCGCTCGGAGTGGCGGACCAGGCCGTTGGCGGTCTTACCATCGACCTTGCCGAAGTTGGCCTCGCAGTACACGATCGCTCCGGTATCGAGCGGATGAACGGGCGGATTGGTAAGGTCGAGCAGGCCTGGGACAAGTCCAACGACCGGGAGCGCAGGGGCGCGAACGATCGGCGGTATCGACGGGGGGGCTAGGGACATGGTGCTCCTCGAGTGAGCTCAGAGGAGGCGACGGAGTGGGTCCGGCTGGCAGCCGGACGGCAGAAGGGAGTCCCCGGTGAGAAAGGTGTGTCCGAAGGGTACCCCATCGTCCCGCGAACGGCCCTTTTCTCGAACTGGGCACGACCTTTCTCGATCCGGGCACGACCTTTTTTCGAACTGGGCACACCTGGCGTCGCTCTGGCGACGACAGGTGTGCCCAGTTCGGAAGTATCGGGCCCGTGAGGGACGGTAGGGTCGCTCGCATCAGCCGGTTTGGCATCGGCCGGCCGCGAACCAGGGAGCTTGAACCAATGAACTCGACCGAAACGGACCAGTCTGCGGATCCGGGGTCCGGTGCGCTCCCGTCGTTGACGCCGGGTCACAAGTTGGCGTTCACGTTGATCAACGCCTCGACCGTGCCGGTGTGGTTGGCCATGATCCTGTTCCCGCAGGCGGCAATCACCCGTTGGTTGGTGGGAAGGTGCACCGTTGTGTTCGCCGGCCTGGGCTTGACGTACACGGCATTGCTCGGTGCCTCGCTGGTGCAGAGCGGGGAGATGATCGACTTTCGAGACGCCGACTCAGTGCGAAACGCCCTTGCCAACCCCACCGCCTTCCTCGCCGGGTGGACACACTTTCTGGCTTTCGACCTTTTTGTGGGCCGGTGGATCTGGGAGTCCAATCAGACGGCGGGACGGACCGCCCGTGTGCCGTTGCTTCTCACCTGGTGGTTCGGCCCGATCGGTCTGACCACCGAACTCGCCCGCCGCGCCCGCCGCCCCTAAACCGCCCGCCGCCCCTAAACCGCCCGTCCTACGGGAACCCCCTCGATCGGAACCCCCCGTTTTCCGAACTGGGCACACCTGGCGTCGCTCTGGCGACGACAGGTGTGCCCAGTTCGAGGAAATCCGGGTCAGTTCGGGGGCGGGAGGGTGAGGCGGTGGGCGTTGTCGGCGGCGTGTTGGCCGACGTGCAGGGTGACGGGTAACGGTTCGGTGTGCCAGCCCGCGGCAATGCGCACCCGGAGTTGGTCGAGATCGAGAGGGATCGTCATCGAAGTCGACGTTCCCGCGTCGAGACCGACCTTGCGGAAGCCCACGAGCCGTCGGGGTGGCCGCTCGAATGCGCTCCCCTCCACCGATCCGTACACCTGCACCACTGTGGACCCGGCACGATCGCCCGTGTTGTGAACGGTGACAGCAACGCCGGCCGAGCCAGTGGCTGTCGATGCGGCCAACGGTTCGTCAAGCACGAAGGTGGTGTAGCTGAGGCCGAATCCGAACGGCAGGTGGGCGGCGTTGCCGTCGGCATCGAGTTTCCATTGCCCGTGGAGCAGGTCGTACGTGGTGGTGGTGGCGTCGGGGTCGAACGCCACGAGGTGGTCCTCGGAGGTGGGCACGGCGAACGGGAGGCGGCCACCGGGTTCAACGGTACCGAGCAGCACATCGGCCATCGCTCGCCCGCCTTCCATGCCGGGGTACCAGAGCATCAGGGCGGCGGAGACCGTGGACAGCCACGGCATCACGAAGGCCGAGCCGCCCATCACCCCCACGATGACGCGGTCGCTGACGGCGGTGGCGGCGGCGATCAAGGCCTCGTCAACCGGGTGCAGTCGGAGGGATCGTCGATCGCCACCGGCGATATCGAACGTTGCGCCGGACACTTGGGCATGGTGACCGTCGGGCGGATCCTCGGCGGCTGGTTTACCGGCCAGCTTGGCGTAGGCGGCATCACGTTCGGCATCGTTCGCCCACCCGAGTTCAGGGTGGTCTTGTGCTGGGAACAGGTACCCAAGTGACGCAATTTCGTCCTGATCAAGGAACTCACCTTCGTCGTATTTGGTGGTACCGACGATCACGATTACGGCGTCGGCGCCCACCGCGATCGACGCGTCGGTTGCATGGTGGGTGATCGTTGCTTGGGGCAGCGCGGAGCGGATTCCGTCGAGGGGGGTGGAGGTCGAGGGGGGAAACACGTTGCTCGATCCGTGATCGCCGAGATTCGGGATCGCCGCAAGCCGTCCGAGTACGGCGATGCTGGCGACCTCGGTGGCCTGGAGCGGCAAGATGCCATCATTGGAAAGGAGCACCATCGAGCTGACAGCTGCTTCGTAGGCAAGGTCGATATGGGCGTCGCACGCAACCACTGAGGCGGGAGGCTGCGTTCGGATCTGCGGAGCGAACCGGAGGAGCGTCGCCACGATTTCCACGTTGAGTTCGTCAACAACATTGAGGTCGAGAGTGCCGTCAGCCGCAGCGGCGGGTAGAGCCTGGGCCCGCTGCTGCTGAAAGGGCATCTCGATGTTGAGGCCGGCGTGGACCGACTTGACTGGATCACGAAGGCCGAAGGTGAAGTCCGAGGTCACGAAGCCGTCCCATGCCCACTCCTCTCGGAGGATGGTGCGGAGCAACGTGGCGTTCTCTCCGCACCACTCGCCGTTCACCGAGTTGTACGCGCTCATCACACTGGCCACGCCCTCGGTGGCGACCCGCCGAAAGTGGGGGAGATACACCTCGTGTAACGCGCGGTCGTCGATGGTCACGTCGACCTTGAAGCGGGCGTTCTCCATCGAGTTGAGGGCAAAGTGTTTCATACATGCCATCACGTGGCGTTGGAGGCCTCGGGTGAGCGCGGCGGCGAGCTCACCAACGTGGTGGGGGTCCTCTCCGTAGGTTTCCTGGGCCCGCCCCCAGCCGGGATGGCGAAGAAGGTTGAGGCACACCGCGCCGGTGTACGTGGCGCCTTTGGCGCGCAGCTCCGCACCGATTGCGTCGCCGATTCGTTCCTCGAGGTGGGGATCGAATGAAGCGCCCCGAGCCATCGACACGGGGAAGGCGGTGGCCGGCGAAATCACGCAGCCACGGGGACCATCGGCGAACTGAATGCCCGGAATGCCAAGGCGGGCAACGACCGCGGCCGGCCAGGAACGGCTGGTGTACCCACCGGCGAGCATGTCGAACATGCCCGGCCAGAATCGAAGGTCGCCGTCGAGGCATCCGAGTTTTTCCTCGGGCGTGAGCAGGGCGACGAGCTGATGGGCTTCAGCGTGATGATCAGCACCCGCCGCAACTCTGGCGGCAGCATCGTCGAACGGCGTGGAAGGGGACATCGAAACCTCGAGGGTGCGGAGCAGGGCGGGGCTGACGGATACCGGCTGAACCGGCCCGGCAGTTTGTCAGGCTTGCCCCTCTCCGGCCCGCCCCGCCCGGCCCCTCTTCGGCCCCGGGCCCGCTCGCCCGCTGGTCAGCTGGTCATCGTGTGGGCAGGAGCATCGTTGGACGCGGTGCTCCTGCCCAATCGTTGTGCGGCGAATACCGGTCGGCCCGGCGGTCGCCAACATGATTGGCGGGGTCAGCGCAGGCCGGGGTGGCGGCTGGCGAGGATCGGGACCAGCAGCGCTTTCGGGGTGAGGTGGGCGAACATCGCCACCATCCGGTTGGCTTGCCCGGGAATGGCCACAGGCCGGCCTTTGTCGAGGGCTTCGATCCCGGTCCGGGCCACCGCTGCGGCGGACTCCCACATGAAACTGGGAAGGGCGGCTTCGAAGTCTTCCTTGGAGAGACCCGCCGTCTCGCCAAAGCCCGTGTCGACCGGTCCCGGGCACAGCGTTGTTGCGGTCACACCGGTGCCCTTGAGCTCGCCCCCAAGGCTTCGGGTGTAGGACAGCACGAAGGCCTTACACCCTCCGTAGCCGGCTTGGCCGGGAAGGGGTTGAAAGGCGGCGCAGGAGGCCACGTTCAAGATGCCGCCGCGTCCGCGCGCAACCATGCCGGGAAGGAATCGGGTGCAGAGGTCGGCGACGGCGACAACGTCGACCTCGATCATGTACATCTCGGCTTGGGGATCCGCTCTTGCGACGGCACCCAGGGTGGAGAGCCCGGCGTTGTTGATCAGGATGTCGGGGGTGAGGCCGAGGTCGGTGACACGGCCCAGGAGGGCGGCCCGGGAATCTCGATCGGAAAGATCGGCGGCGAGCACCTCGGTGCGGACGCCGGTCGCCCCCAGCTCGTCGGCGAGGGCTTGGAGCTTGTCGGCACTACGGGCAACGAGGGTGACACCGTGGCCACGGCGGACCAGTTCTCGGGCAATCTCGGCTCCGATGCCGGAGGATGCACCGGTGACGAGGGCGGTGCGATCAGGGGCGGGGGTCGGAAGGCTCACGCCGGCACGGTAGCGCCGGGTGCGGAACCTTGCGACGGGCAGAGAACAAACGTGCGGGAGCGGAACGCAGCGCCGGCTCAATCCACGCCGGCTCAATCCACGCCGGCCCGACCCCGGTTGCGGTCGGGCGGAGCGCATCCGTTTCCCCGCGAACGTCACCGGCGACCGATGGACTGCGCGAAACGATTCACTGCCGCCACAACCCTCCTGGCCGGCGGGCAACCGGTGGCGCTGACGACACCCATGTCAACGTTTCTGACTCGCCGATGGGGTTCTGATTCGGCCCTTTGGGGCCGTTCGTGAGAACGTTGTGGAGTCCGGACCCTTCGCAGTCCGTCGAAGGAGTTTTGCTGCTATGTCCACCACCACGGAAGAAGTCTCGGTCGCGTTCGTCGATCTGGGTCTGCGAGCCGAGCTCATCGGCGCCCTTTCCAACCTTGGATACGAGGAACCCACGCCAATCCAGCGTGAGTCGATCCCGCCATTGCTTACCGGTCGAGACCTCCTCGGACAGGCCGCCACCGGCACCGGGAAGACGGCGGCCTTCGCCCTTCCGGTGCTCGAACGGCTCGGCGATCGGGGCGGTAGTTCCGGTCAACCGATGGCATTGGTGCTTGTGCCGACGCGTGAGTTGGCGATGCAGGTGAGTGAAGCCATGCACCGGTACGGCCGAGGTCTTCGTGCCGAAGTGCTCCCGATCTTTGGTGGTCAGCCCATCGGCCGTCAGCTGTCGGCGCTGAAGCGGGGAGTCGACATCGTCGTGGCAACGCCCGGCCGAGCTATCGATCACATCAAGCGGGGCACGCTTGAACTCGACAACATCGAGATCGTGGTGCTCGACGAGGCCGACGAAATGCTCGACATGGGGTTCGCTGAGGACATCGAATCGATCCTCGAAGGCACGCCACCCACCCGACAGACGGTGCTGTTCTCGGCCACGTTGCCGTCGCGTATCAACGGATTAGCCAAGCGATACCTCAACGATCCGGTGCGCATCGAGATCGCCAAAGCCACCACCGATTCCGATGGAGCGCCGCTCGTTCGGCAGATGGCGTACGTGGTGTCGCGTGCGCACAAACCGGCAGCGCTCGGACGGGTTCTCGATGTGGAGGCGCCCGCTGCGGCGATCGTGTTCTGCCGCACCAGAACCGAGGTCGACGACCTCACCGAAACCCTCAATGGTCGCGGCTACCGGGCAGAGGCTCTGCATGGCGGCATGAGTCAAGAGCAGCGCGATCGCGTGATGGGCCGCGTTCGCAGCGGCAGCGCCGACCTCCTCATCGCCACCGATGTCGCCGCTCGAGGTCTCGACATCGACCAGCTCACGCACGTGGTGAACTATGACGTGCCCTCGGCGCCGGAGGCTTACGTGCACCGCATCGGCCGCGTTGGACGGGCCGGTCGCGAAGGCGTGGCCATTACCCTCGCCGAACCACGTGAGCACCGCATGCTCAAGAACATCGAGCGTCTCACCAAACACAAGATCACCGTGGAGAAGGTGCCCACCGTGGCCGACCTTCGCACTCGACGGATGGAGATGACCCGCGCCACCCTGCGAGAGTGCATTCTCGATGGCGACCTCGATCAGTTCCGGGTGGTCGTGGAGACCCTCGCTGATGAGTTCGACGTCATGGAGGTGGCGCTCGCCGCAGTGAAGTTGGCGCATGAGTCCGGCGGGGCGTCCGCTGATGAGACCGACATCCCCGACGTGCACGCCCGCGACGATCGCAAAGGTTCCTACGACAAAGGCGACCGTGGACGTGGCAACGACCGGGGAGACCGAGGCGGCAGTAGCGGCAAGCCCTGGGAGAAGGGCGCTCGCGGGCAAAGCGGTCCTGGCGGTTCGAGTGGTCCCGGCGGCGGCCGAGCTCGTGGCCCATCGGAAGGCATGACCCGGATCTTCGTTGGTTCCGGCCGCAGCAACGGCGTACGCCCGCAGGATCTGGTCGGCGCGATCGCTGGTGAGTCACAGCTGAGCGGTCGTGACATCGGGGCGATCGAGATCGCCGACAACTTCTCGCTGGTGGAACTTCCCGATGGAGCGGTGGACGATGTGATCAAAGCACTGAAGGGCACCAGCATCAAGGGTCGCAAGCCCACGATCCGTCGCGAACGTTTCTGATGGTTGGCGGCGGACGGTTGGTTGTCGTTGTTGAGGCGCGGGTGTCAGGCAGCGAGTGTGGTTCCGGCCGTGCCCATGAGGTCAAGGAAGTTGTCGCAGTAGAACCGGCGCCTGATTTCCTCGGACGTGTCCCCGAGTGAGGCTTCGAAGCGCTCTAACGGCCGCCGGCCGCCCTCGACGTGGGGATAGTCCGATGAGAACAGCAGCACGTCGGGCCCGCACTGCGCGGTGATCCAACCGACGTCCTCGGTGGGGTAGGGCGTGAATCGGATATGGCGCTGCACGTACTCCGTGGGCCGAAGGGAAAGAATGCGAAGACGTTCCTCGTGGCGGGCGAAGGCGTCGAACGCACTTTCCATCTGGCGCGTCCACGAAGGCACCCAGATGGCCCCTTGTTCGATCACGCCGATACGCAGCGACGGGAACCGATCGAGGACCCCGTCGAAGATCAGGGTGGCCAACGTCTGCTCGGGGGGATGGGGGATGCCCATGTAGTCGACGGACCGGAAGTTCTCCTCGCCACCGTGGAAGTCCGGAGGGATGGGAAGGCCGTTATTCCAGTAGCCGGGCTCGATGAGATCGCCGGTGCCACCCACGTGGAACACGATCGGGATTCCGGCCTCCTGCGCGCGCGCCCACACGCCATCGAGACCGATGTGGCTGGGGGAGTGGCCGGGCGGGCAGCCCGACGCCACGAGCAGCGCGGCGGCACCCAGTTCGATGGCCTCCTCGGCGAGCGTCGGTGCTCGTTCGATGTCGGCCAGCGGGACATAACAGGTCGGGAGCAGGCGGGGGTCGACGGCGCAGAACTCCACCATGCCGCGGTTGTGGGCGCGCGACGTTCCTTCGGAGAAGTCGCGGTTACCCGCGTGTTCCCAGTCGTGAAGGCGTCGGTTGTGAAACGTATTGAATACGAGCTGGCTGGAGAAGCCGAGAAGGTCAAGAGCGCGGGGACGGTCTTCGGGGAGGAACGATCCCGTGGCGGCGAAGTTCTTGCGTCGCATTACCTCAGCTTCTTCGTCGGCGATGTACTCCACCGATCGGTGGCGTTCGGCCAACTTCTCGAACGACGCAACTATGTCGTGCTGTTGTTCCTTGACATCGCCGGTCTGACGTAGCTCGTTACCGGCCATGTAGGCGAGCGGCTCGATCCGGTCGCGAAGGTTGGGGTCGGCGTAGTCACGGAGCCAGTTCGGTGTCTCCATGATATGAGCGTCGGCGTCGTGCACGATCCGCCCCGTGCTGTAGGGCATGAGTGATCCCCCTTGGTCGTCGGTACGGTCCGCACGAGTGTGCCCGAATTCGTGGCGCGCTTGTTGGCTGTCGCTTCTCGCTGCCGGCACACGGTCACCTGGTGTGGCCGTTTGCGGGCCGAACGTATCGGTTCAACTCGCGCACGGATTGGGGTGGTCGGATCGGGGTGGGTCCTCGCCGGCGATGATTCGACGCGTGGCTCGCGTGAAGCGGAGGTTGCTTCTGGCCCACGCGACACGGAGCGCGATATCGGAATGCTGGCTTCGAGACACGGCTCCCAAGCCATGGTTGAAATCATCGCAAGGACGTTTCGTCGAAAGCCCGCCCAATTCTGGGCGGTGAGGCGGAACACGACGCGCGATTTGCCGCCGGCCAGGGGAAACCGGATGGCCACGAGACGACGCGGCGCGAAACGTTCCTGGGAGATGCTCCCGACGTACGAGCCGGTCAACGTGAAGCTTGATCCGATCCAGGTGCCGGGAACTCGACGGCTGCGGCCGGCGTCGGAGCTACATGATCTTCGTCGTGGAGGCGTGGCTGGTGGTAGCCGTGAGCGCGTGGGCCTGGCGGAGCGCCCAGGAAGAGCGGTCGAACGACCTCGGCGTCCCACGCGGTTCTCGGTATCGAGCCCAGCCGATGTTCCGGTCGCCGTTGATGGTCGGCGCAACTGGGGGCCCGTTGGCGGTGCTGGCGGCGTCGCTGTTGCTCGGCAGTGCCCACCTTGTGGGGAAAGGAAGCGAGACGTACTCCGAACTCGATCAACTGGCGATTCTCGGAGTGCCCGCTGCGGTGTTCGCCGTCGTGTTGGTGAGCGGTTCCCTGTGGGCGGTGTTGGTGGCAATGGCCTCGCTGCTTTACCGCCATCGTCCCAGCCGAGTGATGTCGGGATTGGTGGACACCGCGGCGCTGGTCGGCCGGGTGGTGGTCGCTTCCGCTGTCGCCGTCGCGATAGGGCTCGGCGGGGTGCTGCTCCAGGTGAACGTCGACTCCCGGGTGAGGCTGGCCGCGGCGGAGGTCGAATCGTCGTTCGGTTTGCCGTGGGTGGACGGCGACGACAACTACCGAAATCATCCCGTGCGGGCTCTTCCGGAATGGACGAAGGACGAGAAGTCGTCGACGCCGTTCGCGTCTACGGCATCACTCATTCCCAGCAGTGCAGGCGCTGGTCGGTGGCTGCTGGGGTTTCAGCTAGTTGTGCTTCTCGGTATCGCGGCGGGAGTGGTTCGGTTTCGCTGTGCTCACCCACTCAATCTCGGGTTGTATTTGATGGGGGCGACGGTGTTCGGGGCGACCATCGGTGCGGTGTGCGCGGTGGCGGTGGTCAAAGCGGGCATCGCGAGCTACAACGCCTCGGCGCGTTCGGGTCAGCCCGAAGTGCCGTTCGACGCGAATTGGAGGTGGGCGGGGGGCATGGTCGCGGCGAGCGCAACAGCGGTCACGTTCGTTGTGGTGGTGGCGTCGATGCTCCGAGCGCTACGGATGATCCGGCGACCGACCGTCGATGACGGCACCGTTCCCGACGCGTCGGAGCCTCAGCTGGTCATGCCGCCGAGGCCCACGAGACCGCGGGCCAACTCGATTTCGCCCATGTGACGTAGGCCGTGTTGGTAGATCCAGCACTCCAGACCGTCGAGCACGGTGATGCCTTCCGGCCCCGCCACTCGAGCGCTGTACGTGCTGGCGATCTGTTCCGGGAACGGGCGGCCTATCAGCAGGCGGGTGAGTTCCGCAGGGTCGAGGTCGACCAGATAGGCCTCAGTGCGATCGAATACCACTCGCTGGTACTCACAGAACGCGACGTAGTCGCCGATGCGCTGATGCACCATGTCGTCGACCGTTCGGTGTTTGCCGTGATCGTCGATCGCCATCTTTACGCGCTCCTGCCATTCGGCGTTCCAGATTGGCGGCTCACCCGAGATCATCATGAACGAGACGTCCTGCATGTTCGTGTAATGAAATAGGCAAAAGGCGATCGGGAGCACCCCTTCCCGCTCGAAGTGGTTGACGTGGCCGAGGTTCATCGTGCTCACGGCCTGGTAGTACAGCGAGTGCATCGCCGCCATTCGCCGTTGCAGAGAATCAAGAATGAGATCGGTCATGGTGTGCTCCTGGAGAGACGTCTGGCTTTTCGGTAGTTAGGCCCAGCCGCCGGCGTAGGCGACGTACTGACCGGTGGTGAAACGAGAGGTACCGTCGACGAACGGCATGCCGAACGAAGAGAATTCGGCCATCGTGCCGAGCCGCCGGAGGGGGACCTGGGCCTCGATCTTCTCGCGGATCGCCGGGTCGTTGGCGCCTGTGGCTCGGAGGAACTCCGGGAAGTCCATGAAGTTGGTACCGACGGCGTTGACCTGGATGCCGAAGCGGGCCATCTCCCCGGCCACGTTCTTCGTGAGCATCGTGGCGCCTGCTCGAGCCGCCGAGTAGAGGGGTGCGCCGGGGGTGGGCCGGGCGCTCGATGCCGAAGTGATCACCAGCACCTGCCCGTCACCCTGTTCCACCATGGGCGGGAGCACGGCCTTCAAGAAGTGGTAGGGCGCCTCGATGCACCCGGCTTCGACGGCACGCAGATCCTCGATGGTGCTGTCGAGGAAACGGCCGGTGATGATTGCGCCGGAGAATGCGGCCGCGCTATCGAGCCGACCGAAACGGGCGATCGCCGCCTCCACCATTGCCTTCGCCGAACCGGGATCGGCCAGATTGCGCACCCCGGTGACCACCTCGATGTTGGCCCCCAAACCTTCGAGTTCAGCGACGAGTTCCGCGGATGCGTCGCCCAGCACGAGGTCGTGTCCGGCGATGGCGAGCCGGCGTGAAAGCTCGGGGCCGACGTAAAAGCCAGCGTCGGCGACAAGGGCGACGCGGCGGGCGTCATCGGTCATGGGTTCCCCTCAGGTTGCAGTTGTTCACAAGGTAGAATATGGCAGTCTAAGTGTCAATAGTGGCGGCGGTGTTTTCCGGGCTTGGGGAGCCACGATCCGCCCGCGGTGTCCAGCGGTGGGTGAGGTCTTGTGCCCACTTCCTGCTGATCGGTTTGCCCCAGTGGAGCGCAGCTCGTTCGACCGTCCTGGTGAGGAGGTCGGCGAGGGCAAGTGAAACCACCAACTGCGTACTCGCTCCGGCCACGATCGCAACGGTTCGGGGCGCTCCGGCATCGAGCAACGCCAACACCAACCGGGTCATGACGGTGTGTTGCACCACCGAGCGGATGAGGTAGAGCGAGAAGCTGATCCGTCCGAGCCAGCCGAAGGGGACCCGGGTGAAGAGGCGAAGCAGCATGGGGACACACAGGAAGCCGGCTACGACGGCAACCGCCGCCAGCCCGACCGAAACCTGGAGCCACGCCGGACGTCCCGGGAGGAGCCGTCCGGCAGCCGATGGAACGAACCCGATGGCCAGGCCCACCGGCGCCGCCACGAGGGCAATGGTCCGCCACCGGCGATGCTGCGGGGACTCCGGGCGAGGCTGAAACAGGCGTCGGTGGTGGATCCAGAGTTGGGCGAGTGCGGCGCCGCCGAGGAACGGCACGAACGACACGGTGTAGCGCAGGAGCGCGTCGGGAATGCTGGCCGGGTAAATCGCGATCGGTGCCCGTCGAACGACGATCAGGGCACCGAGGAGGGCGACGTAGGCCCCGAGCGCGATCAGCCGTAACCGGACGCTGAACCGGTCCATCACGGCCAGGCCTAGGAGCAGCGCCACCGAGCAGTAGAGCTCGATCGGCATCGTCCACCAGCCTCCGGGCAGGCTGTGACTTCCGGTCAACAACGTTCGGCCGGCAGCGTCAAGAAGGACATCGGGAAACGTGGGAACGGTGGTGAAATCGCCGTTGTAGCTTCCGATCGCCGACGACCAACGGGCCAGGTCGAAGGGGAAGGCCACGACCAGGGCGAAGCCGGTAAGGACCGCGGCGGCGACCGGGAGGCCGAGTCGCAGCGGCCGGCGGAAAACCATGGCGACCGGTGAGGCTGGATCGTGGGTGGCGAGAAATCGCAATGACACCACAAAGCCGCTGTGAGCAAAGAACACGCGCACGGCGAAGTCCGCCGGTAGGAAGTAGTCGATCATCGATGATGATCCGCCGTCGATATCGGGGACGAGACGCAGCAACGCGTGGTGCAAGAGGACAACGAGGGCAAGGACGCCACGAAGGCCGTCGAGCGCATCGACGCGGAGTGTGCCCGCCGCGAGGTCCGCCGGCCCGTCTGCTGGCGCGAAACGGTTCGGGGTGTTGTCGCCCGCCTGCCTCAGATCTCACCCTACAGGCCGATGTGGCACGCGGCTTGGGTCGGAGCCTCACCGCGTGCAACTGCGTGACCCTTCGCGAAGTCCGGCTCACTCAGGCGTGTGGAACCTCGGGGGAATGGTCGGCGTGTTCGGCGTGCCGGTCGCCGCCTTTCTTGCCGAACGGCAAGACGGACACCACGCCGACGATGGCGGCGCCGACCACAAAGCCGAGCACGGCGGACGCCGCGGTGTTCACCAGCCAGGTGAGCACACCGGAAATCGCACCGGTGTTGACGACCTGGTGTTCAAGGTCGTGCACCAGGTCGTAGGGAGTTTTCCAGCCGAGCTCGTGGGAGCCGGCCAGGATGATGTGTCCGCCCACCCAGAGCATGGCGGCGGTTCCGACGATCGAAAGAACGTGCAAAAGCTTCGGCATGCCAGTGACGAGCATTCGCCCCGTCCGTTGGGCTCCGCTTGACTGGCGTTCGGTGAGGGCCAGACCGACATCGTCCATCTTCACGATCAAGGCCACGACGCCGTAGACGACCCCGGTGATCAACACGGCGACGATCACGAGAATAACGGCCCGTGATAGCAACGGCTCGCCGATGACCTCCTTGAGCGAGATCACCATGATTTCCGCCGACAAGATGAAGTCGGTTTTGATCGCGCTCGAGATAGTGGTCTTCTCGGCGTCGGCGCCCTGCAATGCCGACGGTACGTCGTGTCCGTGATCGTCGCCCTTCAGAGCATGGATCACCTTGTGAGCACCCTCGTAGCAGAGGAACGCGCCTCCGCTCATGAGGATGATCTCGACAATCGTCGGAGCAATCTGGCTCAACAGGAGCGCGGCTGGGAGGATAAAGAGCAGCTTGTTCCGCAGCGATCCGACGGCGATCTGGCGGATGATGGGTAGTTCTCGTTCGGCGGCGAGACCACGGACGTAGGCCGGCGTGACTGCGGCGTCGTCCACAACCACACCGGCAGCCTTGAGGCTCGCCCGGCCCGCTGCCGCGCCGACGTCGTCGATCGAGGCAGCAGCGAGTTTCGCGATCGCCGCCACATCATCCAACAATCCGGCCAAGCCGCCTGCCATTGCACTCCTACGTCGTTCGAGGTCGGGACCTAGTTAACCCGATCGCGCCACACATAACGGCAAAGGAGTCTCCGGGCCCGCACTCGCCGGCCCGCACTCGCCGGCCCGCACACGCCGGCCCGCACACCACCCGCCCGCACACCACCCGCACACCAAGGGTCTGCAACGCCGGTGCGTCATGAGAGGATGACCACACCGCCCGGGTGACTACCGCGGGCCTCCTGCCGCCCGGAACCGCAACCAAGGAGATCATCGATGTCTGCATTCGACGCCGAGTACGAACCAAGCCCGTGGGAAATGATCGCGAAGGAGGTTGCCCTCTATGAGCGAACGAATGGTGCCGAGCCCAGCGAACTCGTTGGGGATCGATGGATCGTGTTGTGGACGATCGGTGTTCGGTCGGGGAAGGTTCGCAAAACGCCACTCGTACGCGTGGGTGATGATGAAGGCCGATACGCCGTCGTTGGCTCGATGGGAGGAGCGCCCACCCACCCGCAGTGGCTGCACAACGTGCGGGCCAACAATCGGGCGAGGCTGCAGGACGGCGCCGCGCTCATCGATTACTCCGTGCGCGAGGTCGGCGGCGACGAGAAGGTCAACTGGTGGTCGCGAGCGACCGAGGCATGGCCGGACTACGACACCTACCAGTCCTCCACCGAACGGGTCATTCCCTTGTTCGTGCTTGAGCCGATGCTCTGAGGCTCGGTCGGAGAGTTCGGTCAAGGCTTCAATCCGTCAAGCCTTCACGACTTCCGGCGTCGAGGGCCTTGGCCGGGCGGGCAAGTGGCTCACCAGTAGTTAGGAGCGGAGCGAGCGTAGGAGCACTTCTTGGACGACCGTGGCCACCTGATCGCCGGATTCGGTGAACACGGCGCCGATGGCCAGTCCCCGGGAGCTGAGCAGGCCGTGACAGGTGAACGTGTGCATGTGCCACTCGTCGGCTCGTACCGGACGGTGCCACCAAATGGCGTGATCAAGGCTGGCGCTGAAAAACGGGTACTCGTCGCTGCCCTCGTTGGGTCGGTCCGGATGGAGACCGGCAACCGCATCGGTGGGCATGTCGTCGCTGAGGTAGGCAAGGGCGCATGCTTGGGCTATTTCGTCGTCGCCGATCGGTTCGAGCATCTTCAGCCAGGCGTTCGCTCGTCCCCGACGGTTGGGGTCCCGTGCGGCGATTCGACGATCGAACACGGGCGTCCAACTCGACGGCTCGACGGTGCTCGGTGCCGGCACGGTTCCGAGCACGGCGGTCTGTTCCTCCGGTCCCCGTTCAGGAACTTGAAACGAGGCATCGAGGTTGAGGATGACGCCGACCGCCTGTCGTGCCACCACTCTGCGGGTCACAAAAGTGCGTCCATTGCGAAGGCGGTCGACCTCGAATCGGATCGGTTCGCTCGCATCGCCGGTTCGGATGAAGTAGGCGTGGAGCGACTGCACCTTGAACGAGGGGTCAACAGTGTGAGCCGCCGCCCGGAGTGCCTGGGCCACGATCTGTCCGCCGTAAAGCCCTCCCCACGGGTAGCTCGGCCCGCGGCCCACCCACGTATCGGGGCCGTGCTCTTCCAGCGTCATCATCGTGGCGAAGTCCATCGCTGCTCCCAGCGTTCGTACGGATGTCGAAGTCTGCCCGCGGCGGTCCGAACCCACCGAATATGCAACGATCTCTCCCCGGCGTCGGTCGGCCGGACACCAGCGGAGGCAGGATGCAGACAGCATTGGTTACTGGAGCAAGTACCGGCATCGGTCAGGCGACAGCGATCCGGCTCGCCTCGTTGTGCGCCACGGTGGTGGCCGGTGTGCGAGATCCCGATGGCGTTGACGACCTGCGGGCGGCCCTCGCGGCATCGAACGCCGGCAACGTGGAGATCCTTCGGCTTGATGTCGACAGCGACGAATCGGTGGCGGCGGCGGTGGCCGATGCCGCCACCCGGTTCGGGCCGATCGATGTATTGGTCAACAACGCCGGCGTGTCGGGAGCGGGGTCGATCGAGCAGATGCCGCTCGAGGAGTTCCGTCGCCAGATGGAGACCAACGTCTTTGGCCTCTTGCGATGCACGCAGGCCGTGTTGCCCTCGATGCGCGAGCGCCGTAGCGGAGCCATCGTGAATATCGGGTCGTTGGCCGGACGATTCGTGCGTCAATCGATGGGGGCCTACGCCGCCACAAAACACGCGGTCGAAGCGATCACCGACGCGCTGGCGCAGGAGGTAGCGCCCTTCGGGATTCGGGTGGCGGTGGTGGAACCTGGTGTTGTGCGCACTGCCATCTGGGGCAAGGCGGGCCCTTCGCTCGCCCGTGCCGATCCGGCGGGTAACCCCTACGCATTGGCCGATGCCAAGACCATGGCCTACTTCGGCCGCATACTCCGCGGGGCGATCGAGCCCAGCGTGGTGGCAGATGTGGTGGTAGAGGCGATCACCGCCGACTCGCCGCTCCTTCGGTATCCCGTGGGTTGGGACGCGGAAACCATCCTGGCCGCCCGTCGGCAGATCACTGACGAGGAGATGGTGGCCATGGCGGCACTCGACCTCGATGCATGGAAGGCATCCTGGGCCGATGCCTTCGGCTTCTCGCTCGAATAGCCAACCGGTGACCGCCTTTAAGGATCACGTTGGCCGTCCCTCGGTGTTACGGCTGGCCGACGCGCTCGAATCGGCGTGGCCGGCCTTCCCCCGTCGACGTTTCGCCGACCGTGCAACACGCGGCCTTGCGTCGCTGGAACTCAAGGCAAGGATCGCCCGCGTCGCCGATGCCCTCGCCGCCACGCTCCCGCCCAACTTTCTCGAAGCAGCATTGGTGGTGGAGGCCGGGGTGGGCCCGTCCGACCTTGGCATGTGGGAAGCCTGGCCGGTGATGGACTGGATCGTGCTGGCCGGTCGGGGCGAGCCGGATCGAGCACTCGACCTCATCGCCGCGCTCACGTGCCATGCGTCGGGGGAGTTCGCCGTGCGGCCGTTCATCGACGACGACCCGGTTCGCGTGGCCCGCCACTTGCGACAGTGGATCCGATCTCCGGACGAACATGTGCGGCGACTGGCATCGGAGGGGACCCGTCCGCGCCTACCGTGGGCGCCACGGGTGGCGGTGGTCGAGAGCGATCCGGTGTGGGCCCTTCCCGTGCTTGAGAAGCTCGTGGCCGACCCCTCCCCCTACGTGCGCCTTTCGGTCGCGAACCACCTCAACGACATCAACAAGGTGGCCCCGGATCAGGCGAAGGCGGCGGCTCGACGGTGGCTGGTCGATCACCTGTCGCCGACGACGCAGTCGCTGGTGCGACACGGGCTGCGGACCCTCGTAAAAGCGGGTGACCAAGAAGCCCTCGAGCTGATCGGTGCGCACCCTTCGGCGGCGGTGGACGTGGTCGACTTTGTGATTCATACCCCGGTGGTGCAACTCGGCGAGCGGTTGGAGTTGTCCTGTGCGTTGGTAAACGAGGGCGATGAGCCGGTCGTGGTGGTGGTCGACTACGCGTTGGGATTCCTCTCGGAGCGCGGCACCAACGGCAACAAGGTCTTCAAGCTTGGCACGTTCTCGCTCGACCCGGGGGAGCGTCGGCACGTCCGGAAGCGCCACACCATCAAGGCCGTAACCATTCGTACCTACCGCTCCGGCCCGCAGACCGTCGCGCTCCAAGTGAATGGCCGGCGCCCACCCCACGCCAGCGGCACGTTCGACCTGCTTGTGTGAGCCGAGCAAACCCGGCCCCGGAACTGAAAACCAGCGGTGCCGCCGCCCGTCAGTCGAGGACTCGGAAGCGGGCGGTTGCGAGGGTGAGCACCTCGGACGAACCGTCGAGGATCTCGGCGGTGAGATGGATGTTGGGTAGCTCGACCCGGCTGATCGTGGCGCGAACCACCAGGGGAACATCCGTGGGCACCGGCCGACGGTAGCGCAGGTTCATTTCGGCGGTGACGATGTTGGGCTCGGTATCGGGCCGCGGGATCACCGTGCCGTCGGGGAGATGGGTGAACCAAGTGTGGGCGGTGTAGCCGAGCGTCTCGTCGAGAGCGGATGCTTGGACGCCGCCGTGCACGATTCCGGGCGCTCCGCCGAGATGGGCTGGTGGCGTCCACCGAGATTCCACGGTGTGCGGGCCCACCTGCACGAACGTGAGATGAAGCCCATAGTGGTTGTTCGGGCTGCAGCCGAAGCAGTTCGATGACCGGTCGGCGGTGGGGATGGGCTGCTCCATGCGCTCACCCTACGGCCGGCTTCGTGCCCGTTTACGAACGGACTCCGTATCCTGTCGTCATGACCAGCGCCGTCCTGCAAATCGTCCGGTTGGGCAACCCGCCGTGGCCCACCGTCGACCCGTTTCTCTTCTGCGTCCACCACCTCGATCACTACCCGGAGGCCGACGGAAAGTTTGGTCCCAACGCATCCTTGGCGGGCCGCAACATCGGTCAGGACTTCGCCGGCAAGGATGGGTGGCGGATGTATCACGGGTCCACGGTGCCCGGTTTTCCGCAACACCCGCACCGCGGTTTCGAGACCGTCACATACGCGCGTCAGGGCCTGATCGATCACTCCGATTCACTTGGCGCCGCAGCACGGTTCGGGCGGGGTGACGTCCAGTGGATGACTGCCGGCAAGGGGATCGTGCACAGCGAGATGTTCCCCCTCTTCGACGAGACCGGGCCCAATCCGGCCGAGCTTTTCCAGATATGGATGAACCTCCCGTCCTCTCGCAAAATGGTGGATCCCTACTTCACGATGCTGTGGGATGGGGAGGTCCCTCGTCATCGCCCTGTGGGCGAGGCGGGTTCCGGCGTGGAGGTCACCGTGATAGCCGGAGCTCTCGCCGGCCTTGAACCGCCTCCTCCGCCGCCCGACTCTTGGGCGTCACAGGCCGACGCCGACGTGGCGATCTGGCACCTGCGGTTCGACGGCGGCGGGCAATGGCAGATGCCGGTGGCGGCCGGCGGATCCGAGACCGTTCGAACGCTCTACGTCTTTGATGGAGGCACCCTTTCGATCGACGGTGAACCGGTGGCCGCGGGCAATGCTGCGGTTGTCGATGCGTGCCGCTCCGTGCCGCTCACCGCACCCGACGGCGCAGTCGAGGTGCTGGTCCTGCAAGGTCGTCCGATCGCCGAGCCGGTGGCGCAGTATGGGCCGTTCGTGATGAACACCAAAGCGGAGATCGAACAGGCCTTTGCGGACTATCGCCGCACCGAGTTCGGCGGCTGGCCTTGGCCCTCCGACGACCCCGTGCACGGTACCGACCAGTCTCGTTTCGCCCGCCACGCCGACGGCCACCTGGACAAGCCCACCGACAAGCCCACCGACGAGCCCACCGACAAGCCCCAACCCGACCAACCCGACCAACCCCAACCCCAACCCCGCGTTTTGGTAGGGGAGACGCATCAAAATTGATGCGTCTCCCCTACCAAAAACCTGTGGTGGGGGTAGTCGGTCTCGAGGCTGATGTTGTTCTCGCCGACCGACGCGAGG
>JANOSD010000102.1:0-20116 GCA_031415655.1 Actinomycetes bacterium
TGCTTCGCCGCGCCATAACACGCCTCAAGGGCGCTACTGGCACCACACAAGGAGCCATCACGATTCCAAGACCGCGCCATGCAGAACCCGAATCGGACCCAAAACACCCAAATTTTCCGTTACTGGGACACGCTCCTAGGGTCCCCCGGTAGAGGTGTGGGTGGTTTCCAGGGATCTGAGACTTGTCGGCGTTCGTGGGGCAGGACGTGTTCGATAGGTCCGACGGTGACCATGATGAGGGCGAGGGCGGCTTTGGCTTTGTGGAAGCCGTAGGCCCAGGTGGTGATGAGCTGCACCCTTCGGTTGAGTCCTTCGTTGCGTGCGTTGTTCACACCGAGACGGACCGCGGCGATGAGGACTTCGCGGTGTATGCGGATTGTTCAGGCAAGGGTGACGAAGAGTTTGAGGCGGCTGCGTGACGCTTTGGAGTAAACCCGGCTGAGGAGTTCTCCGACTTCGTCGAGGGTGAGGTCACCAGCGAACACCGCCCGAAGTGCTTCGTTGACGGTGTACGTCCGCCACCGGGCACCTTTGACCTTGCGGGCGGCGCCAGCGTCGACTTTGCGCATCTCCTGCCATGCTTCGCGACGGTCTTTGTCGAGTGTTGGTGGCGAGCTGCACCACAGGGAACGGGTCGTAACAGATCAATACGTTGACCGCGTGGCCTGGTGTACGAGCGGACTTGGCGAACGCGGGACCGAGATCCGTAGATAGGGCGGTGATCGCCGCGGCACGGTCTTCGCAGAGTTCATCGAAGAAGCAGTCCAGTGTGGCGGTGCCTTTGCCTTCTTGGCCCCACCCGATTTGGCCGGTCTCGTGGTTCGATACGAGCGTCGAGGCCGGTAGCGACGACACGTTCAATGGTCCGGTCAACGGCGTGACCGTAAACACGGACCAACCGGCGAGATCCTCGAGGGCACGGGTGAACCAGGATCCGGTTCGGCAAACGGGACCGCCTCGGTGCGACCCCATGCGTCGGGGGGTCGGGTGCGTCGGGGGGTCGGGGCTGTGGTGTCAGCGTGGGGATGTTCTGTACGCGCAAGGACCCCCCGTCGATCCTCGAGGATCTGACCGAGGGGGCCCTTGATTACGAGGCTGGAGGCATCGACGGTGAGGGCAAGCCGTGACTCGGAGCGGGTCGAGGCGGAGTTGCGTGCTGGGGGTTTGCGATGCCCGTGTTGTGGGGGAGGGCTTGCGTGCCACAGGTGGACGCGAAGAGCTACCTGAGCATTGGAACGACCGCTTCGGACCCGTCGACGACCAAGAGCGTCACGACATCAGCGCTCTGTTCGCCGAGGTCGATTGCGACCCCGGCTACCGCGCCGTCACCGCTTGAAGGCTCTGCTGTTACTCGAAAGCGAAGGACTGAACGCCGAGGCCGCCGACCGGCCACCAAACGCCTGCACCCGCTGGTCGAGCAAGCCCACTAGCACGGCTGCAGTGTCATTCCCCGCGCTCGCGTGTGCTGAGGCATGCCGAAGAGACAGCCGAACACGGCGCGTCGAAGGGGCGCTGACAGGTGCGGGTCACTCGAGAAACACGCCCGCCACCATCATCGGCGACCCCGTTCGACCTTGCTCGGCACATCTGCGGGATCCTCACCACGGTGGGACATCCATCCCTTCATTGGTGGACCGGAGGGCAGATCACGGTAAAGCAAAGACGGGGGCGGGAGCGCATTGCCAGCAAGACCCCGAACCGCCATGTACGTTCGTCGCATGCAGTCGACGTATAGCTTGCGAAGGGTCGAGGGCGCGCCAACCCGTCGCTTGATCCGGGCATTGCTTTGCGCCGTGACCATCGCAGGCAGCGCCTGCTCCAGTTCGACGACCGTGGCCACGGCACCAACCCGCTTGGCCGAGGTGTTCGTCGCAAAGCGGACGATCCCGCGCGGCGCAACCGCGGCCGACGTGCTCAATGCCTCGGACATCGATCAGACCCCTTGGCCGGTCGAGCTGAAACCAGACCAGGAGATACGAGTCCCAGACGAGCTGAGGGGCAAGGTTGCGCTCTTCAACATCCCTGCCGGCACCGTGATCACCCAGGGAATGTTCATTGATCCTCCGCTGTACCCACCCACGAATGGTCCGGTCCCGACTCGCCCGACGGGGGCGCCACCAATCGTCCCGCGTCCCGTCACCACAGCATCGGATGGTCGTGTGACGGTGTTCGTCGTCAAAACGAAGGTCAACTCCCGCCTCCCTGCAGAAAAGGCCCTGACAGCGAAGGCGATCGAGGTCCGGATGACCGATGCCCAGTACCGGCCGGAGACGGCCGTCACCTCGCTCGACGACCTCGGTGGCACGTTCGCGCAATTCGACCTTGAGCCGGGCTCGCTCCTCGTCACCGGCATGTTCGCCTGAAGCTTCGACGTGTCGTTGGAACAGCTCCGACGCAGGCATTTTGGGCCGAAACGCCTTCCGCCGTTCAGGCGGATGCACCGCCCGTTCAACATTGGGTTCTCCACCATCGCGGGCACCAGCTCGTCATGTTTCTCGGGCCGCCCCATGCCTTGGGGAACGCTGCTTACTTCTTGAGGACGGCCACCTTCGACCGGTTTGGTCACACCGGGACCGGCACCCTGAACCCGGCACCCTGAACACCCTCGGCGGCCGAATCGACCGCGCTGCCGTCGAACCAATTCTCGACAACGCCGCCCGGTCGACGGTGCGAGAGCCCTCGGTGGTCGTGTTCGTCTTGGTCTCGCCGTGGTCTCGTCTTGGACTCGCCGTGGACTCGCGCCACCCCTCGCCAGCGCGCGTTGACGGTTCAGGTGCCGGCCCGACAACGGCATTGATCAACGCCCCGCTCGATGAGCTGCTCTACTTCGTCAGGAGTGAAAGCGACACCGTCACCCCCACGGCACCGACACTCCCACACCTTTTCCCGCCCAACCAACGATCACCGGATGGCTGCTATGACACGCTCACGCATCGCCCTCACTGTCCTCGCCAGCGCGCTCGTGCTCGGTACCTTGGCCTGCGGCGGCGGCGATCAGTCCGGTCAAGCCGGTCCGGGTAGTCAGGCCCCCCCGGGTAGGGCGGGGGCGGCAGCGAGCGCCTCCACGGAACCGCCCAAATCCGCCGTCGGCTACGAGGTCCCGACCACACACGCCAGCGACTGGGGCGCGCCCGAGGTGGCGCTCCCCGATGTCACCCTTCCCTACGGGCCCAGCCCCAAGCCGACCGCCAACCCTTCGTTCTACGACGTGACCACCCTCGATCCCACCCAGGTCGCCGCGGCCAAGCCGGGCCAGGTACTGCGCTCCGAGCCGATGGTGCTGACCGGCCCGTTGGCGGGCGCGTCCGGTTGGGGCGTGCTCTACCGCTCCACCACCGCCGACGGGGCGCCCGCGGTGGTGAGCGGCGCCATGCTCGTGCCCGCTGGCGACCCGCCCGAGGGCGGACGACCCGTCGCCGCCTGGGCCCACGGCACGATTGGCATCGCCGACCGCTGCGCGCCGAGCGCCACCGGCAACCTCTTCTACGACGACTACGGGAAGGTGGGACGGGGGCTGCTCGACCAGGGGTTCGTCGTTGCCGCAACCGACTACCACGGGCTCGGCACACCCGGGGTGCACACCTACCACCGGAGCCAGGAGTTGGCGGCCGCCACGATCGACTCTGTCACGGCGGCGCACCAACTTGCCGAGTTGGGGCCACTACGGCCCGACTGGTTTGTCATCGGCCACTCCGAGGGCGGCCTCGCCGCGCTCGCCACCGACGCCATCGCCCGCAGTTCGCTCCCCGACCTCAACTATCGCGGCGCCGTCGTGGCCGCGCCGACACCCCCGTTGGCAACATTCGCGCCAGTCATGTTTGGGATCAAAGGCCGGGGCTACGCCGTGCTGCTGCTCGAGGCCGCCGCCAAGGTCGCCCCCGAACTTGATCCCGCGGTCGCGCTCGGCCCAGAGGCGAGGCGTCGCGTCGCCCTGGTCACCCACGGATGCTGGGAGGAGGCCGTGCCCGGGTTCGACGACATCGATCCCAACACGATGCTCGCCTCACCGGACGTGGGCCGGCGCCTGGCCGAAGTGATGGCAGAGTGGGCGGCCTACGACCCCGCCACGATCAAGGGGCCGATCCTGGTGGTGCAGGGCGAGGCCGACGATTCCGTTCTCCCCCCGATCACCGCCAAGCTCGTCGACGACCTGTGCGCGCACAGCAGAACCGTCGAGTACCGCACCTACCCCGACGCTGGCCACGACGAGGTCATGGCCGCATCGAGCACCGACGCCGCATCGTGGATGGCTCGCCGCCTGGCCAGCGGCGATCCTCCCACGAGCTGTCCGGGCTAAGAGCTGTCCGGGCCTGGAACTGTCCTGACGAGAGGGGTGCCTTGGAGCGTAAGTCAGGTCTTGGCGAATCGGCGGGTGGCCAGCGTGGCAAACACCACCATGATCAACGCCGACCACAGCAGGGCCCGGGTGACGAACCACGACGTGGGGTGACCAAGCATTGCTTCGGTGTCGCCCCCCAAGGTGAGAGCTCGGATCGACCCCACCATGGCGCTGACCGGTTGGTTGGCGGCGATGGGCTGCAACCACGACGGCATGGACTCGACCGGTACGTAGGCGCTCGACACGAAGATCAGTGGAAACACGGCGAAGGACAGGCCTTGCGCTGCCTGGGTTCCGCCGGCAACGAGCCCCATGAAGATTTGTAGCCACGCAAACGAGGCGGCAAACACCACACACAAGACGACGGCCACCAGCGCTTCACCGATGGAGCCCCCGATGCGGAACCCCACCGCGAAACCCACGACCACGCTTACGGTGGTGCCCCACATGATCAGGGCTGTATCGGCCAATGCTCGACCCAACAGCACGGCACCGCGGTTGACCGGCAACGACCGGAGGCGATCGAAGAACCCCGACTCGGCGTCTTCGGCCGTGCCCACCACGCCGCCGGCGAACAACCCGCTCACGGCAGCAAGGGCAGGAATGAGGAAGTTGACGTAGGGAATCCCGCCGGTTTCGATCGCACCGCCGAACACGAACCGGAAGATCAACAAGAACATCACCGACGTCGTTGCGTTCACCACCAGGAGCTGCGGAGTGCGCATGTATTGGCGCACCGTGCGCCCGGCGTAGGTGGTAGCAACGACGGCAATGCTGGGCGGGTGCTCCGGCGGGGCAATGTCTTTGATGCTCATGCGTCGCTCCCGGTGAGAGAAAGAAATACTTCGTCGAGGGTGGGGCGGCGCAAGCCGATGTCGTCGAGGGCAAGGTTGGCGTCGGTGAGGATGCGCACAGCATCGCCCAACCGTCCCGGACCATCGGCCACGGGGACGGTGATCCGGCGGCCGGGTTCGTCGATCATCGGGGCCTCCAGGCCAAGGGGTTCGAGGAGTCCGGCGATGACGCCAACATCGGCGGCATGGCTGGCTCGCACGTCGACGACGTCGCGCCCGGAGAGAGCTTTGAGCTCAGACGGCGTGCCGGTGGCAATGGTGCGACCGCGGTCGATGATCACCACATGGTCGGCGAGCTGGTCGGCTTCTTCCAGATACTGCGTGGTGAGCAACACATCCGTGCCGGCGGCGACAAGCGAACGGATCGACTCCCACAGCTCGATTCTCGTTCGTGGGTCGAGACCGGTCGTGGGTTCGTCGAGCAGCAGCAGCCGAGGTGACCCCACCAGACTCGCCCCCAGGTCGAGGCGACGACGCATGCCTCCCGAGTAACCCTTGACCGGGCGGTCGGCGTCTTCCACCAGATCGATTTCGGTGAGCACCACCGCCGCCGCATCAGCCGCCGCCTTGGCCGAGTGGCCGAACATGCGGCCCACCATCACCAGATTCTCCCGGCCGGTGAGAGCTGGCTCCACCGCCGCACTCTGACCGGCCAGGCCGATCACCCTGCGCACCTGATCGGGATGGGCGAAGGCATCGATTCCTTCCACCATCAACGTGCCTTTTTCGGGCCGCAGCAACGTGGCCACGGCTCGCACGAAGGTGGACTTGCCGGCACCGTTGGGGCCAAGCACGGCGGTGACTTTGCCCGCAGGGGCGACAAGGTCGAGACCGGCGAGCGCCTCGACGTCCTTGAAATTCTTGGTGAGGCCAACGGCTTCGACTGCGGGGGGAGAGGACACGAGGGGAGTATGGCAGGCCGCGCCAGCCACTTCGTGACCGGGAATGGCAAATCGTGCCGGCCGAGTGGGCACCCGGTGCAATCAATCTGTCGGCGGCGGGTTCACCGTGCGGCACCGGACAACGATCGCTCGCCCATACGTCGCGACCCAGCCGAGTACATCAGAGGCGGCTTCCCAAAAGCACCGGAAGCAAGGCTTGTGCGACCGCTCCAGGGCGTTCCTCGTGGGAGAACAACCCAGCACCCTCAATCACGGCGAGTCGGGCGTCGGGGAACGTCGCCACCATGTCGTGCGCCCAAGCCAGGGGAAAGAAGGGGTCTTGGTCGCCCCACACAAGCTGCACCGGCGCGGCAATCTGCCGGTGCAATGCTGCGAGGTCACTGATGTATTTCGCGTCGAAGCTGCGTAAGAGTCGCACGCTCGCCTTGAGGTATTCCGGGCGTTGATTCAGGGGGCGAAGAAAGAACTCGTCGAACTCGCCGTCGACGAGGGACATGTCGGCAAAGGAGCCGCCGAGCACGAGCGGACTTCGGCGCAACCGCCGTCGCCCAACGGCCCAGCCGAGGGATCGACCGAACCCCGGGGCGTGACGAGCGGCAAGGAACAACTTGAATCGCCAGCTCAAACCCGCCGTTTGCTCGGTGTCGATCAGACCCATGGCCCGCAAACGAGTATCGCCGGCCATGGCGTACCGGGCGATCAGGCCGCCGCTGTTGTGTCCGACCACCGCCACGTCGTCGAGGTCCAAGAGATCAACGACTCGCCGGACGGTGGTGATGTGCCGGTCGATCGACAACGGCGTGGCGGCAGTGAAACGACTCGAGCCGGTGCCCGGCAGGTCGATTACGTGGCACGTGACCTGATCGCTGAGCTCCGGTAGGAGCGTTCGAAACGTGGCGCCGCTTACCGGCCAACCATGCACGAACAGTACGTCTGGTCCACTCCCCACCCGGCGGTAGGCAACCTCGCCGGCGCCAACATCGAGAAAGCGATCAGGCGCGCCCCGGAACAGATCGCTGGCGGTCATGGCAGTGAGTAGCGGCATCAGATTCTCCGAGAGGTGGCGTTGATTGACGTCCGAACCCGGCAGCCCGGGTACAGGTCCATCATCAGTGGCCGCGCAACAATCCGCAACGACCTGGTGAGGTAGGTGCGGCCCCGAAACCACCTGCCGTACGCTTGCCATGCCGAAGGCCTAGCGAACGCCCCGCCAACCAATCACCGGAGGACCGGTGCCCGATCCCGACCATCGCTCCGGACTCTTTCCTGCTCTGCTCAAGCATTGGCGTGGCCAACGCGGATTGAGTCAACTCGACCTGGCCCTGACCGCGGATGTTTCGGCCCGACACATCAGCTTCCTCGAAACGGGGCGGGCACGACCGAGTGCCGAGATGGTGCTGCGTCTGGCCACCACACTCAGCGTTCCCCTCCGACAGATCAACGCCATGCTCCGAGCCGCCGGCCACGAAGCCATGTACGACGAATCCGCCGACAACCTGCCCCCTGAGGTGGTGGGGGCATTGTCGTTACTCAAAGACCACCACGAACCGTTTCCGCTTATCGTCATCGATCGCAGCTACCGGCTGCTCGATCTCAATCGCAGCGCCGCGGCACTGTTCGCCGTAATCGTGGGTGGAGACGTCTCGGCCATCGGTCTCAACCTGGCCCGCCTGACCTTTGATCCCGATGGTGCCCAGCCTCACCTGGCCAACTTCGATGAGGTCGGACGGCAATTGTTGTGGCGGATCCAGCGCGAGGCTCTCGCCGATTCCGACGATGGCGAGATGCATCAGCTACTCGACGACCTGCTGGCCATGCCCACGGTTGATGGTGATTGGCGACGTGTCGACCTATCGGTACCTTCCGACCCGGTACTGGTCCTGCACCTGCGCTACGACAACCTCGACCTGCGGTTCCTGACCATGATCACCGCCTTCCAGGCCCCCCAGAACGTAGCCGTCGAACACCTGCGAATCGAGACCTGGTTCCCCTACGACGAAGCCACCGCCGCGGCCTGTGAGTTGTTCACGTAGAGCGTGAAGGTCCGAAGTGTCGATGACGGCGACAGTTCCGCGTTGCAGCGGTAGAGATCGGTGCCGCGGACGACCCCGATCCCGGACGACGCGCCGAGATCAATCGAGGCTCGCCGAGGTGGTGCGTCCGGCATCCTTGGAGCGCGTCCCTGGAACGCTTCGAGAAGCGGATTCCGAGCCACGGTTCGAAGCCTCGCAAGGACGTCAGGTCGAAAGCCCCCTGTTTTGGGCGGTGAGACGGAGGACGCCGCGAGATTCGAAGCTGGCCGGAGGACGCCGAATGGTTACTGGGACGCGCTCCTACCCCAAAGCCAGCCCGTCAGCATCACCGCCCATCATCTCCAAGGCGAACCGGTGCCCTGCGACCAGGGTGTGCGTGGCCCCTTCGGGCTTTTCGAGGTGGGCGATCCTTGGGGGTCCGCTTGGGACACAACCTGGTTTCACGTCACGGGTGCGGTTCCTGCCGACTGGGCTGGGCGTGACGTGGTGTTGGCCGCGCACCTTGGCGGCGGCGGCACCACCGGGTTTGGTGCCGAAGCCCAGGCATGGATCGAGGGCGGACCGACGCAAGGGATCAGCGCCAATCACCGCCACGTCCAGGCGGCCTTTCCGGCGGTTGGGTGGCGAGGTGGTCGACCTCTACCTCGAAGCGGCCGCCAACCCCCCGGCCCATGCCGGCGATCCGGGTCCGATGTTGCTGGCCGATCCCCACGGCGAGGCAGGCACTGGTGCGCGACCGGACGCTGGTGGCCGACCTCGTCACCTGGCTGCGTGGCGATCGATCAAAAACCTGCGCCGCCGCCCTCACTACGGGAAAGTAGGGCCACGATTGGATCGGCGGCACGATTCGACGTTCGCTGCTGCGGTCACCCATGTCGGCCGACCCGGTCGCCGATCCGGGCCACCACCACGTCGCCTTCGCCTTGTTTCCCCACGTTGGTTCGCCCACCGCGGGAGGGGTCATCGCCGAAACGCATGCCTGCAAAAACGCACGGCGAGTGATTGGCCTCGAAGCGAGCACGGGTGGGGAGTCGTTGCCCGCAAGCCTGCCATTGGCCACGGTCGATGACCCCGGTGCAATGGTGGCCGCCATCAAAGCGGCCGACGACGACGAGGGCACCATCGTTCGTCTACATGATTCGTTCGGCGGGCGACGCCGGGTGGTGGTGCGCGTTCACGGCGCCACCTCGGCCCAAGGCACCGACCTGCTCGAAGCCCCCCTGCCCGAACCGACCTGCTCGAAGCCCCCCTGCCCGAACCCCCCTCCCACGTTTTTGGTAGGGGAGACGCATCAAAATTGATGCGTCTCCCCTACCAAAAACGGTTGGGAGATGCCGAGGAGGCGCGAGAACGAGACGGCCTTTCCCGCCTGGATCACGGGGACGGGGCTGATGTCACTGAATGGAGACCGTGGCTTGAGCCGCTTGGAAGGGGCTCTGTCACTGCGATGGACGGCTGGCGTCAGGCGACAACACGCCGGACCATCCGGTTCAGGAACACCACAAACTCGGCGTCGGTGCGCTCGGGTTCATGATCGAGGTGGGCGGCGAGCGCACCGAAAGCCCCGTTGTAGAGGAACGAGGCACCCCAGGTGAGCTCCTTCCGGCTCATCGTCGGGCGAGCTTCGGTCCCGTGGGTGACGAGCTCGCCGATGATCCGTGCGGCGAGTTCATCGTTGAGCGCCGTGACTTGGGCGCGCCCGTCCCCGGCACTTGGGACGTTGCGTAGAAACCGCCACACATCGGGACGGGAACGGGCCGAGATGAGCAACGATGTGAGAAGAGTCTTCGATCGAGTTTCGGCATCAGGTTCGTTGATGGCCAACCTGATTGCCTCGTCCACCGCGTCGTCGATCATCCGACGGACATGTTCAAGGACCGCTCGGAACAACTCGTCGAAATCAGCGAACTGGCGGTAGATGATTACTCGGTCGATTCCGAGTTCAGCGGCGATGGACACCATGGTTGTGGCGTCATAGCCCGTGGCGGCGAGCTGACCCAACGCGGCGTCAATGACCTGCTCCCGACGCTGCCCGGACTTCACTCTGGCGACCATCCGAACCACTCTAACCGACCGCTCTACTATATGTCACATGTCTGTGACATATAGTAGAGCGGCTGCTTCATCGTCGGGCCGGACGAGCCGCAACGACCGAACGGTAGGGAGTAGCCTCCCGGCGCCGCTTCGCCGCCAAGGACCCGCCCCACACCGTGCCCTCGCCGTCGACCGACACGAAGCCCCCAGTGATCGGTATCCCATTCTCATAAATAGGCCCCTGCCCGAATAGGACCCTCTCGTGTCACCTCCGAACGACAGCCTTTCTCCGCTGCGGCTACTGCGGCGCACCCCCATGGCACGAGCCACTACAGCCATAACCGCGACACTGCTGATGTCAATCGTGCCCGCTTGCAATTCGGGCGCGCCGGACCCATCCTCGAGCGGAACCAACGGCTTGACCGCCAACGACGGGACCGCTCCAGTCCGTGAGGGTGGCCAGATGACCATCGGTCTTGCCGCCGAGACCTTGAGTTGGAGCCCCTTCACGGGTCAGTGGTCCAGCTCATCACACTTCGTCGCCAACGCTCTGTTCGACCCGCTCGCCGCGATTGCTTCCGACGGCACTACCAAGCCCTACCTCGCCGAAGCAATCACTTCGTCACCTGATTTCCTGGCGTGGACAATCCGCCTTCGGCGCGATGTCACCTTCACAAACGGCGAACCTCTCGACGCCACCGCACTCAAAGGGCATCTCGATTCGGCCCGCACCACCGGCCTCACCGCACAGACGCTCGGCACGATCGCCGCCGTCGAACTGATCGACGCCCTCACCGTCACGGTCAAGATGAGCCAACCCTGGTCCACGTTCTCCATGGCGTTGACCGGACAACCCGGCTACGTCGCCGCGCCGGCGATGATCAACGACCCCCAAGGCGCGAAGAACCCGATTGGAACCGGGCCGTTCCAGCTCACCGAGTGGCTTCCGGGTGAGTCGCTCAAGGCCAAGAAGAACCCCCGCTACTGGCAGAAGGGCTTGCCCCACATCGACGCCGTGCAGTTCAACGTCATCGCCGATGACCAAACCCGGTCCGTCGAGTTGCAATCGGGCGTTCAAGACGTCATTGAGGTCAAGACCGCTTCCGAACTCGCCCGGTTCACCAATGACGCCAAGTCCGGCGCGTACCGAATGACGACCAACCTCGGCGCCGAGACCGACGAGATCATGATCGCCCTGAACACCACGGTGGAGCCCTTTAACGACCCAATTGCGCGCCAAGCACTCGCGACGGGCCTGGACCAGGATGAACTTTCGCAGAGCAACTTTCAGGGCGCTTTGCCCGGGGCTCGCGGCCCGTTTTCTCCCAGCTCCCCCTATTATTTGTCGCCGTCCGATGCCGGCTATCCCGCGTTCGACCCCACCAAAGCCAAAGACCTCGCTCGTCAGTACCAGGAGAAACACGGCAAGCCCATCTCGTTCACCGCTCTCGTTCCGCCCGACCTTGCGTACCTTTCCGCTGCCCAGTCGCTCAAGGAGCAGGCGAATGCCTCTGGTATCGAGGTGGAAATCGAGGGCATCGAGCAACCCAGACTCATTGCGAGGCTTGTCGGCGGTGACTTCCAGGCCAGCGGTTTTGTTCTCTTCAATGCACCCACCCTCGACCGGGCTTACCCGTTCATCGCCACCAAGCCGGTCACCGACGGCATCTCTCTGAACTTCACCCGCAACGACAACCCCCGTATCGCCGCGGCGATGAACGCCGCTCGATCTACTGCTGACCAAAAGCAGCAAATCGACGCCTACCGAACGGTGCAGCGAGAAATGGCGGCCGACCTCGACAAGATCTTCCTCGTCCATTCGATCTCGGCCGTCGTGTCCGACAACCGGGTGAACGGGCTCGACGCCACCACATTCCCCGGCACCACGCAACCGGCATACGCAGGCACCTCAGCGATGACTGGCTTCCTGGCCGGAGCGTGGCTCACATGAACGTTTTCGCCCAATGATCCTTACCAAACCCACGTGACGACGAGAAGGCCAAACCGATACGTTCCAGTTCGCTGGCACACCAGCAGGTAGCCCCCGGGATCCTGGTACTTCCTGGCCAAGGCAACTCCTTGGCCATCACCACCGACGGCGGGATCGTGCTCCTCGACGCCAGCACCGCCCTACACGTGGACGTCATGATTCAGACGCTGCGTTCACACAGCAACTTGCCCGTCGCGGCCATCGTCTACTCCCATGGCCACCACGGCTACAACGCCGCGGTCCCTCAATAGATCGAACACAACACGTCCCGAGGTGAGCCGCCACCGCGTCGTCTGGCCCACGAGCGGGTCGTGGCCCGACACGCCACCTATCGCGAGTCCGCCGACCGGCAATACCGGAAAGCGGAAATTCAGTTCCCTGAGAAAGACATCCTCCCTCTCGACTTGTTCCGGGTCGGCCTTGCGTTGCACGACCCGGACCAAGACCTTCAGTAACGAGATGCGACTCGTCGACGGCGACCGCCCCGTGGATCTGCTGTGGGCACCCTCGGAGGTCAACGACGCCTTGGCGATCTGGCTCCCCGAGCAGGGGATCCTGCACGGCGGCGCCGCAACTCCCGTCGATACGATCCCCAACATTGGCACCCCGTTGCGCACCCAACGTTTCACCGTCGGATGGGCGGACACCCTCCATCGGCTTGCCACGCTCGGAGCCGACGTCCTGATCACGGAGTTCGGCCCGGTCATCAAAGCGGCCGACGCCGTTCATGAGCGGCTTTCGATGACGGCCGAAGCGCTCCTGTGGCTGCGGGCCGAAGTGGTCCGCCGGATGAACCTCGGCATGGATGAGCGGGAGATCCTCGCCGATATGGACTATCCCCCAGCGCTGTTCGACCACGCGTGGATGCTCCCCACCTACGGCGCACCGGACTACATCGTCCGAGACATCTATCGCGAGGAGAACGGCTGGTGGGACCGTAACCCCACCGCCCTGCACCCCACCGCCCTGCACCCCACCACCCTGCACCCCGCACCGCCGAACGCCGCGGCGGCGGTGATCCTTTCGGCGATCACTGACCGCCAACACGTGCTCGACCTGGTTCGTACGCTCGCCGAGGACGGCCAGACCCAGCTGGCCCTGCACGTCGTCGATCTGCTGGCGCTGGCCCCCGGCAACGACTCCGAGGTCGAGCAGGCCCGAGCGCTGAAGGTCGAACTGTGCCGTACACGCGCTCGCGAGGTGGACCCCTATGTGTCCAAGGCGTGTTACGCCAGCTCCGCCCGGCTACTCGATGCCGGTCACAAAAGCTGGACCTACCTCCAATAGCCGTCGCACTAGCCCTCGCACTCGTGCTGCGGCGCGGCCTCGGAGCCCGATCACGGAAGGTTCGGAGAGGTACTCGCGGCCGAGTTCCGCAGGGCCCGACTTGCGCCGAACCAACCGGCAAGGGCGGCCAGAGCCGCGCCCACCAGCGCCGTGATCGCGCAAGCTCGCACCACCGCACCACGCCTACCGTCGATGTACGCCTTTTGGTTGGCCTCGATGCTCTCGGCGATCGACTGCACCACGGGGCCGTCTGGGCGAGCGAGCTCGCGGCGGAGTGGACCCGGGCCGTCGAGGCGTTCGCTCACCATTGTGCTCACGTCCTCGCTGCTCGGAACCAGCGCCGCCGACAGCGACCAGAGGGCAACGCCCGCCGTGATCACCGCAACGAGGGAACACACCAGTGCGATCTCCACGACAACCCGTACCGATGGCCGTCGAGAGACCTCCGCCTGCTCCCCGCCTACGTACTGGCTACCCGTTCGTCCGGTTTGCTCTCGGTACTCCTCGGTCTTTGCTCCTGATTCCATAGGCACGACCGTAACCGACCACTTGCATTTTGTCACAGGTATGTGACATATTTCCGGGAGAGACCCATCACCCAACGAGCTGCGGAGAATCAATGGCCGATAGTGGAAACGTGGACCTCGCGTCTTCGACCGTTCTGATCACGGGTGCGGCCAACGGCATCGGGCGTGCGCTCGCCGAAGGATTCCTCGACGACGGCGCCCGTGTCATTGCCACCGATATCGACGGTGACCGCTTGGTGGGCCTTGCGCAGCGCGGCGCGATCGCCGTCGCGGGCGACGTGTCGAACCAACACGATGTGGCACGGTTCGTCGCCATCGCCACCGACAACGGTGGCCGACTCGACGTACTGATCAACAACGCGGGCATCGCCAGCTATCGCACCATCGAGGAGCACGAGGCCGACGAGTACGAGCGCGTGCTGCGCATCAACCTGTTCGGCCCGTACTACGGCCTCCGCGCCGCCTTGCCGATGATGCGCAAGCAAGGGTACGGCCGAGTCATCAATGTCATCTCTCGCAGCGCGGAGTTCAATCCGGCCGGCCTGAGTGGTTACAACACGTCCAAGGCCGCGCTCTGGTCGCTCACCCGCACGGCCGCCAACGAGGTCCGGGGCACCGGCATCCTGGTGAATGCGCTGATCCCGGGGGAGACCAAGACGGACATGAACCCGAACGGAGCCCAAGCACCCGAAGCCGTGTATCCAACGGCGCGACTGCTCGCCACGCTTCCGGAGGACGGACCGTCAGGCAAGTGTTTCTGGGACATGGAGGAATACCGGATGCACGAACTGGTGAAACGGCGGGAGAACCGATGACCACACCAAAGGCAATCGACGATCTCGAGCGGTTGTTCATCGAGCGGACGTGCGAGCGGTTGATCATCGCGTACTCGCACTTCATCGACTTCGGCGAGGCAGCGCGGGTAGCCGAACTCTTCACCGCCGACGGCGTGTGGCAATTGGACGAGGCAGCAATGCGGGGCCGCGACGAAATCGCCAACGGGTTCGGCCGGCGTCAGGCAAACGCCGATCGCCGTTCGCGGCATGTGTGCACCAATCTCATGGTCGATGTCGTATCACCGACCGAAGCAACGGGGCTTTGTTACTTCTCGCTCTATCGCGCCGATGGCGTCGAGGGCCCGATCGCTCCCCTCGACGGACCGGCGGTCGTCGGTGAGTACCGCGACAACTTCGCGCTGACCGACGAGGGTTGGAGAATCGCGCACCGCAAAACATCGGCGGGATTCGTCCGCAGTGAAAAGCAATGATCGCCGTGGAGTTCAGGCACACCCGCATCTTCACCTAGGTGACCTATTCCCGGAGGGGACAGAACCTCCACCGACCGAAGGAGAAAACATGACGGAGTTGCAGGGAGACGCGCATCCAGACTTCACCGAGGTGGGCGAGATATTCCTACGCCAAGTGGAGGACAAAGGCATCGGCGGAGGTGCCTGTTCCGTCTACCACCGGGGCGAAAAAGTGGTCGATATCTGGGCCGGTGCATCCGACGGGGCCGGCACGCCGTGGCAGGAGGACACCCTCGCCATGTCGCAGTCCACGACAAAAGGCACATTGGCCACCTCGGTCGCCATGTGTGTCGATCGGGGATTGCTCGACTACGACCTACCGGTCACGACATGGTGGCCAGAGTTCGCCGCCGAGGGCAAAGGCGACATCCTGCTGCGCCACATCATGTGTCACGAGGCGGGGATGTTCCGGCTGCGCCACCTGCTCGACGACGCCATGGAGATCAACGACTGGGACCACATGGTCGGCGTGCTCGAAACGGCCCGCCCGGTCCACGCTCCGGGTGTGGCGAACGGCTACCACGGCCTGTCCATCGCCTGGCTGGCCGGTGAACCGGTGCGCCGAGCGACAGGAAGTTCGATCGGCTCGTTCATTCGTGACGAGATTGCCGGACCGCTCGGCCTCGACGGCCTCTACGTCGGCGTGCCCGACGACCAACTGCACCGTCTCGCCCAGCCCGTCACCGACGCCGAGGCACCGAACGCTCTACTGGCGGCACAGGGCCTGGCGGCGAAAGACCTACCCGGTGCCCATGACGGTGCGTTCCCGCTCGAATGGCGCGTCGAGAACATCGTCGATGCCCTCTTGATCCCAGGCATCGCCCAGTGGTTCGGCAAAACCGAATCGGCGCAGGCGGAGGTCCCGTCGGTCAACGGCTGCTTTACCGCTCGCTCGCTCGCTCGGCTGTACGCCGCCCTCGCCAACGGCGGCGAGCTCGACGGCGTGCGCATTCTCAGCGACCACGGCGTGTCCACGGCCACCACGCAACAGAACGACCGACCCGACCTCGTGCTCGGCCTACCCGTGTGCTGGCGCCTCGGTTGGCACGTCGCCTTCACTTCCGAAGGCATCATCCCCCGTGGGTTCGCCCACTTCGGCATGGGCGGCTCCGGCGCTTGGGCCGACCCCGACCAGCAGCTGTCCTTCGCGTTTACGAACAACGGTCTCAGCGGAGGCACCGCCATGGGGGACCAACGCCTCCCCGAACTCGGAGGCGCCGTGCAACGTTGCGCCACGGCTCGCACCTGAACCCACCCCTCCGATCGCCACCGACGCAGGCTTCGAACAACCTAACGAGACTGGGGTCCAGGATCCCTTGACCCGTAGGGGGTCGGTGCAAGTGGCACGCGTGCCAGACACCGAACTCCGGGCTCGTGGAGATGGGGTCACCGGCATCGAGCGCACGAAGGTTCGTTTCGGTGGTGCAACCAACGGACGCGAAATCTCTCGGCGGTGCCTGGCATCGCTGGCCGCTGACCGACCGTGACGGCCAGACCTGACGCGCGCCCCAACCTCCACCCGCATCCGAAGCGGGAAGGGCTCCGTCTCGCTCCAATTGGGGTCGGGATGTCTCAGACCACCGGGCTTAGCCATTGGTCGGGAACGGGGTGACCACCGTCCTGACTGCCGCTCCCTTGTTCGAAGTCGAGGGGTCGAAGGGGCCGACGTCGGGTGGTAGCGAGCGAAGCTGACCGACCCGCGGCGACCTCATTGCAGCGTCTCCCCCGCCGCGAGCATCGAGACGAACTTCTCGATCCGTGACTCGCGAGTCTGGGGCCTCTTCGCATCATGGATGCGAATCAGGAACGCGAAGCGATTGGCGCGACTGATCGTGGCGAACGCGTCGCGGGCTGCGGGGTTCGCGTCGAGCGCGGCCTGGAAATCACCGGGCACGGTGATCGAGCGCGAACCCGCGTAGGCGGCATCCCATCGGCCGTCGGCCTTGGCCCGTTCGACCTGCTCGAGCCCTGCAGGCTCCATGAGCCCCGCCTCCAAGAGTGGCGCGACCTTGTCGCAGTTGATCTGGGACCAGGAGCTACGGGCACGGCGCGGAGTGAATCGCTGGAGAAACCAGGTGTCGTCGCAACGAGCCTTCTGACCGTCGATCCAGCCGAAGCAAAGCGCGACATCGAGCGCCTCGGCATACGTAACCGACTTCACGCCCGTGCCCTTCTTGGCGATCTTCAACCACAGCCCGTCGGCGTGGTCGTGCTCGCGGTCGAGCCACGCCCGGAACGCCGTCGCCGACGGAAAAGCTCTCGTCGGAAGGTCGCGTTTCTCCAAGGCCATCCCGCGAGTCAACTACTTCGATGCGGGCACGACAACTCGATTCGTGCACACGCCGGAGCGTGCGCGCGGTCAGGTCCGCGAACGTTCCGCTGATGTCGACCGCCGGAAGGTTGGGGCCCGCCGCCAGCCTGCATTCGATCACGGAGCCATCCGGCCAGAGCCCGCGTCGCGCACCCGCCGCCACCCATGCGAGACCCTCTACCGTCCCAGAACTGGACACCGAGGCGCCGCACAACAACGGACCGCACAACGGGCCAAACGCCAGGAGTATGGCCAAGGGGCGTGACGACGAAGGTGACTCGGTTAACCGGTGGACGGGCAAGACTCCCTTCATGGTCCGCCCGGCTTGGAACTTGATTGAACTCGACGCGCTGACTCTTGGGTGGTCGTTGGTCGCGTCGGACTCCCGACGCAGGACGCCGCGCTCGGGATGTCGACCGTTCGGATCGACGGGACACACCTGGCGCACGTCAACGATCCTGAGCTCGTGTGGACTGCCATCCGGCCTGGCCAATTGCGCTCGCCGAGCCGGGAGAACGCGCCACCCAAACGGGTCCCGGCTTGTTTGTCGTTGAACACGGTAGTGAGAGCGCAGACGGTCGGTTGTGCACTCGCCGGACTCCTCGACGGCCCACCGAAAGCCAACGCAGATTGAGAATATGAAACCGCCCGTACAACAACCCTTCGGCCCGGGCTATGCGGGTGATCGGGTCGGGATATTGGGACAGGGCCTCCGCCTTGCTCCATGCGCAGGAACGGATTCCTCGCGACAATGGGCGCGTGGACTACGCCGGTCTTGATGACATCACGTGGGACGAGGCTCGAGGGCTCCTTGAAGGCGATGTCGATGACCAAATCGGGCTCTCCTGACCCTCGTGTGGGCGGGGTAGACGCCGGCAGCCAGTGTCTGCGGGCTGAGTGGTGCGGTAGTGGGGTCCGCGAGACGCGCACGGGGCGGGACCAGAGTTCGTCGTGCTTGAAGCCATCGACTCTGGGAGGTCCCGCGCCCGTGCGCGTCACCACTGCATTCAATCGCCTTCTCCGCCTCGACGGGGTGAACGTCACCTCGGTCATCTTCGGGGTCAACGTGATCACCGTGACGGTGGCGCTGCGCCGCCGGCGCATGGAGTGCCCTCACTGTGGGTTCACGACGTCGGCCCGTCATGACACGAGACCCCGGCCGTCGGCGTGGCGTCACCTCGACATGGGGGTGTGGCGGGTGAGGGTCGGGGCCCAGCTCCGCCGGCTGGTGTGCCCGACCCATGGTGTCGTGGTCGAAGCGGTCCCCTTCGCGCGGCCCGGCGCGCACCTGGCCCGCGACTTCGATGACCTGGTGGCCTGGTTGGCGACCCGCACCGACAAGACCGCGATCGCCTAGCTCTGTCGGGTGTCGTGGCGCACCGTCGGGCGGGCGTGTCAACGAGTCGTCGCGACCGAGCTGGACCCGGAGCGCCTCGACGGGCTGTTCCGTATCGGGGTCGACGAGATCAGCTGGCGCAAGCATCACAAGTAGCTCACGTTGGTCGTCGATCACGATCGGGGCAAAGTCGTCTGGGGGCCGAAGGCAAGGACTCCGCCACCCTCGACGGGTTCTTCGATGAGCTCGGGACGCAACGATCCGGGCTCATCGAAGCCGTCTCGATGGATCTGGGCCCCGCGTTCCTCAAGTTCGTCACCGCCGAAGGCCACGCCCCCAGGCGGTGGTGTGCGCCGATGTGTTCCACGTCGTGAACCTCGTCGGTGACGCGTCGACGAGGTCCGGCGCGATCTCTGGCAGACCATGCGCAGGCTCCCCGACGACAAGTGGGCCCAGAACTTCAAGGGCTCCCGATGGGCACTGCTCAAGAACCCCGAAGACCTCACCGACACCCAAGCCGCGCAGCTCGCCCGGATCCGTCGGGGTCGAGGCGGGATCTGGCGGGCCTATGAAATGAAGGAACAGTTCAGGTCGATCTTCGCGGGGGACCTCACCCGCGACGAGGCCGCCGTGCTGTTGGACCGGTGGTGCAACCGGGCGCAACGCTCGAGGCTCGCCCCTTTCGTCAAGGCCGCGAAGACCATGCGGCAGCGCCGCGACATGATCCTCAACGCGATCGAGCACGGCATCTCCAACGGCCGCGTCGAAGGGTTGAACACCAAGGTCCGCCTCATCATCCGCCGCGCCTACGGGCTCCACTCCGCCGATGCCGCCCTCGCCCTCGTCATGCTCGGCGCCGGACCCATCGACCTCAAGCTCCCCCACGAACGCGCGGTCGCTCAGGCCGCAGCCTGACCCACACCATCGTCAGGAGAGCCGAATGTTCCGATGTCGGTTAGGGTCCGGCCATGTCGGACATCGATGACAAGACCAACGACACTGTGGCGCTGTTACAAGCCCTGATCCGCAACGAGTGCGTGAACGACGGCACGGAAGCATCCGGCGATGAACGACGAAACGCGGATCTGCTGCAGACCTATCTCGAGGGCGCGGGACTCGATGTGCAACGGTTCACCTCTGTTGGTGATCGCACGTCGATCGTGGCTCGGATCGAGGGCAGCGATCCAACCGCACCGA
>JANOSD010000103.1:0-6505 GCA_031415655.1 Actinomycetes bacterium
TCGGAGTCACACGCATCCTCATCGACGACCTCACCACCGCCGGAGTTCTCGCCACCGAACTCACCGGCCACGCCACAAGCGAAACACCCGAAACAGACGACATCTCCGTCGTCGAACGCATCATCGCCGGGCTCCGAACCGGGGGCTAGTCGAACGACCACTTGCTCACGACGGTCAGAGCAGAGCGCGATAGCTGCCGCCGTCGATGGGAAGGTGGACTCCCGTGATGTAACACGCATGCTCGGAGCATAGGAACGCCACCGCGGCGCCGAAGTCGTGGGGTTGACCGAGTGTTCCGGCAGGGACCGACGCGGCGACGGCGTCGAGGTCGGTGTTCAAGTTGCGAAGGCGATCGGTCTCGTGGAACCCGGGTTGCACGGAGTTCACGGTCACTCCATCGGATGCCACCTCGAGCGCCACCGTCTTCAGGAACCCGGTGGCCCCAGCACGGGCGGTGTTCGACAAGATGAGGTGGCCGATTGGTTGCCGGACCGCAACTGACGTGATGGCGACCACTCGCCCCCAGTGCTGGGCTTGCATGGCGGGGATGGCCGCCTTGCACATGGCCACCACGCTCAGCAGGTTGAGATCAAGGGCAGCAGGGTACGCCTCGAGGGCGGTGGTGGCGAATGTGCCGGGCGGTGGGCCGCCGGAGTTAGGTACGAGGATGTCAATGCCGCCGAGTTCGTCGATGGCTCGCTCGACGAACGCCGTGGCACCATCGGGTGTGCCCACGTCGGCCACGATCGGGACGGCCAACCCGCCGATTGAACGGGCGGCGGCTTCGATGCGGTCGCGGTCGCGTCCGCAGATCGCCACATGCACGCCTTCGGCCGCCAAGGCCGTGGCCGTGGCCAGGCCGAGCCCGCTCGATGCGCCCGCAACCGCTGCCCGCCGTCCACTGATGCCAAAATCCATGGTCGGACGTTACTTCGGGCCGCCGTCGTTCAAAACGGCCGCTTACGGGAAGGTGGTGACCGGTGGTGCGGTTGTGACCGGTGGTTTGGTGGTGACCGGTGGTTTGGTGGTGACCGGAGGTGCAGTAGTGACCGGCGGAGCGGTGGTGACCGGCGGTTTCACGGTGTTGCCGGTGGTGGTGCTGACGCCGACGTTCGTGGTGGGTGGGGCGACCGGGGTAGGGGCCACCGTGGTAGGGCCGCCGCCGCTTCCGCTTCCGCCGCCACCAGAGCGCCTCGTGGTGGTGGGGTACGACCGGTTCGGGCGGGGAACGTACGTAGGGGGGGCAACGCCCGTGTTCGACGGAGCGGCGGCGAGATCGATCGGCGCGCCTTGGGCGTCGCGTGCCGGCATCTGCGGAAACTGTTCATTCAGGAAACGGAGCACTTCGGCAAGCGCCTGTTCGCCGAGCTTGGAGAGACGCGTGTCGTCGCCTTCGTCGAACCCATGGGCGCCGCCGGGGATCGTGACCTGCCGGCCGGTTCGTCCGGCGTTCGTGAGGCCCGTGATGAAGGCTGCCTCTTGCGCAAATATCTCGGCCCAGTCCTTGTCGCCGGTAACGAACAGTGCGGGCCCGGTGGCTTGGCCGGCGCGGGCGATGCTGTCGGCGTGGGTCCACCGATCGATCACGGCGGCATTGGTGGAGGTTTCGGCGCCCCCGTAGTACTGCTCGGCGTACTGCATGGTGCCGTCGTAGGGGTGGTAGAACCCCACGAACCCGTTCACCCGTCCATCGACGGTTGGCCACAGTTCTTTGGCGCCGCTCACGCCGTTGGCGTCGTAAGTACCGAACCAGTCGTCGTTGGCACCGACATAGGCGACCGACCCGATTCGGGCACCGGCGGAATGCCCCTGCACCACGATGCGGTCCTTGTCGAGACCGAGGGCGTTGCCGGCGCCACGGAGGAACTGGACGGCGGCCATCGTGTTGAGTTCGGGCCGCGGGAACACCGGGCTCTGATTGGCATAGCCCTGCTGAAAGAGGTGGTAGTCGATGTTGAGCGTGACGTAACCCTCGGCCCCGAGTCGGGTTGCCCAGGGCCGCAGTGTCGTGAGGCTTCCGCCCACGCCGGAACCACCGTGCACAAGCACGACCGCGGTATCGCGTTGACCGCCCTTCGGCCGGCACAACTCGCCCGATTGCGCCTGGGCCGAGGAGCCGGGGGTGTACGTGACCATCTCGCACGTACCGACGTCGACCCCCGGATCGGGGAGGAGGTCGGGAACGGTGGGTTTGGGTGCCGCCGTGCCGGCGCCAGCGGACGCAACTCCATCGGCCAGTTCGCCGGGAGCCGCATCGGCTGCGGGTGACGTGGACCGGGAGCAGGCACCGCCCAACATCACGGCCATGAGAAGCACTACGGCGATCGCCAATGGCCGACGGGTTCGGCCCGCTCCGGAAGGGGAGGTATCAAACATCGTCAAACCGTTCGGCTTGCTCGGGTCCCTCGGCTTCGGCGAGGGCTCGCCGATCGAGTTTCTGCATGGCCGTGAAGGGCAGCGCATCCACGATCCGCAGCGCCTCGGGCAACTTGTGGTGCGACAAACGTTCGGCGGCGAAGGCCCGCAGGCTTTGCAGCGTGAGTTCCGATGCCGGCGGAGACCCGTCGACAATCCGTCGCAGCACCACTACGGCGACGCCGATCTCTCCCATGACCGCATCCGGTCGGGGCACCACCGCCACGTCGGCGATTGTCGGATGGTCGCGCAATACCGCCTCCACCTCCACCGGATACACGTTGTACCCACCGCGGATGTACATCTCCTTCTTGCGACCGGCAAGACGAAGGAGACCGCGATCATCGCGATAGGCAAGGTCGCCGGAATGGAGCCACCCGTTCACGATCGTGGCGGCGGTGGCGTCGGGGTCGCGCCAATACCCGCGCATCATCGCTGAGGATCGCAAACAGAGCTCGCCGATTTCACCGTCGACGACACACCGGTTGTGTTCGTCGCGCAACTCGATCTCCACGTCGCCGCGTTCGCGGCCGACGGTGAACAACACTTCGTCGTCGTCGGCGTCGAACCCGGTGGCGGTACCGACCCCGCCGGACTCCGTCGACGAGTAACGAATCGAATACGCGGCACCGAAACGCCGCCGCGCCTCGCGCACCAATTCCGGCGGAGAGAATGCGCCGCCCATCACGATCGTCTTCACGCAGCTGAAGTCGTAGGTGTCGAAGCCTGGATCACGAAGCATGAGCGCCACTTGCGGCGCAACGCCGCCGATGGTGGGAAGACGGTGTTCGTGGACGAGCCGCAGAACCGTTGACGCTCGCCATTCAGCGAGCAGGATCGTCCGACATCCCATCTGCAAATACCACGGGAGTTTGGTCATGAACCCCACGTGGGCGAACTGGGTGGCGGCGATCATGGGGACGCCGCCGCCCCATTTCGCCGCTCGTTCGCCGAGATCGGCGGCGGTCACGGCGGCCAGTTCACGATTGCCGAAGACTGCGCCTTTGGGTGTGCCCGTGGTTCCGCTCGTGAACACGATTGCCACCAGCCGATCGGGATCGAGGGGATCCGGTAGCGGCTCGGGATGTTTGCCGATATGGGGTGCCCGGAGTGCAATCAGCACCAGTTCGGGTGTGTCGGTCACGGTCACCACGATCGTGGGGCAAAGGCGCGGCGCGATCGTGTCGAGATCGGGAGTACTGATCACCACCGCGGGTCCGGCCACGTCGAGGACGGCCGACCGTTCAGCCGGGGTGTAACGAGGGTTTACACCGGTGGTGATGGCCCCGAGTTTGGCAATGGCGAGGTACAGAACGAGGTACTCGGGGGTAGACGGGAGCACGAGCGCAACGAGGTCGCCCTCTCGGATGCCGTGGTCTGTGGCCAAGGCGACGGCACACTCGTCGCTGAGCCGGTCAAGGTCGGCGAAGGTGAGCGTCGCTCCGGTGGCAGTTTCGACGGCAACGGCATCGGGGAATCGGGAAGCGGCCTCGGTAATGGCGAAGGCGAGGGTCATTGGTCGTCCATGATGGTGCGTTCCGTTCCATCGATCCACATCTTCAGGAGCTTCCACCGTGGCACCACTGCGAACCTTCGATAGTGCTCTGACCGTTGTGTCCCGTACACCCCTTCCGTCGCTCCGTGTTGGTTCCTTCGCCGGGCTCGCGGTGCTGACGCTGGTGATGGGCACGATCGGGTGCAGCAAAGCTGACGAGAAGCCGGTGGCGTCGGCCTCGACCACGGCGTCGATCGCCGTGCCGCTGGCCACGATCCCCGGCGAGGAGGGCGGCACCGGCACCACCGCCGGCCCCGCGTCTGCTTCGCTGGCCGCAGGCCAATGCCCGCCCGCCACGGCGATCACGTACTTTCCCGACAGCGGCGCCGGCGAGAAGACGGAGGGCCAGAAACTCGACGTAAAGGTGACGTTCGGCGATGTCACGCTGGACTCTTCGGTGGTGATCGCCTTTGCGAACTACGACCTCAAGGAAGCGGATGCCAGCAAGCCGGGTGTTCCCAACGTGACCGGAGATCAGGTGCTCGGCAGCTTCTACCTTTCGGCCACGCAGGGTAAGAAGTTGGTGGCCGGCGACTACATCGATGTCGCCGAGAAGACCGGGGAGTTCCAGTTCAACACCCACTCCCTCTTCACCGGCAAGGGTCGGGTGATCGCCAGTGGCTTCGACGTTCCCGACTCTGTGGCCACGATCACCAAGATCGACAAAGAGTTCGTGTGCGGCACCGTCATCACCGGCGAGTTCGAAGGCGTGTTCAAAGCCCCGGTGGTCTGAGGAGACCACGCCAAAACAGGATCGGTCAAAAACAGGATCGGCTAACGGTTGAAGCCGGCGTCGACGGGGAGTGCGATGCCGGTGATTGCCGACGCGGCGGGGGAACACAGGAAGACAACGGCGTCGGCGATCTCGGCAGGAGTGATCAGCCGGCCCATGGCTTGGTGGCTTGCAAACTCCGTCGGTGACGCGAGGTCGTAGATCTCTGCCGACGCGTCGAGCATCGCCGTGCTGGTCGATCCGGGGCACACCGCGTTTACGGTCGGCCCGGTGCTGGCCGTCTCCGCGGCGAGTGCCCGCACGAGACCGAGCACGCCATGTTTGGCCGCGCTGTAGGCCGCGAGCTGCGGCAACCCCGTGGTGGAAGCAGCCGAGGCGATCGCCACAAAACGCCGACCGGTGGCCGGGCCGGGGGCCGCCAGCATTGCCGGAATGGTCGCCCGTGCCAAGCGCCATACACCGGTGAGGTTGATGTCGATCATGGCCTCCCACTCGGCGTCGGTGGTTTCCCATCCCGGTGGGCCTCCGGCGATCGCACCGGCGGCCCCCACGGCAATGTCGATCCGACCGAACTGTTCGACCGTGCCGGCGACTACTGCATCGAGCGCGTGTTGATCGCGCACATCGGCCACGAGTGCGGCCACGCCACTGGCCCCGACGTCGGCGCACCGATCGGCGGTGGCATGGAGTTCGGCCTCGGTCGCCAACGGGTAAGGAAGCGCCGGATCGTCGGCACATCGATCGACGAGCACGACGGCGTGACCGCTGGCAGCGAAGCGCTCGGCGATCGCTGCGCCTATGCCACGAGCGGCCCCCGTGATCACGGCGACGCGCCGAGCCCCTGCCGCGGCCCCTGCCGGGGTTGGGGTGATCATGCGCGCCCGGCAGCGCCGGCGTCAGGCATCTGGGCGCCCGCGATCAATACGTCGTGGATGGCCGCCGTGAGCGCAATGACGGCCACATCGAGGAGTTGGGAGCCTTCGTCGGCGTTGGCTCCAGTGGGATCGCCCAACACGCCGTTAGAGCTCACTGCCGCGACACCGCCGGCTCGGAGTGCGGGCAACAACGACGTGAGCGGCGCCATGTTGCCGGCGACGGCTCGGTCCTGGTGCACCACCTGGGGGGCGATGGCGAGGAGCAACGACGTCTCGATCCTTCCGGCGTGGGAGTCGGTGATCGCTCCGGCAAACGACGGCGACCACGCCATGACCCGGCGATCTTCATAGGCGAGCACATCGACCGCGGCGGCGAGTGCCTCCGCGTTACCGCCGTGCCCGTTCACGAAGATCAGCAACGCGCACTGGTCGGCGAGCGAACGACCCAACTCGATCAAAATCGTGGTGAGCGCGTCCGTACCGATCGACGCGGTGCCGGCGAAGGACTGGTGTTCCCCGGATGCCCCGTAGGCGACGGCTGGAGCGACGACAACACCGACACCCAGCGCACTCTGGGTGGCCGCCATAGCGGCAACCCGCTCGGAGATGGCCACGGCAATGCGGGTATCGGTGTCGAGCGGGAGGTGGGGACCGTGCTGCTCACAAGAGCCGACGGGAACGAGCACCACTTCTGAGTGGAGACCGGCGCACTCGGATGTGGTGCGCGAAGCGAACGTGTCGGCCATGCCGGCACACGGTACCGGAACGGGGTGTTCGCGACTGCGGACGCGCCGAGGGGCGGGGGCCAGAAGGCCCCGCCCCGCTGATGCGAACCAAGGAGCTACTTTTCGGACTCCACCGCGGTCTCGAGAGGCGGCGTGCCGTCACCCACCGCGATCGGGTGCGTGAGCTTTGCGGCCGTTGTGG
>JANOSD010000104.1:0-18198 GCA_031415655.1 Actinomycetes bacterium
GCCAGACCATCGACTTCGGTGACACGCAGCTCTGGACTCGTATCAACAGCCTCGATTCACCCTGGGTCCTCGACGACATTGTCACCCTTGTCACCGAAATCGGCCACAAACTCGATGTGATCATGATCCCGAAGGTGGAAGGGGCCGAGGACATCCAGTACGTCGACCGCCTCATCGCCCAACTCGAGGCACGCGCCGGCCTCGACCGGCCGATCATGCTCCACGCGTTGCTCGAGACGGCGCGCGGCGTGGCCAACGTCGAGGAAATCGCCGGGGCGAGTCCTCGGATGCAAGGTCTTTCCTTGGGTCCGGCCGATCTTGCGGCCGATCGTCGAATGAAGACCACCCGCATTGGCGGCGGGCATCCGGGGTACCTCGTGCGGGAAGACCCGTCCCCCGATAATCCTGAAGGCCCTCGCCCGGTTCACCAGCAGGACCTCTGGCACTACACGATGGCTCGGATGGTGGATGCCTGCGCGGCGAACGGGATCCTGCCGTTCTATGGGCCCTTCGGCGACATCGGCGACCCGCTGGCCTGTGAGGACCAATTCCGCAACGCCTTCCTCATGGGTTGCGTCGGGGCGTGGAGCCTTCACCCCAGCCAGATCGCCATCGCCAAAAAGGTCTTTTCGCCCGACTCCAAGGATGTGGCATGGGCCAAACGGGTGATCGACGAGATGGGTGACGGTACGGGCGCCGTGATGATCGACGGCAAGATGCAAGACGATGCGTCGGTAAAGCAGTGCCGGGTCGTCGTAGAGCTTGCCACCCTCTTGTCGGCTCGCGATCCCGAACTGGCCGCCTCCTACGGCATGTAATCCCGTAGCCCCGCCGCCGCCCACCCCCTCCTCACGAACTTTCGCCGAAAGAAGTCTGCTTATGTCTACCGACCTGTTCCGCCCCCGTCGTTCCGTGCTGTACATGCCTGGCGCCAACGAGCGTGCCCTCGAGAAGGCCAAGGGCCTCAATGCCGACGCCATCATCTTCGACCTCGAAGACGCCGTCGCTCCCGACGCCAAGGTCGAAGCACGGGAACGTGTGTGTGCCGCCGTCGCTTCGGGTGAGTACGGCGGCAAGGAGCTCACCATCCGAGTGAATTCGATCGACACTGAATGGCATGCCGACGACCTTCGCGCCGTTGCCGCCGTGGGGCCAGCCGCGGTCGTGGTCCCCAAGATCGATGCCGTCGCCGATGTGCGGGCGGTGGAAGCAGGGCTCGAATCGGGTGGAGCACCGGACCACACCCGTATTTGGGCCATGCTCGAAACGCCGGTGGCGATGCTGCATGCCGAAGCAATCGCCGCCGCGTCTGAGCGTCTCAACGTGTTGGTGATGGGAACCAACGACCTCGCCAAGGAACTGCACGCCGAGCATGTGCCAGGACGCCAACCACTGCTCACCGGCCTTTCCCTCTCGCTGCTGGCCGCCCGGGCCACCGGCAAGGTGATCCTCGACGGCGTCTACAACGACATCAAGAATGAGGTCGGCTTCGAGGCGGAGTGTGTCCAGGGCCGACAAATGGGCTTCGACGGCAAGACCCTGATCCATCCCAGCCAGCTCGATCCGTGCAATCGGATCTTCGCACCCAGTGACGCCGAGCTGGAGCACGCGCAGCGGATCATCGCCGCCTTCGAGGCAGCGCAGGCGATCGGCAAAGGCGTGGTGACGGTGGACGGACGCATGGTGGAGAACCTGCACGTCGACAACGCCCGACGAGCCCTCGCCCTGGCCGCCGCCATCAACGCCGTCGGGTAACCAAAAGAGTTACCCTCCCCACCATGCACGATCTCGTGATCCGAGGGGCAACGATCGTCGATGGCACCGGTGCCCCGGCGTTCACTGGCGAGGTGGCGATCACCGATGGCCTCATCACTGCTGTCCACTCGGAAGCCGACGGCCACATCGAGGGGAGTGCCGGTCGGATCATCGACGCCGATGGGCTGCTCCTTACCCCGGGTTTCGTCGACATGCACACCCACTACGACGGCCAAGTCACCTGGGATCCTCTGCTCACACCGAGCTGCTGGCAAGGGGTCACCACCGTGGTGATGGGTAACTGCGGCGTGGGATTCGCTCCCGTGCATCCGGATCAGCACGACTGGCTGATCGGGCTCATGGAGGGTGTCGAAGACATCCCCGGCACCGCGCTTCACGAGGGCATTCAGTGGGGATGGGAGAGCTTTCCCGACTACCTCGACGTGCTTGACGGCCTCCCACTGGCGCTCGACGTCGGTACCCAGGTGCCGCATGGCGCGGTGCGCGGCTATGTGATGGGGGAGCGCGGAGCGAACAACGAACCGGCCACCGCCGACGACATTGCGGCGATGGCCCGCATCGTCGAGGAGGGGATGCTCGCCGGGGCGCTCGGCGTTTCAACGTCCCGCACGGTGATGCATGTGGCCGTTGACGGCCGGCCCGTGCCAGGGACGTTCGCCGCCGAGGATGAGCTCTTCGGCTTGGGTGAAGTGCTCGGGCGTCTCGGTACGGGCGTGTTCGAGTTGGCGCCGGCGGGAGCCTTGGGCGAAGACCTCGAGGCCGCCCCCAAAGAGGTCGGCTGGATGCGCCGGCTCGCCGCCGCCATTCGACGACCGGTGTGTTTTGGGCTTACCCAGAACCATGTCGACCCCGAAGCTTGGCGGCATACGCTTCGTCTGGCCGAAGCGGCGGCCGCCGCGGGATCGGACCTCCGGGTGCAGGTGCACGCCCGCACCGTGTCCCTTCTCCTTGGGCTCCGCACCCTGCATCCCTTGATGTATGTCCCGTCGTGGGGCGCAATGACCGGTATGCCCATCGGCGCGCTGGTGCAACACCTTGCCGACCCTGCGGTCCGCCTCCGAGTGATCGCCGAACTCGAGGTGGCCGCCGCCGACCCGATACTGGCGGGGTTCATGAACCCGGAGCGGATGTTCCCGATGGGCGATCCGCCCCGGTACGAACCATTGCCAGCGGAGAGCATCGTCGGGCTTGCCGCCGCCACCGGCCGCTCACCGTGGGAGATCACGTACGACGTGTTGTTGGAGCGGCACGGCTCTGCCTTGGTGAACTCCCCGATTCTGGGGTACGCCCACGGAAACCTCAACGCCAACTACGACATGTTGATGAGCCCCATCTCGGTGTTCGGGCTCGGCGACGGGGGAGCCCACGCCGGGCAAACTTGCGACGCGTCGAGCACCACGTTTTTGCTCACCCACTGGGTGCGAGATCGTGTGGAGGGCGACGGGCGCCGGCTCGGCCTCGAACACGCCGTGCAGAAGCTCACCTCAGAGACGGCGGACCTTTATGGCCTCACCGACCGTGGACGGATCGTTCCAGGCAAACGGGCCGATCTGAACCTGATCGACTTCGAGCGGCTTTCGCTGCCAACTCCCACGGTCGAATACGACCTCCCCGCTGGCGCCCGAAGACTGCTGCAACGGGCCGACGGCTACGTTCGCACCATCGTGGCTGGTACCACAATCATGAACGAAGGCGTGGATACCGGCGCTCGCCCGGGCGCATTAGTCCGCGGTGCCCGATAACACGTTCGTTCCGAGATCATGCGTTAGGCAGTCTTCTTTCGATACGCCTTGACGGCCATCGGGGCGGCGACCGCAATGATCAGCAGGGTCCAGCCCAGCGACAGCAGAATCTTCCCGCCGAGCGAGCCCGGTAGGAGCACGGCCGACCCGGACTCACCCAACACCAGCGTGCGGGCGGTGTCGACCACGATGGAGACGGGCTGGTTTTCGGCGAACCAGCGCAACGGACCGGGCATTCCCGCCGTGGGGACGAAGGCCGACGAGGCGAACGTCAGGGGGAAGATGAACGGGAAGATGGCCGCCTGCGCCGCTTCCGCATTGGAAGCACGAAGTCCAATCACTGCGGCGACCCACGAGAACGCAAAGCCGAACAGCACGATGAGGACCAGTGCAAAGACAAACTTGAGCAACCCATCGTGGAAGCGGAATCCCACGGCAAAACCCACCAAGCTCATCAAGACCACCACAAAGGTGTTACGCACGATGTCGGCGAGCGTTCGACCGATCAGCACGGCAGAGCGGGACATCGGAAGCGATTGAAATCGCTCGATGAGCCCTTTGCCGGCGTCTTCCGCCAAGCCCACGCCCGTCGACGTCGAGCCGAAGAGCACGGTCTGCACGAAGATGCCCGGCATGAGGTAGTCGACGTACTCGACGCCTGGCAATGGGATGGCCGAACCAAAGACGTAGCGGAACAGCAGTACGAACATGACCGGCTGGATGGTGGAGAACACCAACAGCTGAGGAACTCGTTGGTAGGCCTTCAGATAGCGCCCAGTGATCGCCAAGGAATCAGAGACCAGCCACGACAGCTTGCTGCCGCCGCTCTCCGTACGGGTTGCCACCAACGTGGTGGGATCTGCGGTATCGACGCTTGTTGCGGTCATGCCGCACCTCGTTTCTGGTTGCGATCGGGCCGACCTTTGGGGACGGGAGCGGCGTCGGCCGACACCGGACCCGCAGTCGGTTCGGAATCCTGGTCGCCCGCCGTTCTGTGGCCGGTGAGCGAGAGGAACACGTCGTCGAGGCTCGGTTCTCGTACGTTGAGTGTGGCGGGGGAGAGGCCATCTTCATCGAGCGCCCGAAGCACGCCGATCACGGCTCTCGGGCCATCATCAACGGGGAGTTCGATGCCCGAACCCTCGATCCTCAACTCCGACGAGCCAGACCCCGCGGCTCCCGACCGACGGATCGTGTCGGCCGCAGTGGTGGCCGTCGCCGGATCGCCGAATCCGATCTCGATCACCGTGGCGCCGAGCCGGGACTTCAGCTCATGGGGGGTACCCTCCGCAATGACTCGGCCGGCGTCGATCACGGCGAGGCGATCTGCCAGGCGATCCGCCTCTTCGAGGTATTGCGTGGTGAGCAAGACCGTGGTCCCATCGGCGACCAGTTCCTCGATCACGGTCCAGAGATCTTTTCGGCTCGCCGGATCCAAGCCTGTGGTGGGCTCATCGAGGAACAGCACCGGCGGTGAGTGCACCAGCGCCGCGGCCAAATCGAGTCGGCGACGCATGCCGCCGGAGTAGGTCTTACTGGGCCGATCCGCAGCGTGGCTCAGCCCAAACCGTTCGAGCAGCTCGTCGGCGCGGGGCGAGACCGTGGGCTTGGACATGTGGGCCAACTTGCCGATTAGGCGGAGATTCTCCCTTCCGGTGAGGTTCTCATCGACGGCGGCGTATTGCCCGGCAAGGCCGATGTTCTCCCGCACGTACTGCGGGTTGACCGTGACGTCGACCCCAAGTACCTCGGCCACCCCACTCGTAGGCTGGAGAATCGTGGTGAGGATGCGCACGGCGGTGGTCTTGCCGGCACCGTTCGGGCCGAGCAGTCCAAACACACGGCCCACCTGCACTTCGAGGTCGATGCCGTTGAGGGCGGGGACGTCGCCAAAACTTTTGGTGAGCGCGGAGACACGAATAGCGAGGTCGGACATGCCGGGAAGGATACGGGAGAAGGTTGAGAAAACACAACCATTTACTAAAATTAATCATGGAACGAGCACAAGAAATCGAACCACTCCGATAGGGTGCACTCGTGCCCGCCGCTGTCACCACGAATCTGAGCCCCGCCCACATGGCGTGGTCCTGTGTGGCGGCACTGTTCATGAGCCCGCAGAACCACGGCCGGTTCGCCGAGACCGCCGCCGATATCGGGCTCAATCCCGGGGCGATGAAGGCGTTGATGACTCTCCACACCATGGGCGAGTTGCCCATGGGTGCGCTCGGATCCGAGCTCCACTGCGATGCGTCGATGGTCACGCAGATGGTCGATGCCCTCGAAGCCAAGGGTTACGCCGAACGGGTGGCGTCGCCCACCGATCGGCGAGTAAAGCTCGTTCGAATCACCAAACCTGGGGTTAGGGCACGCGATCGAGCCCTCGATCGTTTGAGTGTTCCGCCGGCAGCGATCACCGCTCTTTCCGAACGGGATCAAGAGTCCCTTGCACGGATCCTCACCAAGGCACTGGCCTTGGCCGATCCTCCGATGGCTCCACCCGGCAATTCCTGAGCGGGAATCGCTCAGAACAGCGCAATGGTCGCGGCCACCTCGGCACCCCATTCGGCGCACCTCGCCATCTGGTTTGGCCTGAGCGGCACTTGTGATACTCGCCCGGCCTCACCGTGCTCGACCAGCAACGGTGGCCGAATGGCCCGCCATCGCAGACCGGCCACAATGCGTTCGACCTCCCGAACGGCACCAGAGCCGTCGGTGGTGCCACGTACCGCGAGGGCATACGGCAAACCCTTTGTCTCTTCCAGACACGGGTAGTAGATGCGTTCAAGTAGGTCGCGAACAATGCCAGCCACGCCGCCAAAACGCACAGGCGTCGCAATCACCAACGCCGAAACGGAAAACACATCACCGGCTTCGATGTCCCTGACGTCACGATCGATCACTTCGAGCCCGGTGATATCGGGATGCCGCATTCCCTTGAGCACCCACTCGGTGAGTTCCGCCGTACCACCCGAACGCGAATGATGCGCCACCAGAATCCGCTCCATCACGCCGGATTGCTTCGCGTGATTCGGGGTACGCACGTGGGCGAATCAGACGATCGAGGGAACAATGGCTTCGATCAAGCGGGGGCCCTTGGTTGCGAACGCAGCGGAGAGTTGCTCCACGAACTCCTCGGCGGTGGTGGCACGGGTGGCGGGAACGCCGAGGCCGTTGGAGATCGCCATGAAGTCCATGTCGGGATGGTGGAGGTCGAGCATCTCCTTGGCCTTCGGGCCCGCTTCGGCACCGACCCGATTCAGTTCCATATTGAGCACGGCGTACGAACGGTTGTTGAAGATGATCGTGACCACATCGAGGTTTTCACGGGCCATCGTCCACAACGCTTGGATCGTGTACAAGGCCGAACCGTCGGAGCCGAGTGCGACCACCTTGCGGTCGGGGCAGGCGACGGCGGCGCCAACCGCCACGGGGAGCCCCTGTCCGATGGCGCCACCCGTGAGCGTGAGCCAAGTGTGACGGGGCGAGCCCGCGGTGTGGCCGGGAGCGAACAGGCCGGACGTATTGCCCTCGTCAGAAATGATGGCGTGGTCGGGGAGCAGCGCCCCGAGCGCGGCGCAGACTCCGTCGGCGGTAAGCGGGCCGGTCGGGAGATCCGGTCGGAAGGCGGGCTGGAGCCTGGCACTGTCGATTGGTGCCCCGACCGCCTCCGCCAATGCTTGAAGGGCGCTGGCGGCGTCGTCGGATCCGGAGGCCAGCACATGCACTTCGCAGCCATCGGGCACCAGGTAGCTCGCCTTCCCGGGATAGGCGAAGAACGACACCGGCGCCTTGGCATCCACCACGACCAAGTGTTTGAGCCCTTCCATCTGCATCTGAGCGAACTCGGCGAGGTACGCCAGACGGTCGATCGGGGGCACACCGGCTCCGCGCTCTAGGCGGGTGGGGAACGTTTCCGCCATGAACTTGGCACCGGTGTGGTTGGCGACTCGGCTCCCCGCCACCAGACCCGGTTCTCGCAGTGCCGATCCTCCGAGAAACAACGCGCACGACGCACCGCTCAACAACACCTCGGCCACCGCGTCGATCACCCCACTGTCGACTGGTGTGCGAGCCTGCACGGGTTTGGCCTCGCCCACCACACCACCGTCACCCCAACTCGTGTCGGCGGGGAGGATGTAGGTGGCGACCGTTCCCGGGGGACCGGAAGCTGCAGCGACGGCATCAGCGGCATCAGCACCGACGGCGTCCGACGTGGTACCCCATCGGATCCAGGTGCTTACGTTGCGGGCGACCGTTTCGATGTCGGACTCGAGTTGTGCATCGAACTCCTTGTGGTACGTGGCGTGGTCGCCCACGATGTTCACTACCCCTACGTTTCCCTTTCGGGCGTTGTGGAGGTTGGCGAGGCCGTTGCCGAGGCCTGGCCCGAGGTGGAGGAGCACCGAAGCCGGTTTGTCGGCGAGACGGGCATACCCATCGGCGGCACCCGTCGCCACGCCCTCAAAAAGGCACAGGATGCCGCGCATATCGTGGACGGCGTCGAGGGCGGCCACGAAGTGCATCTCCGATGTGCCGGGGTTCATGAAGCAGGTGTCGACACCACAGTCGACGAGGGTGCGGATAAGCGCCTGGGCGCCGTTCATCTCGGTCATGATTCGCCTTTATGGGTAAGCAGGGGAGTGAAGAGCCGGTCGGCTCAGTCGAAGATGGTGCCGGGGTTGAGGATGCCGTTCGGGTCGAACGCCGCCTTGATCCGCCGCATGAGCGCGATCTTGGTGGGATCTTCGAGTTCGAGGAAGTACTTCTTCTTTTCGGTACCGAGCCCGTGTTCACCCGAGATCGCACCGCCGAGCTCCATGGCCGCCGAGAACAGGGCGCGCAACAAGTTGCTGCGAATCTCCGGATCGGCCTGAAAGATCCCCATGTGGACGTTGCCATCCCCGGCGTGGCCGCAACCGGCGATCCACGCCGAGTGTTCGGCGCCAAGCTCTGACACGCGCGCCATGAACTCAGGGATGGCCGCCCGAGGAACGACGACGTCGATGATGTCGTCGGCGTTATTGGCCTTGGCCACCCAGAACGCCTTTTCCCGGGCATCAATCAACGATGCCGCCGCCGCTGGGGGGAGCACGTACACGTCGAGCGCACCGAGCTCAAAGAGATGTTCCGAAACCGTGACGACGTCGGCATCGAGACGATCCTCATGCATGCTCTCGAGGCCCACCACAAGATAGGCAAGGGCCGAGTCTTGGATCTCCTGCGGGATGCCAAGGTCGAGACCAACGTAGGCCGTGGCGGCCGCCATCGTGAGCAGGTCGATGTATTCGAGGATGAGCGGGCCCACCCCTGATGCCACGATCTTTGGCACGGCCGACGTGACCTGCTCCAACGTCGAGAAGGGTGCCAGCACCGTGGCCCCATGGGTGGGTCTCGGATAAAGCCGCAGCGTGGCCTTCGTCGTCAGCGCCAAGGTGCCCTCGGAGCCAATGATGAGCTGGGTGAGGTCGTAGCCGGTGGAAACCTTCACGATCTTCCCCCCCGTAGTGATCACCTCGCCACCGGGAAGTACCGCTTCGAGCCCAATCACGTGGTGGCGGGTAACGCCGTACTTCACCGCCCGCATCCCCCCCGCGTTGGTGTTGACGTTGCCGCCCAAACTTGCGCTGTACTCGCCCGGAAAAACGGGATACACCATGCCCATCGGAGCCAGCACGGCATCGAGTTGATCGAGCTGTACCCCCGGTTCCACCGTGGCCGTGAAGTTCTCCGTGTCGATCTCGAGGATTTCGTTCATACGTTCGAACGACACCACCACCGCACCGTCGGTCGGATTGCACCCACCGCTCAATCCTGTGCCCGCCCCCCTCGCCGTGATCGCGATACCTTCGCTGTCGGCCACCCGGAGGATCGCCGAGACCTCTTCGGTGGTGCGAGGAAACACCACCGCTGCCGGTGTGCCCGGCGGGGCGGTGAGGGCTTCGTCGTGCGTGTGGTCGAGGTTGATCTCGGACCCGGCGTGGACGGCATCGGCGGGCAGGATCGCCCGCAACGCTTCGACGACGGTGGCAACGTCAGGCATGGAACCCCCTCAGACCAAACACCGCGCCCTCGGCGGCTCCGCATCGTAGCGCTGCAAACTGCCAGCGAGCGCTGCGATGTTCAGGTGCCGTCGGTGCCGTTCACCCGCACGACGTCCACGGCAACCGTGAGCGTCTGCTCGCCGCCTCCGCTGAACACCACACCCTTCAACGGCGCCACGTCGCCGTAGTCGCGTCCCCACCCGAGCACGACGTAACGCTCGTTCACCAACTGATTGTTCGTAGGATCGACGTGGAGCCATCCGCCCTCCGGAGCAAAGACCGAGAACCATGCGTGGGAGGCGTCGACCCCGGCAAGCCTCGGCTCGCCGGGCGGGGGCTCCGTCTCGAGGTAGCCACTCACGTACTGTGCGCCGAGACCTATCGACCGCAGGGCCCCGATCGCCACGTGGGCAAAGTCTTGACACACGCCCTCACGGGCTTCAAGCACCTCATCGACCGACGTGGAAATCGTGGTGACCCCGGGCCGATAGTCGAAATCGGTGTGGATCCGATGACACAAATGCTGAACGGCATCGAGGAGTGGCCGCCCCGGCGTGAACGTCAGCTCGGCATAGGCCCGCAGGGTGGCAGAGGTGGGTACCAACGGGGAGGGCAACGCGAACTCGGCGTCGTGGGCACCCCCCCCGTGAAGTTGGGATGGCAACAGCCGAGCCAACTCCCACGGGTCGCCGAAATGATCGATCGACCCCGGTGGCAGCGGTTCGGTGGACACCACCGAATGCGCAGTGACCACGAGTTCATCGTGCGGCTCATCGAAGGACAAGTGGACTACTCGGTTGCCGAAGTAGTCGGTGCGCTCGGTCCGCATGGCCGGAACGGGGTGCACATGCAGCGCGGACGAACGATTCACCTGAATCGGTAACTCTCGTGGCAGGAGGCGCGCCTCGCTATACCCCAACGACACCGGCTGCGAGTAGCGATAGGTGGTGCGGTGCGTAACGTCGAGAATCAAACCCCGGAACCCTCCGTAAGATGCAGCAGCAGCGGGCTGCGCTGAAGGTGCGTGAAGTGCACTTTCTCGATCGCGTCGGAAAGATCAACCATGAGCCCACGGAGTTCGTCGATCGTGGTGGCCATCACCAGCCGGCTGGGCGGCGATCCGTCGAGCATCTCGTGGCGAGTCGCCAACTCCCTCGTGTCGACTATCCGCAGCTTTGCATGGGCCTCGACGGCAACTCGTTCGTCGGCATCGAGCCCGGTCCTACCGGCGCGGGAACGGGGGAGCGCGGCCAGACCAGACTCGATTGCCGCCAACTGAAAACCCGCCGACCGGGGGTTGTCGGGATCAAGGAGGAGCAGATCAAGCACCGTCGCTACCTGCGCCTGCGAGCGATACCGCCGACGGTAGGTGATGATGCTCTCGGCGGCGACAAGGGTGGATTCAATGGTGAGACTCTCCGCGGCGGTATCGCCGCCCTGCGTGAGCGTGGCCCGAAGGAGTGCCAACAGCTGGATCGTCCGTTCAATCCGGCGCCCAACGTCCATGGCCGCCCATCCCGGGTCTCGAACCATGCTTTCCCCCGCGAGTCCGGCGAAGGCCAACAGATTCACCAGGGCGCTGGCCAACGCCGACGCCAGCAGGTTCTCCGCTTCGGCCACCGGCGCCCCGCGCAGCGGGGCGATGGTGCGGGTCAAGCTGTCGAGGGCAAGCCAGGAATCCCCGCTCAACTGCTCGCGTACCGCATCGGCTGACGCCAGCATCGAGTTCAAGGTGGCCGCCAGACTCCCCGGCACGTCGGGATCGACGATGACTCGTAGAAGCTCCGGCAACGGGTCGGATCCTTGGTCAGGCCGATCAACGAATCCGGGGTACGTGCCCGTGGTGTGGGTCACCGCCGCCAGCAATCGTTCCATCGTGCCACTGGCGCCCGGTGTGAGCCGGTCCTGAAGCTCGATGTGGCGATCCACCACGGTGCGCAGGAGCCGCACGAGCCCTTCGGCCCGTTCCACATATCGACCCAACCAATACAGATTCTCGACCGTGCGAGGAGGAAGTGCGCCGGCGGGATCGGAGGCCGAAACCGACGGTCCCGACCGCAACCAGAAGCCACTGGTGGGTTCCGGCTCGGACGCCAAAACCCAGACATCCTTGCTCAACGCGCCTCGCTGGTTGGAGACGAACACTTCATCGAGGGAGCCCCCAACACGTCCGAGCCCGCCAGGCATCACCACAAAGGAATCATGGTCAGCAACGGCGAACGTGCGAACCACAACCGGACGAGCTTCGATCACACCGCGTGCGTTGAGCGTGGGCGCCGTGGACGGTTCCACGATCTCTTGGCCAACGAACAGGTGCGGGCATTCCGCGATGTCATGAAGGAGGGCAGCGCGGTCGGCGTCGTCGAGTTGGCGCGATCGCAACGTTCGGGATCCTTTCCATGGTGTTGACGGTTTCACGACCATGTCGTCGATGTGAGCCAGGACATGGGCCAGCGCCTGGGGATCACCGCACCACCAACTACGTGGTTGCGGGAGCAACAGCGGCTGTCCAAGCAGCGCGTGGCTGAGTTGCGGGAGGAAGGCCGTGAGGGCGGGGCACTCCAATACTGACGCGCCCAAGTGGTTGGCAACGGCCAGCGAACCCCGTCGTGTCGCTTCCACCAGACCGGGGACTCCGAGCTGTGACTCCGGCCGTAGTTCCAGCGGATCACACCACTCGCCGTCGACCCGTCGGATCATGGCATCGACCGGTTCGTCACCTCCCAGGGACTGCAGATACACCCGGCCGCGACGTACGACGAGGTCGCCACCCTCGACCAACGTGTAGCCCAGCTGACTGGCGAGAAAGGCATGCTCGAAATGGCTTTCGTTGTGCGGCCCAGGGGTGAGGATCACCACCCTCGGATCGTCGGTGACACTCGCCGATCGCGCCGCCAACGAGGCCCGGACCATGCGCAAGAACGGCGCCGTGCGGTGGACGTGCACGGAGCGGAACAGACTCGGCATCACGCGAGACAGCACCAACCGGTTCTCCAGCGCGTAGCCCGCACCCGACGGGGACTCCGCGAAGTCGGCGAGCACCACCGGATAGCCATCGAGATCTCGCACGATGTCGGCGCCGTACAGCACCAACCCGTCGGCCTTGGCCGCACCCGCCCGGGAAGGACCCGGTTGAACGAGGGCGCGAAGGTATCCCGGGTGGCCGAGGACAGCGTCGGGCGGCAAAACCCCTTTGCGGAACAGCGAACGTGGGCCGTAGATGTCCTCCAGCACCAGGGCGAGAAGCTCGGCCCGTTGGACAATTCCTTGTTCGATCGTGCGCCACTCGTCACTCGACCACACGAGCGGCAGCGGATCGAGGTTCCACGCATTCGGGCGGCCGCTGTCGTCGCCGTACACGTTGTACGTGACCCCGTCGCCGCGAAGGAGCCGCCGGATTTCCACCCGCCGATTCTGCAGGTCGGCGTGCCCGATCTGATCGAGAACCGAAGCCACCTCCTGCCACGCCGGACGAACCGATCGATCGGGACGGAGCAGTTCGTCGCGACGACCATCGGTCGGCCGGTACGCCTCAAAGACGTGATCATCGGTGAGAGTCATGGTGCTTGTGTGTTACGGGGGATGGCCGGGTCGTCAGAGGCAACACCCTCACGACAGTGTCGCGCGTGCGGTGTGCGAGACCTTTCGGGCGACGCGGTGAAGGCAGTCACGCGATCAGGGTGCCGACTGACTGTGCCTGACGTTCATCTGTAGCTGAACTACGCGAGAAGTAGGACACCTCAAGCTCACGATGGATGGCGTGTAGCGCTTGTTGCAACTCATCGACGTAGTCGGCAAGGCCGTCCCACGCCAACGACCGAACCCGGGCATCGTCGACGAGGAACTGCGCCGTGAGGCAGCGGGCCAGTACGGATTCGGGAGACGGCAGATCGGACACCGATTTGGTGACCACGGCCAAACAATGATCGACCGATCGCGGGAAGCTCGGGTCTTGTAACAAGAAGCGAAGGACCGAAGATCCTTTCACCCTCGCTGACCCCTGACGTCGGTAGGCGTGTTCTGCACCGACGGCCTTGAGCACCCCCATCCACAACACGTCGGCGTAGGGAGATATCACCGTCGGATCGGAGAGGAGCATGCCCGCCCGCACGTCCAATACCCGTGTCGTCATGTCGGCTCGTTCGATGTGACGACCCATACGGAAAAAGGTGTACGCCTCATCGTCAGTCATGGAGCCGGCGAGGAGACCAGTGAGCTGTTGGCACTGGCCAATCACCTGGTGGAGGAACGGCAGGCGGTTCCGACGGGATATCGCATCGGCGCACTGCATTTCCACCGAATGATGCAGGGCGTTGAGCAACTCCCACGCCTCACGCGGGAACGCCCCTCGGGTAGTGCGAATGTTGTCACGTGCCGTACCGAGGGACGAGACGATCGATCCGGCATTGTCGGGGTCGGCGAGGAGAAAACCCACCACATGCTCCTCAGAGCGGTCGACGTACCCGGCATCGAACTGCTCGGATCCTCCGGTGACGGCGAGCAGCGGGCTCCACGTGAGGCCTGCCGCCTTGGGTAGGTCGAGAAACAGTTCCGTATGGGTGGCCACCACCCGCGCCGTGGACTCTGACCGTTCGAGGTAGCGCCCCGCCCAGAAAAGCGCATCGGCAACTCGTGAAAGCAGCATTTAGGGCTCCATAGCCAGGTGGGTTCCGGGGTCGGGTGCCCGAGTGGGCTCGATGATCACATCGTGGTCGCCCGCCAGGATGGCATAACTACGGGACGCGCCGTAGGTCCGGGGTGTGCGGGGAACGCCGTACGGGTGATCGCATCCGTAGGTCCGGGTGGTACCAAAGGTTCGGTGAGGTTGATAGGTGCTCATGGTGGTCCTTTCGGGATACGGGAGGTTCAGAGCTACACGGTGGGGTCGAGAATCCAGGTGTCTTTACTTCCGCCGCCCTGCGAGCTATTCACCACCAGAGACCCTTCTCGCAGGGCGACCCGCGTGAGCCCGCCGGCCGTCACGTACGAATGCTCGCCTTGCAGCACAAACGGGCGGAGGTCGACATGGCGGGGAGCGCACACCGGACCCGGTTGGCCTACCGGCGTGAGGGTGGGGGCGGTGGAAAGCCGAAGGACGGGTTGCGCCACGTAGTTCCTGGGGTCCGCGTTCACTCGCCGACGACAATCGTCTACCTCGGAGGCCGAAGCGTGGGGACCAACGAACACGCCATAGCCGCCCGACTCGTTGGCCGGCTTCACGACCAATTCAGCCAGATGTTCCAGCACAAACCGACGGTCGTCGGCTCGACAACAAAGGTAGGTCGGCACGTTGGCGATGATGGGTTCCTCACCGAGGTAGTACCGAATCATCTCCGGCACGAATGCGTATACGGCCTTGTCGTCGGCGACACCAGCACCGGGTGCATTGGCGATGGCGACCCGGCCGTTGCGCCAGGCTCGCATCAATCCGGCCACCCCGAGCGAGGACTCAGGATGAAAAGCCTCGGGGTCAAGGAAAAGGTCGTCGATTCGTCGGTAGATCACATCGACTCGTTCGAGACCAGCGATCGTGCGCAAATACACGGTGTCGTCGTCGCCAACTTCGAGGTCGGAGCCTTCGGCGAGCTCCACCCCCATCTGCTGGGCCAGTAACGCGTGCTCGAAGTACGCCGAGTTGAATACCCCAGGGGTCAGCACCACGATCGTCGGTTCGGTGCCCGGCCGGGGCGACAGCGACGCCAGCAATGCATGGAGCTGCTGTGGGTACCCATCGACCGGGAGAATGTCGAGATTGCGGAACAGCTCAGGAAAGACCCGCTTCGTCACGAGGCGGTTTTCCAACATATACGACACTCCGCTCGGCACCCGGAGGTTGTCTTCGAGCACGTACAGCGTGCCGTCTGCGTCGCGTACGAGATCGCTTCCGCAAATATGTGCCCATACGTTTAGTGGCGGCTTGATGCCAACACATTCGGGGCGGAAGTTCGCCGAGTCGCGAAGTAGTTCGGCCGGAAAAATCCGGTCAGACACAATCTTCTGGTCGCCATAGACGTCTTCGATAAAGTGATTCAACGCTCGCAGGCGCTGCACCAAGCCGATGGACGTGGCCGCCCATTCCTGGGCAGAGATCACTCGGGGCAGCAGGTCGAACGGCCAGGCTCGATCGATGTTGGTCCCCTCCTGGTACACCGTGAAGGTGATCCCCATTGCTTTGATCGCCACCTCGGCCGCCTCCTGGCGGGATCGGAGGTCGGCCTCGGTGAGTTGATCGAGGAAACGGGCGAAGCCACCGAGCTCCGGGCGCGGCAGGCCATCACGGATCAGCTCGTCCCACAGGGAACCATCGGCGTAGTCGGTGAAATCCATGGTGATCGGACACTGTTCTAGGCCGTACTTGCTACCGAAGCCTTTCCGCACTGTTTCGGCCCTGTGAACGATCTTCCCATCTCCGTGCCTCGCGGGCGGGAGACGGCCGCCAACGTCCGCTCCGACTTCAGCCGTCCGTGTTGGTCAGGGCATGCCGGGCAAGGCGCCGCACAGCGTGGCGACCTCGTCAAGAGCCGCACTGTCGAGCACCGCAAAAACCTTGGCCATCGCCCGGTTTGTGGCCACCTCGGCCTCGTCCCATCGATCGGTGAGATTTGGCGCATCCACCGGAGCGAGGTCGGGCCAGCCGAAGATCGGCACCATCTGTGGGGTGTGCATAGCTAGTGCTTCGAGCGGGGTGATTCCGGCGGCAACGACACATGCCCCGTGCAACGCGCCGCGCAGTTCGCGCAAGGAGTCGAGCAGGTGCAATACCAGCGCGGCGGCGTCGTCGACTCCGGGGCGCGGCATGGCGCGGTGAGCCGCAAACAACGGCGCGCAAGCCGGGGATGCCCCATCCACGAGAACGGTGAGGAGTTCCGCCAACCGAACGAGGTCGGCAGCGCTCATCGCCCCACCGCTCTCGGCCGATAGTTTGCGCCGAGCCCAGGCGTAGCCACACTCCATGAAGCTGCGGGCTGCCTGCTCCCGAGACTCTACGCTGGCTCCCCGCTCCCACACCTCGCGCACGTACGACGGCGAGAAGAACACAAACGACGCCGCAACAACGTCGGCGTCGACATCACCGAGCGGGCCTCCACGACCACAGCCATAGAAGTCGATTCCCTCGTAGCCCAACTCGGCGCCGCGCCCGTAGGTCGAGCCGTGAAGCATGAACACGGCGGGCAGATCGTGTACCGCACGATACGTGGCCTCGACTGCTTGTTCTGGTGTCATCACTATTCCCCCTGACTGGCCGGGCGTTGTGCTTCGGCCGAATTTGGATGCGAAGCTACCCGCTATGACCGACTTCGTGTACCAGGACATGTTCCCGTTGACAGCGGACGACACGCCGTACCGTTTGCTCACCACCGAAGGAGTGTCCACTGTCGAAGCCGTTGGGCACACCTTCCTCCAAGTGACGCCCTCGGCCCTCACCATGCTCGCCAAGCAGGCGATGCACGACATCGCGCACTATCTGCGGCCGGGCCACCTTGCCCAACTGGCGGCGATCTTGCAGGACCCTGAGGCCTCGGGCAACGACCGTTTCGTTGCGTTGGACCTGCTGAAAAACGCCAACATCAGCGCCGGGGGAGTGCTACCGATGTGCCAAGACACGGGCACACCAATCATCAAAGGCAAGAAGGGGCAGTACGTACTCACGGGCGGCGGCGACGAAGAAGCGTTGAGCAAGGGCGTGTACGAGACGTATCGCATCGACAACCTGCGGTATAGCCAGATGGCGCCGCTCACCACCTGGGACGAGGTGAACACCGGCACCAACCTGCCCGCCGAGATCAAGATCGCTGCGGTGGATGGCGCGGCGTACAAGTTCCTGTTCATGGCGAAGGGCGGGGGCTCGGCCAACAAGAGCCTGCTGTTTCAAGAGACGCGTGCCCTACTCACCAAGACCACGCTGCTCCGATGGCTCGATGAAAAGCTGCGGTATCTCGGTACTGCGGCCTGTCCGCCGTATCACCTGGCAATCGTGCTTGGAGGCACCAGCGCCGAATCCGCGCTCGAAACCGCCAAACTCGCGTCTACTCGCTACTACGACTCACTTCCCCTTGCCGGGACTACCGCCGGCCATGCCATCCGAGATATCGAACTCGAGGCCGAGGTGTTGGCGCTCACCCAATCGTTTGGTATCGGTGCCCAGTTTGGCGGAAAGTACTTCTGCCATGACGTCCGAGTGATCCGTCTTCCCCGTCACGGGGCTTCGCTCCCCGTGGCGATCGCGGTGTCCTGCTCCGCCGATCGCCAGGCCCTCGGCAAGATCACCGCCGATGGGGTCTTTCTCGAACAGCTGGAAACCGATCCTGCCCACCACCTGCCGGAGATTACGGATCAGCACCTCGACGAAGACACGGTCATCCGCATCGACCTCAACCAGCCGATGGATGCCGTCCGTGCCGAACTTTCCAAGTATCCGGTGAAGACCCGGCTCTCACTTCATGGTTCATTGATCGTGGCGCGTGACATCGCCCACGCCAAGATCAAGGAGCGCCTCGACGCTGGGCAGCCCATGCCTTCCTACCTTCGGGATCACTGCGTCTACTACGCCGGGCCGGCAAAGACACCTGAGGGATATGCCTCTGGTTCGTTTGGCCCCACCACCGCCGGCCGCATGGATAGTTACGTTGAGGAGTTCC
>JANOSD010000105.1:0-28971 GCA_031415655.1 Actinomycetes bacterium
AACTGGTGTACCGCACCGTGTATTCAACCCGGCAGAAAGCGTATTCTTCTATTGCGCATTGGATTGAAGTGCGATACAATCGTAAGAGGCTTCACTCTGGTATCGGGTACCGAACCCCGTTTGAAGCTCACACGGCCTACAATGTTGAGAAGCGAGCAGCGTAGGCCTCAAACCCACCCGCTGTCCGGAAAACGCGGGGCCTTCCAGTTCTCGATGCGCAACACCGGCCCCGAGGCGGTGGCAACGATGGAAGCCAACCCATCCGTCCCGTGCGCGTGACTGATGAACGCGGTCGGCATCGTGGAGCGGAATGTCGTCGTCGGCGGCGTGGTCGGTGGCGGAGTGGTCGTGGGAGGCACAGTCGTGGGAGGGACCGTGGTCGGGGGTGCATTCGGTGGCGGCGCCGTTACCGGGGCCGTCGGCGTTTGGGGAGCCTTCGATGTTTGGGGGTCCTGCGATGGGGGACGGACCGTGGATGCCGGTGACCCCGGGGAGATCGTGGATGGCACGGTCGATGAGTCGGGTGCAGTCGGCGCCGTTGCCGCCGTCTCCGGTGCGGCCGATGCCGACGTGGTGCCCGGAATCGCCAATGCCGTAGGGGGCGTCGCCGGGGACGGGGCCACAACAATCGGCGCAACCACGGGAGCGGCCTCGTCGACCGTCACGTCCACGAACAGCTTCCACGGCTGAAAGAGTGCAAGGCCAACGACGGCGACGAACGCCCCCAAGCACACCAGGATCGGCCACCGGCGACGGCTTGCTGGCGCCGCCGTTTCGGTCACCTCAGTCACTTCGGCCACTTCGAACGGTTCGGTCACTGTGGTGTCGTCTTCCTGGCCGGCGGTCATGTCGTGTTCGCTCATCGTTGGCTTTCCTCCGCGTCTCGGAACCTGGGAAACCTGGGAAACCTGGACGGTCACGAAACGCCGGTGAGGCCGGAACGGTTCCCGACCGATCCTGCAATGCGGGGTCGGCTGCTACCTCAACGGATTGCGGTGGGTTCAGGACCGGGGCAGGCCACGAAGTGGGTGGGGTTGATGATTGCCTCACCTCGCCACTGGTAGGCCACCAGCGGACCGCTTTTGCCGGCACTGAAATCTACGCAGGCCGTGCGGTCGGTGTAGTCGAGGTGTTTCGTCGGCTCCCACTTCCGCCAGTGATGGCCGTAGAACACCGGGATAGTGCCGTCGTACGCGTAGCTCAGGTCGTCGGCTGCACACGGTGTTGGCGGGATGACGGGGTAGGGAGAGCCATCATGCTGTCTCGGGTCCGAGGGCAGGTCGATGAGGTCGGCGATTGTTGCGGCGCTGCCGTTCCACCAACGGGACCGGGCCGCGCTTCGACGAGTCCCACCCTGGTCGAGGAAGTCGGGCAGGCCATAAGGGCTGAGCTTGATCTCCGGGCCCTTCAGCACCACTTCGACGGCGGTCCAGACCGGAGTTTCCTTGGTGGACGCGACGACGAACGGTTCATCCCCGGCTGGGAATTGGTTGCCGCCGAACTCCGCCTTGAGGAACTGGATCGATCGTTCGTGCCAACACGCATGCACCACACGAAGTTGCCGGAGGTCGGGCGCGCCGAGATCGAGCCAAATCGGCAGGGTACGGAACCACTCGATCCAGCTGGCCCGCTCGTCGGGGTCGAGTTGCCGGAGGAACTGCCAATGCTGCCGTTCGTTCTTCTCGCTGTGTTTGCGCAGGTACTCGCCGGGATTGCGCGGGTCCGGCGTGGCGAAACAAATGGCGTTGAACTCATGGTTGCCCATCACAATCAACGCCGTGCCGGCATCCACCATGCGTCGGACGGTGTGGAGCACGTGGCGCTGATGGTCGCCTCGATCGATGAGATCACCAACGAACACCACCTGCCGTTCGGGTTCGGGGTGCTGGTGATGGCCGGACGAACCGATCGTCCAACCGAGCGAGGCCAGAAGCCCGTCGAGCAGGTGGCCGTTTCCGGGACCGTTGCCGTGGATATCGCCGATGATGTCGTAGCTCCGCACGTCCCTACCTTGCCAGGCGTTCGTCAATAGTTGGTCCAGCGCGGGCTCGAGATCGGACACGACGGTGAGTACGTGCTGGTGCTCCGGGCGTTGCTGCTGGGCCTGAGCGGCCGTGGCGAGCGGATTGTGAGGAACGAACAATCGAGGAGCCACTCGAGCGGGAAATCCGGCGGGTGAAGATGACCGGGCCTGCACCAATCAGCGCACGCTCTCAGCCAGAAGAGAAACGTACCGGTGATCAGCCACAGGATGACGACTACGGCGAGGCCGGCGCCGAGGATGTCGTTGCGGAGGCCTTCCCGATGGGACTTCCACGACCTGTTCGTCTTGCGGCGAGTCGCTCCGCACGCAGAACCGGCAGTAGCCGGCTTCCATTGCTGGAAGGGGTGGCAACATCGTTCCGGTCATTCGGTCTCCTTATGCAACACGGCCGCTCCTTCGCCCGTCAACACCCCAGTACCTGCGAGGTGTGACGAACTCCGCTGTTTGCGTTTGGTGGTGCTGTGGTGTTCGCTTGGATCGTGAAACGTGAGGTGGAGACGTGGGGGGAATTGATCAGTGTCTGCGCCGGAGCAGTGCTCTTGGTGACGGCCGCATGCGTCTCGCCGACTTCGACCGGCAACGGCTCAGGAGGCTCGCCGCCGGCCCGCTCCCTCGAGCTGTCCGCGCCCTCCCGCGAGCAACTCGCGCCGATCCGCATTGACGACGATCCGCAGCCGCCGCGACCGTATGAGCGCGCGGAGTGGTCGTCGTGGGTTGACCTCGACGGCGATGGCTGCGACACCCGCGAGTCGCTCCTCATCGCCGCGTCCACCACCCGAGCCCAAGTAGACCCCATCGACTGCTCCGTGGCGGCGGGGGACTGGGTGTCGGCCTACGACGGCGTGGCGACCGACCAAGCCGGCGAACTCGACGTGGACCACGTGGTGTCGCTCGAAGATGCGCACACCAGCGGGGGATGGGCATGGACGGCGGAACAACGACGGGCCTTCACCAACGATCCCGTGAACCTGATTGTGGTGTCCTCCAGCAGTAACCGATCTAAGGGATCGAAGGGCCCCGCCGACTGGCGGCCACCTCGGCAAGAGGCATGGTGTTCCTTGGCCCGATCGTGGGCGGCGGCGAAGGTGGCCTACCGGCTCACCGCCACCACCAGCGATCGAGATGCTGCCGGCCAGATGCTCGACACTTGCCCCGCTGGGCCCTCCGGGGCCACGCCGGCAACGGTTGGATAGGGCTACGCGCTACGGCGAGGCGGTGGTGCGAGACTTGCCACATGACCCGCGTTGCAAACCGGCCGTCCCGCTCTCTTGGCGCCGTTGCGTCGGTTTTGCTGGCGGTGACGATCGTGAGTGGCGTCGTCGTTTCCTGCAGTTCGGACCCGGTCGCCGCCCCGCCGGGGTCGACCGTTCCCGGCTCAACGACAGGAACGAACCGGCGGCAAACCTCTGCCGGTGACGCGCTGATCGGCGGCGAGGGCGCCGGCAGTGCCGTCAATGACTTGGTGATCACTCGTGATCCGGGCGTTTCGATCGAGCCGAGCCGGGTCACCCGGACGGAGATGGACGCGCTCCGGCCGGAGCACATCGGCGTCGGTGGGGGGTCGGGGTCTGGGGGGTCCGGGTCCGGGTCCGCCACGTCGATACCGCCTGCCACACCGCCTGCCACACCGCCTGCCACTCGGCCTTTCACCCCAACCACGCGGGTCATGCCCGCGGGTTGCGCGTCGCTGCCCGGGCGCGAGCCAGAGGTGTGCGCTCTGGTCAGCAATGTGGCCGGCAACTTCATGCGGGCGACGGGCACCCCCGGCGCGGCGATCGGGGTGGTGGTGCCCGGCGACGGAACCAACGTTGCGGTGCGGCTCAACTTCGAGTTCGGCTCCGCCCGGCCTGCCGACACTGCCGACACTGCCGACACTGCCGGCCCGGACCCCGCGAAGGCAACGACGGTGTGGGAGATCGGTTCTGAAACCAAGCTCCTCACGGCGATGCTGCTGTCTGAACAACTCCCCGCCAGCGCCGGCCCGATCTCGCTGGATGCCTGCGGTCCGCAGATCTGCATGAGCGACAAGATCAGCAAGTTCTTGCCAAGAGGGGTGACGCTCCCACCCGAGAAGCAGAACATCACGATCGCCATGTTGGCAACGCACACGTCCGGCCTGCCGGATCCCACGCCGAACTCCCTGGACGCGTTGCCGCCTGGTGTGCGCGACAAATGCGGCAAGGAAGGGGCGCCCGAAGAATGCCTGCTCTGGCGCAAGACCTACACGCCCGAGCTTTTGTGGAAGGGGCTTCAACAAGCCGAACTGCAGTACGAACCCGGCAATGGCTACCTCTACTCGCACCTTGCCTTCGCGGTGCTCGGCCAGGTGCTCACCAACCTGCTCGCCGACGGCTCGGCCACAACCGGTTCGACCCGTACCCCCAACACCACTGCGTACAGCTCGATCGTGGTCGATCGGCTCACCGGGCCACTTGGCCTCGTGAACCTGCGTCCGGAGGACGTCACCGACCCCAACCTGGCCCAGGGCTTTCGGTACAAACCATCAGCCAGCGGCTCGCCGTCCACCACGGCACCGGGTACGCAGGTTGCCGCCGCCCCGTACTTCGAGAACACCGACGCGTTCGTCGGTGCTGGTGGCTATGTGAGTGACATCGGCGACATGTCCGCGCTCACGGCAGCGGTGCTCGGCTACAACCCCAGTCCCCTTACCTCCGCGCTGGTGCGCACGCTGGTGCCGATCCAGACGTGTGCGTTCCAAGGTGGGAGTTGTGCACCCAGCGGGAAGCCCAGGTTGCAGCAGGGCATGGCGTGGGAGCTGCATGCAAGCCCCGAGTTGGCGTGCGGATTCCACTTCAAGAATGGTGGCACCACCGGCTTCCACAGCGCCACCGCCGTGGTGTCTGATCGCGACTACGGCGTCACGGCGCTTTCAAACTCACCGGCGATTGCCAACCCGCTCGCCACCAACGTCGCCGTTGCGCTCGCCGCGATGTACCCGCACGTCGGCCCGCCCGGCTGCTCAAGCTGACGGTCCCCCTGATCGTCTTTGCAGATCGTTTGTACACGCCTGGGGTGTGCAAACGATGTGCAAACTCAGGGTTCGCGCACGGGCTCACCCGCTCGCGGGCCTGCCGGCGGGCCAGACGACCTATAGGAGATGCGCCTTGCGCGTGGTTCACTGGCGGAGACCTCGTTGGTCTCTGCGCCAACACGACCAAGGGGATAGGCCAAGCACATGGCAGGTGGAGGGGGCGCGCTCGTCGCAGGTTGGGTGAAGACGGCGGGAGTCGTCGGGGCCGGAGCCGTGATGGCGGTGGTGGCCGTCGACGCTGCGGGCCGTTCCTCATCAGACTCGAACAAGAAGCCAGACGTTGTGGTGGTCGAAGGTGCGTCGGCGAGCCGGGGAACCGGTCCAGACACCACCCCGTCGACGGAGTCGCTGGGCGAACCCGTTCCACCTCCAGGGACGTCATCCACCTCGACGGCCCCAACGACGACCCCAACGACGACGACTCCTTCATCAACGACATCCGCAGCGCTGACGACGACCGCTCCACCCACGACCCTGCCGGTTCCTGCTCCGACCACTCTTCCGCTCCCACCGCCCCTTCCGCCGACCACCGTCCGTACCATCTCGCCAACCACTCGCCCCCCGCCCCCGCCGCCGACCACGACCGTTCGTCCGCCACCGTCCACCGGCGCGAGTTGTCATCCCAGCTATACGCCGTGCGTGCCGGTGGCATCCGATGTGGATTGTGGCGGAGGCAGCGGAAACGGACCGGCCTACGTTTGGACGAAGGTCAAGGTGATCGGCCCGGACGTCTACGGGCTCGATGCCGACAACGATGGCTGGGGTTGCGACAGCCTTGGTTGAAGGCAAGGGTTGGTGGCGTCGATTCGGGAGCGGCGAGGATCACCGTGGCGGCGTCAAGGCCTTTCGATGGATGAACAGTCTCGCCCACGACCGCGATGTCGCCCCGGTCCTGCCATCGCACCAGTCCAAGCTCGGCTCTCAGCGTGTCGCGAGGAACGGAGCTCACGGTTTCCACGAGAATCGAAGATGTCGGTCGACGCGGGACGGGTTTGCGGGGCCCGGGGCCCATCGAGAAATCGACGAAGGTGCTTGGCGATCTCATGGGCGTTGCGGCAATTCACGGAGAGCTCGGCAATGGTTGAGCGCCAGCCATGGGGGGCTGAAATACTGCGGTTCACTGACGGTGACCGTGTCGGACCGCTCGCTGGACGTGAGAAGACGGCCTTGACTATCGCCGGTGTTGGATCGGACGACGTCGTACTCGATCTGAAGGTCGGCCAACGAGGGGACCGCCTCACGAATACGATCGCGCCAGCCACGTGGTCGCGCCAGATGCCCTCCACCATCGTGACTCGGTGCCCTTTCACCTCGATGGCGATGATCCCGAAGCTGCGATGAATGAGCACCACCGTGCGCCCAGCCTGCCCGATTTGGGGTGTGGCTCGCTGGTGACGTGTCCGTTTCGGTCTGGCCCAGGTGGAGCGTCACGATCCGCTACCGGAATCGCCCCGGCCAGACCGCGGGTTTGGGTTGGTTCCTTCGGGTAGCTGGGTAGGTTGCCATTGGCCGACCCGGAACGAGGAAAAGCAAGCATCCAATGGGATTTCTTGATGGCACAAAGAAGAAGGCCAAAGAGCTCGCCGAGACGCACGGCGACAAGATCGAAGAAGGTATCGACAAAGCAGCCGGTTTGGTCGACAACAAGACCGGCGGTGCGCATCGTGACAAGATCGCCACGGGCTCCGAGAAAGCGAAGGGGCTCGTAGGGCAAGTCGCTCAAGCCGGCCAAGTCGGCCAAGCCGCTCAAGCCGGCCAAGCCGACAAACCAAGCCCCGGCGCCTGAGCCAGCCCGACCTGCGGCAAGGTGCGTGGTCGCAAGTCACCGTTTTTGGGTCACGTCCGGGTGGCACATCCCGTGTGGGGAGCGGGGTAGTGTGCGCGTCGCCCCACCAAACGACGAAAAGGAAACACCCAATGGGATTTCTTGATGACATGAAGAACAAGGCCGAAGACCTCGCCGAAGAACATGGCGACAAGATCGAAGAGGGCATCGACAAAGCGGCCGACATGATCGACGACAAAACCGGCGGCGAGCACAGCGACAAAATCGAGGCTGGCTCCGAGAAAGCCAAAGACTTCGTGGAGCAACTCGGCCAAGCCGACGACGCCGGCGCCTGAGCCGGCCCAAACCTGAGCCTGCGTCTCCCCGCATCTCCTGTGCCCCCCGTTCCCGGCCGGCTTTTCGTCGGCGAGCAGATAGACCCCGCCACCCATCAGCGCAACGGCACCGCCGTCGCCCTCGACCCCGCCGCGTTCACCACCCATGGCGTGATCGTGGGCATGACGGGTTCAGGCAAAACGGGCCTCGGGGTGGTGTTGCTCGAAGAGGTGTTGCTCTCGGGTGTACCGGTTCTCATCATCGACCCCAAGGGCGATCTCGGGAACCTGCTGCTCACGTTTCCCACCTTGGCGCCCACCGATTTCCAACCGTGGATCGAACCCGCTCCCGGTGCCGCGCCAGACCCCGCCGCTGGCGCCGCCCAGGCCGCCGCCTGGACCGAAGGGTTGGCGAGTTGGGGAATCGGCCCGGAGCGTATCGCTGAGCTTCGTGCCAAAGCTGCCTTCACCATCTACACCCCCGGCTCCACCGCCGGTGTGCCGCTAAATCTCGTGGGCGGGCTTGGCGTGGTGTCGTCGCCGGGTGTCGTCGCCGATCCCGAGTCCGTGGCCGAACAGGTCGAAGCCACGGTGTCGGGCCTGCTTGGCCTCGTGGGCATTGAGAGTGATCCGCTGAGCGGTCGCGAGCACATTCTGCTGTCAAACATCGTGCTGGCTTCGCACGCCAACGGCACGCCGCTGGATCTGGCGGCTCTGATCGGTCAGATTCAGACCCCGCCGTTTCGCAAACTCGGCGTGCTCGACCTCGACGCGTTCTTCCCCGCCGCTGATCGCATGGCGTTGGCGCTGAAGTTGAACGGGCTCCTGGCCTCGCCGTCGTTCGCCTCGTGGAATCAGGGCGAGCCGATCGACATCGCCTCCATGCTTACCGCTCCCGACGGTCGCCCCCGGGCCGCCATCGTGAGCATCGCCCACCTCTCCGACGAGGAGCGCCAGTTCGTGGTGAGCCTTTTGTTGTCACGGCTTATCGGTTGGATGCGCCAGCAGTCCGGCACCACCTCGTTGCGGGCCCTCGTGTATTTCGACGAGGTGTATGGCTACGCCCCACCCAATGGGATGCCGCCGGCCAAGAAGCCGATCCTCACCTTGCTCAAGCAGGCCCGAGCCTTCGGGGTAGGCATGGTGCTCGCCACCCAGAATCCGGTCGACCTCGACTACAAAGCCATCGCCAACGCTGGAACCTGGATGGTGGGCCGGCTCCAGACCGAGCAGGACAAGGCCCGCCTCGCCGACGGCATGACCTCGGCCGCCGGCGGCGATCCGAAGTTGATCAGTGATCAGATCGCTGGCCTGGCCAAGCGGGAGTTCGTGCTCCATCAAGCGTCGTCGAACGAGCATCCCGTGTTCACCTCACGGTGGTCGATGAGCTTCCTGCGCGGTCCCCTCACCCGAGAACAGATCTCGTCGCTCACGCCCCCCAAATTGGAGCCCTCTCCGGCACCTGCTGCGGTGCTGGGCACCCCGGCCGCGCCGGTTGTCGCCGCGGAGCCCGCCGCCGCTGCTCCGGTCGCCACCGACGAGATTCTCGTGGCTCCGACGCTCGCCGCCGATCTTCGTAGCGCCCATCTTTCCGCGGGGGCGACGTGGGGTCCGATGGTCGGGGCAGTGGCTGGCGGGCTCCGTCTCGAGCCAGCGCTCGTAGTGTCGGCCTCGATGCACTACGACGACACGCCGCTCGGCGTCGACTACGACGAGAAGTTCGAAGCCCTGCTCTTCCCGCTCGCCGAGCCGTTCGATCCCGCCAACCTGCGAGTGGTCGACCACGACCCCCGGGACTTCACCACGGAAGCGCCGGCCGGCGCGCGATTCGTCCTCCCCTCGGTGCCACTCGAAAAGAAGGCGTGGATCGCCGGCGCTCAGGCCGACGTCGTGGCCGAGTTGTTGCGAAGCCGACGCATCGCCGTGCACCGACACAAGGCGCTCAAACTGGTGGCCCATCCGGGAGAACCGCCCGAGCAGTTCGCCCAACGATGCGCCGCTGCGGCCGACGCCGCAGCAGACGCCGAAGCCGCCAAGATTCGAGAGGCGCTCCTCGCCAAGGCCGACAAGCTCCGCGATGCCATCGCCAAGGCTGAGGACCGCGTGGAGGGGCTCGAAGACGCCAAGAAGGCGGCAAACACGAACGAAGCGGTGGGGATCGCCGGCGCAGTGTTGGGCAACTTGATCGGTGGTCGGCGCACGGTGCGGGGCATGGCCGGCGATGTGCGGGGGGCCGCCTCGCGCCGAGGTCAGTCGACGCGAGCCGGAGGGCGTATCGACGAGGCCGAGAACCGCCTCGCCGAAAAGACCGACGACCTTGCGGCGCTGGAGCAGGACCTGGCCGAGACCCTGGTGGAGATCGACGACAAGTGGGCGGCCATCGCCGCGCAGGTCGAGGTGGCCGAGGTTGGCCTCGAGAAGTCCGACGTCCGCATCGACGACGTGTTCCTGGTGTGGATCCCCACCGCCTGATCCGACGGACAATGGGTCAGGGCTTGGGGAGGAAGAGTCCGGCGGCGCGGAGCGCCGTGATGCGGCCGGAGTCGACGAGCACGGCGCCGAGTAGGGCGCGGGCAGCGTCGTAACGATCGGGGGTGTCGGCGATGATCGGCCCCAGCGGGGAGTCGTCGATACGACGGAGAACGTCGTCTCGACGGCGCAGTCGGCCGAGCGTCTGCGAGAGCTCGTAGGAGTTGTGATCCGGCTCGGCGAGGTACACGTGATGCACGGCGGCGACTTCGAACACATGGGATCCGGCCATGCCAAGCAAGGCTTGCCGGTCGTCGTCGAACAACGCGTGCGACGCCCAACGTGGATCGGCCAACCGCACACCCAACGCTGCTTCGATGGCGGCTTCGGTGGCGGGGCCGGGGGGTTCGAGGTACGGGAGGAGCGGGCGATCGCGACCCGATACTCCGGCTATGCCAGCGATCTCGGCGAATCGTTCGACGCCCGGCCAGCCCTGGTAAACGAAACACGCGCCGGCGAGCGCTTCGATGGCATCAGCGGCCCGGCTCGCAGGCACATCGTCGGGGAGCCGTCGATCGATGCCGAGGCGGGATGCCGTGGCACCCAACGCGCTATCGGACGTGCACGCGGTGAGCTCGTCCTGCGTCGATCCCGCAGTGGCACCGTCGAATCGGAGCATCGGCTCCAGGAGCACCTGTTCGAGCACCGTGTCTCCCAGGAACTCCAGGCGGTTGAAGACGGTCCCGGCGAATCGAGCTATGGCGGTGAGGTGGGATCGTTGCGCCTGGTCGGGCCCGATCAGCTCATCGAGCCAATCGATCGTGGCATCGGGAGGGGTGGACCGGGAAGGGGTGGACCGGGAAGGGCGACGGCTCACTGCCCGCAGGCCGACCGGTCGGCCCCAGGGGATTCGTAGGTGGTGCCCTCTTTGGCGGCGGCGATGATGGGTTTGGCCACATCAATCGCCCGCACTCGATTCTGCCGAGACTCTCGGCCGCCGGTCTTGGACGAGCCGATTGGTTCAAAGCAGATCACCGTTGGCACCCCGATGATGGCGCCTTCACGGTTCGCAGCGAGGCCTCCGGAGTTTCCGGGATCGATCTTGGCGTCGGTGTTGATCCACGCCCGCTCGGTGGCCATCGTCTTGTCGGCGACGAACGACCCGACCACGCCCCGGGTGACGGTGACCGCCGCGGAACCGGCAACGGCGGGGAAGCCGAGCACGAGAAGTTCGTCGCCGGAGTGCACGGTGGTGTCGTCGCCGATCGGCAGTGCCGGCAGTTTCCCGTCGGAGCTGATCCGGATCACCGCGAGGTCCAGGGCAGGGTCGGAGACCACCACTTCGGCTGCTTCGGTTGCTTGTAACGGTTCGTCGTCGCCGTTGCGGTTGAGCGCCACCATCAGCGTTTCGATCGGCGGCAGCGCATCGCCACTGCTCTTCTTGAGATCTGGTGTGGCCACGTGGGCGTTGGTAAGGATCAACCCGTCGGCGGAGATGATCGTGCCACTGCCGGTGATGTCGGCGGCGCTGGGATCGAGGCCCTCATCTTTCTTGGCCTGGTCTACCCGTTTCCGCTCCGATGCACTGAGCTTGAATCGACCCTCGATTCGGACAGTGGCTTTCTTGAGGGCCACGAGATCGGGGCCGGCGGCGGGTGTATTCGCGGCGGGCGTCGACGATGCCGATCCGTTGCCGAGGTTTGTGGCGGGAATCGCCGGGGTGGTGGCAACGCTGGTAGTGGAGTTTCGGGTGAGCACCAGACCAAGCGCCGTGAGCGCAATGAGCGCGACCACGGCCACCGGGACGGCAATGGCCCAGGTCGGAACCCCCTTCTTCTCGATGGTGCGCGGGTTCAATCCGGGCGCAATGAAGATCACGCGCACGCCCGCCTCTTCGGGGCCGAACCACACCTCGCTGGTGCCGCGGAGCACGGTCCGGCGCACGGACTGCCCGTCGATGGTGAGGCCGCGCGACGAGTTGAGGTCCTCGAGGATCCAGCCCTCGTTGGTGAGGAACAGGTGGGCGTGGCGACGAGACACGGTGGGGTTGTCGAGCATCACCAGACTGCCAGGCTCGCGCCCAAAGGTGACGACCTGGCCGGGCCGGGCCACGAACTCGCCACCCTCATATTGAATCTTCACGTCGGACGCGGGGTTGGGGGCGGCAGCGGCGGGTGTGCCCCCGAGTTCCTTGGGCAGGATTTGGGTACTCAGGAAACCACCACCGTTACCGGGGCTGGCGGGAGGGTCGGGTGGCGGGTTGGGCGGAGCGAACGCCGAGGGGGCAACCGCAGTCACGGGGAGCAACTCCACGAGGAGCCCCTGGGCAGCGTGACCGAGCACGACGGACACTGGGGAACTGATGGTGAACGCGGGCGTGCGTTGCCCGTTCACGAAGCTGCCGTTGGTGCTGGCGTCGCGAAAGACCCAACTTCCGGCCTCAAAAGCCAGGTGGGCGTGCGTGCCTGACACGGCTTCGGCGGCGCACACGATGGTGTTGGTTGCGGCCCGGCCCAGGCTCGCGCTCTGCCCCGGGGACAGCCGATGTTCCACGCCGCCCACGCCGCCCACACCGCCCACGCCGCCGACTCGTACGATCAGTTCCGTCATCAGGGGAGAGGCTACCTCACCCATGAATCTGCCGAAGTGCCTGAAACGGCCCAACTGGGCACACGTTTTGTCGCGGCAGCGCCATTGGGTGTGCCCAGTTCGGAAAAGGGGTGGGCGCTACTCAGTTGGCGATGTGGCGGAAGGTGAGGTTGATGCGGGGGCCGACGGTCCGAGCGGTCTTGGGGACGGCGTGTTTCCAGAAACGCTGCGTGGTGCCCCGCATTACCAGCACGCTGCCGGACGGCAGATCGAGGTCGTGGCGCAGCGTTGGCTCCGACTGGTGACGGAACTGCATCCGGCGTACGGCCCCCAGGCTCACCGACACAATCACCGGTTCGGGGCCGAGCTCGGGTTCATCGTCGGCGTGGAGCGCCACGCTGTCGTGCCCGTCGCGGTAGTGATTGACAAGGACGCAGTTCAGCGGGGTGTCCGCCAGGGCGACGCACCGCGCTCGCAGCTCGGCCAGGATCGGCGTAAACGGCAGGGGCTCCATCCGAAGGTTGGAGTACGTGTAAGCGCAACCGGGTTCGCCGTACCAGGCCTGCAAACGGGGGATCGGGGTGAGCTTGCCGAACATCCGCACATTGCCCTGGTGCCAGGCCGTAGTGCGGAGCACCTCGTCGAAGCACCGCTGCGCATCGACGGCCGACACCGCCAACCGGTGGAGCACCACGTCGGCATCGAGGAGCTCGATGCGTTCCGGGGTGGTTCCCCCGGTCGGGGCGAAGAGGGGAAGCTGACCGTCCATCGCGCTCCGGTCGATACCTGCGGTGGGCCGTCAGCGCCAGTCGAAACCGAGATGGAACGACTCCACCGCGCAGGCGAACATGTTCGCTTCAGGCACCAGTTCCTCGGCTACCCGGAGGTTGGTGATGCGTTGCGCCAAGGAGGAGAACAGCATCGAGAGCTCGAATCGTGCCAGCGATGCGCCGAGACAGAAGTGGGCGCCGAAGCCAAAACCAAGGTGGGGGTTGGGCGATCGGGTGATGTCGAACGTGAACGGGTCGGTAAACACTGCCTCGTCGCGGTTGGCGGACGGGTACAAGAGCACGAGGCGATCGCCGGCGCTGAATCGGTGTTCCCGGTCGGTGCCTTCGGCCACCACCGCGTCGGCCACGGCAGTGCGGAAGAAGTTGTTCAACGGTGTGACCCAGCGAACGAGTTCCTCGATCGCCGTGGGCATGAGGTGCGGTTCGGAGGCGAGGCGCTCCCACTGATCGGGATGGTCGCAGAAGGTGCGCAGCCCGCGGGCGATCACGGTGCGAGTGGTCTCTGCTCCACCAGAGATGAACAGGCCTGTTTCGTGCATGATCGATTCGGCATCGAGCGGCACCCCGTCGATCTCGGCGTTGGCCCACACGGTGGTGAGATCAGATCCATGGTCGATGGGGCACCCCTTGCGCTCGGCCACCATTTCTTGGAGGTCACCGTTGAATTCGACGATGGCTTCCATCATCCCCATCAGGGACGGGCCGTCGTAGGCAACGGCGTCGTAACGCATGAGGCGCTCGCTCCAACTTTTCACGTCGGCCCACCGTTCTTCGGGCCACCCGAGGAGACGGGCGGTGAGCCGGCACGGCAGCTGTGCGGCCACGGCGTCGACCACTTCCACCTCGCCCGAGCCCGTGGCCGAGCCCGTGCCTGGGCCCCCGGCGGCAAAGCCGTCGATCAACGCGTCGACGGTGGAGCGCATCCAGGGTTCGTGCTCTCGCACGGCCTTCGGCGTGAACCGTCGCGACACCAGCCCCCGTTGGGCGGCGTGGCGAGGGTCGTCCTGGGCGATCATGTTGGTCTCGCCCTCGGAGCGAAACGAGCGGTAGCCCCCTCCACTTATGAAGACGTCGCTTCGGCCCTCCACCTCGTGCACGTCGGCATGGCGGCTCACTGCGAAAACACTGCCCTTGGTGTCGTGAAAGAACGGAGCGCTGGCCCGCATCCAGGTGAGCGCCTCGTGCATGCCTTCGACGTAGAACGCCGGGGCAAGCAGATCGATACTGGGGGCCTCGGTCGACGCGGGCGTCTCGGTGACGGTCATGCGATGAGACTACCCACCGGGCTGTATGGCGTAGATTTCGGCCACGGTGCCGCGGAGGTATCGGAGGAACGGCTCGCTCGACAAGGGGGCACCGGTGGCTCGCTCGATCAGCTCCGGCGCACTCCACCGCGAAGCCGAGGCATGCACGTTGGTGCGCAACCACCCGAGCAACTCGACCAACTCGCCGGCCCGGAGAAGGTCGTCGATGGAGCCCAAGTGGCGGCCGGCAGCTTCGAATAGCTGAGCGGAGAGCAGGTTCCCCAGTGTGTAGGTGGGGAAATAGCCAAAGGCCCCCATCGACCAGTGGATGTCCTGCAACACCCCATCGGCGGCCGAGGGAGGCCGTACGCCGAGCAGTTCTTCGTAGGTTGCCGCCCAACGTTCGGGGAGGTCGGCCACCGCTACCTCACCGGCGAAGAGTGCCCGTTCGATCTCGAAGCGGGCGACCACGTGCAGGTTGTAGGTGGCCTCGTCGGCCTCCACCCGAACCAGCGATGGCGTGACCGTGTGAAGCGCAGGGAAGAGCTGGTCCACGGTGGTGCCGGCAGCGGCCGGAAAGTGCTCGACGAAGTGGGGGAGTGCCCAGTCCCAAAACGCCCGGCTGCGGCCCACCTGGTTCTCCCATAGCCGGCTCTGGCTTTCGTGCACACCGAGCGACACCGCGCCCCCAATGGGTGTGCCGTCCCACGCAACGGGGAGTCCCTGCTCGTAGAGCGCATGGCCCGCTTCGTGCATCACGCCGAAGAGGCCGGGACGGAAGTCATTTGATTGCCAGCGCCACGTGATGCGCACATCGTGTGGCCCGAAACTCGTGGTGAAGGGGTGTGCGCTCTCGTCGAGTCGGCCGGCGTCGAAGTCGTACCCCATTTGGGTGGCGACCATGCGCCCGAAGGCTTCTTGAGCTTCGCCCGGGAAGTGACCAATACACGGTGACTCGTCTATCGCGCGGGGGCCGTCGGCGGCAGCCTGCACCAAGGGGGCCAGCTCCGTCCGCAACGCGCCAAGGAGCGGAACCAGTTGCGCTTCGGTCGTGCCCGGTTCGAACTCGTCGAGCATGGCGTCGTAGCGCGTTGCCGCGATGCCGGCGTCTACATAGGCGTCGGCTTCTTCGAACGTGAGGGCGACGACGCGGGCGAGGTCGGAGGCGAAGAGGGAGAAATCGTCGGCTGCTCGCGCCGCCTGCCACGACACCAGCGCCGTGCTCGTGGCCTCGGCCTTGGCCCGGGCAAGGTGGCCGGGGACGGCGGTGGCCCGCTCAACCGTTCGACGGGCTTCGCGCACCTGTGCGGCGTCGACGGATTCGGGTTCCGCCACCGCACCGGCCGATGCAATGACGTCGGCGAGCGCGGGATCGGTGAGCTTGTCGTGGGCGAGACCGGCGAGCACGGCGAGGCTGCGGCCGCGGCTGGGTTGTCCCTTCGAGGGCATCTTGGTCTCTTGGTCCCAACCCAACACGGCGCCCGCTTGGTTTATGGCGGCGATGTCGGCCCAACGGCTGAGTAGCTTGGCCATTGGCTCGGTGACAACGGTGGTTGGTTTCGGAGACACGGACATAGATCGAGTGTACGGAGCACGGACGAGGTTTGGCGGCGGTACCGGCGGCGGCGGAGTTCGCTCTAACGTGGGTCCCATGACCCTCCCTCGAGTTGGCCTTTCCAAGGCCGAAATCCTCGCTGCCCTCGCCGCCAAGCAGGTCGATGATGTGCGTTGGCAGGACGGGCGCACCTTCGGCATGGTCTACGACGGCGGACCGGAGTTGCACGAGGTGCAAGAGGCGGTCACGAAACGGTTTCTCCATGAGAACGCCCTGAACACCATGGCTTTTCCGAGCCTGGGCAAGATTCAGAGCGAGGTGACCGGGATCTGTGCCGACCTCCTCAATGGCCCCGACGCCGCCGGATTTATGACGAGCGGAGGCACCGAGAGCATCCTCATGGCGGTGAAGGCGGCACGGGAGCGGGCGAAGGCGGAGCGGGGCATCACCGCCCCGGAGATGATTGTTTCGGAGTCGGCCCACGCCGCCTTCCACAAGGCGGCCTACTACTTCGGTCTGACCCTCCACAAAACTCCCGTCCGGGCCGACTGGCGGGCCGATGTGGATGCCATGGCCGCGCTGGTGAACTCCAATACGGTGCTCATCGTGGGGTCGGCACCGGCCTACCCACAGGGCGTGGTTGATCCCATCCCGGAGATGGCGGCGCTCGCGGCCAGCGTCGACGCCAACTTCCACACCGATGCCTGCATGGGTGGGTTCATCTTGCCGTTCATGGAGGCCAATGGGGAGCCCGTTCCCCCGTGGGACTTCCGCGTGCCCGGCGTTACCAGCATCTCGGCCGACCTGCACAAACTCGGCTACGTGCCCAAGGGTGCGAGCGTGATCATGCACCGCGACAAGCAGTATCGGAAGTGGCAAACCTTCGTATTCGACGCCTGGCTCGGTGGCTTTTATGCCTCACCGAACATGCAAGGCACCCGGTCTGGCCTGCCGATGGCGTTGGCCTGGGCCACGCTGCACCACATCGGGATGGACGGGTATCAAGATCTCACCCGCCGCACCATCGATGCCCGTCGAGCCTTGGTCGAGGGTGTGCGGTCGATCGCCGGCCTCCAGGTGCTCGGCGAACCCGAGGCGCACTTGATGGCGACGGCCGTCGCTCCTGGTTACGAGGATGCCCTCGACATCTTTGCCGTCGGCGACGCCTTGCAAAAGCGGGGGTGGTTTCATGATCGCCAGACGCCACCCGACTCGCTCCATTCCACCCTTTCCGCCGGGAACGCGCCGGTGGTCGACGACTACCTCGCCGACTGCAAGGCGTGCGTCGACGAAGTGGCGGGCCAGCGCCTCGCCGATCGTTCCACCAACTACGCAACGCTGGAATAGGGACACGATGCGACAGAGGATCCTGCGAGCGATCTTCGCGATGCTGGCACCCACCGTTTTGGTTACCGTCGCCCCTGAGGTGGAAGCCCTACCCCTTCCCTTCAACGGTCAGGCGATCTTCTATCCGACATCGAACGCCAGCGACCCGCCCGCCACGTCCGGCGTTGCATGGGCGCAGCTCACTGCACCCGACCTTCTGCAGGTGGGGCTGGCGGAAGACGGGATCTTGTCACTGCCCTCATTCGAACTGAACTTGTATCTCGGGACGGAGAACGGGTCGGTCCTGCGATCGCATGTGGTTCGCACCGATTCGTCACGACTCGCCAACACCGTGCAGACGTTCGTCGACGGCGGTTGGGCCAATCAACGAGCAGGTCGAGTCAACCTTTCCCGTTCCGGTGTGGTGGAAGTCGAGGTTCCGTCGACGGATCTCGACGATCCCACCGCGGTGGCATGGCTCGAGGCCCGACGTGATGGGCTGATCGGGGTGCCAACGGATCCGTTCGGGCTTTCCGACCTCTTGTCGGCGAGGCCGGGAAAGCCGCCCCGTTCGTCGGTCCGAGGCTGGAACGGCACTCGGGGCACCTTTTCTGCCGCTCCCCTCGTTGTACGGGGTCCTGAACTCGAAGTTACCGAAGAGTCGGTGGTGGTCCGCTACTCCGGTCCTCCCTCGTTTCCCCGAATCGCCTCGGAAGAGGTGTCATCCGTCGTCGACGCCGTCACAATACGCACCGACCCGCTGGCCAAACCCGACGACTTGGTTGCGCTCGCGGTCGACCGATCCGCGGGGACAATGTCGTTCGACGGCACCAATCTCGCCGTCACTCGGTCGGGGACCGACGACGAGCCCACCCTCACGGTCGGCCGAACTGAACTCGCCAACGCTATGGAGTTCGATCCTGGTGGTTCATCGACGGTAGGGATGCGACGAACCTTCACGTTGGCCAGCGGTTCACAGATCACCGCCGCCGGAATCGACGTTCCTTTCGGTCCGTCGGCGGCGTCGGAGTCGGCCTCGGAGTCCGAGGCGCCCCCTCTAGGAGCGGAACTGCCAGATCAGGGGACGGCTCCGTCTGGATCGGCGCCGGGCACCACCGTGGTGGACCCCACTCCCTCAACCACGACGCCCGCTCAAGCCCGAGCTGAGCAACGAACACAGGCGATCCGTTTCCTTACGTTTGGAGGACCGGTATTGCTGCTGCTCTTGGCCGCGGTGGGATGGCAATGGTTCCGATCTTCGACACTGTGGGACGAGTACTCCCCCGAGGCCCGGCGCCGGAATCGCCGAGCCAAGTCCGACGACTACGACCCGTATCGGCTGGACTGAGAAGGGCCGACCGCCTAGAGATCGACCGCCTACAGATCGACCGCCTAGAGGTCGACCGCCTAGAGATCAACCATGGCCGAGGCGTCGATAGGGGCGACGCCGTCGTTGGCGAGGTAGGCGTCGACCACCGCTTCGGCCGGTCCTTCGAACCGAACCTTCCCGCCTTCGAGCCACAAACACTGATCGGCCAATTGCCGCACAATCTCGAGGCCATGGGACACCAAGAGGAACGTGCAGTCGCTGGCGGCCAACTCGGCGATCTTGTCGGTGGTGCGTTGCTTGAACTTGGCATCGCCGGCCGACAATGCCTCATCGATCAACAAGATGTCGGGATCGAGGTGGACGGCGAGGGCGAAGCCCAGCCGGGCGAACATGCCCGACGAGTAGGTGCGCATCGGCGAATGGATGGCCTCTCCGAGGTCGGCGAATGTCAGAATGTTGTGGTACTGCTCCACGATCTGTTGCGGATCGAGACCGGATGCCAGCCCACCGAGCAGGATGTTCTCGCGGCCGGTGAGCTCCCGGTTGAATCCGACCCCCAAGGAGAGCAGGGGCGTGACATGCCCATACACCGCCACTTGCCCAGACGTCGGGGTGAGGATGCCGGCGACGAGTCTGAACAGCGTGGACTTTCCGGCGCCGTTGCGGCCGATGACGCCGTACACGGACCCCTTCGCCACCGAGAAATCGACGCCGCCGAGCGCGTGCACGGTTCGTTCGGTCTTCTTGCGGCGAAGCGCACTGGAGATCGTGCCTTTTAATGTCTTTTGACTTTCGTTGGTGGTGCGAAAGCTCATGCCGAGTTCGTGGGCGCGCACGACGTAGGGGCGGCCTTCGGGATCGGTGCCGAGTGGCGCGGAGAGGTCAGAGTCGGGCAGCAAAGTCGGGTTCCGTGCGGAGGAAGATCGTGGTGCCGGCGACGAGGAAAAGGATTGCCCACAGCGAAGCGAACACCAGGTTCGACAGCGATGGCGCCTGGCCGCTGAAGATCTCCTCCAGTGCAGCGAACGTGGGGAAAAGCGGGTTCCACCTCAGGTAGGGAAGAATGTTCGGTGGGATCTCGGCGATCGTGTAGAGCACGGGCGAGGCGTACAACCACGACTGGGAGATGTAGGGCAGGAATCCACTGGTGTCGCGAAACAGCACCATGGCGGGAGCAACGAGCATGGCGAGCCCCATGTTGAAGACCGCCAGAATGGCGAATACGAGCGGGAGAAACAGCAGCGAAGGGCCAACGGGCTGCCCGAGCACCAATTGCGTGACCAGCATCATCACGATCATGGGCAGGAATTCCAAGGTGCCGCCGATCACCGCCACCACGGGGAAGATGGCGCGAGGAAAAGATGTGTTGAGCACCATTTGAGAATTGCCGGTGATGGACCGGGCGCCGCTCGCCATTGAGCTCGACGTATACCGGTACACCATCACGCCGATGATCAGATGGGCGATGATGCGATTGCGGTCGAACTCGGATCCGGCCGGCCGAACGACCGACCGCAACATGAAGTAGATCCCCGCCATCAGCAACGGGTCGAGGAGGAGCCAGACCTGGCCGAGGAAGGTGTTGTAGTGGGTGCCCTTGAGTTCCGTGCGCGCCAGGTGCCACATGAAGGGCCGGCGCTGCCAAAAATCCCGGGCGTAGGGCCGGAGGGGAGGAAGGCCGCTTACGCTCGGTTTGTGGACGGTGAGCGGGCGAGCGGGTCGGGTGGTCGACGCGTCGGTCATGGCGGTTTCGGGAACGGGCACCGAGGCCAGTTGCGGGCAATAGGCTACCACGCGCTCCTCCGCCCCCGATTGCTGGTCGGCGGCTTTGAGACGCCGAATTCATCGGCCGCCTGCCCTTCCTATGCCTCCCCTTGCCTCCCTTGATCCGATCACCTACGTCGTGGGCATGCATCGGAGTGGCACCTCCTTGGTTATGCGCACCCTCGATCTGCTCGGTATCGATCTCGGGGATCCCGCGCAACAGCAGCCGGCGGGCACCGACAACCCGGTCGGGTACTTCGAGAACCGGCACGTACTCGAACTCAACGATGAGCTCCTGGCGGCGCTCGGCGGATCGTGGGATCGCCCTCCGTTGCTCATCAGCGGCTGGTGGAATTCCGCGTCCATGGATGGTTTCCGAGCGGAGGCAGCCGAGGTGGTGACATCGTGTTTCGCCACTACCAATCCCGGGATCGGATCGGGGAGGCGGGCCGTCAAAGACCCGCGGATTTCCCTTCTTGTGCCGTTTTGGCAGACGGTCGCTCCCGTGGCGGCAATCGTGTTGGTGGTTCGATGCCCAACGGACGTGATCTCCTCGCTCGAGGTCCGCAACGGGTTCACCCGGGAGCACGGGGCGGCGCTTTGGCTTCGCTACACGCTGGCGGTCAATCAGGTTGGGTTGCCGCTCACCGTGGTCGACCTCGACCGCTTCCTCACCGACGTTTCCTCTGAAACGTATCGCCTCTGCGACGAACTCGGCCTTCCGTTGGCGTCTCCGGACGTCATGGAGCAGGTGCGAACCGCGCTCGATCCGTCTCTATTGCACCACCGCTCCGGTGGGTTGCGTGCGGAAATCGGGGCGGTTGAACCCGGGCCCGTCGAACGAATGGCGTTGCGGGTCTGGAATCGAGGCGACGTCTGGCGAGAGGCGCTCGATGCTGACGTAGCGGCTGCGCTCACCGACGGGCATCTCGGTCCGGCCGCGTCCGCGGCGGAGTTGACGGCAACCAGGGCCGACGCTGCTGCTCTGCGCGAGCAGCTTCGACGTTCCAACCGCAAACGGCGCGACCTCGAAGCACGACAGTTGGAGCGCCGGCAATGACTCTGACTGTTGTTTCCAGCCGAAAACTGAGCAAGCTGGCGCGCCACACCGGCGAACTCTACGTACCGGACGGGAGTTGGATCTCTCCGCTGTCGGTGGAGCGCATGGCTCGCCTACTCGCCGGTGCGCCTCGCCAGGTACGCGCCGTGGTGGCGCCTGTCGACGTACTGCCTGCGGGGTCGACGGCGCCGGTGCACGCTGAACAACTGGCGCTGCTCCCAGGAACCGCGGTCGAATCGGTGACCACCTCGTTTGTGGCGGGCGCGGCCTATGCCCGTCCTGGCGTCCACGTGGAGGTCGGCCACCACGGCGTCGACGTCGATCTCCAAGGGGGTTTACTGCTGATCGATCAGGGGTCCTACCTCCATGAACCACGCCGGTCGCCTCGGGTTCCCGTGGAGGTGGCATCGGTGCTCGCGGCGGCGCCATTCCGGTGGCGTCCCGATGTGGCGTTCGTGCTGCTTGACGATCCATTGCACACGATCGTGCACCTCAGTGGGCTCGCTGATGCGTTGATCGAAAGGTCGATTGATGCCCGCCTGCTGGTGGGACCAGCGGTGGGGATCCGTGCCACCAACGGCGGACCGGTAACCCGCCTTGTGCAGCCAGCCCTCGCCATCGAAGCCACGCTCGATGTGTTGTCCCCCGATGTGCTCGTGCCGCTCGATGCCGCCGCGGCGGCCCTGTGCGCCCGGTGGAGCACCGGGCGACGCGACGTCGTGCTCGCCACCGATCCCGACCGTCTGGTGCTCCGAAGCCCAGGAGCGGTCGCTACTCAGGTGCAACGTTGGGCGTCGGGTCCACACCCCCTCGACGCCGCTCAGGTGGCTTCATTCACGACGGTGCCGGTCAGCGTCAGCGTCGCCATCACGTCATCGTCGGAGGATGACGATGGTCCGATCGTGGCCTGTGGGGCACGGCCAGCGAAACGTCGAGCGATCGCGTTGTTGACCGGACCAGCGACCGCAACCGCCGTTCGTCGCAATGAAGGGTTGGCGGCGGTACTCACCGCGACCGGAGATTCACTCGTGATCGTTCCTCGTGAGGATGTCTTGCCTCGCCTCGCCGAACTCGTTGCCGCCGATGTTGTCGTGGTCAGCGGCGAGCTTTCTCCGTGTTGCGACCGAGAGATTCGTGAGGTCGGCGCTCGCCGTCAGGCTCGGGGTCGACCGATGGTGCTCGATGGTTACCCGGGGCAAGACGGTGCGGCGTTCGTGCATGCCGACTGGGTCACGCAATGGAGCGGTGCCGGATCGAGCACGGTTCCTGCCCTTGAGGTTCCGGTGGCTATTCCGCTCGATCGACAACACACGATTGCTGCGGCAACGCCGGCCGGCCCCCCACCGCGCGGGACTGGGGCGGAGATTTCTTTCGGCTGGTGGTTGGATCCACCAATGCTCGAAGCTGAGCTCACGCAGAGGTTCGTACAAGGGCTGGCCGAAGGTTTGGCCGAAAGGCTCTCCCAAAGTCGTGAACTGCGACTGTTCGTGCTGTGTGACCCGCGGGCACTCCCGCCCGTCTTGTCCCGACTCCCGAACACGATCGCCCTTCCGTTAGCCCCAGTTTCGCCATCCGTACTCGCCCAATGGTCAGTGCAGATCACCACCCCCCGTTCCGGTCACGATGTTCCGGCCATCGCGTCGGTGATCGAGGCCGGGCTGGCCGGCGTCCCCGTACTCACCGGCGCCGAGCTCGTGCCGGCGATCCCGTTCCCCCTCGCCGCCGACAGCGTCTTCTCCGAGGTGCCGACCCCATCGGGAGTGGCGGCGTGGTTCGAGGCGATCGATCGACTGATCGAGGACGAGGCGGCCGGGCAAGCGGCTGGCCGGTCGATCCGTCGACTCGCTCATGCGGCCTGCGGGCCGGAGGCATTGGCCGACGAGGCCGAGCGGCTCTTTGCTCGCATCAGCAGTTCAGTCGATGGCGGACGCGTCACGAAGGACGGGCCATGACCGACGTCAGGGTGCCAACAATCCGCCTCGTTGTACCGGTGTACGGGGGGCTGGCCGAAACCATCGCCTGTTTCGCGAGTATCGAACGGCACACGGCGAGCACCGATTCCCGGCCCGTCGAAGTCGTGGTGGTGGACGACGCCACACCCGACGCAGTGTTGCGAGATGCCTGCGATTCCTGGGTCTCGGAGCCACGGCCGACACTGCCGGTTTCGCTGCGCCGACGAGTGAAGAACGGCGGTTTTGTCGAGGCGGTGCATGAAGGCATGGATGGCGCGTTGGGTGATGTCGTGCTGCTCAACGCCGACACCGTCGTCACCGCCGGGTGGCTCGACCGGCTCGTGGCGGCGGCGCAGTCTCGCCCGGACGTTGCGACGGTGACGCCGCTCACCAACGAGGGCTCGATCGTCACGGTGCCCGACGAGGTACTCAACGCATTCGCCTTGTCCGGCCCGGTCCCAGCCCTTTGCGAGATCGATGCGTGTGCGGCTTTTGTGGCGGACCAGTGGCTCGGTTCTCCGGTCGAGTTGATCACCGGTGTCGGATTTTGCCTGCTCATCACTCGCACGGCGCTCGATCGTGTCGGCACTTTTTCGACGCACTTCTCTCCCGGGTACGGCGAGGAGGTCGACTTCTGCTTGCGAGCCACCGCGTCGGGGTTCGTCCACCTCGCCGCTACCGACGTGTTCGTGTTTCACCATGGTTCGGTGTCATTCGGCGCCGCTGCACCGGAGGCGGGAAGGGAGGGGTCCGCCCGGCTACACGAGCGCCACCCGGGCTTTCGACGGGCCAACGCGCAAGCGCGCGACCGTCAGCCCCTCGGTGCCGTTTGGGCGGCGCTGCGGCTGGGGCTGGCCGAAAAGCGAACGCATCGTCCTGTGGTATTGCACCTATTGCACTCGCCGAGTCGATTCGGCGGTACGGAGTTGTTTCTCGATGCGCTAGGTGATGCCCATGCCGCCCATCTGGACGCCGCAGTGCTGTATCCGTCGGGGGGTGGGTTTTCGTTGCGCGAATGCTGGCTCGATGCCAGTGGGCAGAAGCGTGAACGGGTGCTCCGGTTGCCGGCCGAAGGCGCGTTGCCGATTGCGCTCGATCTTTGCCAACCATCGGTGGTGCACATCCAGAATCTCATTGGCCACCCACCGGGCGTGCTGGCGGAACTCCGGGCATTTTCGGGCCGGGTGGTGTGCACGGTGCACGATCTGCATTTGGTGTGCCCCCACCACTGGCTGCTCTACCAAAACACCGTTGCGTGCGGGGTTCCCGAAGATCTGAACGTTTGTGCGTCGTGCCTGCCGGAGACGCGCGGGCTCGGTGTCGACGCAATCCTCGACCTTCGATCCGTTACGGCCCGGAGTCTCGACGTCGTCGACGAATGGGTGTTCCCGAGTTGGAGCGCCCACGACCATTTCGCCCGTGCGTTTGCTTTGCCAACCGAACGGGTTCACGTCATTCCTCACGGGTCGGTTGTTGCCGGCGGAACCACTCCGCGGCCGGTCGACGAGGACGCGCTGTTACACCAACCACTACGAATCGCCTGCGTTGGGCGGGGGTGGGCGAAAAAGGGCGTGCACCTTGCGGGTGGACTCGCCGAGTTGTTGGCGCCCGAAGGGATTGAGGTGCACCATTTCGGTGAGGTACGCGACCACGTGCCACCGGAACTTCACCTCCACGGCCCGTATGTCAACGACGATCTGCCCCGACTGCTCCGCCGGTCCGGCATCCGTGTGGTGTTGCTGCCGGGACCGTACGCCGAGACGTTCGGGTTCGTCGTGAGTGAGGCGATGATTGCGGGCCTCCCGGTGATTGGGCCAAGGTATGGCGCCGTCGCCGAACGGATTCGAGCGACCGGAGCGGGCTGGACCATCGACCCGTTAGATCTGGTTGGGTTGGCCGGTCTGGTTCGTCGGCTCGATCGCTGTCGGCTTGAAGTGCTTCGGGCTACTCGACAGGCCGCCACCACCGATGTGCCACCACTGGAGGTTGCCGCCATGCACTACTTCCGCCTCTATGGTCTGGACGCAACCCCTCCTGCACCGGAACCGACGCACGATGCCTGATCTACCCGACCACCTTCCCGAACACCTCCCCGAACACAGCCCAGAATTGATCGCCCGTCTGCGCCGCCACATCGAGTCGCTGGGGGTGGCGAACCAGCACTTGCAAGACGAGATCGATCGTCGAGATGCGGTGCGCAGGCGTGATGACGCCGCGGCGTGGCTTGCGTTGCTCGCCGAGTACCCGGTTTCTCTCACAACCCGTCCCTACCTTGCCATTGACGCCCACGGCGACGTGGTGCTGGTGGAGGGGATGTTTCATCGGCGGATTGCTTCGGGAGCATTGGCGACGGCCTTGGAACGCACGCTCGGCGTTCGCCGTCCGTTCGAAGAAACAGATGTTGATGTCGTCGGCGATTCGGTGACGGCGTTCGTCGAAGGTCCCCCCGTCGAGGTACTCGAAGGTCCCGACGGACCGCCGTTCGTCGTGGTCGGTGGCCAACGGCTCGCCGTTCGAGGCCTGCCGCTGCCTTATCCGGTTGACGGCGAGGTGCGCGACTCGTTCCCCGCCGGCGGTGAGATCGACCTCCGCCCGGCGGGCCGCTCCGCGCCGATTCCTGGCACCGTATTCCAGGCACCCCTTCCCGACTTTCTCATTATTGGCGCGCAAAAGAGCGCGACTCGTTGGTTGCGGTCCAATCTCGGACAACACCCTGACGTATACGCCGCACCGAGCGAAATTGAGTTCTTCAACAACGACGAACGTTTCGACGAGCTTGGGGCCACGTGGTACCGCGCCCAGTTCGGCGGTTGGTCGGGCGAACACATCGTGGGTGAAGCGACACCGGGCTACATGATGTGGCGGCACAACCCCTCGGTGATGGCCCGTCGTGTGTTGTCGATCGTGCCCGACGTTCGTCTCATCGCCATTCTCCGCAACCCGATCGATCGGGCATTCTCGGCCATGGTGCACCACCAGAAGCGGGAACGGCTCCCGGCGGATGCCGCGCTTACTTCGCTCGTTGGTGCCGTGTCGCCCGAAGAAGACAACCTCGGACTCATCGCCGGTGGCTGGTACGCCAAAAGCCTACGGCCCTACGTCGATCTCTTTGGAGACCAGCTTCTGGTGCTCTTTCATGACGACCTCGATAACGATCCACGAGGGCTCTACACCAAAGCGGCGAACCACATCGGGGCGTCACCAGGTTTTGTGCCACCACAACTCGAACGGGTTCGGTTCAGCAATCAGCAGCCGGCCCAGCGCCGCCGCGACCCCCTCGCTTCGGAGGAGCGTGCGCGGTTGTGGGAGTACTTCCGCGATGACGTCGCCGAACTTGAACTACTGCTCGATCGTTCACTCGCCCAGTGGGCCCCAACGTCGTGAACCTGGTGTCTATCCTGCGAGCAGCCCGGCCTTTTTGAGGGCCTGCGTGGCTCGAGAGGACCCCGACAGGAACGACACGAAGCGGTCGGCCGCCTTGGACTGGTTCGGCCGGACCATTTGGTACACGATGGGAGGGACGAGGTCGTCGGGGAGCGGCAGTCGGGCCAGATCGGCACCGCCGACGGCCCACTCCGTGCGGTACACCATGCCGGCATCGATACTGCCGCCGCGAATCTTCGACAGCAACGCGTCGGCAGAAGGTTCGGTCGGGAACGCCGACGGGTCGAAACCCAATGCACCCACCGCTTGGCGGCCGCCTGCGCCGCACGGGGTGTTGGCAACACAGATCGCGGTCCGGACGGACGAGTCGGGTCGAAATTCGGATACGTTGTCGATGCCGAGCGAACCCTTGGTGCGGGCCACCATCTCGACGGCGTCGTTGCCAAAGTTCTCCGTGATGAGGCGTTTGCCGCGAACGGCCGACGACTTCCGCAGGTCGGTGGAGTTCCCGATGACCACATGCACGTCCGCACTGGTGTCGGTTGTTTGCGCCACTTGGTCGGCGCTACCGAAGGAGACCGTGACGTTTACTTCCGGGTGCTCGGCTCGAAAGGCATCGATCACTTTGGGCAGGGCAACCTGCAGTCGGTCGGAGGCGAGGATTCGGAGCGTGGACGATTGTGCCGATGCGGCGCGATCGTTGGCGACGTCGTTCGTTCGGATGCGCCACGCCAGTCCGCCCAACAGCAGCACCAAGACGGTGAGGCTAACCCCGATGACTGCACGACCACTTGGGGTCCGCCGTTTGTCCGACCGATGGGCATCTCTCGCCATCCTCGGTTCGATCTTTCGGGGTTCCGGACGCACATCTTCGGTGGGTGGTGTGTCGGGGCCGGGTGGGGGCCCGTCAGGGGAATGCGGGGGGGGACGGAGCGACACCGGATGGCCCGCGAGTTCGCCGGCTTTGTGCTGGCCGGCGCGTTTTGCCGCCGCCCTGGTGAGGCGCCATCCGACGCCGCGGTCGCTCCCACCCTCGAACTCGTACCACCACCCGAGTCGGGCGGGACGCACCGAGAACTTCGTCACGACGCGGTTGGTTTTTCGACGTCAAGGGGACGGAGGCCGGTCGCGGTGAGCGCCTTTTCGGCTTCCGGGCCGGTCTTGACCCATTGCAGGAACTTGGTGACCGGCTCTCCGGGCTTGACGATCATGGCTTGATAGGTGGTGGGCTTCACTGCGGGAACAGCGGGAATTCCCACGAGTTTGCCTTCGCCAGCGGCGGTGAGGTCGGTACGGAAGAGCAGTGCCACGTCGATCGACCCACCGGCAATGCCGTCCATGAGTTTTTGGGGCTCATCTTCTTCTCGGTCCGGCGCCGGCGTTACGTTCGCTTCCTTGAGCAGGTCGCGTGCCACCCGGCCGCAAGGCTCGGCCTCCACGCAAAGCCCGGAAACGGTGGCTGGGTCGGCTCCGAATGACGACACGGACGTGACGCCCTTCGGATTGCCCTTCGCAACAGCGATCTGTAGGACATCGGTGCCGATCGTGAGATCCTTGGAATCGGCCGATCGACTCGATGCAAACTTGCCGATCCGGCTGAAGCTTTCGATGATGAGGTCGGGCTTCTCTCCGGCGGCCAACCGCTTTTCGATCTCCGTGGTGGTGAGGAAAACCGGATCGAGTGTGACCTTCGGTGTGACCTTTTTGTAGGCCGCGGTAAGCGACGCCATTTGCTTCTTGAGACTGGAGTGTACGAACAGCTTCAACGTGGTGCCCCCGGGGACGGTGTCGGCGGACCCATCGGCCTTGCTGGATCCATCGGCCTCGTTAGCCGTGGGCGTCGTGGTGGCAGTGGAACTCGTGCTGCGGCAGGCCGTCGATACGGCCACGACGGTGACCACACAGATCGCGGCGGTGAAGCCCCGTCCGCGTTGCCGGACGTGAGGCCGATTGGGAGTGGTTGACGTAACGCGGTGAGCGGATCGCATGGATCACCTTTACTGGGCGGAAGAACATGGGCGTCGGGACACGGGCGATGGGGGAGCGGTTGGTTGGCCTCCACCGAAGCGTTGAGACAGTATCGCAGGGGGATCGGCGATCCGGCGCGCCGCCAGGTGGCGTACAACGATGATGTTGGTCCGCAAGGTCAAGGGGTGCGCGCGAGTGCTGTAGGGTTCGCCGAATGACTGGTCAGGCGAGGATTCGTGTTGCGTTTGTGGTGCCGCATTTGCGGCGGTATGGGGGTATTCGGCGGATGGTGGAGTTTGGGAATCGGTTGTTGGGGCGGGGGTTTGATGTGGTTTTTGTGGTG
>JANOSD010000106.1:0-13975 GCA_031415655.1 Actinomycetes bacterium
GGCCCGCACTTCTGCCTTGGCGCCAATCTGGCCCGACTCGAAATCAAGATCGTATTCGAGCAGTTGTTCCGTCGACTGCACGACATTCGGGTCAAACCCGGAGCCGAGGTGACGCGGGGCGACAACACGCTGGTGCTCGCCATCGAGCACCTTCCTGCGGTGTTCACTCCCGTCGGCGCCGCCTGATGACGGGGGTTGGGACCCAAACCCTGCCGATCGCAATTGAGGAACCCACGCAGCGAGTCCGGATCTTGGAGGCTTCTCTGCGGCTCATGTCGGAGCAGGGAGTGCACGCCACGAGCATGCGGAAGCTCGCCGACGCCTGTGGTCTGAATGTCGCCACGCTGTACCACTACTTTCCCTCGAAAGCCGAGCTGCTCACGGCGGTTATCGCTCATCGCAGCTACGCCGACCTGTTGGCCGACGTCCCGCCGATTGATTCCACCCTGGCCCGTCGACCGCGCCTCGCTGCCCTGTTGGCATGGATCTGGACGGAGATGGGGACCCAGGACGACATGTGGCGGCTGCTTCTCGGCGAGAGCCTACGTGGGGAGATACAAGCCATGACCTCCGCGGCGGAACTCAGTGCCACTTTCGAGGCGGCACTTGAACGGTGGCTGGACCAGCTCTTTCCGGACTGGTCGGCGCCGCCTGCCCCGGTGGCTCGCGCCCTGCGAGGGGTGATCTACGGGTTCTTCGTGGAGCACCTACCGTTGGCGTCGGTAGATCGGAATCGTTTCCTTTCCAAACGTGCCGAAGAGGTGGCCGAGGTGTTTCTTCCGTAGGGGGCGTGGGAGTCGGGTCAAGATCGCTGCATCCATGCCCGGGGGCTGCGCCCCTTCGATCAACAGCTGATTTGGCCGGCAAAAGCTGGAGCACGACGACGTCGACGCGTTCGAAGCTCTTTTGTAAACTCTGTGTGGCGGCGTCGGCGACCGAGGTCGTCCCTGACGATGTCGATATGTTCGACGGCGGCCGTTGTTTCGAGATCGGAGCGACCGAAACCGGTAGCTTTCGTCTGTTTCGCCAGCGGTGTGAACTCGCTGGGCGACGAAGTGGTTGTGCCGGGCAATCAGCAGGTGATCACCGGCCTTGTTTGCGCAGAACTGAGCACGGCGCCTTGTCGGTGTGAAGTGAAGAAATGGTCAACGGGCGTCGGTCACGTCCCCCCGAAGGAGTGGCGGATAGCTTCTTGCCATGACGACATCGCAAGGGAAGATTCGGATTGGGTTTCTCGGTGGGGGGTTCATTGCGCACCACCATGGCAAGATGCTTCACATCGGGTCCGTGCCCCACGAGATCACCGCCGTGCACGATCCCGACGCGCACAAGGCAAGCGAGTTCGCGAAGGCTTCGGGTGCCAGCGTCGTCGCCTCTGAGGAGGAACTGTTCAGTGCCGTCGACGCGGTGTACGTGTGCACCTGGACCAGTGAACATCGTCGGCTGGTGGAGGATGCGGCACGCCGAGGCCTTCCGGTGTTTTGCGAGAAACCCCTAGCGTTCGACGTCGGTGAGGCTCGGGCGATGGTTGCCGCCGTCGCAAGTGCGGGGGTGGTGAACCAGGTCGGACTTGTTCTTCGCGACTCGCCCAGCTTCAACCTCCTCCGCGCTATGGTCTCCGACCCAACCTCCGGGCGGGTGATGAGCGTGATGTTCCGAGACGATCAGTACATCCCCATTCAGGGCCAATATGCATCCACGTGGCGATCCGACGTGGCCCGGGCGGGGGCGGGCACGTTGCTCGAACACTCGATCCACGATCTCGACATTCTCGAGTGGTTGTTTGGGGAGGTGCGTGAGGTCACCGCCCGTTCCGCCGAATTCCACGCCATCAACGGAATCGAAGACGTGGTCATGGCGCAGCTCGGGTTCGCGTCTGGTGCCTTCGCGGCGCTCACGTCGGTGTGGCACGACATCATGGCGCGGCCGAGTAGTCGACGGATGGAGGTGCTCTGCGAGCGGGCATTCCTCGTCCTCGAAGGCGATGTGTGGGGTCCGGTGCGGCGGGTCACCGACCGCGGCGGTGAGGAAGTGTTCGAAGGCACCGAACTGGTAGCCGAACTCGGTCGGCGCAGCGGGGGTTTCCGCAACCCCGATGAAGCGTTCCTCCAAGCTGTTCGCGACGGCACACCGGCGACCCCAACGTTCGCCGACGCCCTTCGGCCCCACATGCTCGCCGACGCCGTCTACCAATCGGCCGGTGACGACGGCAGACGAGTCTCCATCGCCTCTGGTCAGCCTGGTGATCGGCTCGACACCAAGGACCGGTCGCCGCAAGACTCGGCCCTATGACTGAACCCGTTGAAATCCCTGCGTCGTTGGCCGAAGCGGAAGCACGTCTCCAGATGCCGCTGGTTGATGCCATGCTGACGCAGCGGGCCGTTCGGCGGCTCCGACCCGATCCGGTCGACGAGGCCATCGTGTTGCGGTGCATCGAACTGGCGCTCCGGGCTCCCACCGGCTCGAACGGCCAGAACTGGGAGTTCGTCGTGGTCACCTCTCCCGAGGTGAAGGCGAAATTGGCACAGAGGTATCGCCAAGCCTGGCGGCTCTACGGCGGTGTGGGTCGCCACGTGACCCGTGGCGACGAGGCCATGACCAAGGTGCTCGGTGCCGTGCAGTGGCAGGTGGACCACTTCGAGGAGCTGCCGGTGCTTGTGGTGCCCTGCCTGGCGAACACCGGGGCCACCACCGGCAAACCCCCGTACGTCCCAATGCCGCACGTGGCGAATTCTTCGTATTTCGGGTCGATCTATCCGAGTGTGCAGAACCTCCTGCTGGCGGCGCGGGCGATGGGTCTCGGCGCTTCGCTCATCACGCTCCCGCTCTGGTCGGTCACGAGTGCGCGGAGGATTCTCGGCCTCCCGCTGTCGGTCACTCCTTGCTGCATCGTCCCGCTCGGGTGGCCGAAGGGTCGGTACGGCCCCACCACCCGCCGGCCAGTTGGTGACGTGGTGCACCGCGATCAGTTTGGCGACCAGCCATGGAAAGATGGTGCGCAGTAGCGCTTCTACGTGTGGGGTCGCACCACGATCTTGCCGGTGGTGGCACCGGCGCCGAGCCGATCGAGCGCTGCCGGCACGTCGGCCATGCCAACGGTCTCGGACACCAACGGGGTAATCGCCCCGTCGAGCCAGAGAAGCATGATCGCTTCGTGGGCCGCGGCGACGAGGTCGGGTCGGCGGGTTCGGTAGCCGCCCCAGTGCACGCCGACCACGGAGTAGTTCTTCACCATTGCGTGGTTGGTGCGAGCAGGTGAGTACCTGCCGCTCGCAGCACCGATCACGAGGATCCGTCCTTCCCATGCGATGCATTTGGTGGAGGCTTCGAAGGTGGCCCCGCCGACCGAGTCGAACACCACGTCGGCGCCACGGCCATCCGTGAGGTCGAGCACGGTGGAGGCGATATCGGTCGTGCGATAGTTGAACGCGCCGTCGGCCCCAAGGGATCGGCAAAGCGCGACCTTCTCCGGGCTGCCGGCGGTGGCGAGGACAATGGCGCCGGCCGCCTTCCCGAGCTGGATCGCCGCCGATCCCACACCGCCTGCCCCTGCGTGCACGAGCAACGTCTCGCCCGACTGGAGCGCCGCTCGACGATGAAGAGCGAACCAGCCGGTTTGGTAGGTGACGTGCATCGCGGCGGCGGTGGCGCTGGGAAGTTCGGTCGGGAGTGGGAATAGGTCGGTTGGTGCGGCCAGGCAATACGTGGCCAACCCTCCGGCGGGAAGGGCGGGAGAACACAGAACACGGGCACCCGTGTCGGACCGCCACCCTGCTGCCTCAAGGCCGGGGGTAAACGGTAGGGGAGGGTGCTCTTGGTACTCGCCGGTGCACAACAGGCGGTCGGCGAAGTTGAGCGCGCAGGCATCGACCTCGACCAGAACCAGTTCCGGCACCGGCTGATCGGCCCAGGGGTCGTGCCCGGAGATCGCAACGTTGGCGTCGAGTCTGACGTGGGCCAGGTTTACGTCGCCGAGCCGAAGGACCGACGACGGTTCGCCGTGTTCGAACACCTGCCAGGCCCGGGCGATCAGATCATCCGCCATCGATGAATCCAGCGAGCCCACGGGAGGGGATGACTCCGACGGGGAGCGTCTCCACAAAGCCGAACGGCTGCGGGCCGACGACCGTGAGGACGTGGAGAAAACGGATTCCTTGCGAAGCGACCGTGTCGAGGTGCCAGCGTTCAATGCCGATCGCGAGTTCGTCGTGCCACCGACCCGGTTCCCACTCGTTGCTGTGGTAGCCGAGGCCCGTAAGCAAAAGCCGTCCGAGGGGTGGAAGCTCGCCGGCGGTCTCGTGGCGGATCGTGGCCGGCCAACGGGTGCCTCGGGCCCACTCAAGATGCACCGGCGAACCGAGGGTGGGGCCGTGCCCATTGCTGTTCGTGGTGATCTCGATGGCCGACTGGGACATCTCAAGTCGTGGGGGATTCGACGAGTGCTGGAGGTCTGTGGACCACCACAGATATGAAGGCAGGTGGTGGTCGGGGGCGCGCCCGAGGGCCGGATCAAGGGCGCGGCTGCGACGTGTGCCGATGAGGTGCGAGGCCAACACGGTGATCGGTTGTCCGTGGACTTCGCCGGTCGACCATGCGTGCCGACGCACGATGTCGAGTCGGCTTCCGGGAGCGGGACACCGAAGCACTTCGGGGGTGGACCAGTCGCCGCCTCCGTCGACCCGAAACGAGGGAGTCTCGTGATCGGAGAGACCGGGTACGGCATCGAGTTGGAGGTGCAGGCCGATGGGATTGCTGCGGTTCGCTTCGATCGGGTCGATCGCGAGGATGGGTTCGAGTGATAGCGGGCCGAGTGAGAGCGGGCCGAGTGAGAGTGGGCCGAGTGAGAGCGGGCCGAGCGGCAAGGGTTCACCGGCGGGAATTCGGGCAGAAAGGTGGACTGAGGTCTGTTCGCCGCCGATGGACAGGGTAAGGGAGGCATCCTCGATCCCACGGTTGGGATGTCGCGAATACCGAGCCGCAACGATCATCGAGCCGTCGTCCGTGGCGCCCGTCCACCGGTATTCGTCGATCCATGCGAGATCGGGGGAGAGCGGACGTTGCGCCGCCCGAGGCGAAGGGTCGGTGATGTTCATGGCTTCGGCACCGTAGCAACCGATGCGGTGTCGTCCGACGTTCACATCGCAAGCGTGTGCAGTCCCCTCGAAACCCTTGCGGTAGTTCCGTCCCAACCGGTGATTGTGTGGCCAACTCATGTTGGTGCTCTGGCGGACTTGGTGGCGGTCCGGTCGGGAGGGTCCGTAGACTCCGGGCGTGTCGAACCAGGCGGCGATGAGGCAGCTCCCACTCCGACTCATGGTGGCGATCGCATTGGCCTCCACGGGGCTGGCCATTGGTCTCACCCTGATTGATCTCTCCAACACCCGGGAGATTAACGGCTGGCTTGTCCATACCGGTCCAAACGGGCCCGCTGCGGCATTGATGCGTTCCGACTTCCCGGAGAATCGCCAATTCACCTCCGGTGAGCACGATGGGCCGATGTTCTATGCGATCGCTCGCTCGCCATTCGATGTTGCGCAGGCATCTGGCTCGCTCGACCGCCCGCAGTACCGATGGCAACGACCGCTGTATCCGTGGTTGGCTCGAGCGCTCTATCCGCCTGGCGTCGGTGCCGGCTTGGTGTGGGCGATGTTTGCCGCGGGTGCGGCCGGCGTGTTTCTCGCCGTGTTTGGTGTCGCCGGCATCCTCGCCACGCTGCGAGGGAAAGTGCACCTCGCCGTTTTCGTTGGGATCTTCCCTGGCACTCTCATGACCTTGCGGATCTCCGCCGCCGACACCCTCAGCCTCGGACTCTTGATGATCGCGATTCTGCTGGCACTTCGCAATCGTTCGTGGCCGGCGATGGCGTTCGCCGTGTCCGCGGTCTTGGCCAAGGAGACGGCGATCGTCACACTCGCTGGGCTTCTTTTGGCTCGTCGGGACCGCGTTGGCATCAAGCTGTTTGTTGTTCCCATCGTCGTAAGCGGAGGGTGGTTTCTCTGGCTCCGAGCGAACGCTCCCGTTGGGCAAGGTTCGCTGCTTGACTTCACCATTCCCTTTCTTGGCCTCCGCGATAGCGCCGTTCTTTGGGTACAAGGGCAAAACGTGCTCACCTTGGTCTGCATCCCGTTGGGCATCACCATGGCGTTGGTCGGTTGGTTCCGTGGCGGGCTCCGGCATCCGCTTACCCTCCCGGTGCTCACCAACCTGGCGCTACTGGTGATCTTTAACGTCGATGTGGTCGGCCTTGATCGCAACGGTACCCGGACCGTATTGCCACTGCTCGCTCTCGGCCTCGCCCTTTTGGCCACAGCGCGAACCGTGCCCGATTCGATGCGATGTCCGCCGTTCGACGCCCGTCGACCAATCTCTCCGCTACCTCTATCGGAGGAGCGTGCGTTACCTCTTTGACGTGCTCAGCGTGACCGAGCCGTGCGTGAGCACCGGCCGGCCGGTCGGGTGTAGCACCTCGAAACGGTGGTGGTACTCGCCGGATACCTCCGAGGGCGCGGCATCGACGCACACCGTGATCCGAGAGGGCATCATGACCATGTCAACAAATCGGCATCGCACCCGCCGGATTCGATCGGGATCCCCGTCGGCGAAGGCTCCGATGATCTCACTGATCGCCATGGCCAGGGTTGCGGTTCCGTGGAGGATGATGCCGGGGAGGCCTGCCGCTTCGGCCACCGACGGATCGGTATGAATCGGATTGAAAATACGGCTTCCTTCGGTGTAGGTATGGGCGGCGTTGGCGGGGATCTCGACCACCCGCCCGAGCGACCGAACCGGAAATGCACTGGCCCCCGTACTGTCGGCCCATGCGATGTTGCCCTCTGCGTTGACGGCCGGCTGCTGGGTCGATACGTCAGTGAGCTCCGCCGTGTCGCTATCGGCTTGCCGGTCAGCTCCCTGGGCGACATCGACCCCGACGAACAACGTGCCCATATCGGTGGTGGCAACCAGCTCGCCTTGTTCGTCGATGGTGACGAGGTGAAGCACCTCGTACGCGCCGGGCGGCCGCTGCTCGATTGACCGAATGGTGGCCGTCGTCGTGAGGACATCGCCGGGACGAACCAATCGGTGAACCGTGAGATCGTGAGACGCATGCACACCCCGTACCACTTCAAGGAACGGCAGAACGTCTTCCGGTACTAAACGTCGCCCCGCACGCATTGCGGGCCACTCCAGGCAGGCAGTGAAAAGGGGATGGGCGACCACCCCGGTGGGACGGTTGGTGTCGAGGTAGCAAGGGTCGACGGCGTTGATTGATGCGGCGTGCGCCATGATCCAGCGGGCATCGACTTCGTGAACGATGGGTTCGATGGTTGCACCAACAAAAGAAACAGGCAGCGGCATGCCGGTATCCTGCCACGTCGAACATTGGCCCCGGCGGGGATGACCATAGGGCCCACCGGGCTCCTAGACGCCGATCCTGCGATCGACGCATGACCGAGGTACTCGTGCCGACGGTCCACGACACGACTGGGGTGATTGCCCAGGTGCCGGTGGGCACAGGTCCCTGCAAGGCCAGCGGGCCACGACTTGATCGGTAGCACCCCACCGCATCACAAGCGATCAGCTTCGTGATGCGCCGCGGTTCCTGAGCGGGAGGCGTCCGAGGATCTCGTCGGCGCCGTCGCGAAGTTCGCGACCAAAAAGATCCCGCTCCGGGCTTGTTTCGTCGAGCGCGTGCACATCAGCGGCGCGCGGGGTGTCGGCACGAAGTACCACGACTGGTGCCGAGCCGGCGGTTTCGGCGGGGACCTCCTCCTTTGTGGGGGGTCGCCATTCTTGCTTGTTGCCGTTCTCCTCCATGAGGTGGCTGATTACGTCTGGCGGCTGCGGATGGCTGAAGTAATAGCCCTGAGCGAGATCGCAATTGAGGCCCCGGAGCACCTCCACCTGGAGTTCGGTTTCCACCCCCTCGGCAACAGTGACGATGCCGAGCGCCTTCGCCATGCCTACGACGTGTTCGACGATCAGCGTGTCTTCTTTGGACAAGCCGAGGCCATCGATGAAGGACTTGTCGATCTTCAGGAGGTCAAGGCTGAATTGACGGAGGTACGACAGTGAGCTGTATCCGGTGCCGAAGTCGTCGAGGGCGAGACTCACGCCGATGGCCTTGGCCGCCTTCAACGTGCTCCACGCTGACGCCACATCGAACATGAGCGCACCTTCGGTAATTTCAAGGCACACCCGGTTCGCTTCTGTATCGGAGGCGGCCAGGCTGTCGCGGAGGTGGTCGACGAAGTTTGCCTGGGCGAGTTGGCGCGCCGAGATGTTTACCTTGATGTTCAGCGGCGGCCGATCCGGGAATTGTTCCTGCCAGCGACGCGACTGGCGGCAGACCTCGTCGATGACCCAGTTACCGACCGGCACGATGAGGCCGGTGTCTTCGAGCGCGGGCAGGAACTCTCCGGGGCTGACCAATCCGCGTTCGGGGTCGGACCAACGAAGCAGCGCCTCGACGCCCACCAGCCGTTTGGTCCACAGCGAGACGATCGGCTGGTAATACAGGCGGAACTCACCGTTGGTGAGCGCTTGACGCAGTCGGCGCTCGGCGGTGGACGGTGTGATTTGGTCGCGCATCGAACGGTCGAAGAGTGCATAGGAGCCTGAGCCGCCCGCCTTGGCGCGGTACATCGCCGCGTCGGCATCTCGCAGCACCTCAGCGGGATGGGTCACTCGGTTTTCCGATAGGGCGATTCCGACGCTGGCGCTCACCATCAGCGTGTCGGATCCGATGGCGACCGGCATTTCGATGGCGCGGAGCATCTTGGCGGCCATACGCTCAGCCGAACTGGCGCTGCTCACCTCGGGCGCGAGCACGACGAACTCGTCACCGCCGTAGCGGACGACCCGGTCGTTGAGCCCTACCGCCTCGGTGAGGCGATTGGCGACGGTGCGCATTACCTCGTCGCCGACCTCATACCCGTGCGCGTCGTTGACTTTTTTGAAGCCATCGAGGTCGATGAAAAACACCCCGATACGTCCGTTGTACCGGCGTACGGCCTTCACCATATCCTCGAAGCCATCGCCGAGAAATCGGCGATTCGGGAGGCCGGTGAGGGAATCGTGAAACGACAGATTGTGGAGCATTTCACGGGCTTCGGCGGCGTCTCCGTATCGTCGGAGCGCGTAGAACACGGCGGCGAGAGGTACGAGTACCAAAAGGGCGAGAAGACCGCTCATGTTGGTCGACGACTGGTCCGCCGTCCAGCCCTGTGCCCGTTCCACCACCTGGCCGGCATAGGCCAGGACGGCCAAAATGGCGCAGATTGCCACGATCCACGCGAGGTCGCGTCCTGCTCGCCCGTTCTTGTCGAGCGAAGCGGCCAAAAGCCTTGCTTGTTCCTGCTCTCTGTCGACCATTAGCGCCTCTGGCGACCTGTTCGGGTAGGGGGAGGCGGCCTCCGCCACCACGACGGCCACCGGACGGAGACTAGTGGCCGGGGGACGCTTGGGTGGTCAACCTCGGCCATCCGTGGTCAAGTTCCGTCTGGGCGAGGCGGACCAACGTCGGCGTCAAAGGGGAGCCGTGTGGCCGGCGCTGGCTCGAAGCCGGACAACCGCTCCTGCACCGGGTAGCCACTTGCTGCCATCAGCGACCGTACGTGGTGTTCGACCTCACGCCAGGTGTGGGCGCGAAGGCCGTCGAGACTCCGGTTGTAGGGCTGATCGAACACCACGACGGGGCTCCCGGTGGCACGCAGCGCCTCGACGTTGTGGGGTGCATCATCGATGTAGGCATCGGCCTCCACCTGCGGCTTCTGTCCAAGAAAACAGAGGTCGCGGTAGGGGATGCGGTGTTCGTCGAGCCATGCCACCGTGTCGGCGACGGCGGTGGCATGGCCCCAGTTGGCGTAGAGGCGGTGCGTGATGAGGCGAATCCACACTCCTGCGTCGGATAGCCGCCACAACGCTTCGGCCACACCGTCGATTGCGGGCATGGTGCGAAACATGTGATGGTCGAGAACGCCCTTGCGGTGAATGGCCAGAAACGAGTTGTCGTCGAGACCCCATTCGTGGAAGTTCCAGCTCACTTGGGGCCCGAGCGTGGTGGGGTCGACCCCCCGTTCGGCGGCCACCACCGCACGAAACGCGGCAGTGTGGTCACCGCACACACCGTCGAGGTCGACGCCGAGCACAAAGCAAGGGTCGGTCATCTCCCGGCCGTTTTCTGGCGATCCCCGGGTGATCTCCTAGGAGTGCGTCCCAGTAACGCTTCGAGAAGCGGATTCCGAGCCACGGTTCGAACTCTCGCAAGGACGCGACGTCGAAAGCCCCGTGTTTTGGGCGGTGAGACGGAGGACGCCGCGAGATTCGAAGCTGGCCGGAGGACGCCGAATGGTTTCTTGGACACGCTCCTCGTGATCGTGTTCATCGGAGGAATGCCAACGTGTGGTCGATGACGGCGAAGTTTTTCGGGGTGGCGAAATGATCAAGACCGGGGATCACCAGAAGCGTTGCATCGGGGAGGGCATCGGCGAGCGGATCGCCGGGGCCAGCAAAGTCGTCGCTTCCGATGAGGACCAAGACGGGCGCGGTGATTCGTGCGAGTTCGGGACGTCCCAACGGGGGCGTGTCGGTTCGTTCGAGCAGAGCGGCGAGGGCGTGACCGTCGGTGTGGTCGGCAGCGGCGAGTTGCTGAGAATAGCGAGCCAGCGGGTGTTCGTGGGGGGTGTCGCTTCGCAACGCCGCCGCGAGCTCGTGTGAGGGTTCATCGCGAAAGAGGTTGGCCCCGGCACCGGCCACGACGATGCGGCGAAAATGTTGGGGCTGGTCGGCCGCCATGGTGAGTACCACCCGAGCGCCGAGCGAAAACCCGATGGCGTCGACCGGACCGTCCTTTGGGAGCGAATCCCACACTCGGGACTCGAGATTGTTGTAGGCCCCGGGGTCGCGGGGTCGAGGCGCGCCACCATGGCCGAGTAGGTCAGGCGCAATCGTTCGATGGCCGTCGTCGGACAGGAGGTCGAGCCAACCGTTATCTCGCCACGTGCGATCGGCTGACCCTCCAAAACCGTGCACCAACAACACCGGGGGTGAGGTCACGGGGGGTGAGCTCATGGCGGGCTCGTCGCGGCGGTGGGGGTCGTTGCCGCGGTGGGGGTTACCGCTACGGCGCGGGTGGTGGGTGACCCCGCGCTCGGCCCGGATGTCCGGTACACCTCGAGGAGTTGCTCGCCGAGCCAAACGCCGAAGGCGCTGGCACCAACCTTCGCTGGTTCGGCGGCGCGATCCGCATTCTCGTAGTGCATGCCGTCGGGTCGGAGCACGATCCCGTTGAGTTGTTGTTTGCAGGCGTCACCGCCTGGACAGAGATACTCGGCGACGTCGATCACCCTGGTGCGGTCCGGGTGCCGGGCCGCGGCGGCCAAGATTCGTTCGTTGATGTGCTGAAGGCGCCAGGCCTCCGAGGCTTTCCATTCCTCTTTCGCCGACTCGCGGCCTTCCGCCCGTGGATTGGTCAGAAAGACCAATGTTGTCGAGGCATCGGAGAGTTCCGCCACGATGTCGTCGAGCACCCGGTCCAGCGTCCGATCGCTTTCGGCGTCGCCGAATTCGATGGTTCGACCATCGACGGATCGGTCGAAGATCTCCCACACTCCGAGGCCAAAGGCGATCATCTGTGGTCGGAATACCTTCTTGCCTGGGGTCCACAGTCCACGCCAGTCATCGCAGTCACTCACTCGAGGCTCGACCCGTCCGGGCAGTTCGATACGGTTCCCGGGGGTGAGTTCGCAAAAGGGGGTGGCCTGGTTGGCAACGACCATCTTTTTCTCATTGCCGGTACCGGGACCGAAGCCGGTGGCGATGCTGTACGCCACCGAGTCTCCGGCGAACATCACACGAGGAATCGCCGGTCGAGTGCCCGCGACCTCATCGGCAGGCGCCGTCGGGACCACACGTGGCCCGAGGTCGTCGGGAACGAACATGGTGGCGCGTGCGTCCATGGTGGACAACAGGATTCCGGCGAGGAGGACCACGGCAACGATAGGTAGCTGAAGCGGCCGGAACCCCACACGGTCGAGCACCGCTCCGTGGCGGATTGGGCGTTCCACGAACAGGTAACTCGGGATGGCAAAGGCCAGCGTGATGGCCATCCGGGCCAGGAGGAGAGCAAAGCCGTCGATGCCCAAGCGTTCGGCGTTGAAGTACACAAACACCGGCCAGTGGTAGAGATAGACCCCGTAGGAGATGAGGCCGAGCCAACGCAGCGGGATCCACGAAAGGGCGGCGGCGACGGGGTTCGATCTCCCGGGATCGGTACCCTCGACACACGTCAGGATCACGATGCACACGGCGAGGGCAAGGAGAAGAAACCCACCGGAATAGAGCCAGGGGTCGACGTAGTTGGTGCGGGACCACGTGAGGGCGAGCCAGGCCGAGGCAACAACGGCGACCCCGCCCAGGGCTTTCCGGGCCACGGGTCCCCGAACGGTGATCCCGGCGGCGAGCGCGGCGGCGAGTGCCGAGCCCAAGGTGAGACTCTGCATGCGGGTATCGGTGCCGTAGTAGACGCGGGAGGGATCGGTATTGGGCTGGAACAGCAGGGCCATCCAAACGGTGGACGCCACGGCCAGGCCAAGCGCGGTCCACATCACCACTCGGGCATCTCGCCGCCAGCGCAACACGGCCGCCACCACGATCGGCCACAGCACGTAGAACTGCTCTTCGATGGCCAGCGACCACATATGCCGCAACGGTGACGGATACGTAAACTGCTCAACGTAGCTTTCACCGGACAGGATGAAGTTCCAATTCGCCACGTAGAACATCGTGGCCAGCATCTGGCCCCGTAGCTGTGCCCGCACATCCGGAATCGCCACGAAGGTGATGAACACGCACATCACCGCCAGGGTGATGGCGAGAGCGGGGAAAAGCCGTCGTGCTCGGCGGGTCCAGAACGCTCGCAGGCTAATGACGTTGTTGTCGGCCCATTCCGACAGGAGAAGTCGTGTGATCAGGTAACCCGACAGCACAAAGAAGGCGTCGACACCGAGGAATCCGCCCTTCGCCACGTAGCGACCACCGATGGTGAACTCGAAATGGAAAAGCACAACGGCGAGCACGGCAACCCCGCGTAGTCCGTCGAGGGCGGGAACATGGCGAATTCGCCGTCTGGGCTCCGACGCAGGTTTTGTGCGCGGTTGGTCTTCGAAGACGAACAGGTCGTCGCGCCGCTCAGTGGTGAGGGTCACCCCAGGCTGGCCTTCTTGTCTGCGAGCCGCCGACCGACCGGGGAGTAACGCACGATGCAGTAGATGGCCCGAACGCCATCCTTCCACCCGATTTTTTTGCCTTCGTCGTAGGTTCGACCGTGATACGAGATCCCAACTTCGTACACCCGCCATTGCCCGGCGGCGATCTTGGCGGTCATTTCGGGCTCGATGCCGAACCGGTTCTCTTCAAGCGTGAAGCTCTGGAGGACCTCTCGGCGGAAAACCTTGTAGCAGGTCTCCATGTCGGTGAGGTTCAGGTCGGTGAACATGTTCGATGCGAGGGTGAGTACCCGGTTCCCGACGGAGTGCCAGAAATAGAGCACCCGATGGGGGCGATCGCTGAGGAAACGGGAGCCGTACACCACATCAGCGTCTCCGTTCAGGAGCGGGCCGAGAAGTGCGCCGAACTCGCCGGGGTCGTATTCGAGGTCGGCGTCTTGCACGATCACGAACGGCTGCGTTGATTCTTCGAAACCCCGCCGGATCGCCGCTCCCTTCCCTTGGTTGTGGGGCTGGAGCAGCACCCGAATCCGGGGATCGGTGAGTTTCTCCAGGATCTCGCGGGTGGCGTCGGTGGATCCGTCGTCGATGACCAGCACCTCGGCGGTGAACGGCGATGCCAACACGGCTTCGAGTACCTGCTCAATGGTCTCTTGTTCGTTGTAGGCAGGCATCACCACGGACAGGCAGGGCTCACGAGGTTCGGTCTGGCCGGAAGTGATTGGGTCCACGGGTGCTCCTGGGGATGC
>JANOSD010000107.1:0-3196 GCA_031415655.1 Actinomycetes bacterium
CGACCTCGAACACACCACCGAAGCCGCCGAAACCTGGATCCAAGTCGCCGCCATCTCCACCATGATCAACCGGCTCGCCCCCAAAAAAGGCACCCCACAAGCACTCACCTGGGCAACCTGACTTCCCGGACACCCACTTAGAGGCGTTTTCCCGTGTTTCCGAGCGGCACACCGTGAAGGGGGTCAACGTTGCCGCAATGGTGCCGTCGTTGTGCGCCGTCGACGCCAAGGGCAAGGCCCTGACCTCGGGATTGCTTTATGGCGACCGACGCGGTGGGGAAGTGAGCGGTGCCAATCCGAGCGATAGCGGCGAACTCGTGAACTTCTTGGCGTGGTGCGCGGCAGAAGCGCCAAACGCCGCCGGCTTCTGGCCCGCACAGGCGGTGGCGAACCATGCCCTCACGGGGGTGGGCGGCATCGACACCGTGACAGCTATGACCACGCTGCCCCTGTTCGACTTCATCGGGTGGGACGAAGCCGTGGCCGAAGAGGCTGGAGCATCCATCAACCAGCTTCCGATCATCGTGAGTGGGTCCGATGCAATTGGTACCACCACGATCGCTTCCGGGCATGCAGGGGCGACGGTGGGCGGTGGCACGATCGACGCGTTTGCCGAGCAACTCGTGAGTGGTGCGGTGGAAGACGGCGACGTTCTGGTCATCTGCGGCACCACGTTGGTGTTGTGGGCGGTGATACCCGAATGGCGGGAAGTGGAAGGGCTCTGGACCGTGCCCCACACCGAACCCGGCAAGACCCTCATCGGTGGAGCCTCCAACGCCGGAGGTCTGTTTCTGGGCTGGGCCGACTCGCTGCTCCCCGAAGATCAGGACCCCCCGCCGTTACCTGAAACGATCCCGGTGTGGGAGCCCTATATTCGCGGCGAGAGGACCCCGCTCCACGATCCGGACCGGCGTGCCGCCGTGCACTTTCTCGACCGCACAATGAAGCCGAACGCGGTCCGTCGTGGCGCTTTTGAAGCCTGTGGGTTCGCCCTTCGTCACCACCTCGACCTCGCCGGGGTGAAACCTAAACGTTTGGTGGTCACGGGAGGCGGTGCCCACGTGGCGGGTTGGGTTCAGGCTCTCGCCGACGCTACCAATACACCCGCCGATGTTGTGGCCGTGCCTGAAGGTGGGGCCTACGGAGCTGCTTACCTGGCGCGGGTTACCGCCGGGCTCGAAACTGACGCTTCGGGGGCGGGACGCTGGGCCAAGATCGATCGGCGGATTGAGCCCGATGCCACCTGGTGCGCGGCGATGCACGATCGGTACGCCCAATATCGGGTGCTGGCCGATGGTTCCGCCCCCTGAGTTCCCGGTAGCGTCCCCTCTCGCATGTCTGGCCGAATTCGTTTCCCCTTTCTTCTTGTGCGCCGGCTTGTCGTTGGCGGAGCCGTCGTTGCCCTGTCCGCTGTCGGGCTTTCCGGGTGTGCCCAAAGTTCGGGGCCGTCCACCCAGGTATGGATCTCCGATGCCGATGAGATCTGCGACGAGGTGCAGCGTGAGGCGGCACAGGTTCGTCCGGTGCTCACCACGCCCACGTTGATCGACACGCTGAAGAAGAGCTCCGATCTCTCGAAGAAGGAGAGCCGCCAGCTCCGCGATCTCGAGAAGCCTGAGGCCAAGCGTGATCTGGTGCGCGACTACGTCAACGCGCTCGACGAACGGGCCACCGCGATCGATGGCTATGTGATCCAGCTGAACAATGGCCCCGGGTTCGGGATCGACATGTCGGCCGCCAACACCGGGCTCGAGAAGATCGCCTCGGCCACCGAGAAGGCGGCGTCGCTGGCGAAACAACTCGGGCTCCTGAAGTGTCTGGCGGGGATCGACATGGCCGTTGGCGGTGCGGCCGGGGCCACAACGCCGGCCTCGGGAGTTGTACCTCGAGCAGGGGGCAACCGGCCGAACGAGCCCGTGTCGATTCCCAACGATCCCAACGCCGACGATCCTTCTCCCACGACAACGTCGAGCGACGGTTTCGGTACCGAAGACGGCGCCGGTGAAGGCTGAATACGTGGCCTCCGGTGCACGGCGGCATGGCGCTCGAAATGGCTACTGGCGAGCCGAAAATTGGGCGAGGAGTTCGGCCAGCGCCAGGGGTTGGTCGCCTTGGATGGAATGGCCGGCATCGTCGACCACCACGATTTCGACGTCGGGCTTGCGTCGGCGCAATTCGGCAATGTCGGCGTCGTCGACCACCGGCGATCGGGCGCCTTGAAGGAAGAGCATTGGCTGGTCGATGGCGCTGAACGCATCCCAGAGGTCGGTGAACCTGCCGTCGAGGTCGCCGGTGCGTTCCGGGGTGAATAGGTCGTACCGCCATTCCCACGTGCCGTCGTCGCGTTCCCGAGCGTTGTGCAGGACGCCTCGGCGGAGGGATTGCTCCGATCGAGTGGGGTTGAACGCAATGGTGCGTTCGAGGATGGCGTCGAATGAAACAAAGGTCTCCGGGCCGGTGATGAAGGCCGTGATCTCGGCGGCCTTGTCGCGGTTCACGCCGGGGGTCACGTCGATCACCGTGATGCGGTCGGCGAGATCAGGGTGGTCGGCAAGGGTCGCGACCGCGGTCAGCCCACCGAGGGACATGCCCACGAGGGTGTGGGCATTGGGGGCGAGCGTGCGAATGGTGTGGGCGACGTCGTCAATCACCGACTGGGGGGCGTAGTCCTTGGCAGGGCGCCAGTCGCTGTGGCCGTGCCCGGGCAGGTCGATGGCCACCAGTGGTCGTCCAAGAGCGAGGGCCACGGTGTCCCAGGTGTGGGCGTTCTGAGCGCCGCCGTGCAGGAACACGAACTCGGCCGGTGCTCCCTCAACGGACTCCCAGAGCAACGCACTTACGAGGTGCCCACTCGGCGCTCGGACGGAGGTACGCCGGACGAGCGGGGTGTGGGCGTAGTCGAACAGCAGCCCGACCTCCTCGGCATTTTCGTGCAATAGGCCGAACTCTTCGTAGTGAATCGCCATCCCTCGACGTTACCCACCGTGCCTACAGTCGTTTGCTCTGCTGCGGCGGGGAGGCGACGTTCAGGGTTCGAGGCCGTAGAGGCGGCGGGCGTTGCCGCCGAGAAGCGTCGCGTTTTCGTGGGCGATGAGTTCGGCAGCGGCGCACTTCGATCGACACTTGTCCACCGTGCCAGGAGCGTGTCCCAGTAAAGCATATCGAATCGTTAATGGGACACGCACCTAGTACATGT
>JANOSD010000108.1:0-32768 GCA_031415655.1 Actinomycetes bacterium
TCAAGATCACCAACGAAGAACTCGCTGCCGTCGAGACCAAGAGCCACAAATTTCACGGTGAATGGAACTACGACATCCGACCCAAACCTGAAACTACAACTAAGTAACTACGGCAATGTTATTTCGGAACGCTCCCTAACGGTGCCTTTCCACTGGACTTGCATGCGTTTCGACGTACCCGCTTCGCCGACGTTGGGGAGTGGGGTGGTGTCATCCCAGTTGAACTGGATCTGCGGATCGACACGGGACTGCGCTTCGTTGTCATCGGGGGGCAGCGTCTGGTTGTCGTTGCTGTCGGTGTAGTAATAGCCCCGCAGGCCGTTCGCTGGCGGAACGTCTAATGAGTTGTATGTGAACTGCCCGACCGACACCGTGGCGTTGCCGGTCACCAGGTTCACGTTCACCGGTCCGGCCGCATCGGCCATCGACCCGCCAATCAGGTCCACACTGAAACTGTTTAGCCAGTTCCCAGCCGGGCTGATCTCTCCTGATGCCACACCGCCGGTGTTGTCGGTGGCGTACACCCGCCAGAAGTAGGTCACACCGTTTTGAAGTTGTGAACTGGGCACCGTCCATGAGTTCGACCCCGTTCCGGTTTGCCAACCCGAGTCGATCACCTGACCGTGCTCGACCTTGTCGCCACCGGTCCAGATCCGAAACCAGTAGCTCACGGGGTTCCCGTCCGGGTCGGTGACCGTCGGGACGGTCAACGTCGGCGTGACAGTACCGACCGACGAACCGTTCTTTGGGGCTGTCGCCGCGTCGGCAAGGTCCGGGGGACGTGGCACCGTGTTGTAGGTGACCGTCAGTTTCGGGGACTGCGTTGCGTTGCCTTCCGCGGACACGAACTGCTTGTAGGACTCCGAATCCCAGTCCTCGTCTCGGCTCCGCAACAAGAACCCGTGATTCGTGCTCTTGCCGTCCATCCACCGCTGCACGATGCGAGACACCTCGATACCTTCAAGCGCAGCGGGGCACGACCCGGAGAACCCTTTGTTGAACCACCACGTGGAACCCGATCCGTACTCATCGGCGACGGGTTGGGTGTTCCATGTTGTGGTCGACGAGAACGCTGACCCAAGCGCGTACACGTCAAACGGTCGTTTGGTGCACGTTGTCGAATACGCCTGGTAGACGTCCAGTGTTGCTGCGGTCACCCCGTAGTTCGCTGACGCGGCGGGAAGGTTGAACTTCACCAACCCCCGATACTGGTCACCGCCACCGTTGTTCGTACCTGCCAACACATGCCACGCGTTCGAGTACGACGTCGTCGGCGATGCCTTCGACACGTACGTGTCCGATCCAGCAGTCGCGGTGTTCCCCGACCACGACGGATCGATCCGCACCGGGAACGCCCGTGCCGGGTCATCCCACCACCCTCGATCCACCATCACCTCGAGCACCACAATCCCCGGGTCAGCGGACACAAGTCTGAGTGCCGCGGGCCCGACCCCGGATCCTTCGGCAGCATCGACGGCCGCCGCCCCGCCGTACGAGCCAACCAGGTTGCCGTCGCGTCCAAAGAAATCAACGTCACCGGTAGCCGATTCGCGTACCGTCACACCGTCAGGGACCCGTACCGAGACCCGCATGGTCGACGTACCGTCACGGTCAGGTACCACCAACGCGTGTTCGAACCCGTTGCCGTGCAACGACGTCTCCGACCGCAAACCGTTGACTCCGTCCACCGACGCCACCAAACCTTCAGCGCGGACGGTGCCTTCGGCTTTGAACCCTTCGGGCGACCCAAACACCAATGTTCCCGACGGTGTCGCAACCAACGCGGTGGCTGACCCGTCAACCGGGATCGCCACCCCCAGGTTGGAAGACTTCGCCGCAAGCACTCCATCGCGTTCCTCCAACGCCAAATCGATCGACTGCCACTCCCCCCGCTCATCCCGGAACCGGATTGGATGCAACGACGTCTGCGACGTCTCCGTACCGTCAGGGTTCCGGAACACCGACGTCACCTCCGACCGGCGGTCCACCAACTCCACGGACTGTTCCTGGTCAAACGAACGCTTCCCCGGAAGCGGGTCCCCCGGCCTGTTCATGAAATCACCGGTCGGTGCTTGTTCGATGACCTTCTCGGGCACGGGGACTTGTTCGCTGCCATCCGAACCGCGCATCAACGGCAACATCGCACCGTCTTCGCGACCTGCTTCAATTCCAGGCCGCTCATTCACGGTGGCAGCGTCGGGCGATTTCTCATCTTGCGCGCCGACAGGCAACGCGGTGGCGAACAACGTCCACGACACCGCGGCGGCGATCCCCACCGAACCTCGCACAACCTTTGAACCCAAACTGTTCCTCACAAAGCCCCCTAAGATTTCCCGGGACCGATACGTGACCGTACCAGGTCCTTGTCGCAGGTGCTTGAGATAGGGCGCTGACCGCACCCCTATCGGGTGGAACGAGCGTGACCGTCGCCCTTCGGGGCGTCCTGTGTTCGGCCGATCCTGGGCCCTTGTGCCGGTAGGGGTGTCACCGTCCTCCCCCACCAGATGATGCTGACAGGCGAGGTTTGGGTGACGGGTTGGCCCCTGGGGTCGTCGGTACCCGAACGCATACCAACACTCGCCCTCTCGGGCTTGTGTCACTCGCTGCTCGTATCCCTGGGCCTCTTGGGGGTGGCTGTGCTCAACCGCTACGAAGAGCACGGTGCCTGCGCCGATGCTGGATACGCGTTCACTCCGGCCAGACACTCACCAAAACAAAGAACTCTGGTGGGCTGATTGCGCGAAACACAAAGACGCTCAACACCGCGAAAGGGCTTGTATAACACCGTCACCACCTACGCCGACGTGGCGTGCTTGGTGGAGGTCCGCCGACCACACGACGGCGGTGCCGCGAAGGTGCGAGCAAACGGTGATAGGCCGGTCCCAGTGCCCGTGAGTGAACCCTGTCCCTTCGCGAGTATCGGCTGTTGCGGTCATCCGGCCTTGCCGGGGCAACGCTCCTCACCACCAACACAACACCTCTGCCCATCGAACCAAAAAAGCCGGCAGCGGGAACGGTTCCCCAATGATGCCGCTCACCGCAGGGCCACTCCACCTGACAACCAATCTGGATTCCTACCCCAGCGGTCACCGGTGAGAGACTGCGCCCGATGAGGTTGCTTGAACCACTGGCGCTCCGGAGCGGAATCATCGCGCCGAACCGGGTGCTGTTCGGCCCCCACGAGACCAACCTCGGTCGTCATCGTTCCATCAGCGATCGCCATCTCGCGTACTACCAGCGACGTATGGCTGGCGGCACCGGCATCCTCGTGGCCGAAGAGGCGTCGGTCCACGAAAGCGACTGGCCCTACGAACGAGCACCCCTCGCCCGTAATTGCACCGAAGGTTGGCGCTCGATCGCCTACGCGGCGCAACGACATGGCACCGTCGCCCTCGCCGGCATTGGCCACAACGGCGGGCAAGGTGCTTCTGCCTACAGCCAGCGGGAACTGTGGGCACCCAGCGGTATCCCGGAGGTCAACACCCGCGAAGTGCCCAAGGTGATGGAACAAGCCGACATCGATGCCGTCGTCTCCGGGTTCGGGGACGCCGCACGACTCGCCGCCGCGAGTGGCCTGCACGGAGTGGAGGTCAACGCCGGCCAACACAGCATCATCCGGCAGTTCCTTTCTGGGCTCACCAATCAGCGCACCGATGCCTATGGCGCCGACAAATTGCGGTTCGCCCGTGAAGTTCTGCACGCCGTTCGTGTGGGCGCCGGGGAAAACAAACTTGTTGGCCTGCGTCTAAGTTGCGACGAACTCGCGCCGTGGGCTGGGCTCGTGCCCGATGCCGCCAGCGAGATCGCGGTGGCGCTTCTTCCCTGGATCGACTACCTCGTTGTTGTGCGAGGAGCGATCTTCTCCATTCCTGCCACTCGGCCCGACGGTCACGACGAACCGGGATTCAACCTTGGCCTCGTCGGTCAGATTCGGGCGGCCGTGCGGGGGGCTTCGTCGCCGGTGCCCGTATTCGCACAAGGTTCGATCGTCGACTGGGGCCAGGCCGAGTGGGCACTGGAAGATGGCCGATGCGATGGTGTCGAGATGACTCGGGCACAGCTCGCCGACGCGCAGCTTGTCCGCAAGATCGAGTCGATCGACCGGGGCGAAGCCGACACCATCCGGCCGTGCATCCTTTGCAACCAGACCTGCAAGGTACGCGACAACCGCAACCCGATCATCAGCTGCGTCGTGGATCCCCGCACCGGTCACGAACTTGAAGATACCGACGTCGAAATCCCCCTCGCCGGTGCCGGCGCCGGGAATGCCAACGTCGGGAATCCTGCTTCCCCCCACGACCGCCTTGCACTGCATGTCCTCGTGGTCGGCGCTGGTCCCGCCGGGCTCGAAGCGGCACGGGTGCTTGCCGGTTGGGGACACCGTGTCACGGTGTGGGAGCGGTCGACCAAGGTGGGCGGCATGGTGAACGTTGCCGCCGCCGGCAGTGGCCGTGAAAGGCTGCGCGCCATCACGGCCTGGCAACACAGCGAATGCGATCGGCTTGGGGTCACTATCGAGCTGGCCACCGATGCCACACCAGAGGCCGTCACCGCCCTCGCGCCCGATCACGTGATCGTCTGCACGGGAAGTGTGCGCGGCGCCAAAGACCACAAAGCCACGGCGAGCGCCGTCGTGCTCGACGTTGTCGATGTGCTCTCGGCCGCGGCGGCCGGGGACCAACCCCTAGAAGACCTCCTCCCCAGCGGACCCATCGCTGTATGGGATCCGATCGGTGGACCCATCGCCGTGAGCGTGGCCGAGCTCCTCGCTGAACGGGGCCGGGAGGTTCACCTCTTTACCCGCGACCTCATCGTCGGCACGTTGCTTTCTCGTAGCGGCGACCTCGCCCCGGCCAACACCCGCCTACAAGCAAAGGGCGTGGTGCTGCACAAACGATCGATCCTGCGCAACGTGAAGAAGAACGTGGTCGTCGTGGAGGATGTGTTCAGCGGTGAGCAGACCGAGTGGAAGGCGGGGGCGTTGATCGACGCCGGGCAGCGCCTTCCGGAGACGGTCACGTTCGCCGCGCTCGATGCCGCGCCGGGTATCCACCCCGTTCCAGCCGGCGACAACGTCGCTCCCCGCACCATCTACGAAGCGATTCTCGAAGCACGCCGTATGGCATTGGCCGTGGCGGGGCACCCATGAGCGGCGGGCAGTATCGCTACCTGTGGAGCCCGCTTCGGCTCGGGCCGGTCACCGTGAAGAATCGCATCGTGTTCGCCGCGCACCTCACCAACTACGCCGAAGATGGCATGCCCACTGAGCAGCACGCCGCCTACTACGCCGCCCGGGCGAAAGGGGGTGCCGGGCTGATCATCACCGAGGAACATTCGGTCCACCCCACCGACTGGCCCTACGAAAAAATGATCCACGCCTTCCACCCCGAAGTGGTGCCCGGTTACCGGCGGATCACCGAAGCGGTGCATGCCTACGGCACACCGATCTTTGCCCAGATCAACCACAACGGAGGGCAGGCGTCGTCGATGTACACGCGTCTTCCTGTGTGGGCTCCGAGCGCGGTGGCCGACCCACTTTTCCGCGAAGTGGCCAAGGCGGTCGACGAGGGAGAGATCGCCGAAATCATCGACGGTTACGCCACCGTTGCCGCCCGATGCAAAGCGGGCGGCTTCGACGGCATCGAGTTGCAGTGCTCGCACAGCTCCATCGTGCGGGGGTTTCTGAGTCGGGCCACCAACAAACGCACCGACCGATACGGCGGCTCGCTCGAGAACCGGGCCCGTATCCTGCACGAGATCGTCGCTGCCGTGCGGGAGGCGATCGGTCCCGGCTTGGCGCTCGGCGTACGCCTCTGCGGTGACGAGCTCATCGAAGACGGCATCACCATCGATGAGACGGTCGAGGTGGCCAAGGCAGTCGAGGCCCATGGCCACACCGACTACATCAACACGTCCATCGGGGTGGCGACGGCATCGTTGTTCATGATCGAGGCGTCGATGCACATCCCGCCCGACTACGCGATGTTCATCCCTTCGGCGATCCGCGCCGAGGTCCGGCTTCCTGTCGTGGGCGTCGGTCGATTCAAAGACCCGTTGCAGGCTGAGCGGGCGATCGCTCAGGGTCACGCCGACCTCATTGGTATCGTGCGCGGCCAGATCGCCGACGCCGACTTCGCCGCCAAGGCCCGAGCCGGCGTACACCACGATATTCGCCTGTGTTTGTCGTGCAACCAAGAATGCGTGGGACGCATGGGGCTCAACCGGTGGCTCGGGTGCATCGAAAACCCTCGCACTGGGCGCGAGGCCACGATGCCCGCACCGACTCGCCGGCCCGTCCCGAAGGACGTCGTGGTGGTAGGTGCCGGTCCGGCGGGCATGCAGGCCGCCATCTCCGCCGCACAGCACGGTCACCATGTCACCGTGCTCGAACGCGATGGGGAAGCCGGTGGCCAAGTGCGCTGGGCGGCCAAGGTGCCCAACCGGGCGGAGTTCGGCGACCTCGTCCGCAACCAGCTCAATGAGTGCGGGCAGCTCGGGGTCGAGATTCGCTACGACTCGCCCGCGACCGCCGACTCGGTCCTCGCCCTCCGCCCCGACGCCGTGGTGATCGCCACCGGCTCGGTTCCGGCCCGCCCGTGGTGGGCACCGCCACAGCCCGACCCGTCGACCGCCACGAACGCGCCCGAGGGACTGCGGGTGATCGATGCCCTCGATGTGGTCACCGGTCGTTTCGCCCCGTCAGGTTCGGTGATCGTGATCGACGAGCTCGGCTTCCATCAGGCCACATCGGTCGCCGAGCTTTTGGCCGACCGGGGCTGCTCGGTGGAGGTGCTGTCTCCGGGGATGGTGGTTGGTCAAGACCTCGGGATCACCCTCGACATGGAGAACTGGTGGCTCCGCGCCGGGAAGAAAGGCATCGTGCAGACCACCGACTCGGTGGTCGTTGGCGCCGAAGGCGACGGCTCTGAGCTCGCGCCCCATGCCCTCACGGTGCTGCATCACCCCACCGGTGTCACCACCCCTCGCTCCGCCGACTGGATCGTGCTGGCCATTCCGGCATCCCCGGCCGATGAGCTCTACCACGAGTTGTTGGCCCGAGCCGTCACTTCGCACGTGGTCGTCCACCGCGTCGGCGACTGTGTTGCGCCCCGTCGAGCCCACGCCGCCGTCATCGACGGCAACCGGATCGGCGCCCTCCTGTGACCACCGAGAACCGAAACCGACCCACTGCGACCCGAACTGGGCACACCTTGCGTCGCTCCAGCGACAAAATGGGTGCCCAGTTCGGCAATGGGGCCACTCTGGTGGCCGTGATTCCGGTGCGCGACGGCGTGCTGCCGCTCGGAGCAGACGAAGCAGTGGCCGAAGCGAATGGCCTGGCGATCATCGTGGGGACGGGGACCGCCGACGCCGCCGAGCACCTCCAGGGGATCGCTCGACAGGTCACCGCCGCGGAGCTTCCTGCCTATGGGCCAAATCTTGCGGCTGACGCCATCGACACCATGTGTTCGACCGAGTGGCCCGCCAGCGCGTCGCTGCTCCTCCCGGCGTCGCCCGACGGGCGTGACCTCGCTCCCCTGCTCGCCTACCGGCTGGCCGTGCCACTGCTGGCCGGCGCGGTCGAGGTTCATGCCGGCGGTGCCCGACTCCTGCGTGAATGGGGCAACATGATGGAGGACGTCGTGGTCGACGGGCCGTTCGTCGCCACCCTGCAGCCCGGGGTTCGTGGGGCGCATCCCGATCCCACGCTCGTCACCCTGATCAACACCATCACGCTCAAGCCCGGCGATCACTCCGTCGATCCGCCGGTGATCGAGATCACCCCTCCCGATCCCACCACTATGGACCTCGCCGAGGCACCGAGAATCGTGGGTGGGGGGGCCGGGCTCGGTTCGGCCGAAGCGATGACGGAATTGGGCCGCGTGTCCGACGCGCTCGGCTGTTCTCTCGGAGCCACACGCGTGGTGACCGACTGGGGATGGGTGCCGTTCGATCGACAGATCGGCACCACCGGCGTGGCGGTACACCCCGATCTTTATCTCGCCTTCGGCATCAGTGGAGCGGTGCAACACACGGCCGGTCTCGGCAATCCCACCCACATCATCGCCGTCAACATCGATGGAAGCTGCCCCATGATGAGCATGGCCGATCTCGCCATCGTCACCGACGGCCCCGCTCTTGTGACCGAACTGGCCCGCCGGCTCGACGAATCGACCCCCGTCGGGCCCACCAATTTGGGAACCGGGCCCGACCACGGGGGAACTGGGCACACCTCGCGTCGTCCCAGCGCCGAAAAGGGTGCCCAGTTCGGCGAGGGCGTGGAGATCTCATGAAAAAACACGGAGCGCCGGCGGGCACCAAGCGGATTCCCACACCCGCCGAGCCCGACTTCGATGTCGTCGTGGTGGGCGCAGGGCCGGCCGGTTCGGCGGCGGCCATAGTGCTGGCCCGGGCCGGCAAACGAGTCTGCCTCCTCGAACGGGGGCCGTTCCCCGGCAGCAAAAACATGTACGGCGGGGTGATCTATGGCCGCATCCTCGACACGTTGATCCCGAAGTGGTGGGAGGAAGCGCCTATCCAACGGTGGGTCACCCGCCGCGGCACCATGATTATGACGGAAACGCAGGCCCTCACCGTCGACTACCGCACAACCGCTTGGGGTGAAGCTCCCTACAACGGCGCCACGGCATCCCGCGCCGACTTCGACGCCTGGCTCGCCCATCGGGCCGAAGCTGACGGCGCCACGCTGGTCTGCTCAACCACCGCGATCGGGCTACTTCGAGACGACCGCACCGGACAGATCTGCGGGGTGCAGACCGACCGTGCCGATGGCGACCTCACCGCCCACCTCGTGATTGCGTGCGATGGCGTGAACTCTTTCCTCGCCAAGGAAGCCGGCCTCTATCACCACAATGATCCAGCTCACTTCACGCTCGGCGCCAAAGAAGTGCTGGCGCTGCCCCGCGAAGAGATCGAGAAACGCTTCGGTTTGCAGGGCAACGACGGCGCCGACATCGAGATCATCGGTTGCACCCAAGGCATTCCCGGTGGTGGCTTCATTTACACCAACCTCGACACGATTGCCGTCGGCGTGGTGCTCTCGTTGCCAGGCCTCACGGCCGCAAAGAAACGCCCCGAAGACATCATCGCCGGGCTGAAAACGCACCCGGCGATCGCTCCACTGATCGATGGCGCCGAGTTGAAGGAGTACTCGGCGCACCTCATCCCGGAGGCTGGGTTCGAGATGATGCCCGAGCTGTTCACCGATGGAATGCTCGTCGCCGGCGACGCTGGCGCGTTCTGTCTGGCGGCCGGCATTTGGCTCGAGGGCGTGAACTTCGCCATTGGCTCCGGCAAGGTGGCGGGCGAGACTGCCCTCGAAGCAATGGCTCGCAACGACCTCACCGCAACTTCACTGGCGAGCTACCAAACGGCACTAACCGCCACTTTTGCGCTTGCCGATCACATCAAGTTTCAGCGGGCGCCGGGTCTGGTGATGAGTGAACGGGTACAGGCCCGTTATCCCCAACTGGTGTGCGACCTTGTCGAGTCGTTGTTCACAGTCACCAACCCGGAGCCCAAACAAGGCGCGCTTCGGCTCGGCTGGAAGGCGGTGCAGTCGTCGGGAGTGCGCCTGCGCGACCTGGCCAAGGATGGATGGACGGCGATGAGGACGTACGGATGAGCCGCAACGACGAGCTCCTTTCAGCCGCCGACGCACCCCACCGAAACCCGGCGTGGCGCTCGTCGTGGAGGCGTGGCCCGAGCGGCCCGGCGACCGAGCGGATTCCCGCAGCGTCCCGGACCCGAACGGAACCGGCCAACACCACCACGGAGCCGTCCGGGACCGAAGGGAATCGAGGAGCGTCGCCAAGAGCGGGGAAACCGGCGCGTGCGACCGATGGGCTACACAGGATGAGGACGTACGGATGAGCCGCAACGACGAGCAGCGATGGGCACCGGTCTCGTTCGAGGACCGAATGGCCACGGTGGACTTTCGACTGTCGCGCCGTGCCCACATCACCGTCGATGGTGACGCCTGTCGGGGGTGCACCACACAAGCCTGTGTCACGGCCTGCCCGGCGAACCTCTTCGTGCCGGTGAGCGATGGCTCCATCGTGTTCAACTACGAACAGTGCTTCGAGTGCGGCACCTGCTATCTGGTGTGCGACACATCGGGAGCAATCACCTGGAACTATCCCGACGGCGGCCAAGGCGTCGTCTTTCACTCGAGCTGAGGTGAGGACGAACTCGTGAGCACCATCGTTGTCCTTCTCAAATGGGTGGACCTTCGCCCCGAGGTCGATCGCCTCACCGGCGCCGTTCATCACGACGCCCGGTTCTTTGGTTGTTCGGCGGCCGACCAGGCGGCGCTGGAGTGGGCTCTTCGCCTCGCCAACCAGCGCGGCGATGACGTAGCCGTGCTCACCGCCGGGCCGGCTCATGCCGATGCCCTACTGCGTGAAGCGCTTGCCGCCGGGGCAGATGCTGCGACGCGGATCGACCTTCCCAGTTCGGCCACCTCGGCCCATGTTGCGGCGGCGCTGGCCACCGAGATTCGCACCCTCGACGAGCCGTCGCTCGTCTGCGCCGGAGACTGGAGCATCGACCGGGGCTCGGGATCGGTCCCGGCGTTCGTCGCTGCCCATCTCGGCTGGGGTCAGGCTTTGGGACTCGTCGGTCTCACCGTCGGCGAACGCGACAGACACCCAAACGACGAACGCACTCCGAACGACACCGACTCCACGGCCCTCACCGTCACTCGGCGGCTCGACCATGGACGCCGTGAGGTGCTGATTGTTGACCGCCCCACTGTCCTCAGCTTCGAAGGGGGAACGGCCGAGCTTCGCCGGGCACCCCTGGCCGCCCTGCTGGGGGCCAAGGAAACTGCGATCCTTTCGGTGCTTGGCCCCAGCGCTCCGCCGTCACGAGTCACCACCACCCATCGCGGCCCTGATCGACCACGGGCCCGAGCGTTGCCCCCACCCGACCTCGCCCTGTCGCCACGTGAGCGGGTTCTCTCCATCACCGGCGCGCTCGTCGACCGAACTCCGCCACGAACCGTGGTCGCCGAACCGATCGAGGCGGCCGACCTCATCCTCGATCAGCTCCGTGCGTGGGGCTACCTGGCCTGAGCGGGCGACCCGGACGGCCGCTGCCGCCGCTCTCTCAACATCCCACTGATTCTACGTTCCTGTCCTTTTCGGGGGAGTGGGCGTCATTTTAGGAATACTTCTCAGAATGTTACTCTCCGTGCCAATGACGACTGTGATGAAAAGCGATCAAGCGCTTCAACCGTTGTCCGGCGGAACGGCCGAGGTCGATTCGGCGAGGGTCGAGCTAGTTTCGCGGACCAATCTCGTCGTGCTTGTTTGTCGGGCCTGCTGCTGCGGAAACTCGGTCAAACACGAGGGAGTCGATCATGACGCGCAGGAACTCCAGCTGCGCCAAGCCTGTGAACAACAGGGTGCCGTGTTCCGCATCGTCGACTGCCTCGACCAATGCTCCGAATCAAATGTGATCGTGCTCCGCTGGTGGAATCGAAATCGTCGGTGCGAAATTTGGCTCGGGCAAGTGCTTCTCCCCCAAGCGACCGAGGCGGTCGCCGGACTCATCAAGACGCTCGACCGCAATTCGCCCAACCCGGTGCCCGACACACTCACAAGACATGTCTTTCAGGTTGTGGGGATTGAGAATCCCCATCGCTTCGAGGTCACGCCAACGCCACGGGTTTCCGGATGAACCTCAACGACTACCGGATGTCGAGCCAGCTTCTCGACTGCTCCGGCAACGTCACCCACACCTTGTTCCTTGAGATCGACGGAACAGTAGAGATCCGTTTCGCAGCCGGCCATAGCGCCACTGTAAATCCGGTCACCCGCACCAACCTCACACCGGCGATCACGGTGCACCACGACCTCATGCACGCCGCTGGCGCGCTCGCCCGCAGCATCGGATAGCCCCCGTCGAGTGAGCGCCGCGGGACCCTGAACCGCTGATTCCCGACGTGGCAGCGCCCCTCGATTCCCCGCAGCCCAACGGATCGGCTCACCAATCGCCGATGGTCTGAGCAAGCTGGTTCATTTGGGTGGTTTCAACTGCTCCAAGCACGCGGATTGTGCGAAGAGCGTGTCGAGAGTGCACCGATGCCAGTTCACCTACAATGGGAATTGCTCCCAAGTTTTTTGAGAGTAATTCCCAGTTCTGATACGATGAAGTCATGCCAGTCCGCCCGAACCCATCTCGTTCCGCCAACCAAGCCGCCCAGCGAAGACGATCGCTCCTGCTGCTTGGCACCCTCCTCCTCGCCGTCCCCGCTTGCTCCTCGACCTCCACCGGCACCACGGCCGCGCCAGCAGCCAGCAACCTGGCCACGCCGCCGAGCGGCAATATCCCCCCCGGGTCGGGCGTACCCGCAGGTAAGAAGGTCACCGTGGCGGCGGCTTTTTACCCGATCGCCGAAGCAGCCCAGCGAGTCGGCGCCACCCTGGTGGAGGTCGAGAACCTCACCCCAGCCGGTTCCGGCCCTCACGATCTCGAACTCACGGCCAAACAGGTGACCACCCTCGAGAGTGCGACGGTCCTGCTCTACCTGTCCAAGGGTTTCCAGCCCAGCGTCGAAAAGGCAGCGGCGCAGCTGCCCAGCTCGGTGGCGAAAGTCGATGTGCTTGCTGGACTCGATCTTCTCAACGTAGGCAACCAACTCGAAGGAACTCAGGGCGAGGTGGATGGCGAAGTGCTCGAAGGTGGTGAGGACCCGCATGTGTGGGTCGACCCGGAGCTTCAGTCCAAGATCGCCAGCACCGTCGGTGCGGCGCTCGTCCAGGCCGACCCAGGGAACAAGGCCACCTACGAGAAGAATCTCGCCACCTACCAGGCGGAGCTCGCCACGCTCTCCGGAAAGTTCCGGGCCGGACTGAAGACCTGCCGCAGCCGCGTGGTCGTCACGAGCCATCGGGCCTTCGGGTATCTGGCCAATCGTTACGACCTCACGCAGATCTCCATCGCGGGCATCTCTCCCGAGGAAGAGCCCGACCCGCAGACCCTTCAAGCCGTTGCTCAGGCCGCGAAAGACAACAACGTGGAGGTGATCTTCTTTGAGGAGAGCCTGCCGTCGGATCTCGCAGACACTGTGGCCAACGAGATCGTCGCCACCACCGACGTCCTCGACCCGGTAGAGACCATCAGTGAAGACGAGCTCGGGAAGGGCGCCACCTATGCTTCCGTGCAAACCAAGAACCTCGCGGCACTGTCCAAAGGACTCGGGTGCAACTCGTGACTACCCCCTCCACCATCGGCGGCGGCTCGTTGATCGTCGACAACTTGTCGGTTCGTTACGGCAACGTGCAAGCGTTGACCGATGCCACCTTTCGGGTCGACGAAGGTGAAGTAGTCGCCGTTATTGGGCCAAACGGGGCAGGAAAGTCGAGCTTGTTCAAGGCGGTGTGCGGGCTCGTCTCGGCTACTGGATCAGTCTCCCTCGCCGGGGCCCACTGCCATCACCACCGTGATCGAATGAACGCGGCGTACATCCCCCAACAGAGCGATATCGACCTCGACTTTCCCATCACGGTGCAGCAACTCGTCCTAGCCGGCCGACGCCGCTTTCTACCCGCATGGCGTCGCCCTCGCCCGGCCGACCGAGACGCCGTGGCCGACGCCATGGAACGTACTGGTATCACGGGCTTGGGGGCTCGGCCCATTCGGGCCCTTTCGGGAGGACAGCTCCAACGAGCCTTGCTCGCCCGGGCCATCGCCCAAGAAGCCGACGTTTTTCTCCTCGACGAAGCCATGAGCGGCGTTGACGCCCCTGGCACAGCCCACCTTCTTGACCTCTTCCACGAGCTCGCCAAGGCTGGCAGTACGCTGCTGGTGTCGACCCACGATCTGGCGCTGGCCCGGCGATCGTTCGATCGGTGTCTGGCGATCAACGGTGGCGTGGTGGGAGATGGCCGCCCCGCCGACGTGCTCCAGGGCGGCGTGCTCGACGCCACATTTGGTAGCGGCTCGGGCGCGATTCGGGCCTCGCTGAACTGATGCGCACACCACCCTGACATGGACTTCCTGCTCGATCCGTATCAGTCGGAGTTCATGCGCAATGCCGCCATGGCCGCGGTGCTCGTCGGTATTCTGGCCCCCACCGTGGGCGTCTGGATCACCTTGCGGCGGCTTTCCTACCTGGGCGACGCCATGGCCCACGGCACCCTCGCCGGTGTGGCCGGTGCGTTCATCCTCGGCGTGAGCGTGACCCTCGGTGCACTGGCCGCCGGCTTGGTGATGGGCGCGCTGATTGCCGTACTCAGCTCCCGTCGACGGCTCGGCGAAGACAGCGTCATCGGAGTGGTCGAAACCATCTTCTTTGCGGTCGGGGTAATTCTGATCTCGCGCAACGACAAGAAGGGCGTGGAACTTGGGCACTACCTCTTTGGCCAGCTGACCACGGTCAATCGGAACGACCTCATCGTCAATGGGGTCCTGGCGTTCATCGCACTCTTCACCATTACCGTGCTCTTTCGGGACTTGCTGGCATCAACCTTCGACCCTATCCATGCCCGGCAGGTAGGCGTCCGCGTCGGGGCAATCCGCTATCTCATCATGGCGATGGTCTCGGTCACCGTGGTGGTGAGTCTGCAAACGGTGGGACTGCTGATGAGCGTGGCGATGCTGGTGACCCCGGCCTCGGCTGCTCGGCTCGTAACCAACCGTGTGGGCACCATGACAATCGTGGGTATCGGCATCGGCGTGAGTTCCGCCCTCGGGGGCCTCACCGTCAGCTACCACCTTCGATCGGCACCCGGTGCCACCATCGCCCTGCTCTCCGCGGCGATCCTGCTCGTCACCTTCGCCGTCACCGCTCCACGGCGACGACACATCGACCACGACAACGCTGAATCGGCATCGGCGTCAGTCCCCCACTGACACCGATTCCGCTCCTCAATGCTTACTCTCCGTCGGCCGTGCCCGCCTTGACCACCCATCGGGTGGGCTGGCCCGTAATCCGGGCGATCCGATCGAAGTCACGGTCATAGTGCAGTACCACCAGCCCGCTGGCTTCGGCCGCAGCAGCGATCATCAGATCCGGAATCTTCACCACCCGGTGCTGGCTTCGTTCCGCCAAGAGCCCCTGCACCTCGTACGCCCGGTCGAGCACGGATTGACTGATGACCACCAGTGGCCACAGCGCTCGCTGGCGAGAAGCGAGCCGGTAGTGCGCCTTGCCAGTTGCGCTGAAGCCCGCTTCGAGATCAGTCACCGTGCATCGCATCACCAACCCAGCCGCCATCAGCGGGAGCAACTTCGACGCAACTGCAGGCTTCTCGATGCGGGACGCCGCTGACGTATCGAGGAGGAAACGATGGGCTAACGCCACATCGCCGACCGATCCAGTGCATCGGTGGGCGCGGTCCCCAACCCCCAGCCCTCAAGCAAGGCGTGGCGGCGCGCTTCGAGCGCCAGCACCTCATCGAGCGCTTCGTCGATCGTGGCGCGCAGCGTGGTTGTCCCAAGAAGCTGGCGGACCGCCTGGAGCTTTTCGTCATCGATCTCGACCAGTCGTTTCGTCATCTTGATCTCAATATATACGTGAATCAACAATGGGATATATCACGGCGGTCTTGCCGGCGTGCTGGTCAAGATTGGCGGGCGATCCGGGCCTGGGCGGCGGTGAGATCGGCTTGGTCGGCGGCCAGCTTGCCCGCCTCCCAACCGGCAGCATTGTTGGCGGAATAGTGCTTCTGGTGGAGCCGGGGAAAGGCCCGGGAGAAGGAATCCTCCACCTTTGCCTCACGGCTCGCCAACACCGGGAGCAACGTGCCGCCGTATTCGGCGTCGGCCTCGGCCACGGTGTGGGCCGCCGCCTCCTTGAGGCGTTCACCGATCCGGCTGCCGTAGCTCACCCAGAACGACTTTCGGAACGATGTGGTGGACGATCGACCGTAACGGTCCTTCTGCGCACCCTGCGCCATCACGAAGGTGGCACCCTGCACAAGGAGCGAGGTAAACAGCACCTCGACGGCATCAAGATCCGCAGGAAAGCCCATGACCGCCTGGCAATCCACGCCCGTGAAGTGCACCGTTCGACAACGGTTCGCCCGCGCTACGGCGGAGAGCAAGAGGCCCTTGGCGTCGGCATACGGGTTGTCGATCCAGACTCGGCGTTGTACTGGAACCGCTTCGGCGTCGTCGGCCTCGAGCAGCGCCGCCTCGATCCCATGTTTGGTCATCATCTCCTGGGCTTTGGCCGTGAATGCATCGGCCTCGGCCTCAAACGTGGTGGCCTCCGCTTTGGCGAGCAACGCCCGCACCTTCTCGAGGAGCTTGGGGTCGAGGCCCCGCTTGCGGGCGACTCGCGCCACGTGATCGGAGGTAATGGTGGATCTCGGAGCGGCGTCGGTGCCGTCAAGGGGACGCGTCCAACGGCGAGGGCGCTCGAAGATCTGGTCGAGCACCGGCACGCCGTTGAGAAATTGCCGCAGGATGATGATTGCCGTCCACTGGCTCACGCTTGGCGCCGGAACCTGCCCGTCCACCTGACCACTGAGTTCGACTACCTGGTCGAGTTGTTCCTGCCACTCTTCGGGAGCCCAATCGAGGCGGAACTTGCTCGATGCGGCCACGACGGCCGACGCCGCCACTGCCTCACGGTCGAGGTCGAGCTTGACCCGCACGTAGCTGGTGACATCGAGCGGGAGCCAGAAGTTGTCGAGCATGTTGCCCACGTGGGATGCCAAGGAGGACCGGAGTGACCCGTCGACGCGCAGCCGGGCGCTGTGCCCCAGCGCGTGGAAGGCCGAGTGGGCCTGGTATTCGACAGGCGCCTTCGCCACTTTCGCATAGGGCTTCAACGAAAGCTGGTCGAGCGAACGGATGACCTCGTCGGCCGTGCGCGGCCCGGATGACCGCGTGCCAGCGTCGGCCCCGCCGTCGCTTTTGCCGTCACCCATGGGGTGCCCCGATAGGTCCCGGAGGCCCCGGAGGAGTTCCTCGACCGATCGGTCGCGTTCCCGGTACGGACCGCCCGATCCCGAACGGCCACCCGCCGACGAAGGACGATTACCGGACCCGGATCTTCCTGACCCGGACTCCCCAGACCCCGTGCCCCCGGCCGATGCTCCCAGTCTCAGTTGTTCTCGCCGCTCTCGGCGGGCTCGTTTTCCCATGGGCTGCACCCTACTCAGGGGGTATGACACCCAGAATCAACGGCCCGACATCAACGGCCCGGCGTCAACGGCCCGAGCTTGGTGGGTCGGCCTTGGTGGGTCGGCCTTGGTGGATGCGATGCGCGCCAAACCTACCCACGCGGTGACGCCGAATTCTGATGACCGGCCCGAGGGGGACCCCACCGTTCACCTCGACGCGAAGATGCGTTCGGTGACCCCACCGACCCTACGAAGTCCCGCACGTGCGCGACCCCTGCCGCTCGCCCGACGCCACCACCGGCGCCAACCATCACTTCCCCTCCCGCCCTGAACGATCTCGTTCTGCGGCGCCGAGGGCCAAGGCCACGGCAACGGCAACTCGATCCGTGTGGGTGATCGACAGCCGCCAGGACGAGATTCCACATTCGTCGGCCGCCTCCCCGGCAGCGCCGTGGAGGAAGACAAACGGCGCGCCGGTCTCCTCGTCGCGGACCACTTCGATTGCCGTGAGGGGCACCGCCCACAACCCAAGCCCCATCGCCTTGAGCACCGCCTCCTTGGCGGCAAAACGAGCCGCAAACCGTTCCGTGGGGTCCCGACGGCTCGTGCAGTACGTGTACTCCGCTTCCGTGAACACCCGCTGACCGAATGAGGGCGTTCGGTCGAGCACGGTGGCCATCCGCGCCAGCTCCACCAGGTCGACGCCAACACCGACAATGCCAGGTGTTCCTGGTTCGACTGCACCAGTAGGGAACGACAGACCCACGGTCAGGTCAGAGACGGCCGAGTGAACGGCCGCCTCGTCAAGCCGAGCCTCGGTCCGACTATCGCCATTCCCACCGGTGCCGCGGTGTAGCCCGCTCAGCTCGACCGCCAATACTCGGCCAGGTCGTTGATCGGGGCAGTCATCAACTCCACCAACGAAACGGTGGCGAGGAGGTCGTCGCGGAACGTGTCCTCGGTTTCGGTCACGGCATCTTTCAACGCTTGCAGCCGCCCGCGGTACCCCTGCAAGACCGAGCGAAGGGTGGCGACGGGTACCTCATTGCGCAGCCGCACGTGCAGCAAGGTGAGCCCCGTGGGCTGGTTGTCTTTTACCTCGGGAACGATCAACACGGTGCGTCCGTCGGATCGACCGCGAGCGAGCAGCACCTGACGCTCGGAAGCCACCCGGTGTTTGGTGCCACGCAGCGCTGGGTTCTCGTCGGTCCGGCTCACCAACTCCCGCCCGATGCCGCCACGGTCGACCACCACAATGGATGCTCCGGGGCCGGAACCATCGAGTTGGCCAGCGCCGACGTCAGCCAACTCGACGCGACCCTCGATGCGGTAACGGGTGTAGCCGAGCACCTCATCGACCAAGGGGTCGAGCACGGCCACGTTGCGGAGCACCTGGTAACTGAGCCGGTCGCGAGCCACACCGGCGTCGAGCAACGACTGCACCAGCTTCGCTTCGAGCAGAGTCTCATCGGAGCGCGAGATGCCGACCGTAACGGTCTTGGCCTGATGTTTGATGGCATCGACCGGCCGGGTGAGCTCCTCGATTCCCTTGGTGAGGGCGGTGGTGAGATCCTCGATCACCACCGAGGGCGTGCCCACCTTTCCGTACTCGAGTTGGTAGGTGTCAAGGCTCAGCACCCCCAGGGCATAGCGGAGGAGCGATGCCATGCGGACGGCGGTCGACGCTTCGAGGTGGCCGTCGTAGTCGCTCGCTCGCAGCCCGTCGAAGAACCGCGAAGCCGGCGCTTCGATCGAGGGGCGGAGGAGGGCGAGCACATCGCGCCCGTCCGTGGCCACGCCCAGCGCGGCGACGGCGGCCTCGATTGCGGCGCGGGCTTCTCGGAGCGGACGGGCCGAGGCGTCAATGGCGAGCGCGGCCTCGTAGCCAAAGAGGTGCCCCACCATCGCCGACAACACAAACGCCAACGACGGATGGGTGGCCGGCACATAGATCACTTGCAGCGCGGCGTTGAAACGTTCCTCGCCTTCGGTAGCCACCACGATGGGGGCGGCCTTGTGGGCGCGGTAGATCGCCACCTCTTTGGCCACGTCATCGGCGGTGGAACCGGACAACCCCGCCGCACACACCAAGATGAGCGGCTCCGAGGAAAGGTCGATGTGCTTTTTGTCCTCGGTGGCGTCGCAGGCGATCGACTTGTAACAAAGCTCCGACAATTTGATCCGCACCTCGTGGGCGGCAATGCGATTCACGCCGTTGCCCACAATCGCCCAATACCGGCGGCTGGTGGCGAAACGGCGCGCCGCCTCGGCCAACGTGTCGCGCGACGTGAGGGTTTGCGCCATCAGCGCGGGGAGATCCCGCAACGCTGCGAGCACATCGGCCTTGTTGTACGAGGGAGCGATGCCCACCTCCTCCGCGACCGCGATTGCGAGGAGCGTGCCTGCTGCGATTTGCGCATAGAACGCCTTGGTGGAAGCGACGCTCATCTCCACGTCACGACCGTCAGAGGTGTAGACCACGCCGTCGCTTTTGTCGGTGAGATCCGAATTTCGCCGATTCACGATGGCGATCACTTTTGCGCCCCGAGCGCGCACGATGTCGACCGTACGGTTGGTATCAGTGGTGGTGCCGCTCTGACTCACCGCCACCACGAGCGTGTCGGACATGTCGGACCTCACGGCGAAACCGGAGAGTTCGGTGGCGAGGACGGCATCGACGCGAAGGTTTGAGCCCGCCGTCGCCTCGGTGAGTACCGAAACGAGCGCTTGGCTCGCCACCGCCGCCGTGCCCTGCCCAATAGCGATGACCCGAGTGATGGCCCCGGAACGAAGCCGCTCGCGTACATCGTCCGGAAGGGACTCGGGTGGGAGGTGGACGGTGAGCCCAGAACCGTCGGGAGCTTCGAGGAGCTTGCCGCGGAGGGTCTTGCGAAACGAGCCCGGCGCTTCGGTGATTTCTTTCAGGAGATAGTGCGGTGCGTCGCCGCGGTCGATATCTCGGGTGGTGATTTGCGCCGTCGCCAGATCCGACTCGTTGACCGCCTGCACGCTTCCGTCGTACGCCCATCGTTCAATGCCCTGGATCGACCCGGCATGTTCGGCATGCAGGCGAAGAATCTGACCTCGCGTGGCGGTGGGGTTGGCGGAATCAGCGGGTGTGTCGCCATCCATGCGCAGGTAGATAGCCGTCTCCTCCACCACGCCGTAGGGCTCGCTGGCCACCACAAAAAGATCGGGCGCAATCCCGACGTAGAGCGCCTGCCCGCTCCCCCGCAACGCCAAGAGCAGATCGTGGGGAGCCGAAGCAAGACTGGCGCCAATCGCCACCGAACCCTCAAGGCGATTCACGGTGGCACGGAAAGCCTCCACCGGTTCCGCACCGGCTGCCAATGCCCGCGACGTGAGCGTTGGAATCACCTTGGCATCGGTGGTGATCTCGGTGGCGATGCGAAGGCCATCGTTGGCCTTGAGGTCGGCGAAATTGTCCACATCGCCGTTAAGAACGGCGGTGACGTAGGGGCCATCGACACTGTCGAGCTCTTCGGAGTTCAACGGATGGGCGTTGGGCTGACTGATGATGCCGACGCTGGCCCATCGGGTGTGACCCAGTACCAACGTGCGGGCGGTGTCGGCCACCAACGCCTGGCGGAGCAGCGCATCGTTGCGGATCGCCGCTCGAAGAGCGAGCGTATTGTCGCCCAGCTCACCGATCTCCGCCGATGCCTTGAACACAAAACTCAAGTGACCTTCGGGCGTGCGCACGCCATTGCTGGTGAAAAGCTGATCGCCGCTTCGGGCCTGGATCGCTGCGGCGATGCCTGGCTGCTCGAGATCGAGACCGTGATCGGCAACCAGCACCGTGAGCCCGGCCGAGTCGCGTCCGCGTACCTCGAGCCGATCAAGCGCGGAGAGTGCATGCTGTATCGACAGATACCCCTCGATCGAGCTGAGCGACGGATGCGCGCCGGCGAGATCGGCGACGGCGACGGCCGTGCGCAAACGGTCGCGCTCGATAGCCCACGTCGCGTCCTTGACGGCGATCAGTGCGGCGTTGAACGCCTCGAGGTGGTCGATACCCGTGGTGGGGCCACCCTCGGTATCGAGCGCCGACTCCACCTCCGCAATACGTCGTGAGACATCGGCCATTGCGTCTCGCAGCGCCAGACCCAACCCGACGTCGGCGAGAAGCGCCTCAACGCCTGGCACCCCACGAAGCAGGGCGTCGACGGCACCAAGCGACGCCGCGACCGCCTCAAGATCACCGAGCGGATCATGGCCACGCAGCACTTCACCGAGCCGACCGGCGATTGGTGCCACCAACGATTGCAACTCGGCCGCCGAAGGGGCAGCACGGTCGCTGCGACGACGGACGATGGCGATGATGCCGCACATGGGTCGGGTTGCTCCTCGAGGTCACGGAGCCAGGCCACGCTGCCAAGCAACTACCTACCAATAGGTCAGGGCTTGAGTGTAGGCAGTCGAACGGGCAGTGGTTCAGCCTGCCGGCGCGCGCTCGGCCACCAACGCGGCGAGGCGATGGGCGACGTCGTGCGCTTCGGTCGCCGTGGGGGCTTCCACCATCACCCGAACCAGCGGTTCGGTGCCGCTCGATCGAACCAGCACTCGGCCGCTCGCCCCGAGGTCTCTTTCGGCCACCAAAAGTTCGTCACGGATGAGCGCAACCCCGTCGGTTCCTCGTGTGGCCACTCGCACGTTTACCAACTCCTGGGGCAGGCGAGTCATTACTGAAGCGAGCTTCGATAACGCTGTCCCGCTGCGAACGACGAGGTCGAGGAGTTGCACGCCAGCCAACAGCCCGTCGCCGGTGGTGGCCAGATCATGAAAAATGAGGTGACCGCTCTGCTCGCCACCCAAGGAGAAGCGACCACGGTCGAGTGCTTCGAGCACGTAACGATCGCCCACCTTGGTGTCGACCACGTTGATCCCGTGATCGGTCATCGCCAGACGAAATCCGAGGTTCGTCATCACCGTTACCACCACCGTTTCGTGCGCCAGTCGCCCACGATCACGGAGGTCGACGGCATGCATGGCCAGCAACTGATCTCCGTCGACTAACTCGCCGGTTTCGTCGACCGCCAACAACCGATCGGCATCCCCGTCGAAGCAGATACCAAATGCTGCTCGTTCCGCTACCACCGCAGCCCGAAGATCATCGGGATACGTGGACCCACATCTTTCATTGATGTTGCGGCCGTCAGGTGTGGCATGCAGCACCACGAGATCCACGCCGAGACGCCGAAGTACCTCGGGTCCCACGATCGACGCCGCGCCATTGGCACAGTCGACCACCAGCCGCAGCCCATCAAACCTCCGGCCCTCCACCGATGCCTCGACGGCATCGACCCAGCGGCCTAGTGCAGCGAGGTCGGCCGGGCCATTCGCGGCGATTGAGGCATCCGCGGCGCTTGCCCCGTTCGAGATGTTGGCGGGGCCGGGGTTCGTGGCCACGTCGCGATGCACGGGCCGCCGGTCGGCCGACCAGAGTTCCGAGACACGCCGCTCGACGCCGGACTCCACGTCATCCGCCAGCTTCCGTCCCCCCACCCCGAAGAACTTGATGCCATTGTCGTGAAAGGCATTGTGAGATGCCGACACCATCGCGCCAGCCGCACCCGTGGCCGCCGCGTTCCACGCCACCGCCGGTGTTGGTGCCATGCCCAAGTCGGTCACGGCCGCGCCGCCAAGCGTCAGACCACGCACCAAAGCCCGTTGCAGTCGGGAGCCGGACTCCCGAGGATCGCGCGCAACCACGAACCGGTCGCTTCCCAGCAACTCCGCCGCCGCCTGACCGAGCGCCGACACGAACTCGTCGTCAAACTCTTCCGCACGACCCCGCACGCCGTCGGTGCCGAACCGCAAACTCATGGGGCGCTGGGCTTGCAAGACATCGTCGCAAACCCTATCTGGGAGCGATCACGCGGGGCGAAGGCACGTAAGCACCGCTGACCCCGTGATCGGTGGTGCCGGCGAGCCAGGCACCGACCCTCCACCGGCGGACGCCCGATCAGCAATCGAACCATCCGTGACTACGCACACCCGATCGCCATCAGAAACCCCAGGCCCATACTGGTCTCGGGTGGTCATCTCCGCGACGAGCCGGCCGGTGCGCCGATCGAGGGCAGCGACACCGAGCTCGTCCGACACCAGTACCGCCCGCTCCCCTATGCGGCCCCGAGTGATCCCCCACCCCGGGAGGCGTGTACGCCACACCTCGCCGCCGGTAGCGACGTCAAGTGCGACGAACTCGTCATCACACAGATCGTGAACCACCACTTGGTCGGCGCCAATCGCCGAGAACTGCAGCACGAAACCTGCCTGGCCGGTAGATGACACCGGACGACTCCACCGTTCCCCGCCCGTTGCCGCGTCGAGGGCCACGACCGATCCCGCATCCGTGAGCGCCAACACGAGGTCGGCGGCGGCTTCCACGTCGATTACTGAATCGAGCGTGGCTGGACCTCGCCACCGTTGCGCTCCCGTGGCGCGATCGAGCCCAATCACCCCATCGTCGGTCGAGATCACCACGACACTGTCGTTGGCCGTGAAGCTGTTGGCTTCGGCCGGAGAAACCCAGACGGATGCATCGGTAGCGCTGTGTCGGGTTACTCCTCGACGGGTGCTCTGAAACGCGTCGGGGAACGTAGGCCCAGCGAAAAAGAACTCACCTTCGACCGACCACGACACCGTCCCGGTCGCCGCGTTCACGGCAAACCCACTACCCATCGCTTCGACGAGAAAGAAGCCGCTACCGCTGCTCCGAATGCCCGTCGCGGGGGTGAGGCTGGATTGACCCGAACCACTCCCACCGCCCCGTGGCGGGAAGGTGGATCCCCCGGGCTTCAGCGTGCCCGACGTGGTGCCCGAGCCGTCACGTCGCGGGGCCGTAGCCCATCGCGGGGCCCCATCGTTGACGTGATATCCCAACACCCGTCCATCGTCGGTGAGCACGGCGATGGTTCCGTCCAACAGGCCGACAATGAAATCATCGTCGAGCGCCACGGGTGTTTCACCACCAACCAGCGGTCGTTCCCACACTCGGTTGAACCCGTTTGACGTGGGCGGGCGGTTCGCCAAAACGGGGCATGGAAAGGGTGAGCCGCCGCTCACCAGTGGGTCCGGTGGCTCGTCGCTGCCTGAACCGGCAAACAAGATCGCCACCACGAGCAAAACGAGCACCAGTCCAACGGCGCCAACAACAAGCGCCACGGTTCGACCACGGTTTGGAGGCTTTGCGGCACTCGGAACCCACGACGGCACCGACGCACCCCATCCGCCGCCAGGCGGCGGACCCCACGGACTAAGCGGACCGGGAGCGCCCCATCCGCCACCAGCAGGCGGACCCCACGGACTCGCAGGACTCGCAGGACCAGCAGGACCCGTCGGACTCCAACCTTCACGTCCAGCGGAACCGGAGTCAGGTGGCGCGAAATCATCAGGCCTACCCCATCCGCCGGCGGGAGGACGAGGGCCGGACGGAGATGCGGCGGGCGCCACCCATGGCGACGACGGCGGCCGGGGCACCGGAGCGTCACCCGGCGGATAGTTCGGCTCGACTGATCGACCTCCCCCATCTGGTGTAGCCCAAGGCGACGAATCCTCCATCCCGCTCAGTCTGACCGATGGGCAGCGCAACAAAGGATCGGCCCCGATTGGCCTGGCCACCCCACACCCGGCAAGCTGTTTCCGAAACCAACGCCTGCTCGCCCCCCTTTGCCTATCGTTTCGACCGCCACCCGATGACCTCCGCCACCCGATGACCTCCGCCACCCGGTCGAAAACCGGCACCGATGCGCCTGACATCAACGGGGCTGACATCAACGGGGTTGGCCGGCCCCCGGCCGATCGGTTCATGCGGCGACTTCTCCGCATTCAGGGCACGTCTCCAACCGGTTCTATCACCGGCACGGGCGAGAAGCAGATGGGACGCTCCATCATGGCTTCGGCGGTCCGGTGCACGCTCACCTACCTGGTGATCCCGATCGCGGGGCCCACCGTCGGGATCCTCGGCTCACTCGCCGTGCCCATCAGCTTGGTGCTCTGTCTGGTGGCGGGAATCTTCAGTGTCCGAAGCTTGCGCATCTTCTGGCGTACCGATCATCGCTTTCGCTGGGCCTATACCGCATTCGCCGGAATCATCCTCGTGTTGCTCACCTACGGCGTCGGGCAAGACCTGCGCACGCTTTTGGCCCGCTGAGCGCCTCGATCGGCGTTGCCCCGACAACCCAGAGCCGCTCCTAGCCTGTGGCCCCGGCGAGCGTTAGCCCAATCACCCCCGGTGAGCCGCAACAGGCCACGTCTGCTCATGCCTTCGTTCGTCATCAGAGAATCGCACCCTCCCTTCCGATGCCCGCTCCGATGGGTACGATCTGGAGAACCGTGCAATTCGTTCCGCTGCGCGATCGGCGCCGTTGTCGATTTGCGCCCCTACCGGGCGTGGTTAATGTCCCCGTTTGAGCTGGACGACCTCGCGCCGCTAACGTATTTGGGTTCTCTTTGGCCATCCCGCCTGGGCCGGCCGCCCTTACCAGGAGGAATCCCGTGTCACGCGTGTGCGATGTCACCGGACGCAAGCCCTCATTCGGCAACAACGTCTCCCACTCCCACCGCAAGACGCGGCGGCGCTGGGATCCAAACATTCAACGGCAGCGTTTCTGGCTGCCCGGCGAGAAGCGTTGGATTACGTTGAACGTGAGTGCCAAGGCCATAAAAACCATCAACAAGAAGGGCATCGAGGCCGTATTGGCCGACGTGCGCCGTCGCGAGGCTGAGGCCGCCGCGGTGAAAGCCAAGAAACGAGCCAGGTAATGGCCAAAGCCAGCAAAGACAAACGCCCGATCATCAAGCTGCGGTCAACCGCCGGAACGGGCTACACCTACGTCACCAAAAAGAACAAGATAAACAACCGCGAACGGCTCGAGCTCAAGAAATACGACCCCGTGATCCGTCAACACGTCATCTTCCGCGAGGAGCGCTAGTCCATGCGTCCCGACATTCATCCCGAGTACCGGCCCGTCGTGTTCACTGATCCGTCGGCCGACTTTTCCTTTCTCACCCGCTCCACCATGGCGGCCAAGGAATCCATCGAGTGGGAAGACGGCAACACCTATCCCCACATCAAGCTGGAGATCAGCTCAGCGAGCCACCCGTTCTTCACCGGCACGATGAAGATCGTCGACACCGCTGGACGCGTCGAGCGCTTCGAGCGCCGTTACGGCCGCCGCAAGGGCAGCAAGGTGACCACCGACGCCGAATAGCCGGTCCGCTACCGGTCGTTTTTTCATCGATCCCCGGATGTCAGATTGCTGACCCGGGGGTCGGTCGCGTCTGGGCCTGCATATGGGCCGCGGCCTGCCAGTTGTCCGGCCGGGTTCGACCGGTCCTGAAGAATCGTTCAGGCTTGCCGTATCGCCAAAGCGCTGCGTTCCCTCCATCACCAACGCCTCGCCTGCCAACAACCCGGGAGCATCTGACAAGATAGAGGCGACGGTGTGGGGATCTTCCCCGCCGTCATCGCGAGGAGCGTCACCATGGCCAAGAGCCAAGACAAGAAGAAGGAAACCAAAAAGCCGAAGAAGGACAAAACCCCCAAACCCAAGTGACCGTTCGCACGCTGGCCGGTGCACCGAGGCGATTGGGCGAGTTTCGTTTCGGCCCAACTACCGAAGGGCCGACAGCCTGAGTCCGTCACCGTGCAACACGATTCGTTCGGGATGAAACAGGGCCACCGCGTGTCGATCCCGAGAAAACGCCGTTGATGTCGCGTTGATCCCAGCGGTTGATGCCCGCACCCGGGATAGACGTGCGCTACTTGGTAAACCGAGCAATCGGATTCGGAACGGGTAGATTCATCGGCGACCGCAGAATTGTCTATCACGACCGATTGCGTCTGCGGCTCTCACCTTCAAAGCTCAATCAGCGATCGAACGGGCTGGGGACCGCAGCATCACGGGCGACAAGGGACGACATGACTGAACGAATAAGGCGACACGACCTTCGAGTGCTTCTCCTCGATGCTGGCAAAGAACTGCTCCTCGCTGAAGGCCTGGTGTGTGGACTCGACCGAATCACCTTCCCCCGCGTATTCGAGATCATCGAATCCCAAACGGGCCGGCGAATCACCCGAGCATCCGTGTACGACCGAATTTGGCGAAGCCAGGCGGAGTTTCAATGGGAGGTGCTCGCCGAACTCCTCGAGGAACGAGGCGGTGTGGCCGACGCCACGCAAGCAATCGTCGCCGAGGTCCTTTCCACTGCCGATCGAACGACCGATCAAGGGCGGTGGGATTGTTTAAGCGAACTGTGTCTCATCGCAGTAGAACGACACGTACATGAACTCTCCGAGATGCAAGTGCAGCGAATCGCCCTCGCCGCCATCGGGGCCGTCGCCTCGAGCCCAGCCGACCCCACCACAGAATCATTCGTTGTGCGGGTCCAGGACACGCTTCACCGCTATCTGCTGCGTGAAACCGACTCCTTCCTCGACCTTTACCTCACCATCGGTTCGTTCCTCGGGTTTCGGCTGCGAGACCCCCTTGAGCTGCGCCACTTGGTGCTTGCCATCGGGGCGCTCGCCGAAGGCGTGGCCCTGCGCATGACGTTCTTCCCGGAGTATGGCGAGGCTATCGCCGTGCCTCGATCCGATGATGCCCAACTTACCGGGCGCTGGACGTTGGCGAGTGTGGGCGTCATCGCCCTCGCCCGCCACATGCTTGAGATCGATCCAGACTGGTATCCCGATCGTGAGGTCTTCCGGGCTGAGAGTTCCACCTCCCCACCTGCGTGAGGGGTTTGAAGAACCAACGTCCCCCGGTGAGCGCCCCCTGGGGGACGCTCACCGACCAACCATGATCAAGGGCGCCGGCGCTGTCGTGCGAAACGACGCATCCTGGACACCCAGCCGAACAACAGGGGGAAAACGTTCGGCGGCCCTTCTTGAACGATGCGGCATCCCGCATCGGGGTGAAAGTTCGATACAACAGTGGGAAGAGACCCTCAATTGCGATCCTCTGTCGCAGTATATCGAATCGGTCAAGAAAAGCAAGGGAGAATTCTGCCGAATTTCGGCGAAACGAGGGCACCAAACCTGCGGAGTTGCTCTCCGACTCCGTGGGATTTCGGGCCGGCTTCTTGCCGGCATGGGGGCCCGATTGAGTCACCAGATTGACCGACGGCAACCCGACGAAACCACCCTTCGCCCCCTTTGTTCGCACACCTTTACGTCGGCCCCTAGGCATGCGAGCCGCCGATGCGCACTTCCCCTTACCGGGAGTTTCCGTGGTTGACTGGCGAGGAAACCCACCATAGGAGGCCGCAATGCAGGGAAAGCCAGAGATCATCGAAGTACTCAACGAAGTGCTCACCGCCGAGCTCACCGCCATCAATCAGTACTTTATTCACGCCAAGATGTGCGACAACTGGGGCTACGACCGCCTCGCATCGAAAATCCGCGACGAGTCGATCGACGAAATGAAGGACGCCGACAAGGTGATCGATCGCATTCTCTTCCTCGACGGTATTCCGAACATGGCTCGTTACAACCCGATTCGTGTGGGAGAAACCGTGGCCGAACAGTTCGCCCTCGACCTCGAGCTCGAGTACGCCGCAGTCGAGCGCTACAACCGAGCGGTGGCCGTGGCCCACGAGGCCAATGACAATGGCACCAAGGAGCTTCTCGAGGACCTCCTCGTCGGGGAAGAGCATCATGCCGACTGGCTCGAACGTCAGCTCCAGCTCATCGATCAGGTCGGCCTTCAGAACTACCTGTCGCAACAGATCCACAGCTGAAAACGCCTGAACTGGTCACACCTTTTGTTGTCGGAACGACAAAAAGTGTGACCAGTTCGGAAACGGCGGCAAGGAGAACGGTGCCGCAACAAGCGAGTGCCCCGAGCGGTTAGCGCTTGGAGTACTGCGGTGCCTTGCGAGCCTTCTTCAGGCCGTACTTCTTGGATTCCTTCTCGCGTGCATCACGAGTGAGGAAGCCGGCCCGCTTGATGTCCGGGCGGAGATCAGGATCGAGGGCGATGAGCCCACGGGCGATGCCGAGGCGGAGGGCGCCGGCCTGGCCGGTGAAGCCGCCACCGTGAAGCGTGGCATCGATATCGTACAACTCGGTGCGCTCGGTGATGCGGAGCGGCTCGGTGATGATCATCTGCTGGGTCTCGGAGGGGAAATAGTCACCCAGCTCCCGCTTGTTGACGAGGATCTTCCCGGTGCCGGGACGGAAACGCACGCGAGCAACCGCAGCTTTGCGTCGACCGGTGGACTGGTTGATGGGCTTGGTCATCGAAACGTAGCTTTCCTGGGTCGGGCCGCTCAGCGGGCCTTGGCGTGATCGACAGTGAGCACCTGAGGCTGCTGTGCCGTATGCGGATGGTGGGGACCGGCGTAGACCTTCAGCTTGCTGATCTGCGCGCGACCGAGGCGAGTCTTGGGGAGCATGCCCCGAATCGTGCGACGGACCGCTTCCTCGGGCTTGCTGTCAAGGAGCTGGGCATAGGTGCGGGATGTAATGCCGCCGGGATACCCGGAGTGGTTGTAGACCATCTTGCGGTCGGCTTTGCCAGAGGAGAGGACCACCTTGTCGGCATTGATGATGATGACGTGGTCGCCCGTATCCATATGAGGGGCAAATGTGGGCTTGTGTTTGCCACGCAACAATCTCGCGACTTCGGTCGCGAGACGCCCGAGAATCAGGCCTTCGGCGTCGACGACAAACCAGTCGTGGGTGATCTCGGATGCTTTAGGAGAATAGGTGCGCACGCGCAAGGCCTCGTTGTGGGAATTGAAGGAACGGACTTCGAGAGGCGGAACAAACCATCCTCGATAGAAGCGACCCGAGATGCTACGGCCGATCGCCGTCCGGGGGCAATTCGGCCATGTGGTTCTTCGCTATTTGGGCGCCGGAGAGGCCTCGTCGGGACGCACTTTCGTGCGGATCCCTATCGCTGTACACAACCTGCCACAGGCAGAGACCCTGAGCGGGCGCAACACGACCGGCGGCAGACCGGTCCCCCGCCCGGAGGATCCCCGCCATATCCCCGGCCCGGAGGTGTCCCCGGCCCACATCAACCAACGTGCCGACCACAGACCGCACCATCTGATGGCAGAACGCGTTGGCCTCGATCCAGAAGCACAAGATCCCGTTGCCCTCGTCCTCCCACCGGGCCTCGGTCACCCGTCGACGCATCGACGGGGGGCGTTCCGGGTCGGCATCTTTGATCTTGCGGCAAAACGACGAAAAGTCGTGTTCACCCACGAGCGGATCGCAGCCGAGCCGCAGGGCAGCCAGATTCAGCGACTCGGGAACCCACCACGACGTCGCATGGAGAAAGGGATCAGGAATCGGCCGATTGCTCACGGTGTATCGGTAGCGCCGAGCACGCGCCGAGTAGCGAGCATCGAATCCGGGTGGATGAATGCTGACCGACCGCACCACCACCTCGGGACCGAGCAACCGGTTCACCCGATGTCGCAACCAGCCCGGATCAGAAACGACCCGGGGAAAGGCAGCCGGAAGAGCAAAGGTAACCGCCTGGCCCCATGCGTGGACTCCGGCATCCGTACGGCCGGCGACGCTCAGCATGATCGGTTGGCGGAAAAGCAAACTGAGCACACGCTGGAGCTCACCGGCGACCGTGCGTGCTCCCGGATCTGCGGCCATGCCGTGAAAGCCGGCGCCGTCGTATGCCACCACCAACTGCACCACGGAGGGCAACTCCGATTCCACCACGAGCGTGCTCACGGGGGAATCTTACGGCCGGAGTTGTTTCCGGGCCGAACACACGCGGTCCGACGCGAACGCCAGAACGGCGCGCCTGCGTCGCAGGTTTCAGTCCGACAGCCGGTACCCCGCCACGGGGATGCCGGGCATCGTCGACTCGTGCTCGCTATTCTCCCCGTAGCTCGGGACCTCCCGTGGTGATCCGGACCGCCCATTGGCTCCGAATCACTACGAAACCGTCCTGTCCTTGGCCCGTTGGCTCTGCCTCGAGCCGCAACCGCACCACTTCGCAGGCCTGCTGCGAATCACCGCCCTACAGGGAGACCCTTCAAGTGAATCAAAACGACGATATTGCGTTCGACGACCTCCATCCGCTCACCCAGCAAATCCTGACCCGCCGCGGCTTCCTGGGTACCGCAGGAAAGGCCGCGGTCGGCGTGAGTTTCCTCGGCATTGGCATGAACGTGATCGGTTGCGCCAAGGAAGAAACTGTCCCAGCCGCCGGTACCACCACCGTAAAGCCGACCGCGGGTAGCTCCACCACGACGAAGGCGGCACCCACCACCGCGAAAGCCCCCGGCACTACCGTGGGTTCAACGCCGGGCTCCGGCGCCACCAAGACGCTCTACCAAGAATTGGGTGGCAACGCCGCCATCACCGCCGTGGTGGGAGCGTTCCTCACGAACGTGTTGGCCGACGACGTCATCAAGGCCAAGTTCGCCGCCACTGACGGCGCCGACCTCGGCAAGAAGTTGGTCGATCAGATCGGCGAGGCCACCGGCGGTCCCGAGAAATACACCGGCCTCGACATGAAGACTGCCCACAAAGGCATGAACATCACGGTCATCGAGTTCAATGCCATGGTGGGCGACCTCGGCAAGGCCCTCGACCAGTACAAGGTCCCGAAAGACACCCAAAACAAGCTCGTCGGCGCCCTCGGTGGCATGCAAGGCGATATCGTCGGACAGTAACGATCGTCCCGCATTCGAGCACGATGGCCGGCTTTGGAGCCGGCCATCGTCGCGTCCCGGCCAGCGCTGATCCGGCAAATACGTAGAAGTAACGTTTCGGGATGGCCGATCCCAAGTCCTTCCAACTCTCGCCCGAACTCCACGCCTACCTGCTCGGTCGCACCACCCCATTGTCGGCCACCCAGGCGTGGCTCATCGAACGCACCAGCGAGTTGGGGCCCATCGCAATGATGCAGATCGCCCCGGAGCAGGGGCGATTCCTCACCATCCTTACCCGCCTTCTCGGAGTTACCAACGCCGTCGAGGTGGGCACCTTCACGGGGTATTCGTCGCTGTGTATCGCCGAGGGACTGGCCGAAGGCGGACGGCTGTTGTGTTGCGACGTGAGCGATGACTGGACCGCGGTAGCTCACGAGGCCTGGACCCGTGCGGGGCTCGAGGGCCGCGTCGACCTACGAATCGCTCCGGCCGCCCACACCTTGACAGCGCTCCCCGATGAGCCGGTGATCGACCTGGCCTTCATCGACGCCGACAAACCCGGTTACATCACCTATTGGGACCTCCTCGTCCCCCGCCTGCGCCCCAATGGGGTCCTGCTCGTGGACAACGTGCTTTGGAGCGGCGCGGTAGTAGATCGGTCGGCCAACGACAACAACACCGAAGCGGTGCGGGCCTTCAACGACCACGCCATCGCCGACGACCGGATGGAGATGGTGATGCTCCCCATCGCCGACGGTCTCCTCATAGCCCGCAAACGCTAACCCCACCCCACGTCCATCCCGTCCCAAATCCACACGCCCGTTTTTGATCATTCTGGTTCCACCCCACCCGCGTTCTCACCTCACCCGAGGGCCGAAAATGGGAGGGGTGTGGGGGGGGGGCTCCGCCATCCCACCCCACCCAGCGCGGAGGCGCTCGCGCCGGCGCGTAGCCCAAGATGGCCCGAGCGCAGCGAGGTCAACCAGAGAACTCGCCCGAGGAGGTTGCGGCGCC
>JANOSD010000109.1:0-16780 GCA_031415655.1 Actinomycetes bacterium
CAAGATCACCAACGAAGAACTCGCTGCCGTCGAGACCAAGAGCCACAAATTTCACGGTGAATGGAACTACGACATCCGACCCAAACCTGAAACTACAACTAAGTAACTACGGCAATGTTATTTCGGAACGCTCCCTTAGGGTGTTCACGCTGTGGTGGTTGCTCGCCTTCGGGAGCTCCGCCTACGGGGACCGTCGATTGGCGTGAGCGCGAGCAGGGATGTCCAACGGCGACCGTCACCCCGCCACCGGCCAGGAGGCAGGCTCAAAACCCGTCCGGCCAAGCGCGTCGCCCCCGTGTTCCAAGAACCGCACCCGCAAACGCTCAACCGGTCTGAGCTGAAGTGCCGTACTTGGTCGAAGTGCCGGTGCCCGAGCTGACTCCGGACCATCAGCCCCGGCCAACGCTGATGCCCTCGGGCGATACTTGGAGTGCGTTGACTCGGGAACTGGACCATCACCCATCCGGATCGCTCTCGATGGCCGCCGCACTCGCTGCGACGGCCGGCCTCGTCGGCGCACACATCCACCTGAATGTGGCCCCAATATTCGTTGCGAACATGAGCGGGAATCTGATTCACCTGGGCATCTTCGCCGGTCTTGGCGACTACAAGAATGCGGGGGCGTCGGCGGTGGTGTTGGCCGCTTTCGTAGCCGGGGTCGTGTTCAGTAAAGGGCACCACGAGCGGCAGCGACGACGCCTCGACGCGCTGCGTCCGGGTGCTCTGGTCGCAGCTGAGGCTGTGCTCGTGCTGTCCCTACCGGTCTTGATCGCGCTGTTCGGCACCCAGTTCTCCACTGATGTCACGCTCAGTGACTATCCGGTGATCTGCGTCGCTGGATTCGCCATGGGCATCCAGAGCTCCGCCTTGCGACGTGTAGGCGCCATCGCGGTTGCGACGACCTACGGCACGGGGGCGACCGTGCGAATCGGCGAGAAGATCGGACTTGCTGCCCTGGGGGCAGATCGGGTCACCCAACACCGACGACGGGAGACGGTGCTCCTACGTCTCGCAATCCTGATTGGCTACGTTGCGGGGGCGACGGCGGCCTCGGGGTTTGGCTCATCGTCTCTGTTGCTGTTGATACCGGGATCGGTCCTCATCGCCGCAGCCTTCATCATCATCGTCGGGGAACGCCAAGATCACTGATGCCGAGCCCACCGGTTGCTTGGTCCACGGGCGGTGACGCCGAGCGGATCGGCCGTTGGTTGACCGGCCCCTCACCAAGATCGAAGGGGCTAGATCCACCTCGACGACCACCACGTGATCCTCCGTGATAAGCCGCTATGCTCCGCACCCGGCGCCTCGCACGACTCGTCGCACTCCTCGACCAGGCCGGCAAAACGATCGTCGTGACCGGCGACGCGAAACAGCTAACCGGCGTGAACACCGGCGGCCTGTCCGCAGCGGTCGACCTCCGGTCCGGGCAAGCCGCCGAAGCTGTTGCCCGAATGGACGACAACGGATCGATCGTCACCGATGCGGGCCCGTCAACGAGTCGCCACTCAAGTCACCGCCCGATCCTCGCGGTTGCCGCCCGCCACAACGGCATCATCGAAGCCGACATCTCGATCGGGCTGTCCCTGTCGATGACCCACAAAGCCGCCGGCTTCGACCGCAAGATGCCCGCAATCGACTTCGACGCCATCGAACACCAGCCCACGGACCACTGACCCGTTCGCATCGAAGGCGCACCCCGTGCCGAGGGCATCCGCAACCGCCAGTCTCCCGCAAGCCCATCGCCCTCTCACCAGACCATGCATAACCATCACCGCGCGACGCCGAAAGCAGCGAATCATCTGTCTTATGATCCACCCGTGACATCCGGCGCGACGAAGCACAGGACATCACGTCATCCCGACCCGAAGGCACGTCCCGAGGTTGACTCGGGGCCCCGAACTCGAGCCGAGGGTCGCGTCGACGGCTGGCAAATTGGCCTCGCAGTCTGCGTCATCGCCGGGGCCATAGCCCGACTGTGGGCACTGGACCGACCGGCCACGTTGTTCCCAGACGAGGCGTACAGCGCCTATGCGGCCCACCTCGGCGGTGTGGACATCTGGAACTACGTCAGGTCGTCCGATCCCCACCCACCGCTGTCCTACTTCGTGCTGTGGCCGATCGAGGCGATCTCGAAGAGCGAGGTCGCCCTCCGACTGCCCTCGGCGCTGGCCTCGATCGCGTCGCTTGCGGTGATGGCGTGGTGGCAGCGCCGCCGGCAGCTCGAGGGCCTCGCGGTGACCCTCTTCTTCGCGCTGTCCCCGACCCAGATTTTTTTCGCGCACCAGGTACGCATGTACGGCCTCCTCCAGTTGTTGGGCGTGGTGGCGGCGCTGGCCGCGACGAGGTGGCTCCAGACCTCCCGCCACAAATGGACCGCGGTTGCGGGAGTCGCCGGCCTTCTGGCGGCGTTCTCGCACGCAGCGGGGTGGGTGCTCCTTCTCGGCCTCTTCGCACTCCCCGGGTTGCGCCGGGATCGGATCGCTCTGGTCTGGCGCACGGCGATCGGCGGGGCGGTCTTGCTCTACGCCGCGGCATGGGGACCAGCCGCCTACCGCTGGCGGTCCACGAGCTTGTACCGCCCAATCGACGTCGAGTCCTTCACCATCACGGTCAACGAGTTGATCGCGGCGATACGCGACAACCGGTGGATCATCCTGCCCGCCGCAGCGCTTGGCGCGTTGGTGCTCGTAAAACGACAAGACGATTTTGCAAGGGTCTGGCTCGCCCTTTTCTTGTTCCCGATGACGCTGCTGGCCGTTGTATCGCTCCGAGTGCCGATGTTCATCCCGAAGAGCCTCATGGTGATCGCGTGGGGCATGCCGGTCGCGCTCGGAGCATTGGTGGGCCGGTTTGCCCGGATGCGTTCGACTGCGGGTGTGGTCGTACTCGTGGTGCTGGCCAGCCTGACGGTCCCCTACCTCCCCGGGGTCTACGACACATTCGAACGTACCGACGCCGTCGCCGAGCTCCGATCGGCGGTGACCGACGGCGACCTCATCGTCAGTCGCCACACGATCTGGGTCACTCAGTGGTACGCCGAGATCCTTGACGGTGCCCGGCCCGCGCCCGATATCGACCTCCCCGACGATCTTCGCCGCGACGAAAAAGGCGATCTCGGTCGGGACCAGCTTCTGGTGCTGAAGGTCGGTGACGCACCTTGGAACGGCCGGGTTTGGCTGCTCGAGACCACGTTTGGGTGGCAAGCCGCGGACATCCGCCACCCTCAGTGCGCGCCGCCGCGTACTTACAACTCGTACTGGATCTTGCGGTGCGTTCAGCTCGAAGCAAACTGACCCGGTGTCACCACTCGTCGACCGACCGCGTCCGTGGTGCAATCTCGGAGAGAACCCCGCTCCAGCGGCCGTAGTTACCGAGGAACGGGCGAGCGGCTCAGTAACGGCGGTGATCTCGGTCGCGTCGCACATCCGGGTCGCCGCCGTCCAAACATCGAGGAAGTGCCGTCGCACGGGCGCCAACTCCCGGCGCTCGTCGCGGCCCTGCCGCCACCACGCCGGGTACCGGGGTTTCTGGCGGCTCGACCACGACTTCGTCCTCACCGTGCTCACCGACCCTGCGTCGTTCGACCCGCCAGAGCTACTACCGACGTGGCGCCTTGACCTGGCGCCTTGACCTGGCGCCTTGACGCCGCGCCGGTCGTTAGGTCGGGTGGGTGGTCGCAGCCTCGGGGGAGCGGCGGGCGATCACGCGCACGCGTAGACCTTTCGGCTGCGTGTAGGGCCGCGCCACGGCGGTCACTCCTCGACGGCCGGTTTCGACCTGCAATTCGAACCGGTTGACCGAGTTCGACACCATCTCGACGGCGATCAACTCGCCGAGTGCCGCCCCGGTGCACCGATGGGCACCGCTTCCGAATGGCAATACCCGTCGTTTCAACTCGCCGGCGTCGGGAGCAAGGAAGCGGCTTGGGTCGAAGTCGAACGGACTCGGAAACAACTCCGGGTTGAGGTGGTCGCTGGCGATGACCACAAGGATCTCGTCATCCTTGCGAATCGAGTAGCCGGCGAACTCGAAATCCCGCTCCGCGAATCGAAGGACCGCCGCCCCCGGGGGGTTCAACCGAACGGTCTCGAGGAATGCCGCACGTAGGTACTTCTGGGCAGCCGGGTCGACTGGCCCGGAGGACCTGTGCGCCAGACCCTCGAACTCTAGGCGGACCTGCGCGAGGGCGATCGGGTGGGTGAGCAGCCGATAGAGCAGGAACGAAGCGGCTGACGCCACGGTGTCGAATCCGGCCAAGTAGGCGCCGTACGGCACGGCGACGAGATCGCTGTCCTCCCAGCCTCCGAGTTCCGCCGGAGCTGGGAAGTCGAGGTAGTGGCCCACGAGCGTGGCCGCGGCATGGTCGGGGTTGGCGCGGATCTTCGCGACCAACTCCAACAGGTGTGAACGCATGCGCTTCTGCGCGGACCGGTACGAGGGGTTGCGCAGAATCCACTTCGGCGCGTGGCCGAATGTGGACCAGATCAGCGTGTGCACCACCTGCGCCAATTCTCTCTTCTTGAAGGGAAACGGCTCACCGTTGAGAAGATGCGACAGGACGTCGACCGTTTGTGTCTGGGCCTCGTGGAGCACGTCCAACTGAACGCCGGGTTGCCACGCTGTCGTGTGTTCGTCGAGCCAGCCTTGGATGTCTTCGCGACGAGTTGACTCAAGGCTGTGGTTCATGAACTGGTGATGGGCCTTGCGGAACATCTGGTGGTGGGGACCGTCGAACATGCTGGGCAGGCGGCTCTGCATCTCGGCGTCGAGCACGTGCATCGATGTACTCGTTCGCAGGCAACTGTCGCGTTGCAGCAGGGCGATCTCGTCCGGCCAGCAAAGGCAGGTCATCTCGATATTCACAATGCGGAGTCGGAACGCATCCCCATAGGTTGCGCGTGACTGTGTGAGGTGGGGGAGCACATCGCCGACAAAGGGACGCACCGGTCCGACGATCGGCAAGGACTTCACCAGCGGCGGCCGAAGCCTCTCCCCAACCTCGATTGCCTGTTGCGTCGTCATCTCGGCATTCCCCCAAGTTCTGGCGGTATCCCGGTGCGCACCAAAGTGGGGGACTTGTGAGGTGTCATGGGGCGGTCACTTCCGTCGAGACGAACTCGACAAGGACGACGAGTCGACGACGGCGGGCAGCCGTTGGAGCGTCGTCGGTGGCCAACAGACCGAACAGTCCGGTAAGGAACACCATGGCCAAGTCGACCGGATCGATGTCCGGCAGGCGGTCGGCGATCGCGCCGATGAGCATGAGCCCTAGCGGGTGATTTCCAACGTCCTGATGCTGTGCGAAATCCGGTCGGAATAGGACTGCACACAGGTCGCGTACCAGCCGGCAGCCGAGACGGCGCTCAGCCGACTGGACGGCATCGACCACGGCGCCGAACACCTCGTCGAGCGGGACACCCCGATCGCTGACGATGAGCGCCGCGGCGGCGATACGGCCCTCCTCAATCAGAAACAACTGGCGCAGGACTTCGTCCTTGTCGGTGAAGTGCACGTAGAACGTGCCACGAGAGACTCCGACACTTTCGGTGATCACCGCTATCTCGGTGGCGGCGAAGCCGCGCTGTTTGAACTCCCTGACCGTCTCGTCGAAGAGCATGGCCCGAGTGGCCCCGCGCTGGGCCGTGCGGCGTTTGACCCCCTTTGGGGCCGGACTTAGTTGCACTCCTCATTGCGGAGTTGTCCAAGGTGGCTGCCTCCTCCCGCCGACCGAAGGATGACCGATGCCCAAACCCGTGGAGTATGGGCCCGGCACGCCGTTTCCGGGGGTCGTCGGCCGAACCGTCGAGGAGTCCGTCCCGGCCTGGCCGGCTATTCCACGGGCGCCCGCAGGTGCACCCAACGTGGTGGTTTTCGCGCTCGACGACGCACGTTTCGCCCAACTCTCACCGTTCGGTGGCAGGTGCGGCATGCCCGCCCTCCACGCAATGTCGTCGAGGGGGCTTCGCTACTCCAACTTCCACGCCACGCCATTGTGCTCACCCACTCGGGCCTGCTTGCTTACCGGTCGCAACCACCACACGGTTGGTATGGCATCGCTCAGCGAGCTTTCCCTCGGCTACCCGCACCACAATTCGACAACCGACCCGAAGTACGCGGTCCTGCCCGCCACGCTCCGCCAAGCGCGGATACATCACGTTCGCCGTCGGCAAATGGCATCTGGCCGCCCCGGCAGAGTGGTCGGGATGCCTACCGAGAACGGGTGTTGGCCGAACAGATCACTGAAGGCATCGTGCCCCCGCACACGGTGTTGAGTGCGCGTGACCCCGACGTGGTCGCGTGGGACACCTTGAGCCCTGACGCCAAACGCATGTGCGTCCGTCAGATGAACGTGTACGCCGGATTCCTCACCCAGACCGACCACCACTTCGGCCGCGTACTCGACTTCATCGAGAAACTCGACGAACTCGACAACACCATCGTGATCGCCATATCGGACAATGGCCAACGCCGAGGGTGGCCCCGACGGCACGTTCAACGAGGCGTTGTTCTGCAACCTCGTGCCCGAAACAATCGAGGACAATTTGGCCCGCTATGACCAGTGGGGCGGTGTCGAGACCTTCCCGCATTACGCCTGGGGCTGGACCTGGGCCGGGAACACGCCCTTCCGACGCTGGAAGCGAGAGACCCACCGGGGAGGGGTGACCGAGCCGTGCGTGATCTCCTGGCCGGCGGGTATGCGCCGCGGCGGCGAGGTGCGCACCCAGTACTTCGAGATGAATGGCCATCGGTCGATCTACCGAGAGGGATGGCGGGCGGTGTGCCCGTCCGAGCGCATCAACCTGTCGTCATCGGAACCCGACCGCCTTTCCGAGATGATCGAGCTTTGGTACGACGAGGCTGAACGTTTCGGCGTGCTGCCCATAGCGGGGTTGGCCGAGCGCTCGTGGTCCGGACGGCGGCCCGCGTCGGCGACAGCCGGAAAAGGTTCGTGTTCCTTCCCGGAGCCGCACCCCTGCCCTTCACCAACACCCCACGGGTGACCGGGGCGCCACACACCATCACCGCAAACGTCGTGATACCCGAGAGCGGCCCGGTCGAAGGCGTACTCCTCGGTCAAGGCAACCGCCGAGAGGTGTTCGCCCTCTACCTTCTCGATGGCCACCTCCATCACGTCCACAACTACGTCGGCCTTCGATGGTTCACCCGTAGCTCCCCCCCACCCCATGCCACCCGGACGTCACCAGTTGCGTTACGAATTCGAGCCGACGGGTAGTGCCACCGATATGTTCGCCGGCCAGGGTGTTCCGGCCAGGTCCAAGCTCTACGTAGACGATGCGCTCGTGGCGGTGACGGAGTTGCCGTATTCGGTGATGGTGCTCTTTGGCCTCTACGGGATGACCTGTGGCTACGACTCCGCCGGCGCCGTCGACCCCAGACGTTGGTCCGGTCGCTTCGACTGCACCGCCCACATCGACGAGGTGACACTCGACGTATCAGGTCAGATCACAAACGACGAAGAGGATGCAGTTCTCGCCGCCCTGCTCGCCCAGCAATAGGGGTCGACCCGTACCCGTCTCCTACGGCCGCACGATGACGTTGCCGATTTTGTGGCCGCTGTCGACGCGGCAGTGGGCGTCGGCGATGTCGGCCAATTCGTAGGCCTGGTCGTGCACGACGGTGAGTTCGCCGGCGGCCACGAGCCGAAGCAAGAAGTCGAAGTCCTCTACCCGTTCGGGCGAAGTTCCGGCGCGGACGTTGCCGTGCGCTCGGATCGTGTCTCCCAAGCTGGCAACAGCGAGCAGCAGCACCCCTTGCGCGCGTATCAGACGTCGACCCGAACGGATCGACAGATTGCCTACGGTGTCCAGCACCACGTCGAATCGTTCGACGATCGTGAGGTCATCGGCGTTGAGATCATCGGAGCGGTAGTCGATGATGTGGTCGGCGCCAAGGTGGGTCACGAGGACGGAGTTCGCCGCACTCGTTACTCCCGTGACCGTTGCGCCGAAGTGTTTGGCCAGCTGCACCGCGTTCGTGCCTATTGCACCGGACGCCCCGTTGACGAGCACGGACATGCCCGGACCCACCGATGCCTTGTCCCGCAAGAAGAACAATGCGGTTGTGCCGCCGAACAGCACGCCGGCGGCATCCTCGTGACTGACCTCAGATGGCTTACGGGCGAGTTTCTTGGTCGGCACGGTGAGGTACTCCGCGTGTGCGCCCAACTTGATCCCGGTCATGCCGCATACCTCCTCGCCCGGCGTGAAGCCCGTGACGCGTGACCCAACGGACTCGACCACCCCGGAAAAGCAACCGCCAAGGATCGGCCGTCGCGGCCGAGAGAGACCGAACGCCAGGCGGGCAAACAACCCGAACCCGGCCGGGAACCGCGCCCCCCGGATGCGCGAGTCGGCCGAGGTCACTGCCACGGCGGCGACACGCACCACCACCTCCCCGGCACGCGCCTGCGGACGCGGGACATCAGCGATGTGGACGACTTCCGGGGCCCCGTAGTTCTCGATGACCGCTGCCTTCATCGTCTGCTCCTTACAGTCGTAAGCTTGAGGGTCACCGTAGCCTTACATGCGTAAGTTCGCAACCCGTTCAGAGACCATGCCGATGCCCATGCCTGTACCCGTGCCCATGCCCCGCCGTCCCGCACTCACCCACGACCGCATCATCGACATGGCCGTTCGGGTCGCCGACCGAGGTGGGATGGCGCACGTGAGCATGCGGAACGTGGGCAAGGAGCTCGGGGTCGAAGCCATGTCTCTCTACCACCACGTCGCCAGCAAGAAAACGTTGCTCGACGGCTTGGCCAACTGGATTTTCACCCAAATCGAACTCCCTGAACCGCAGGACCCCTGGCGACCGGCAATGGCCGATCGTGCGGCGTCAGCCCGTCTCGTCTTGTCGCAGCACCCGTGGGCATTGAGCCTCATCGAGTCGCGACGGTGGCCCGGTCCGGCGTTGCTCCGGCACCACGACGCGGTGCTCGGGTGCCTTCGAAACAACGGGTTTTCCGTCGTGCTGGCATCGCACGCATTCTCGGCGATCGACGCCTATGTCTACGGCTTCGTGCTCACTGAGCTCAATCTTCCCCTCGATGCCAACGAGAGCGTCGAGGAGTTCGTTGCTGAGATTCAGCACCTGATACCCGCCGAGGAGTACCCGCACATGGTCGAGATGATCACCGACCAACTACTGGGACAGGACTACAGCTACGCCAACGAGTTCGAGTTCGGGCTCGACCTCATCCTCGACAGTCTCGAACGTCAGCTCGCCAGCAGCAAGCCGCGGCCTCGGCCTCGACGGTGACGTCTCCATAGGTCGGATCTCCGTGCGACCGGGACCCGGCCTTGTGGTCGTTTCGGTTGGAGAATGTTCACGCCAGTTCGAAGCGCACGTCGGCTCCCGCAGGGGCAACAAAACACGTGCCGCCGAATGGCCCCGGTCCGGCCTGCTCGAGGGTGGTCGACACCACCACATCAAGACCGGGGAGCGACCAGTTTCGTCCGGTCGGGGCGGTCACCTCACCACAACCGCCGACCACCACAACCGCCCCTTTGGTGGCGCCGCCGGCGGGAACGTCGAGATAGCCCTCGCCGGCAGTGGCGGCGGATCGCCCCGGCATGCGGACCGACAGCCATCCGATCCCCCGCGACGATGTCTCCCAGTGCATCGCCGCCGCGATGTACTGGTCCCACCACGACAGGTCGGCCCGACAAGTTTCTGCGCCCATCATCACTCGTTCCCCCAACCACGCCGTGGCCGAACGCCGGTCGGAGATGCGCTGATCCACCAGGCCTCCGATCGTGCGCAGCGCGACGACGGCGTCGTCGGGTGCCATCGTTCCAACCAGCGAACAGATGGGGGCGGCGAACCAGTCGTGGCCGTGGGCTACGTCGTCGGCGAATCCGGGGGAAGGCGCCACATCCTCGGCAATGAGTTGCAACGCGAACATCGCCTTGGCCACGTAGGAGTTCATGTCCATCCCGTACGTTCGCGTCCAGGGGGCAGCCAGGTTTCGCAGCGTTGGGTGGTAGAGATCGGCGATCGTGCGCCAGAGCGAAGCCTCGAGGTGCTCCGCCGCGCCACGGATCGCCGCTGAGGGCGACAGCTGACGGGCGATCGACAACGCAAAAAAGTCGACGCCGGCGTAGGTGGGGGAGTTGAACTCTTCGAATGCTCCATGGAGGTCATGGAGAGCTACCACCTCCTCGGTAAGCGCTTCAGCGCGCAACACCCAAGTCGGTTCGTCCAGTAGGCCACCGGCGATGGACTCAAAGGCCGCCCGCTTGAGGGCGATGTTGGTGTAGGTGGCGGGGCACCGCGACGGAGGCTCGCCTTCCACGCCGAGTCGCACGGCCTGCACCAGGCGGTCGGCCGTGGCCGAAGGGAGCACATTGGCGAAACGGGCGAGCATCAACACCCAACTCAGCCCGAGAAACTGACGCCAGTTGGGGTCGTAGTGGGCCCACATCGATGCATCGGCCGGGGGGTGGGGCGTCTCGGCCATGATCGGGTAGGTCCCGTGCCAGTCCGTCCCCGGCTCGTTGTACTGAAGATCACAGATGTTGTCGACGATGCGCATCGCCCGGTCGTGGTCGCCGTCGGCACCCCGTACAAGCAGGCCCACGGCATACCAGCCCGCTTGCGGGATCAAATGGAGCGCACCCTTGCCCGTGAACGACTCATGACCGGCGGGTGCCCACGGCAATCCCCGCTCCTCGTCCCAAAGCCGATCGCACCACGCCAGTGCTTCGGCCGCCAGGGTGCTGCCCGCCAATGGCCCGTCGGCGAAGTTCGGGGTTACGGGGATACCAGTCATGCCTGCCCTTTTCGGGTTCGAGGTGATCACACCGACTCCGGTGCGGCGACGCAAACCATCTGTTTCGACACTACTTCGCCGTGAAGAATCAGCCGACGAGTGCGCTCCGAGCGTCGGAGCGTCGGTCAACTGCTGGTTGCAATCGGTGCTTGCGAAGGCCGCTCGGACCGCCAAGGTGTCGGCATCTCACCGATCCACGCTCATCGGTGCCACGGGCAGTTGTATCTCGCACACCCGGGGGATGTCGTGCCGCAGACGCAACCTCCGGCAGCACAGCGAGCGACCCCCGACTTCGGATGGGTACGGGCAGGTGCGTTGCCCTCAATCGGTAACGTCGGTGTCGAACTCTGCATAAAGAGATCATGGCTCCCAGCAATCCTTCGCTTGTGGGCTTTCGGTCCCCGGGATGGCGCTCTTCCACGTACGTCTGTGCGGCGGCGGCGGCGGCCACCACATTCGTCGGTTGCCTCATCATCATTTCCGAACAGGTCCCGAGTGGTTTGCTTAGGGCGTACCCCGCGATCAGTGCTGCGATCGCCGCCGGGGTCGCCGGCTTCGCAGCGTTGCTTACGCTCGGCCTCTCCGTGCGGGGCACCTCGAAGATCCGTCGGGTCTTCGTCTGGTTGTTGGCTTCGGTACTGGTCGTGGCCCTCGTCTGGAGTCTTGTCGCGACCAACGTGCAGGCCGCCCTCATGGCGACGCCTATCAGTTCGTCTCGAGAAGACTCCGTAGCCCGGCTGCTGCTGATGGCAGTCTGTGCCATCGCCGCAGCGTTCGCAGCAGCATTCGCAGCGTTGGCGGCACGAAGGGGCCCATCGTGGCGGGCACTGAGGTCGCCTGCTGTCAGCCTGCACGGCCTGAGTTGGGTCATCTATGGGGTTGGCTTCAACCGACCAAGCGTCTTCGTCGATGATCAGATCGACAGCAAATTCATAGCGGTGTCGGCGTGTGGGGTACCCAACACGCCGTACTACGACAGGTGGGTTCCAATGGTGATCGGGGGGCTTGCGATGCTCACCGTGTCGCTGTTGTGCCAGCCGGCCCGTTCGCGGGAGATGGGTCCCCGACCACCATCTCGTCGCACTGGCACCTCACGGTTCTGCATTGGCGCTCTCGTCGTGGCTGGATGGGCCACGCTTGTGTCAAGTGGCTCACGCGCACCAAGGTCGACCTATATCCCTCAGCACTGCGGAGCGCAGTCTTGGTCACCGACTTTGCCATCCGGATCGGACTTCGCCCGGCCGGTGCCGCTCGCACAACCCGGCATGATTTTCTACCCGGAGCCAAGGTCGACCCTCACACCCACATACCCAAACGGGAGCATCACCGACCGGTCCGGACTGCCCGTCACCTCCATCTCCGGGTCCAACGACCGGCTCGCCACGCCGGCCAAGATCGATGCAGCCAAGCCCAAGTTGCCGAGCGATACCGGTGACCTGGCGATTGCGGGCGATTGCGGGGGGGGGATCCATTCCTTGTTCGGCGACTACGGGCTCCCAAACCGGAGACGGCATACCGTCAACACGAGAGAAGAAGTCCCAAAACAGATCCAGGCTGCGAGTCTCGATCTGCTCCGTCGCGTCGAGACCGCGTCGGCGTGAAGACTCAGCCGATGGCGACGCTGAGCGCGTCAGTCATCCGCTGGACATAGGCCCGCATGCGAGGGTTGCTTGACATGAGCACGTCGGCACCGTGGTACATGGCCGACTCAAGGTGCAGATCGCACGGAACTCCGGCGGAGTTGAGACGGTTGGCGTAGTCGACATCTTCATCGTAGAAAAGGTCGAGATCGCCCACGCCGATCCACGCCGGCGGCAAGCCAGAAAGATCGGTGGTGCGCGACGGCGCGGCGTGCATCGGTGCCTCGGCGGGGGAGTGGGCATGCCCGAGGTAGGCCGACCACCCGAACCGGTTGGAGGCCGGCGTCCAAATGAACGCGCCGCGACCTTGGTGGTCGGTACGAAGCACGCTGCGGTCGTCCAGCATCGGGTAATTGAGGAGCTGGAAGCAGATCGGCGGACCAGAAAGGTCACGGTTGAGCTGGCAGACCGCCGCCGCGAGACCGCCCCCGGCACTGGCACCACCCACCGCTATGCGGTCGGTATCGATACCGAGGTCTGCCGCCTGCTCGTGAAGCCAGGTAAGCGCCGTGTGGCAATCGGTGAGCCCGGCGGGAAAGGGGTGCTCGGGGGCCAGCCGGTAGTCGACGCTGGCAACGAAGATGCCGAGCTGGTCCGCCAGCGCGCTGCACCAATCGTGCGATCCGTCGGGGGCGCCCATGACCATCCCGCCGCCGTGAATCCAGAGCAGCGCCCCGCACGGTCGTTTCCGATCAGGCCGCTCATAGAGCACGACTCGGGTGCTGGGTGCGCCGGCCGACCCGGGCACGGTGCAGTCCGAGACCTCGATTCCCGGAGCGACCTTCGTCGCGAGAAACCGGCCGAACTTCCGGCCGACCAGCAACGATCCCGAGCCGCGCACGTCAAACGGAAAGTAGAGCACCGGGTTCCGCAGATCTTCGGCGACACGACGAATCGCCGGCCGGCGTTTGGCGACATGCCGACCGATGAGGGCAGCGCCGGCCAGCATCGACGACCCCACCAACACCTGCCGACGTCTGCCCGTGACCGAGCTCATGACCGAGCTCATGACCGAACTCATGGCCGGGGTCCTCCCTCGATGTATGTCGGGGCGGCCACGTCGGTTTCGGTACGCACCGCACCACCCTAGCTACGGGTTCGCCTTGGGTTCACGGGGCAAGCCAAGGAGCCGTTCGCCGATGATGTTGCGTTGCACCTGACTGGTACCGCCGGCGATGCGGCCGCCGGGGGCCGCGATCATTCCGGTGGCCTCGGGCCCCATCAACATGGCCGCAGCCCCGGTCACGTCGCCTCGTAGCATTGCGACGTCGAACATCATCTCGGTGATGCCCAGCTTCATCAACGATGCCGCCGTCGACGCGATCGGACCCTGGCGCTGTGCCATCGCTTTGAGCGACATCCCCCGGATCAATTGGGCGGCAAGCCGTTGCCGTTCCAACGCTCCGAGCTCAAGGCCGGATGCGACGCCGGCCATTGATTCCAACCGGCGCTCGAGGCCAATCACGCTGGTGCCGATATGGCCCCGCTCGTTCGTGAGCACCGCCATGCCGACACCCCAGCCACCGTGCAACGGGCCCACGAGATGCGCTGCAGACAGCCGGACATCGGTGAAGAACACCTCGTCGAACTCCGCCTCCCCGGTCATTTGTTTCAGCGGGCGCACCTCGATGCCGGGGAGGTCCATCGGGCAAAGAAAAAAAGAGATGCCCTGGTGTTTGGCGACCTTCGGTTCGGTGCGGGCCATGAGGATTCCCCAGTTGCTGTAACGGGCACCGCTACACCACACCTTCTGTCCATTCACCACGAAGTGGTCGCCGTGGCGATCGGCCCGGGTGGTGAGCCCGGCGAGATCACTTCCCGCCCCGGGCTCGCTGAAAAGCTGACACCACACCTCTTCCGCTCGCAGCGTGGCGTGCAAGTGCTCCTGCTTCTGCTCGTCGGTTCCGAACAGCAGAATCGATCCGGCGGCGAGGACGAGGCCCACCATGTTGAGCACCGGCGGAACCCCGGCAATGGCGCACTCAAGGAGGAACACGGCGTTGTGCTCCGGGGTCAGGCCGCCGCCCCCGTAGCGGGTCGGCCAGTGGACCCCGGAATAGCCGGCGTCGTACAGCCGGCGCTGCCACGCCAGCCCCTCGACGATGAGGTCCGGCGGGCAGATCGGGCCGTAGTCCTTCGGCGCGTCACCGGCGTTGTGAGCGAGCCAGTTACGGGCGTCCGCCTGGAACTTGTCAATATCGAGCGTCGGCGAAGAGGTGCGGGCGTCGGTCATCAAACCAACGCTACCGCCGAGCCGGACGCCGTTCGACCGATCGTGGCCGGCATCCGATTCCCGTATGCGGGTGGATCAGCCTTTCAGGATCAGTTGGGCAGGAGCAGTTCGGCGTTCCGGACGAAGAACGCCTCAACGGCGTCTGCGCCGAGGGGTTTGATATCGGCCGCCATGCGTCCGATTGGGTCGGTGCCGCCTTCGGGGTGGGGGAAATCGGTGGAGAACGCGTAGATCTCGGGCATCCCGTAACGCTCGATCTGGCGTGCCGTCGGCTCCCAAAAGAATGGGGTGACGCGGATCTGGTCAACGAAGATCTCGGACGGGCGTCGTGTCGACGAGTCACGGAGCCGGCGCGAGAGCTCGAAGCGGTCCTCGAGCAGGTCAACGAACGGCCCGACCCACATCGCTCCCAGTTCGATCACACCCATCCGGAGTTTGGGATGCCGTTCGAACACACCGCCAAAGAGCATCGATGCCAGGTAGTTCTGCGGCGACAGGTGCATCGTGGCCAGCATGTGCGGGCCGACCGGTTCGCCGCTCGAGAAGCTGCCCGGTCGGAGGAGGTCGGTCTCGCTCCATACCGTGCTCGCAGAGAACCCGTCCTGGCCGCCGATGTGCAACGTCACGGGGACGCCGGCCTCGGCCAACAGCGCCCACAAAGGATCGACCTCCGGGGCTGCCGGGGAATAGCCCCCCGGCGCGATCCCGTCCTGAATGAAGACCGCCCGTGCACCGCCAGCCACGACCCGCTCGGCCTCGGCAATCGCTCCCTCGATGGTGGTGAGGTTCAGCAAGGCGGTGGGTCGGAGACGGTTGTCTCCCTCCTTCGTCCATCGCAGCACGGCGTCGTTGTATTCGCGCAGCACCAACGGGGCCTTCGGGTGATCAGACCACGCCGGCAACGCCACCACCACCTGAGGGAAGATGAGTTGACGATCGATGCCCATGACATCCATGGTCGCCAGCCGCCCCATAGGGGTAGACGAGCCGGGCGCAGCCGAGCCTTTGGTCTTCCACACCGATTCGGCCGTGCGTTCGGGCTCGTTGGTCTCGTCGAAGAACGGGTGCCCGGCGAACTGGGTTCCGAACCGAGCGGTGGCCTCGCCGAAGACCTCGGCCCATTTCGAGACCGGGACTTGGAGATGACTGTCGAGATCGTTGATACGGCCGTGGACTTCCGGAACGGTAGTGGTCATAGAGTTAACGTACTGGTAGGTTCGGTATTGGTCAAGGGGTTTCGTCGCGGGCATGGTTAGATTGTTTGCGTGACGGACCAGCTCGTTCGAAAATGCGGGTTCAGGTGGTGATTCGAGGCCCCGGACGTCCGCCCAAGTATCCCGAGAACGTGCGCCGGATCGTGGTTCTTGATGCTGCCGTTTCGCGGTTCGCCGAAGTCGGCCTCGCCCGCGCGACCATCGACGAGATCGCGTTGGCGGCCGGCGTACGCAAGCCGGCGATCTACGAGTTATTCGGCTCCAAGGACGATCTTTTCCGTGCCGCCGTCAACCGGGAGGCCGACGCCCTTAGCGCCCTTTTCCGAATCGTCAACGCCGAGTCCCTCGACTTGCCACGGCGCGACCGGACGCTTCATCGCGTCGATGCCGCACTCGCCTACGCCGAGGAAAACCCGCAGACCTTCCGACTGCTCGCCCGCGCCGGGTCGTCGTGGCCCGAGGACGACCCCCGAGGCGCACGCACCCTGCGCGACCGATTGGTGGGCGTGATTTCTGACAACTACCGCCGCGAGTCCAAGGCGGCAGGAAAACCCATCGACGCTGCCGCCGACCTACTCGCCATGCTGTTCTTCACCATGACCGATCGGATCATCCAGCTCCGACTCACGGACCCCACCTGGGAGCGGGCCACACTCGTGAACTTCCTCGCCGATTTCATCAACGGTGGCATCTCCGGCGTTCGGCCCGAGGTCTGGGTGGCGATCGAGCGCACTCGAAGCGCCTCCGAAATCTCCAGCTAAGGAATCGTTCCGAAATAACGTTTCCATTTGAGGTGGGTTGATAGTCTGGTCGGGTGACGTCGGACGAAGAAGTGATCGCTGCGAAGCTCGGCGCGTTGTGGCCGCACTTGAATGAGCGTCAGTGGAGGCTGGTGATGGGA
>JANOSD010000110.1:0-9100 GCA_031415655.1 Actinomycetes bacterium
CTTGGACAATCCGCTCGCCACCGCCGCTCGGGCTTGGACAATCCGCTCGCCACCGCCGCTCGGGCTTGGACAATCCGCTCGCCACCGCTGCTTGGGCTTGGACAATCCGCTCGCCACCGCTGCTTGGGCTTGGACAATCCGCTCGCCACCGCTGCTTGGGCTCTCGCGTTTGGTGATCGGTACGCTGCGCATTGATTCACAGGGCACCGGCCCGCGGATCAGTTTCCGAGGGGGATCCATGTCAGAACGCACCACCGTCGACGCCATCACCACCAGCGGTCCCGTGCGGGGGCTCGTCGGCGATGGAGCAATGCACTTCGCCGGAATACCGTTCGCCGCGCCACCAGTGGGCTCTTTGCGTTTCCGTCCCCCGGTTCCCCATGAGCCGTGGGCCGACGTTCGAGACGCCACCACCCCGGGTCCGATCGCCCCCCAGGTCGACTTCATGGCCATGATGCTCGGCACCGATCCGGAGCCACAGGACGAGGCGTGTTTGTTCCTCAACGTGTTCACCCCAGCGATTGATAGTGCGGCCCGACCCGTGATGGTGTGGATCCACGGTGGAGCGTTTGTGCTCGGGTCGGGGTCCGGCGCAGGCTACGACGGAACGTCGCTTGTGCAACGCGGCGACGTCGTTGTGGTGTCGATCAACTACCGCCTCGGTGCGCTCGGATTCCTGTACCTCGATCACCTCGATTCTTCACTTGCGGGAAGTGGGAACTTGGGCATCCTCGATCAGGTAGCTGCCCTGGAATGGGTCCGCGACAACATTGCCGGCTTTGGTGGTGACCCGGGCAACGTCACGATTTTCGGTGAAAGCGCAGGCGGAATGAGTGTCGGCACCCTGCTTGCCGCGCCGGCGGCCCGCGGCCTCTACCACAAGGCGATCCCGCAAAGTGGGGCGTGTCATAACGTGTCGCCGGCCGGTCACGCCGAAGAAATCACGAATCAGTTCATGGTGGCTTGCGGGGTCGATACCGTCGACGAACTTTGCGCCCTTTCGGCGGCCGACATCGTCAACGCTCAGCAGGCATTCACCATGCGGTTCTTTGGCGACGTGGATGGTCAAATCGGTGCCGGATCGCAGTTGCGGTTGCCGTTCCAGCCGGTGGTTGATGGGGTGGTGCTCACCGAGCCGGCCATCGACTCCGTGGTTCGAGGCTCGGCGGCGGGTATCCCGGTCCTCACCGGCACCTGCCTCGACGAATGGAACCTCTTCGCTTTCCTCGATGCCGCCGACGTTGACGACGACGTGTTGGAGCAACGGCTGTCGAAAGTGTTCACCAATGGCGTCGCCGCAGTCGAGGTCTACCGCCACGACCTGCCCGGCAAGTCACCCAAAGAGATCTTCGGAAACGCCGTGACCGACATGGTGTTCCGCAATCCAATGCACCGACTCAGTGAAGCGCTCCTTGCCAACGGCTCGCCCGTTTTCAACTATCTCTTCACCTGGGCCGGGCCGATGTTCGGTGCGTGCCACGCTATCGACGTGCCGTTTGTGTTCGGCGACGTCACCTCGCCGGGTCTGGCCATGCTGCTCGGCGGCAATGCCCCCCAATCGTTGGTCGATGCCGTCCAGGAATCGTGGGTGGCCTTCGCTCGCACGGGTGATCCATCGAACCCGGTCGTCGGCGAATGGCCGGCCTACACCACCGATCGACGATCCACCCTTGAGCTGAACACCACCACGACAACGTTGGTCGATCCACAACCCTCGCGTCGGGAGTTGTGGGCCACCCTCGGCTGACGTTTCGAGTCTCAAGTTGCGCGGCGTGGGCGGAGCAAGTGGGATTGCATGGTGCCGAGCCAGGATCCGAAAGGGGAGTCGAAGCAGGATGCGATTTCGCGCCTGCGGGCGATGCAGGCGTCGATGGACGCCGCCCGAGGAGCGACTCCGTTCTCGTTGGCCTCCCAGGAGCGATCCCGCGGCCGCGGCCGGAAGTCGATGGCGAAGCCCGCTCCCCCCCTGCCACCGTCGTTGTGGACGGTGTTCACCCGCGATCTGGTGATGGCGTTCGCCGGTAGCCGTTCGTTTCAACGAGGTGAGGACTACTACCTGTCCGACCGGGTGCAAGACCTCGACGTCACGCCCGAAGACGACGAGGCAACGGCCATCGTCGAAGGGACACACATCTATGAGGTTTGGATCCATCTCGATCTTCAGGGCGAACCCGGCTATTCGTGCAATTGCCCGATGGGCGGCGGCGGCGACTTCTGCAAACATTGTGTGGCCGTGGCGCTGGCGGTAATCGACCATCCGAACCCCGACGAACCCGCCGCCTTTTATCAGTCGGCCCGGTCACATCAGTCGGCCCAGTCACATCAATCGGCCCAGTCACGTCAATCGGCCGAGTCCGTTGTGCCTGCCGTCACGGAACGGGGGAGTGTTCGCGACGTCCAGCGGTCCTCGGACGAACTCGTTGCGTATCTGGCATCGTTGGATCGAGGAGAGCTCGAAGCCCTGCTGCTGGGCGCGCTGGAGGAGGCGCCCGACGTTGGTTTTCGGATCCAAGCGCAGGCCCGTCAACATGCCAGATCGGTGCGGCGTAACGCGGGGCCGCTGAGCGTGAGCGAGCTGTGGGGAGAGCTCGACGAATTGGTTGGCTCGCTCGTCACGGTCGTTCCTCCCGGCGACGCCCGGTCAACGTCGATCGGGGGCGGCAACACGCACCCCAATGACGATGACGACGACTTCGACGTGTATGGCGACGATGCCGACTTTGATGGCCACTTTGACGACGACGATGACGACGACGATGACGACGACGATGACTCGGAAGGGCAACCGGAGGTATCGAGCGCCACGGCCGAACGCCTGTGGACTTGGGCCCAAGAGTTGACGGTTTGGATCGACGCCTTCGGTGTCACGCTGCGCGCGGACCCTGCCTCTGCCGCCGAGCTGGCGGACCTCGCGGCCGTGGCGTACCAACGTGTTGGTGACGTGCTCGTTGACGGTGGGGCGCACCGGCAGCCAGTCGTGGTCGATGAACGTGGGGCCATTCGGGCCGCGCTGGTATCGCTGGTTTTGGCGCACGGCGCGGCGTGTCGAACCATCGACCCGCCGCTCGCTCCGTCCGTTCTGGCGGGAAGGCTTTTCACCCTGGCGATGGAAGTTGCCGCCGGACCATTCGCCGCGCCGGTGGGGGGCTACTCCGATCTCCTCGGGGTCGAAGGCCGCGCCGAGTACGAACGCCTGCTCGACTCCTACCGGGAGATGCTGCCGGCCGACCCGGATGTCGATGTCGTTTGGATTCCGGTGCTCGCCCGACTTCGGGAGGAGTACATCGCTCTCGCCGAACTCGATGGCGATAGCGCGAAGGAGTTGTTGGCGCGCCGGGACCCCCGGTTGGGGCCAGTGGACGTTGATGACTTGGTTGCATGGTTGATGCGAGTGGGCCGCTCGGATGACGCCGCCGACGAGTTGCGGGGGCGGATCGCCGGTGCGGCATCGTCCTCCGATCGCGCTCGATTGCGGAAGGCATTGATGAGTCTGCTCACCGAGACCGGCGATACCGACGGGGCCGCCTCGGTGGCGCTTGAGCATTTGCTGGCCGAGCCATCGATGGCGGCGTTCGACCGGCTGCTTGTCGTGGCCGGGCATGATGGAGCCGACGAGTGGTCGGGCCATGCAGTGCGGGCATTGGAACGATCTCTTGCCGACGACGCAGAAATTGACAGGTCTCGCGTACGGGTCTTTGGGCAGCGCGGGAGGGGAGCGAATCTGGCCGGGGTGTTGGTGTCGGCCTTGATGAGGTCGAGCCAACTTGATCAGGCCGCGGCGATCGCTCGTCGGTACCCGGTGCACGCCGCTGCGGTCGTGTCCCTCGCCGCGGTGTTGGCCGATGACCAGCCGGCGGTAGCGGGGGAGTTGTTTCTTCGGATCGCCGAGACCGAGATTCAGGGGGCTGCCAACAGCCGCTACGCCGACGCCATCGCACACCTCCGCCGCGCTGCCGACTGTTTTGAGCGGGTCGGCGACATGCGTCCGTTCGAAGCCGAAGTTCGTGACCTGCGTCGACGGCACAAGGCGAAACGAAACCTGACCGCAGCCTTGACCGCCGCCGGCTGGTGAACGACCACCGTTGAAACATCCCCCATTGAATGGGTCGCAGTGGTGTGCATCGGATCGATGCCCCGCCGAGTACCGGTACGGTCGCGACCGATGGCCTACGAATTCCGATCACGGGTGTGGGAGCACACGAAGGGGGCGTCGTGGCACTTCGTCACCCTTCCCGAGGATGTCGCCGATGAGATCGAGGAGCGAACCGTTCACCGCCAACGTGGCTTCGGCTCGGTGAAGGTTGTGGTCACGATCGGTGCTACCACGTGGAGTACGTCGTTGTTTCCCGACACCAAGGCGGGCTCCTACGTGCTCCCGGTAAAGAAGCCAGTTCGCAACGCCGAGAAAATCGAAGAGGGCGACGAGGTGGAGGTCTCTTTGGTGGTGGTGGACCTTGACGGAGACCAATCGTTACCGAGCGTGTCGGGGTGAGGAGGGTGTCGGCTGACGAGGGCGATGGATCTCAGATTCGTTGCTCGAGGCGGGCGAATACGAGCTTGTTGCACCCGGTGCAACGAGCCAGGATCCGTTTGCCTTTTGACCGGGCGCCCACACGCACCGCTCCGGTGTCGGCAAGGTTGCGTTCTTTGCCGCACTTCGGGCAGATCGCCCACCATGTGTCGGTTCCGTTCATAACCCGCACTCGCGGGCACGGTGCTCCCGCGTGTGGCCGGGATGCCCCGCGGCTTGGGAGCGCTGGCTCGTCATCTACGGGCGCCTATCAGTTCGTTGATCTTGGCCGCCAGTGCCGAGCGATCCGGGGTCTGCATCACGATCCGACCGGGCTTTTCGAGGTTCGTATCGATCACCAACACCTCGGCATCACGAAAGGCCGCCCACCACTGGCGGCGCCCCTTTTGGTTCGGCATGGTGAACCAACCGGTGGCGAAACGATTGGGCATGTAACCGCCGGCCACCCGCCATCCGAGCTCACCCTTGGCCTCGCTCTGCGTGATCACTCTGGCTCCCAGGATCGAAGTGAGCGGTACGTGCAGCTTGCTCGTGAAACAGATCAACCCGTCGATACCGGACGGAGTGATCGTGACGCCGGTGGGGTCGACCTCAATGGCTATTGACATGGTCTGAACGTACTCGCAGGTTGATCACTTGTCACCCGACCCAACGACCTCTTGTCGTCATCCTGATCCCGGGGGACCCGTCACCTGCCATCATCGTCACCACATGCCCACCGGTCGATTCGCTCCCAGCCCCACCGGGCCGTTGCACCTTGGCAGCCTACGTACCGCCCTGCTGGCATGGCTGTTCGCTCGTTCCACCGGGTCGGCCTTCCTGGTACGTATCGAGGACCTGGACCTCACGGCAGCGCGACCCGAGATCGAAGCACAGCAACTCCACGACTTGACGGCAATCGGGCTCGACTGGGACGGCGAAGTGGTTCGCCAACGCGATCGACTGCACCACTATGCAAAGGCTATTGACGGGCTCGTAGCCGGCGGCCAAACCTACCCGTGCTTTTGCAGCCGTCGCGAGGTGCGTGAAGCTTCGAGCGCACCACATGGCATCGACCCCCTGGGGCTCTACCCGGGCACGTGCCGCGACATCTCGGCCAGCGAACGAGGTCGGCAAACGGCGAGCGGGCGTCCCGCGGCGTTGCGATTGCGCGCCAACGGGGCCGAGGTGACGTTCGTGGATCGGCTGCACGGCGAGGTCACCTCGATGGTCGACGACTTTGTGATTCGCCGTAACGACGGCACGCCGGCCTACAACCTTGCTGTCGTGATCGACGATGCCGCCCAAGGTGTCGGCGAGGTGGTTCGGGGTGACGACCTCCTACCGACCACGGGACGGCAGGTGTTGGTGGCGGGAATGCTCGGGCTTCCACCGGTTGTGTATGCCCACGTTCCCCTCGTGATCGGTGCCGATGGACTTCGGTTGGCGAAACGTGATGGTGCCATCACATTGGCCGACCGGGTTGCGCTCGGCGACACCCCCGAGGAGGTGTGCGGAGCGCTGGCTGCCAGCCTCGGCTTGATCGACGATGTCAGTCCCTCGGCGCCCGCCGACCTGCTCGTCCGGTTCGATCCCACCCGGCTTCCCCGCATCGCTTGGCGATTCGAAGGCTGACCATCGGGGCGTCCCGTCAGGTCGGTTCGAGCAGGAGGTGACGTAACGATTCGATCCCGTGCATCGGCATCCCTCCAACGTCGGAGAGATATGCCTCGGTGCCTCCGTGGGCCTCGTCGATTCGGTCCAGCGCGGCGGCGAGCGATGTACGGGGCGTGCCCAGGAACGCTTCGATCGCATCTGACCCCATGCCGAGGTTTCGGAGTTCCGTCACAAAGGCAACGTCACGAGGGAGCAGGTGGCCGGGCGGCGTGAGTTCGTAGTCGTCAAGCACGGTGTCACGATCCACCCCAAGCGTTCGCAGCAGGATCGCCGCCACGAAGCCCGTCCGATCCTTGCCGGCCACGCAGTGAAACACCACGGAGCCTCCTTCGGCCACGGCCAACGTCATGCCCGTGAGTACCTCAGCGGTCGCCCGGCCGGCGCGCTCGACCATTCCGAGGTAGAGGTCGGTGAGTAGTTGGGCGCCGTCGTCGTAGGTCTGACGAGAGATCAGCGCGGCCCCGTCGAAGAAGTCGACGCCGTGTTCGATCGACAGCCCACGCCCTGCGAAGGGTTCCGGGTTGGGTCGTTGGGCGCGCTCGCCGTCGTTGCGGAGGTCGAACACGGCGGCGATTCGCAATGTTTGCAACGCCGCCAAGCCACCCGGCCGCAGATGGGAGAGGCCGTCGGATCGGTAGACCTGGCCCCATCGCACCGCTCGACCGTCGGCGCCAACATACCCACCGATGTCGCGCAGGTTATCGAGCCCGGCGATGGTGATTCGGCGCTGGCGGGGATCGTCGACGACCTGGGGTGCATCAGGCTGCGCCCCTGCGGTTGGCCGCCCTCCCGTTGGCGGCCGGCCTGGGAGCGATCGTCCTGGGAGCGATCGTCCTGGTTCAACGGGGACGGGCGACACGGGCGCACCCTATCGTCGGCAGTTCCGCAAACCATGTTGCAACCGAACCCCTTGGAGGGGGTTGGTTGCAACACGGTCGGGAGTTGGGGAGGTCGGCCAGTGCCGGAAGTCGGCCGGTGCCGGAAGTTCGTGACCCGGACGCGCGCGCGTCGGCGACGATCAGATGGGATCGATGCCGAACTCGACGTGGGTGAGCACTGGCATGTAGCGGATGCCCCGCGCCTCGATTGCCGCTCGGGCGGCCGGGCCGCGATCGAGCAACACGGTGGCGAGGACAACTTCGGCCCCCACCTCATCGAGTGCGTCAAGCGTCTTGATGATGGCCCCGCCGGTGGAGCTCACGTCGTCTACCACCACCACTTGGGTACCAACGCCAACCTGTGCTCCTTCGATCCGACGAGCGGCGCCGTGTCCCTTTGCCTCCTTACGAACGGAGAACCACGGGGTGTCCCCGAGGACGGCCACCGCGTGGGAGATCGGGTCGGCTCCCATCGTCATGCCCCCTACCGCGACGTAGGAAACATCGGCAGCCGTGATCACTTCGAGAACCGCCGTCGCAGCGGCGCGTAGGGCATCGCCACCAGCGAGTGCGGCTCGGCAATCGACGTAGTCGTGACTCATCCCTCCCGAGGACAACGCAAACGCTTCCGTCCGGCGTTCATATCCTCGTTCCCGGAGGATGGCGAGCAGGGCAGCGACGGCGGGGGTTAAATCAGCGGTTCTCACGATTCGACGCTACCCGGTGCTGCCGATCTGAATTCCCGCTCAATGTTTTGCCGGCGCTGGCCGATGCTCGGGGGGCAACGCTGCGATGGTGACTCGCGTCCGACAGCCGGGGAGGCTTCATGGCACAAGGTGGGGACGAAACCGACATGGTGGGCGGGGCGTACGGCCTGGACATGCTCGACGAGCTGGATTGGCTTGACGAGATGGATGGGTGCGGTGGTGACGGCGAGGTTGCGGAGCAGTCCGACGCCCCAACGGCTGCGATCCCCCGCTCACCTGCCGCCACCGTCCGGTCGGTAGTCCGAGTAATCGACCTCGCCGATGAGTTCGGTTTCCGAACCATTGATGCCCTCGACATCTGTGCGGCCATCGGGCTGGCCGACGCCTCGGGTGGCACCGCATTGTCGGCCGACCAGGCCAACGGCTTTCGTCGGTTTGCCCACAGCAACGGTGCGGTGTTGGCGCCGTTTCCCTCGGCCCAGCCGCCGCGGCCGGGCGCGCTCTTCGCGGCGCTGGCGGGGTCATCCGAGGGCTCCGGTCAATCCACGGCGGCTGTCTCGTTCGTGGAGACCGCCGCTCCGGCAACCACCGCAAATTCTGAGGTTGATGTGGCGGGGCATTGGGCGGGAGAACGGCCGGTTCCGGGGGCGTTGTTTGCGGCGCTACAAGCGGCTCCAACGGTATCGAACGGGCCAGTTTTTGGGCCGCCGGGTCCCCGCCGTTATGTCGAACCTTCGGCAGTGTCTGGTGCGGGATCGGCCGCTGGGCCACTGGCTCCAGGCGCGCTTTTCACCGCACTTTCTGGGGGTGCGTTTGCCGGGAGTGCGTTCGCGCCAACGGTGACGGAACCGACCTTCTCGCGATCTGTTCCATCGGGGACGTCGCTCGCCGCCGTGGTCCCCCCATTCAGAGGTGCCCCACCCGGTAGTGCGAGTTTCGGACCGGCGAGTTCCGCCTCGGGGGTACGTCAGTCGGGCGGTCTTTCCCGCGAAGAAGCGGCGGCGAACCGCAAAATCCTGGGCGGCGCCGCCGTGATCTTCACCGGGGTGGCGATCATCGTCCTCACCTTTCTCTACCCGATCGGGAACCGTTTCCTCATCCTGGGTGCACCGTTTTTCATCGGTGCGAGCCTGGTGAATGCCGGTTTGCAGGATCGGCAAGCGCTCCGTCGCGAGATGCGCTCGCTGCCCTAAGGGAGCGTTCCGAAATAACATTGCCGTAGTTACTTAGTTGTAGTTTCAGGTTTGGGTCGGATGTCGTAGTTCCATTCACCGTGAAATTTGTGGCTCTTGGTCTCGACGGCAGCGAGTTCTTCGTTGGTGATCTTG
>JANOSD010000111.1:0-25532 GCA_031415655.1 Actinomycetes bacterium
CCTCACCACCCGCCTCCTCACCCGCCGCAACCGCACCCACCCCCCCACACCCGCCCGCCCCCGAAACGCCACCCACCGAAACCCCAACCAACACGCCGGCCCCCTCCCCCCCGAACCACCACGCGGCCCCCACCCCCGACCACCCCGAGGCCACCCACCAGGCCACCCACCAGGCACCTGACACCCACGGAGAATCCCGTTCGCCCACCCCGAGTTCGCCACCCCGAGTTCGCCGCCCCGAGTTCGCCGCCCCGAGTTCGGAACCGCGATGCCGGCCACGACCGTCGTTTTCCAGAGAGGTGCACCCGCCTGCACCGGCCATGCACACGCCACCGGCTCGCTCACAACCGCAGCAGTCCGCTGCTATCGGGCGGCAACTCACACTACGGCGCCCAAAGTACCTGCAGTGAACAACGCCAAGCTTTCCGGGTAGCTTTTTCCTACTTGCGCAGGTGGGCTTGCATGTCGTTGATCGCCTGGAGGGTCCCCTTCAGCGTGCCGGTCACCTTCGACCGTCCGGCCCGCGGCCGATAGGGCAGCGCCACCTCCTGCACTCGCCAGTCCGCCGCACCGGCCTTGAGCACCATTTCCAACGGCCACCCTGAACGGCGGTCAGTGAGGCCAAGATCGAGCAGCGCCTCGCGGCGGGCAGCTCTCATCGGCCCGAGGTCGGTCATCGTCCAACCGAAACGGCGATTCACCCGGGAGGCAAGGAAACGGTTCGCCACCCGGGCGTGGAACGGCCATGCCCCGCGCTCCGCCAGCCGCGCCGCCATCACCAAGTCGACCTGCCCGGCAACGACGGGATCGCACACCGTCGGAAGATCCGCCGGATCGAGCGACCGATCGCAATCCATGAACGCCACGACGTCGGCCGTGGCCTGGTTGAGACCAGCCCAACAGGCCGAACCGAAACCACGCATCGACTCGACCACCACCGTGGCCCCGAGGTCCGCAGCGAGCTCGCCCGAACCGTCGTCGGACCCGTTGTCGACCACGATGGCCCGATACCCGGGAGGCAGCCGTTCGAGCACCCAACCAATCGCTTCACGCTCGTTGAGGACGGGCAACACGACGTCGATCACCCGTCGGACCCTACCGGCGTCAGGTGACCAGCCCAAGGTGACCAGCCCAAGACTACGGAGTGAGCTTCGCGAGGACGGCGTCGGCGATGGCCTGCTGGGCCGCCGGCTCGCCCGGGTTGCGACCAAGCCCATCCACCGGCACAAACGCTGATCCCGTTGCTGCAGCTACTCGCTCCACCTCGTCGGCATAACGGTACGGGCCACGACCGGTGGTGGTGCGACGGCCGATCAGCACCACGTCGGTCGCCCCCCGTTTCTTGAGCTCGTCGACGAGCGAGGTGAGCGATCGAGTGAAGGCGGCCGACCGTCCCTCGGGCTCGTTGCTCCCGAACCACACCGTCGCCACCGTGGGCCGGGTGCCGGCCTGGTCGAGCCGGGCGAGTTGTTCGGCGGCGCCCTCGCCGATGGACACGCCGGAGGTCGACAGGTTCACCATCTCTGCCGTGACCGGGAGACCGGCAAGCACCCGCTGCGGCCACCGTCCCTCGAACGATTCGACCGGCCCCGATGCACTCCCCTCGTCGGCGCCGAACGATGCCCACACGATGGGCGCAACTGCTGGCGCGACCGCCGGCGGCGGGACGGCGTTACTGGCCTTGGGCTCGGGCGGCGTGCACGACGTGGCGAGGCCAGCCATCATGCCGAGCAGCAGGACCATCGCCAAACACACCGTCAGACTTGTGGTTCGACCTGCCACCACCACTCGTCGTGCGGCGTCCACCACCCTCATAACGACCCCATCGCTTCTCGGGCGGAGAGGCGTGATGCCCGAGCGGCGGGAAGGATGCCGGCAATCACGGCCAGCGCCGTGGAGCCCACGACCGCACCCACCATGGTGGTGACGGGTATGGCCACCGGGACGGCCTCGAATCCTTGGTCCACCAGATAACGGTTCACCACGGTGCCCACCGTGACCGCCACCGCGTACCCCAACGCGGCACCGAGCAGTCCACCAATAGCCCCCAATGAACCGGACTCGACGAGGAAGATTCGACGGATGTCGCGGTCGGTGGCGCCGATGGCCTTGAGCACGCCGATGTCGCGCCGTCGTTCCCGCACGGCAGACAAGGTGGCGTTGGTGATCCCGATCGCCGCCACCGCCAGGGCGATCAAACCCACGGACGTGAGCACAATGCCCACCACGGTGAGATACCGCTCGACCGAAGCGATCAAGTTCTCCGGCGCCGACGACGCAAAGCCGAGGCCCGAAATTTCCGATCGAACCCGTCCGACGTTTTCGATGCTGTCCGCCACCACGAACGCACCGGCAAAAGGCGATGCCAGTCGCACCGCGACCGGAGCGGCGCGGCCGTCCACTGTGATGGGTTGCGAGGCAAAAGTGCGAGCCGCTTCGGTGAGCTCGATTGACGCCAACATCTGACCCTCACCCGCCTCTTGGGCAACGACGCCAACAACCGTCGCTCGGATCCAACGCTGACTCTCAATGAGGCGATCACCCACCCGGCCGGCCTGTGTCGTGCCAAGTGACAGGGTGGAACCGACGGCGACGGGAGCATCGGGCCGGCGGTACCCCAGCCGTTCGAGAAACCCTTCGTTCACCGTCACCTCGTTGGTGGAACCGGGAGCGGGTAGCCGCCCGGCGAGAACGGTGACCGGGAGGTTGGGCACGTTGCGAATGTCGACCCCCACGATGTTGTCGGCGAACGACGCCAGCCGACTTCCATCCCGACGCGCCAGGTCGACCACAACAATCGATCGAATGACCGACACCGGCACCACCTCACGCACCGAAGGAAGCGATCGAATCCGATCGATGGCTGCCTGGTCAAGCACGGTGGCCGCCCCACCCTTGGCATCGTCCTGACCAACCTGCGCAGCATCGGGTTTCGCCGCCGAAACTCGAATGCCCGACAACGGTCCGCCCTTCGCCAACTCGTCGAGCACCTTGGTTTCCGCGGTGTTGGCGATTGTGAGGAGCGCGGTGAGAAGCGCGGCGGCGAGGGCGACGGCGAGCACGGTGAGCACGGCCCGACCGGTGCGACGACGCAGCTCCTTGCCAGCGAGTGAGATCGCCTGCCGCCAACTCATGAAGCCACCGTCGGCCGCGGCTCGGCACCTTGGCTCACGTGCTCGCTCATCGGCACCAGATGGCCATCGTGCAGGCGCAACGGCACTTGCGCCCGAGCGGCAAGGACGGGATCGTGGGTCACCATGATCACCGTGCAACCAAGGCAGGCATGAAGCGATTCGAGGAGGTCCACCACGAGGTCAGCGTTGGCCTCATCGAGGTTGCCCGTGGGTTCATCGGCGAGGATCAGGTGCGGATCGTTGGCGATGGCGCGGGCTACCGCCACTCGTTGTCGTTCGCCACCACTGAGTTGGGCGGGAAGATGACCAGCCCGGTCGGCCATGCCCACCTGCTCCAACAAGTCGGCGGCACGGCGTTTCGATTCGCGGGCCGATGCCCCCGCCAGGGTGCGTGCCAACGCCACGTTCTCGATCGCCGTGAGGGTGTCGAGCAGTCCGAAGTGCTGAAACACAAAACCGACGGTGGTGCGCCGATAGGCGGCAAGGTCGTTGCGGGCCATGGCCGAAAGTGGTGTTCCTCCAACCCGCACCTCGCCCTGTTCGGGGCGCTCGAGGCCGCCGACCAAGGACAGCAACGTGGACTTCCCCGCACCGGATGGCCCCATCACCGACACTGATGCACCGGCCGAGATGACAAAAGACAGGCCCTTCAACACCTCGACCCGTCCTCGGTCCGACGAGAACCCATGCGACACGGACTCCCACTGCACATCGACGCCGGCCATGCGCCATCGTGACACGCGATCGGACCGTTGCAGCCGTCGGGTCCGCAGGTTCCGCAGGTTCGGGTTGCCTGCCGCCGGGTTCCGAGGCAACCCGATGTCGACAAGTACGATCACCGACCCTGTGCCTTCCGTCGACGACGAGCCCGCAAGTCCGGCGGACTACTCCCCCTCCCTCGGCACCGCTGGCGATCTCTCCAACGTCTCCGTCGGCGCTGCGGTCTCGGGTCCCGATGCGCCCAACGAACCGCCCCCCGCCACTCGTTACCGTCGCCCACTCACCCCGTGGCGGGCCGTGCGCGACGTGGCCCGGTCCGGCGAGCTACTTCGGGCGCTGGCCACACGCGAGTACCGCGCCCGGTACACCCAGACCGTGCTCGGCATGACGTGGGCCGTGATCACACCGGTGCTTCTCATGGTGGCGTTCGTGGTGTTCGTGCAACGAGCGATCAAGGTCGACACCCAAGGGCAGCCCTACGCGCTCTTTGCTTACCTCGGCTTGTTGCCGTGGGCGTTCTTCTCCACCTCGCTGTCACGCGGGGGCACGATCCTGGTCCTCGAGAGCAGTCTTCTCAACAAGGTGCGCTGCCCGCGCGAAGTGTTTCCGCTTTCCACCGTGGCCGTGGCCGCGATCGATTTCGCCGTGAGCTGCGGGGTTCTCGCCCTGCTCTTCCTCGGCTTCCGCACCCTGCCCACGGCGCAGATCGTGTGGGTGCCTTTGATCGTGCTGGTGCAGGTGGCGTTCACCCTCGGCTTGGTGTTCGTCACGGCGATTTTGGTGGTGTACGTGCGCGACGTGGGACAAGCGATCCCGCTGCTGCTCCAGTTCGGATTGTTCGCCACGCCGGTGGCCTATGGAATCGACGCCATCCCCGAAGGCGCCCGTTCGTTGTATGCCGCCATCAACCCACTGGTGGGCGTGATTTCCGCCTACCGATCGTGTTTGTTGTTCGGCGAACCGCCACCCTGGAACGTATTCGGGCCCAGCGCCGCCAGCGCCGTCGTCTGGCTGGTCGGGGGCTACGTGCTGTTCAAACGTTTCGAGGGAGGCATCGCCGATGTCGCCTGACGATCCCTCCCGCAGTTCCCCCGCCACCGCCCCCACCACGGCCACAGCCACGGCCGGGTCACCTCGGCCCGGTGACCTCCTTGTCGACGGCGTGTGGAAACGATTTCGTGGCGACCGGCGAGCGCGAAGCCTGCTGCGCGAAGGCCCGGCCGGACTGCGACGAAAACGCGGCTACCGGTGGGCGCTACGCGACATCCAACTGCACGTGCAGCCGGGCGAGGCTGTGGGTTTGGTGGGTTCGAACGGCTCCGGCAAGAGCACGTTGCTCAAACTCCTCACCCAGGTGATGGACCCCTACGCCGGCACCGTCCGGGTGGGTGGTTCCGTCGGCGCCCTCATCGAAATCCAAGCCGGACTACATCCCGAGCTCACTGGCCGCGACAACGTGTTCCTCTATGGCGCCTTCCTCGGCATCCCCCGAATCGAGGTCGCTCGCCGCTTCGATGAGATCGTGGCGTTCGCTGAAATCGACGCCGCCATCGACCGCCAAGTGAAGTTCTATTCGTCGGGCATGAAGATGCGGTTGTCGTTTGCCGTGGCGGCCACCCTCGAACCCGACGTGCTGCTCGTCGACGAAGTGCTCGCCGTGGGCGACGCGTCCTTCCAACAACGCTGCCTCGATCGGCTCCGCCGCTCCATCCACGAAGGCACGTCACTGGTATTCGTGAGCCACGACCTCGCCGCCGTGCAGTCGATCACCGAACGCACCGTGTGGCTCGACCAAGGCACCGTGCACACCGACGGCCCCACCGCCGATGTTCTCGGTGCGTATCGCCGTGACGTGGAGGAACGAGCCCGGCTCGGCGAACAGGTCGGTCCGCTGCGGGTGCGGTTCAATGGTGCTCATGGGACTGACGGCTCCCTGCCCACCGGCGGACGGGCGGTGGAATTGTCACTCACCATCTCCACCGACATCGCCCGCCGGGGTGCGCTCATCATCGGGGTGAGCGACGGTCCTCCGTCACCGATCGTGGTGGTGCGACGCGAGGTCGACCTCCCAGCCGAGTTCACCACGGCCACGGTCATCCTGCACGACCTTCCCCTGGGCCGCGGTCGTTATGCCGTGTGGGTCGCGTTCCACGACACCACCGGCGACGAGTTGTTGGCATGGCGTCCGCTGGCCGACATCGACGTGGGTGGCGCCGACCTCGATGCGCCACCTCCCGGCGTTTCCCGCCAAGCCCCCGTCCACGTAGCCGCCGAGTGGCGCTTCAGTTCGTGAGTCACTGCGGGTACCATCGGACATGGCGAGCGTGACGGGAAGAACCGAGCGGCCGGTCGACACAACGGGCTCCTCAAGCTCAACGGGCTCCTCAGGCTCAACGGGCCCCCCAAGCTCAACCGGTCCGACCGCGTTCACCCCTTCCGAGTGGGTGTGCGCCGGCTACTTCACCGTACAGGCCGTCGGCGGGATTGTGTTGTGGGTCGCCACGAGGTCGGTCCGGCTCGTCCGTTCGGGCATGGAACTGTTGCCCGACCAACCGCAGGTCACCGACGCCTTTCTTCTCCCGGATGTCATCGCCATCATCGGTTCGGCGCTGGCGGTTTTGGGCATCCTTCGCCGGTCCCGGTGGCGAGTGCCCATGGCCGCGTTCACGTTCGGTTGCGTGGTGTATCCCACCGTGCTGCTGGCCTGGTGGGTACCGCAGCAAGGCACTGGTGCCGGCGCGCTGGCCGTGATGTTGCCGACGGCGCTGCTGTGCGGGTGGTGCGCATTGCAGGTGTGGCGTGACGAAACAACGAGCTGATCTCCGCGCCTGAGCACCCGTCAGGGCCAGCGATAGGCCGACGGTCGGCGCGAGGCGAGGCTCGGGAGCAAGGCCCTCGTCTCCGCGAGGTGCGTCATCGACAGGTCGGCGACGATCACCTCTGGCCCATCCGTGACGGCTTCGGCCATCACTGTTCCCCACGGATCGATGATCATCGAATGTCCGTGCCATGAGAGGTCGGGCGGTGTGGTTCCAGCCTGGCCGGCGGCGACCACAAAACACTGATTCTCGATCGCTCGCGCTCGCAACAACACCTCCCAATGCGGTGGACCGGTGCGCGCCGTGAACGCGGCCGGCACGGCGAGGATCGTGGCTCCTCGCAGCGTCAATATCCGGTAGAGCTCCGGAAACCGAAGGTCGTAACAGATCGACAAACCGAGCACGGGCCAGCCTTCGATGGCGGCGGAATTCGCCGAAGGGTCGACCAGCGCGAGCGCCACCGTGACCAACTCGTCGCCCGGCTCGGTGATGTCACTTTCACGGAACACCGCCTCGGGCACATCGCAATCGAAGAGATGGACCTTCCGGTACGACGCCGCCACGGCCCCCGACGGCGAGATCACCACCGACGTGTTACTTCGGCTCCCGTCGGCCCGTTCCTCGATGAAGCTGCCGGCGTGCAACCAGATCCCATGGCTGCTGGCCTGGCGCTGGGCCCAGCGAGTGGTGGGGCCGTCGACCACTTCGGCGCCGGCCCGCTGCACCCGTCCCGGCCCCAGACAGTTCATGAGTTCCGGAAGCACCACGAGTTCGGCACCGTCGGCGACAGCGCCGGCGATCAGGTTCGCCGCCGTTGAAAGGTTGTCGTCCTTGTTGGCGCCCGAACTCATCTGCACGGCAGCGACGCGGATCATCGACGGCTCCATACCCAGAGTCTGCCGGATTCGCGGCCGGAACCCGGGCGCCCCAGGTTTAGTCCTTGGCGTACATGCCCAACGCCCGCCACAGCAGGGTCGACACGGGGTTCAGCAGGCCGATTTCGCGGCAGAGTTTGCGCACCTGCTTCACACCATCGCGGGTCGCCTCGGCAATTTGCGGGATGCGGTGATACGACGCCCGCATCACGTCGTCAGGCACGTGGAACTCCCGCTCCACACCCGCCGATGCCTTCAGCATCATCTGCGCCATGATCCCGAGAATGATCGGGGCGGCGATGCTTATGACCGTGCGGCGGACAAAGCCAAGCTTGGGCACTTCCTGCTTCAGGTAGTGGCGGGCGAACGAGAGGTGCCGGGCCTCCTCGGTGACATGGTGGCGCGGTGACGCGGTGGCGCGGTGGCGCATCATGATCTCGATGATCGACGGCAGTTCCCGATCACGACGGAGGATCTCGCGCTGGACGTAGTCGATGGGGAGGCCGGAACGATTGACGAATTCCTGGAACATCATCCCGTGGTGCGCCGCCTCCACCACCTCGTGATAGATGTAGCGGAACGTGGGATCGTGGTTCTCGAGGCGGAAGGCGTGTTCGAGCAGCCCTCGTTTGCGTACGTTCTCAAACTCGCCACCGAGTTTTGCCGCCGACGCGTACCGATACAGCCCGATGCGCGAGCGAACCCCGGCCGGTTGATTGAGGTACCAGTCGCTGGCACCGAGTGGGTCGGCATCGGGGAGCTCCCACCGGGGGTCGTCTTGGTCGACAGCGAACTCGGGCTCGTCCCAGGGGATGTCGGCGTAGGCGTCGTAGTGTTTCACCACCGACTGCTCCGATAGTCGGCGAACGAGCGCCTCGAACTTCGCCCGCGAAGCCCTGTCACGTAGGGCGATGTCCTCCTCCTCTTCGAGGAGGGGATCCTTGGCGGGAGCCGGAGCGGGATGTTGCGTGAGCGCCATGTCCGTGGTCTCCAGGTGAGTGGTTCGGTGAGGACCTGTCGAGCGGGGGTAGTGCGTCGAAGTAGGCGGCAAGCAGCTTGAGCAGGGTGAGCACGTGTTCGGCCTCGTCTGCAGCCGAGGCGGCTCCGGTGGAACGGGCGAGGGCCAATCCGTCGAGCACCGAAAACAGCAGGGCGGGCACCGCGGCGTTGATCTCCCGCCCCACACCGTGAATGCCCCCGGGAAAAAGGTCGGCCCAGATGACGTTGACCTCGTCGCGTAGCCCCTGGGCAAACGTGGCCACGACCGGTTGCAGTTCGGGATCGGTGCGAGCGGCAACGATGAGCTCATGCCATGCGGCGAGCGCCGGACCCTGGAAGATTCCCCACAGCAGATCGATGGCGTGACTGAACCGTTCGGAGCCTTCGGGCCGCGCGCCGAGGGCAACTTGGAACACCTCCGAGCGAGCCTCGAAAACATGCTGGGCGGTGGCGGTCACCAAATCGTTCTTCGACGGAACGTGGTGGAGCCGGGCCCCCTCGTGGTCTCACCCTTGGTTTTTGGTAGGGGAGACGCATCAATTTTGATGCGTCTCCCTTACCAAAAACCGAAAAGGGGGGGGTCAGGCGATGGTGAGGGTGGCGGTTTTGGTGCCGACCGATACGCCGTTCTGGAAGATCTCCAACGTATAGGTGTAGGTAGCCGGAAGGAGCGTCCGGCACGAGATGCCGCTTACTGCTCCCGGGCACGCCGGTTGCAATCCGCTGGGTGACGAGAAGAGATCAATGTCGGCCTGGTTGTTATAGGGCCCGCTCACCTTGGCCGTCAGCACACCACTGCCTCCCGTCACGGTCCACGACAACATCGGCGGTGCCGCCGATCCAGTCGCCCCGGGATCCATCGACCAGCCGAAACGCGCGGGTTTCGTGTTGGGCGAAACCTTGAAGGTGCCCTTAATCAGCGGCACGGTAGTGACCGGTGGCTTCGCAGTGGTAGGGGGAGCCGTAAACGTTGGGCCGGGGATGACCGAGGTGGTGGTGAACTGATTGGTGGTGGGGGGCGACCCGCCGTTCGTGGTGGTGGGAATGCCAGGAGCCGGGGTGGTGGTCGGGCCACCGGGAACGAGCGTGGTGCTCGGCACGCTCGGTCCGCCGGCGGGCGTGGTGGTGGTCGTGGCGGGATCGAAGCTGAATTCCGGGAGTTCGATATCGCCGCCTGTTCCGGGGGTGCCGGGATCGTCGGGATCGTCGCTGGGCCCCGGGGGCGGAATCAGTTTCGGTTCAGCCGGGCCGAGGGTCGTGGTGCTCGGCGGCAACGATGAGGCCGGGCCGGCCACGAGGCCACTCGGGTCGGTGGGGGCGCAGCTCTTTACGAGCAGGAGTAACACGAGCACGGCGGCGAGTCCGCCGCCGCCGGCAATGGCCAGCACGGCTTTGGGAATCCCGCCGCCGGACGCACCCTTGGGGGCCGAGCTACTCGTGAGGTCGATCGGCGCTGCCGGCCCGCTGCCGGGGGGTGGCGGATACACCAGGTTGCCGGGGCCGGGACCACCGGGGCCAGCTGGCGCCGGACCACCCGGACCACCCGGACCACCGGGGCCAGCACCGGCCGGTGGCGCGGCGTGCACCTGGCCGACATGTCCGACCGCTTCTGTACCCGGTCCGCCGGCACCCGGTCCGCCGGCACCAGATCCTCCGGCACCGGATCCAATGGCACCAGGCATTCCCGCATTGCCGGCAGCATCGAGCGCGTGTACCTGTCCGACGTAGCCGCCCGCACCCGCACCTCCACCTCCACCTACCGCTGCCCCGCCACCGCCGACAGCAGCACTCGCGCCGCCCGCCGCGGCACCGCCCGCCGCGCCCACCGCCGAGCCCCCGAAAATCGAACCCACCAACGACACACCGGCGGCCTGGAGCGCCGCCGCCGTCTGGGTCTTGAGCAGAACCGGTACCACCATCAGCGGCAGAGCAGCGAACATTGCTGCCGGTTCGAGACCGAGCGCCCGGTTCTCTTGGCACAGCTCGCATGCGTCGGCGTGTTTGTTGATGACCTTCACCGCATCGGCGTCGAACTCGGTGATGCCCGCACCGTGCAGCACACGCTCAAGTACCTCGCATCGCGGTTGACCGCCGCGCCACAGCACTCGTGCTCGCACAGCGCCGTCGAGCCGACCGCGTACGCGGTGCACGAGCTGGTTGGCGGCGTTGCGATTCATGCCCAGCACTTCGCCCACCTCGGCCGGGCTCAGACCGTGACGAAGCTGGAGGTCGAGCACTTCGGCATCGCGGGGGCCAAGCGCCCGAGCGGACTCCCACACGAGGTCCTGCATCTCGCTGTCTTCCATGGCCCGTTCGGGATCGACGCCTCGCCCGAGGCTGTCTTCCATCCGAAACCCATCCGGTGCATTCGATGCCCCCGCGCCTACCGTTTCCATGATCGCCAACTGTTGGTCGTCGACGGAGCTGGCCCGCCGTTCGCGCTCGGAGCGATTAAACGCGCCGTTGCGGGCGATACGAAGCAGCCAACCCCCGAAGGCATTGGGATCACGGAGCCGGGTGATGTTTTTCCAGGCCGAGAGGAAGGTGTCCTGCGCAACCTCCGCTGCCACCTCTCGATCGCGCACGATCCGATAGGCGAGGTCGAAAACACGATCGAACCACTCGTCGTAGAGCACACCGAACGCCTTGGCATCGCCAGCCTGCACCTTGGCCACGAGATCGGCGTCGCGGGCGCGGTGGGCGTAGCGGAGATCGAGGTCGCCGTCGGGCGTTGCCGCGCTCGAAACGTCGACCGGGTCGTGTGGGGTGAACCCGGTTTCGTGTTCGTCCATAGGTCGGTGCTCATTGTTGCGCATCTCCGCTCGTTCCCTGCGTTCAGCCGGTGCACTCGGCGTTGTGATGAGCCCTGACGCCAGCGGGAAACACCGCTTACGACAAAGGAGCGGTGTCCCTAACCATTCGGCGTATTCCGGCCAGCGTCGAACCTCGCAAGGTCCTCCGTCTCACCGCCGACTCACGCTCCTCGGTGAGACGAACGACACGTGCCTTTGGCCGTAAGCGCCGTCTGAGCACCGAATCAGGGATCCCGTCACCGCAAGGAACCACCGAGCGGGACAACGAAAGGACCCCATCATGAACATCCGCAGCACCATCGCCGCTTCCACCCTCGCCCTCGGTGTCGCCCTCGGTGGCTTCGCCTCCTTCGGTGCCGGTTCGGCGCAGGCCGCGCCGCCAATCAAGATCACGCCCTGCGCGTTGACTGTCCAAGGATGCGGTCCGGTGGTTTCGCTGGTCCCCGGCGCCATCATCCCGCCGGTGACGATCGACAAGATTCCCAGCATCCCGATCAACCCGTGTGTGCTGAACCCCTCGGCTCCCGGCTGTGGCCCGGTCATCAAGATTCCACCGAAGATCGACCCTTGCGTCCTCGTGCCGTCGCGCTGCCGGCCCCAACCGACGCTCCCCCCGAAGGGCGAAAAGGACCCCGAGCCGCAGGACGACCCTCAGCCCCACGACGATCCGGCCGACACCCCGGTGAAGGCCAAGCCCACCTTCACCGGCTGACCATCCCCCGCACCCCGCCGACCCAGAGGTTCTGGTCTTCCCTACGCATCAATGCTGAAGCGTCGGGGAGACCAAAACCCGAAGGGGCGGGTTGCGGGGTTGCCCGTCCCGTGTTCGCCTCGTTCCGTGTTACCCCTCCCGTGTTTTCCCGTCCCCTTCTGGAGATCCCCATGCCTGCTTCGTTTGCCTCTTCCCCTTGCTCGAGTTCCATGTTCGCCTCCACCGCCAGCCACACCCGCCGGTCCCGTCTCCTCGCCACCTTCGCCCTCGCCACGCTCAGCACCCTCAGCCTGGGCGCGTGTTCGCAGGCGGGCGGCACCACGGTCAGCGCCGACCTTTCCAGCACCCCACCCCAAATCACCGGCGACACAGTCGGCACTGCTGCTCCCGTGGGTGGGGCAACAGGCGACGACGTCACCCCACCGCCCCCCACGAGCGAAGCCCCGCTGGCCGCCGACGCCAGCACCAATGCCCAACTGCTTCGCGACGGTGTCGTCGTGCGCGCCACGCCGTCCGACACCGCCGACGCCGTAGTGACGCTCGACGATCGCACCAGCTTCGGGTCGGTGACCACGCTGTTGGTGCTCGATCAGCGCAATGACTGGATCAGCGTCAGCCTGCCGACCCGCCCGAACGGCAGCACCGGCTGGGTGAAGTCGGGCGATGTGAAGCTCCGCACCAACGATTTCTCGATTGTGGTCGACCGGAGCACCCACACGCTGACGGTAACCCGAGGCGGGGTGTTGGCGGCAACGAGCCCGGTGGCGATCGGGGCCGATGCCACGCCCACCCCCGGTGGCACCTACTACGTCACCGACCTCGTCGAGAACGACAATCCCACCGGCCCCTACGGTCCGTATGCCCTCGGACTGTCGGCCCACTCGGAGGTACTCACCGAGTTCGGCGGCGGCGACGGCCAGGTGGCGATCCATGGCAACAACGACGCCTCGAAGATCGGCCAGTCGGTGTCGAACGGTTGCATCCGAATCGACAACGAGTTGGTGCGCCAACTCGCCGACATCGTCCCGCTCGGAACGCCCGTCACCATCGTGTGACGCCAACTTCCGCCGCATCAATAGCCCCGCCGCGACAATGGCGCCGCCGCATCAATGGCCCGCCGGTGACACTGCTGCCCGAATCGTTCGCCCGAACGGTTCGGACGACAGGGTCACCGGCGGGGCCGCGTTTTCAGATGGCGTAGTCCTCCAGCAAACGGCGACCGATCACCATCTTCTGAATCTCATTGGTGCCTTCACCCACGATCATCAGCGGAGCATCGCGGTAGAGACGTTCGATCGGATACTCGGCGGCGTACCCGTTTCCGCCATGAATGCGCAGCGCCTCCTGGCAAATCTCCCAGCACATCTCCGAGGCGAAATACTTGGCCATGCCGGCCTCGAGATCGCACCGCTCGCCGCGGTTCTTGCGTTGGGCAGCGTCGAGGCACATGAGCCGGGCGGCATGCAGTTTGGTGCCCATCTCCGCCAACTTGAACTGGATGGCCTGGTGTTGGGCGATCGGTTTGCCAAAGGTCTCACGCTGCTGGGCGTAGCGGATGCTCTCCTCGAAGGCGCGGCGGGCCACGCCCACGGCCCGAGCCGAGATGTTGATACGACCGAGCTCTACCGCCCCCATCATCTGAAAGAACCCCTGCCCCTCTTCCCCACCGAGCAGGTTCGCCACCGGCACGTGATGGTCGTCGAACACCAACTCCACCGTCTCCACGCCGCGGTAGCCGAGTTTGTGAATGTTGGGGCCGACGGTGATTCCTTCGAAGGACGGGCCGGGCTCCTTCTCCACCAGCAGCACGCTCATGCCCCGATGTTTGGCTTCGGGGTTCGTATCGGTCTTGACCAGGGTGACCACAAGTCCGGCCTCGCGACCATTGGTGAGCCACATTTTGGTGCCGTTCACCACGTAGTGGTCGCCGTCTCGTACGGCCTTGGTGCGGATCGACGCCACGTCGGAACCGGCGTCGGGCTCGCTCAATGAGTAGGCCCCACGCATCTCGCCGGTGGCCATGCGAGGAAGGAATCGTTCCTTCTGATCGTCAGTGCCGAACGTCTTGATCAAGAAACAACCCATGAAGTGGGTATTCAGAAAGCCACTCACGGTCATCCAGCCGTAGGCCAACTCCTCCACGATCTGCGCATAGGTGAGCGTGTCGAGACCAAGCCCGCCGTATTCCGGGGGCACGGTGATCCCGAACAAACCGAGTTGTTTCATCTGCTCCACGAGTTCAGCGGGGTACTCGTCGTCGTGGTCGTAACGTGCCGCGTTCGGGATGATCTCGTTGTCGCGGAACTTGCGGACGACCGCCAAGAGTTCGTCTCGGACGTCGTCCGGCGTCACCTCCGGTGCGCCGTCGGTCGAGTTCTTATCGGTAGCTGCGGGCATGTGCTCCCCCTTGGAACGGTACGTCGGAGCCTACGCAGCACGATGTCCTCCGGGGACACCGACGCCGCCCCAGTCGTGCGTCCCGCCAGCAGAGTTGGGCGCGGGCGCGCCCGGAATGAGAACCTGTTCTCGTTTCGATTCCGAGCACCCCAAGGGGACCTGCCATGCCCACCCGCAACATCACGGACCCGTTCAGCAACGACACCATCGGGCGTCGATACGTGGACAAGGTGGTACTGGTGACCGGCGCTGCCAGCGGAATCGGGAAGGCCACGGCACTGCGGATCGCCGCCGAAGGAGCGACGGTGTGGTGCGCTGACGTGAACACCGACGGGGTGCAGGCCACCGCTACCGAGATCGTTGACGCTGACGGCACGGCCCGCGCCAGCACCCTTGACGTCACCGACCATGCCGCCTGCGCCGCGCTCGTTGCCGAGGTGGTGGGCGCCTTCGGTGGACTCGACGTGGTCTGCAACATCGCCGGCATCGGAGGGTCGGCGCTCACGCCGGACGAGTCTCCCGCTCGATTCCAGGCCATGTTTGCGGTGAACGCCGCCGGACCGTTCAACCTCATTCAAGCGGCCTTGCCTCACCTCCTGGAACGGCAAGGGAACGTGCTGAACCTGGCGTCTACCGCCGGCATCATCGGCCAGGCCTACTGCGCCGCCTACTGCGCCTCGAAACATGCACTGGTCGGGCTCACCAAAGCACTGGCCATCGAGTACGGGCGGAGCGGCGTGCGCTTCAACGCCGTGTGTCCGGGCGGCGTGAACACGGGCCTCCTCGGCTCGTTCATCCCACCGGAAGGGGCGTCGATGTCGTTGGTGTCGCGGGCGTTCCTCACCCGCGACATGCAGGAACCCGAGAGTGTGGCCGCCCTCGTCGCCCACGTGGCATCGGACGAGGCGTACTACATGAACGGATCCATACTTACCGTCGACGGCGGTACCACCACCGGCTGACCGGCTGGCGGTTCGTTCTGGGCGACTGAGCCTTCTGGATGGGATTCCGCCCGGATACGGGCGGAATCTCCTCCAGAACGGCGGTCAGATCCGGTGATCAGGTCAGGTACGGTCCACGCGGGCAACTGCTGCCGGGAACGCCTTCTGAAGGAACGCGGCGTCGAGTGACGCCTCCGAAGGATCCATCCCGAACACGTGACGAAGATGCGCAACGGTGGCGTGATTGATGACCGCTTCGCTCTTGGCCACGTCGGTCATCCCTTCGGTGCAGCCGTCCTCGCCCAGGCGGAACAACCCAACGAGGGCGGGCAGCTTGTCGGCGTATTGCATCAAACCCCCCTGGGAGCGAATCGGGCCGCAGAGGTCGGTGAAGGCGTTGTGGCCGGCGTTTTCGAGAACCACCAACCGTTTCGGCGAGCGCAGCCATTCGAACTCGGCCTCTACCGACGTGAGTGCAATAGCGCCGTCTTTGTCGGCGGCGATGAGCAGTACCGGTTTGGTGGGAGGAGTGACCGACTCGAGTCCCTGACGCACCAGCGACCCCATGGTCGCCGCATCCGCACCGCCCCGCCGAGCCGACTCGGGAAACTGGACCGGCGCCGACGGAGCCTTGCCGATGACCGTGGCGATTGCGGGATCCGTTCCGAATCTCATCGCCGCCGAACCTCCCGCCGAGTGGCCCGACACCCCGACACGCGCGGTGTCTATTGCGCCACGCAACGGCGTGTCGTCGACGTTGGCGCGTTTCACCACATCGAGCGTGTTGCGCAAATCGGTGACATCGGCATCCGGATTGAAACCACTGCTCGGCGTGAGCTGTCCGGCGAGCGACCGTTCCTGGTGATCGGGCGCGGCCACCACAAATCCCCAGGAGGCGACGTGAGCCATGTAGCGCGACTCGAAGAGGTAGTAACTACCGAAACCGTGGCTTTGGAGCAGGATCGGGAACGGGCCTTCCTTGTTGGCCATCGGCGCTTCGAAAACGTCAATGCCGAATTGGATTTCTTGGAGGAACGCCGCCGGCACTACCGCCCGCAACTGTTCGGGGAAGGCGACGGAGGTGGAGTAGCCGGTGAGCTTGGTGACCGAGGCGGCACTGGTCGCATCGGCGGGGTAGTACATGACCGCGGAGCGTGGGCACCCGAACTTCACATCCGGGGGAGCCGGGCAGGTCTCGTCGGTGATCGGGACATTTCGAGTGCCGACCACGTACGGACCGGGCTTCGAAAAGTCCACCGGAGCGGCCGCAATGGCGGAATCCCCCGTGGCCGTGGCCGTGGGCAGGTTCGATGAGGGACCACTCCCTGAAGTGGTGCTACTGCTGGAACACGCCCCCGCGAAGAGTGCGCCGCAGAACACGAGCGGAAGGGTGATGGCGTTACGTCGAAACCACATACCCGAATCGTAGGCCGATCAGACTGACAGTGTACGTCGGAGCCCCGAGAAGACCGGGAAGACCGGGAAGACCGGGAAGCGTTGGGGACCGGCGTTTCGGACCCGACAAGCTGCTCGTGCTGCGACGCGGAAATATCACCCCCAATAGCGACGAGTCATGGTTCGTCTCTCGGCGAGGGCGCAGGAAGATGGCCCAGCTGGCTCGTTCGGCGAGGCGGAGGACGCCGCAAGATTGAAAAGCTGGCCGGAAGACGCCGAATGGCTTCTATGACACGGTCCTAGCTCTCGAGGTCGGCGTCGAGCGCCGCCCATGCCATTTGGATATCGGTGATCCCCTGACGTCGGATTGGCAGGCCCGCGCCGGCGCCGATTGCTTCCGCCATTGCCGCCACTGCGGTTCCCAGCAAGGTCGCGCCAATGGCTTCGGCGGCCCCGCGGATGTCGTCGAGCGCCTCCTCGGCGCGGTGGTCATCACCCGCTTGTATGGCGGACCCCAACGCCGTCAGAGAACGGGGGACGACCGTACGCAGCAGCGCCACCATCTCTGAAGCCATGCTGCTCGGGAGGTCATCGAAACCGAACTCCCCATCATCGAGCCCCGCCGGTACTGCCCCTTCCGCCCCTCCCGACAATCTCCATTCGGCACCAGCGGCGGCCAGAGGCTCCGCAACCGTTCCCGGCTCGACGTCGGCCTCGCCCCGGCCGCTCGGGGAAGCTGCCACTGACGGGACGAGCAGCATCTGCTCGAGGGCGGCCAATGTGAACGGCTTGCCGAGATAGTCGTCCATACCAGCATCGACGCATCGATCGCGTTCGCCCTCCATCGCTCCGGCGGTGACCGCGACGATCCGCATCGCCTCACGATTCCCCTCACGTTCCGCCGAACGAATCCGGCGGGTGGCTTCGAGACCGTCCATGTTCGGCATTTGACAATCCATCAGCACCACGTCGAATGCCGGCGACGCCGCCAACGCGGCGGCCACCGCGTCGGGTCCGTCGGTGACCCCAACGAAGGTGCAACCGAGCTTGTTGAGGTACGCCGTGAGCACCTGCATATTCACCTCGTTGTCCTCTGCGACGAGCACATGGAGCCCGACCGCTCTCGAACCGCCGACCGAACGTTGGCGCCCCGGCAGCGGGTCGGCTCTTCGGATCACCTCAAACGGCGCCCGCTCAAACGGTATCTCCACCGTGAAGGTGGACCCCTGACCGAGTTCGCTCCGTACCGTCACCACCCCCTGCATCAGGGCCACGATCTCCCGAACGATCGCAAGGCCGAGCCCCGTGCCACCATGGCGTCGAGTGGTCGAAGCGTCCCCTTGACGGAACGGCTCGAAGAGGTGGTTTTGCACGCGGGAATCAATGCCGACCCCCGTGTCGATCACTTCGAAGCTGGCATCCACGGCCCCCGCCACTGCCCCGCGCCCATGGCGCGTGGTGGACATGCGCACCACCACACTGCCCTGTTCGGTGAACTTCACCGCATTCCCCACAAGGTTCACAAGGATCTGCCGGATCCGCAAGGGGTCACCGAGCACCATCGCCACGGCATGATCGGCTCCTTCGAGGCGTAAGTCGACACCCTTCTCGTGGGCATCGACAGCGAATAGGCCAACGGCGTCGCTCACCACCTCACGCAGGTCGACGGGCACCCGAACGAGGTCAAGCTGACCGGCTTCTATCCGGCTGAGGTCGAGCACGTCTTGCAGTAGTTCGAGCAACTGTGTGCCCGCCGAACGAAGGGTCACGAGCCGGTCCTGTTGCTGCGCACTGAGTTCGTCATCGAGCAACAACGCCGCCATACCAAGGATGGCGTTGAGCGGTGTGCGGATCTCATGGCTGACGTTGGCGAGGAACTGTGACTTGAGTCGAGACGCCTCAACGGCATCGTCGCGAGCCCTCGCCAGACTGGCTTCGGTTTCCACCGCTGCGTTGATGTCCACCAAGCTGCCGAGGACCCGAATCACCGTTCCGTCAGCCCCCACAATCGGCGACAGCCGCAGCTCCATCCACTCCCCCGGAGTGCCGCTGAGGACGCCGAGCCGGTGACGGACGACCGCCATGCGCTTTGACTCGATCGCTTCGAGAAACGCCTGTCGTACGGACTCGTGATCTTCGGCTGCCACAAGGTCGCGCCATACCCCCGTTGGATCCTGCACCGCCGCACCCCGCAGATCGAGGAGGTACCGGTTGGCGAAGTTGCGGGTGCCATCAAGGCTCACATCAAAGATCCCCACGGGCACGGCATCGGCCAGCTGCTGCAACGACTCATCCTGATTTCGCCGGGCATCCTCGGCCCGACGACGCTCCGTAATGTTGCGTGAATTGATCACCACCCCCCGCACGGAAGGGTTGTGGATCAGGTTCTGCACCAGCGATTCAAGAATGTGCACTTCGCCGTGCACGTCGAACACCCGTAGCTCCACTGGCTCCGTGAAATCGGCGGCCGGGTCCTTCGCCTTTTCGAGAAGATCCAACGCGATCCCGACATCATCGGGGTGCATGAAACTGAAGATCCCACCTTCGGGGTCGTAGCCTTCTGGATAGCCCAGCAACCGACCGCCACCCGGGCTGGAGTACCGCCACGACCCGTCGGCTTCAAGCACCGTGATGATGTCGGACGAGTAACGGACGAGCATTTCGAACCGTTCCTCGGACTGGCGAAGTTCACGCTCAGCCTCACGGAACGCCGTGATGTCGCGCATCACCACGAGCACCGACTCCACCGCTCCCGCATCGTCGACCTCGGGAAACGACCTCGCCTCGATATCCCGCATTCCTGCGGCGCCGCCGAGCCGCACCTCCACGTCCTCCGGTTGGTGGGTTTGCGCAACACGAGCGATCAGGCGAGTGACACTCCCGACAGCCTCAGGGGGCGCTATTTCGGAGACGTTTCGGCCGACGAGCTGGTCCGGACCAACGCCCCACAGGGTGGCGAACGCCGGATTGCAATAGAGAACGTTGGCGGAGAGGTCGAACCGAAGCAGCCCGTCCGGGATTAGCTCTGCGACCCGGTGAAAGGGGTCGCCTGCCGTCGCTGCGGAATCGGCCGTCGGGCCGTTCACGGGCGGACTGTTCACGGGCGCACTGTTCAAGGGCGGACTGTTCAACGGCGGACGGTCGGAGGAGGCCATAGATCAACGACACGAAGGCGATCAGCCCTCGCTCGGAGCGGGCGCGGGCTCGAGCGCGGCGACCCGACTTTTCGATTCTCCCGACGCCCAGCCGTAGATCCCCTTGGCCATCAGGGAGGTTTCGGTGCGGCGACGAGCGGAGTAGATGCCAGCGCGGGTGCGATGCGCTTCGAGGTCGTCGGGATCGGCTTGCACGGCCAACTCGGCGAGGTGGCAGGCCAGACGGTGATCGCCGGCATCCGAAAGCTCTTGAGCACGGCGGGCGAGTGGGCCAACGCCTCCGGCGAGCGTCGCCACCTCACGGGCCACTGCCGAATCCGGCGGCGGTTTGAGCCGAGCCGGATTGCCGTCGTACCAGCCGCCGTATCGGCGCCAGATGTTGCGCACCACGAACTCCGGCTCGTCGTAGTTGGGTGCCAGCCATGGTTTGACAGCGAGTTCACCGGGCAAACGGACCGTGTGGATGATGTCGTCGAGCCGGGCACCTTCGTTCATCATGCCGATGGTGGCGTCGACGAGATACTCCAGCGCGGAGGCGTAGTCGTCGAGGAAGCCGGCGATACGCGCCTTGCCGGCGACCGGCAGACCGTGGGCGGGGAGCAACAGCTCCGGCTCGAACGTGGCAATCTCACGGAGCACCATCGCCCACTCACGGGGATATCGCTGCACCTTTTGGGGATTGCCGGCATTGGGGAACATCCAGATGATGAAGTCGCCGATGCAGGCCGCTTTGTGTTCCGGTATCCACGCCCACGCGTGATCGTCGGTCTCGCCCAAACCGTGCCGAAGCTCGATGGTGAGCCCGCCCACCTTCATGCTCATCTTTTCGTCGAAGGTGGTGGTCGGCTGCACCCAGTCGAGCCCGAAACGGCCCACCTTCAGCCCGCCCTCGCCATCGGTGAACCCGCTGCCACCGAACTGGCGGGCATTCACGATTGCGTTGTACCCGTTGGTGAGGTCGTAGCGGGCAAACCGGGCGGGCACACCTTCGTGGGACACCACCGCCGGTCGGGTGGACCCATTGGCCTCAGCCTCGTCGAGAAACGCCTTTGCCCCCCCGGTGTGATCGAGGTGACCGTGGGTGTAGACGAGCGCCCGAAACGGATCCGGCCGCCAGGTGCGAACCGCTTCCACGGCCATCGTGGCCGTCCACGGGTTCGACGTGTCGAAAGCCACCAATCCGTCGCCGGTATCGAAGAGCACGATGTGCGAGAAGGCGTCGACCATTGCGATGTCGTCGCCGAGTTCGTTGATCGACACGCTGATGGGATTGTCGACCCCATCAATCACCCCGGTGTCGATAAAACGTGCTGACCGATCGAGCAGCTCTGCCATTTGGCCCCCTTGTTGGCTGTTTCTGCGAGCTTACGAGGACGAGGCGTAGGAGCGGACCAAGGGCGGTTAGTTCGAGGGGGCACCACCGGTTGACGGCGCCGGAGTGTCCGTCCGCCGGACCGTGGGCACCAGGGCGATGAGTGCCTGGTCAGAGGGCAAACCCCCGCTGTCGAGAAACATCATTCGTGTGCCGTCGGTTCGGAGCCAGCGAACGACCGAGAAGCAGGTCTCCTTGTAGGACTGCGGCCTACAGCGACGCTCAACCGTCAAGGAACCGTCCACCTCGGAACCACTGGGCGGATCGACCGAGTCAAGCGTGACGGTGTATTGCCACTTCGGCCCGAACAGATACTCCACACCCGCGTCCTCGGCGAACGGGCCCCAGAACAGGTCGATGGATGACCCGATGCAGGCCATCGCCACTTGCGGTTCGGCGATCGCCGTGGCGACCGCCGTGGCGATCGTGAGCCCGCTGGGGGTCGTCGACGAGGGGGCCGGCGCTGGCGGCGGAACCGGTTCGGCCGGGGTGTCCGAGCACGACGAACTCATAGGCCCAGAGCTGGTTGCGGTGAAGGCGGAAACGCCCGGAAGGCTGAAGTCGGACGGTGGGGTGAAGACAAATGTCGGACCTTCGCCCGCCGGGCGGGTGCGGAGGTACGCCAGGTTCGGCGAACCGTCGGGGTTTGTGGGCGAAAGCAACATCGGCGAACACCCGAATGCCGTGGGGTCACGGGAGATCGGGCTGTCACTCGAGACACCGCTATTTCCCGAGATCGGGTTCTCCGTGGACACGCCATCACCACTCGAAATCGTTCCGTGGGTGGAGGTGCCGGCCCCACCCGACCCGCCACCGGCGTTGCCCTCCGATGGCTCCCCCACACCCGGCTCGGCCACACCCGGCTCGATCACACCGGGCACCGCCCAACCGGGCTCGATCACCCCGGGCTCGATCACCCCAGGCTCGATCACCCCGGGATCCACCACGCCGGGTACGGCCCCGTCGGGCACGATTACGAGACCGCTGTTGAAGGAGGGCAGGCAATCGATGCCGGTGCCAGGAAACGGAACACCGGATGAGCCAGGCGGACACGGCACCGACGGTTGACCCGCGACCGGATCATTGCCGCCCGGTGCCGGCAAGGGAGTGGGCTCGGCGCTCGGCGGGCTGTCCTGGACAACGCCTGGCGGCGCCGTTGTCGTTGGCGGCAAGAAGCCCGCCGTGGGATCGCCGGACAAACCAGGATCGCCGGACAAACCAGGAGAACCGGGAGCGGTTTGACCATCAGGGCCGACGAAGATCGTGACCCCATCCGGACCAGCCGAGACCACGCCAGTTGTGCCGGTCGATCCTTCCGCCGATCCCTCGGCCGATCCCTCGGCCGACCGTTGGGCCGATCCCGGCTGGGCGTCGCCAACTCCCGAGATCGAGGTGCTCGGCATCGGCACGGGGACAACCACCGTGCCATCGGCGCCGCCGACGGACGGCGATGCGAGTGGGGCGCATTCGACCATTGCCGTCGCCTCCATCGGCGAAGCGAGATCGCCCGGAGAACCGCCCCCTTGTCCGGTCGTTCCCGTCGCCGCGGCAACGGGCATGTTCACGCGCTGACCCGTCCCGGCCGCCCGCACGACACCCACCGAGGTCACCGTCACCAGCGCCAACCCGACGGCAGCGAAGGCCGCCCGGTCGCGAGTTCGGGAACGGTGGGCGCGGTGCGTGATCTGGTCGAGCGATGGGGCTTCGGTGGAAGGCGTACCGTTGGTTGTGTTTTCGCGCAGCTGGCGCATGCGATCGTCGATGTTCATGGGAGTTCTCCTAGAGAGTTGGGGTGGGTGGTTTCAGGGGCCGAGGGACCAGCGGTCGGTCCGTGTCCGTCGTCGTCGATGAACTCATCGCCCATCTTCTTGGCGAGTGTCTTTCGGGCCGCATGAAACGCTGATCGGGTGGTGCCCTCGGCAATGCCAAGCACGGCGGAAATCTCGACCAGCGACATGTCCTCGATGCAATAGAGCGCCACGATCTGCGCCTGCCGCTTCGGCAGCGATGCCACCGCCCGACGGAACTCTTGGTCGCTGACGGCGGCCTCGTCGGGACCGGTCGGAGAAGCGATGAGCGGGCGTTGCGTAACTCGATCGAGTGCTCTGCGCTCCGCGCTGCGTCGACGGTGACGCGAGGTACAAAGGTTGAGCAACACCCGGCGCATCCAGGCGTCGGGATGTTCCATGCCCTGCACGCGGTTCCAATGCCGATAGCACTGCACGAGCGCGTCCTGTGCCAACTCGTCGGCCGCCGCCTGATCCCCGGTGAACACGAAAGCTAGCCGTTGCATCGAGGGCCACACCCGCCGGTAGTGCGCCTCGAAGTCGTCCACGTATTCCAAGCGCTGGGCCGGAGCGTCTGCTGGGCCTTCGGCTGAGATCGGTCCGGGTGAGATCGGTCCGGCTGAGGTCGGGTCGTCCACGGTGTTCATGGTGACCGACGGAAGGGCAAGCCGGGCGACGGCCTGCGGTCCGCTCAACATGCCGGCCGTCCTCGCACGAGTTCGATGCGGGTAGACGGCGGTTCGGACGGCGCTCCGGTAGGGGTGATTGTGTCCATCGAGTGCTGTAACGCAGCACCCCGCCAAAACGTTGGGTTGCCCTCACGAAACGTCACGCCGTCCCGCTCTTGCGCGCAAACGGTCGCCGCGACTCAGGTACCGGTGCCGCGCTCCTTGCGGAACTGTTTCACGCGATACATCTCCTGGTCGGCCCGCGACAGCAACTCCCCTACGTCTACCGTCGGGTCGCTGGTGGTGGCCATCCCGACGCTCGCACCAACCGTTGCGGATCCGCCTTCTACCAGCATCGGCACCGCGACAGCTTCTTCGATACGAGCGACGATTGCCTCTGCTTCACCCTCGGGGAGGGCCTCGCACACGATGACGAACTCGTCGCCACCGAGCCGGGCCACCGTGTCGACGTCGCGAGTGACCTGGGTGAGCCGGCGGGCGACCTCTTTCAGCACATGGTCGCCGGCGCGATGCCCGAGCGTGTCGTTCACCTCTTTGAAACGGTCGAGGTCGATGAACAACAAGGTGACGGAATCGGTGTCACGTCGTAGTCGGCTACACGCCTGCGAGAGACGGTCTTCGAGGATCGTGCGGTTCGGCAACGCAGTGAGGGGATCGTGGGTGGCCTGATGCGCGAGTTGGGATTCGGCCCGGCGACGATCCGTGACGTCTTCCACCGTCGCGATCCACCCGGTTCGGCGCTCCCCCACCCCGAGGGGCACGAATTTTGCGTGGGCCCACCTCGGGAACATCCCGGTCTCGACCGTGAAGGTCACCTGGTGCGGTACCCCCTGGCGTAGCACGGCACCCGCCGCGTTCACGACGTCGGGACGGTCAGAACCGGCCACCGCCCGTTCCCACCCGTGGCCCATGAGCCGGTCCGACGGCAGGTTGAAGATCTGCTGCGCCGACTCGTTGCAGAACACGACGTAGCCCCGGGCGTCGGCCGAAAGAATGCCCAGGGGCAACGCCTCGGCCAGCGATAGAAACCGATCGGCGGCACCGGCCAGTGGCATGGCGGCGGCGATCTCGCGAGAGTCCACCTCTCGCACACGAATGACTGCGCCACGCAACTGCGGGTTCTGCACGGCGTCGATCACCGTGGCGTCGAAGTAGTGCCACTCCCCGAGCGACCCGCGCGCTCGCACCCGGATCGTCTCTTCGAAGCCCGCAGTTGCACGGGCCCGCTCGATGAGGTCGAACACGCGGGGGAGGTCGTCGGGATGCAAGGTTTCCCCAATGTGGTGTCCCATCTGCTCGTCGCCGTACCCGATAGTGACTTTTCGGCTCGACACCACCATTTCACCGCGCGGCGAGATGAGCATCAAGAACTCGCGCGAATATGCCTCGAGGGCCAGTCGCTTCTCGTCACGCTCGGACGGCCGGGTGGCTTCTTCTTTCCAGGGGGAATCGTCGCTCATGACACCTCCGTTCGAGGTTTCGACGGGCCTGCCCGGCCCGTGTTGATGGTGTGCGGACCCCGAGGACCCGCGACGACTGCCTTGTGTATCGGCACCCCACCGCCCCAACTTCACTCCAAACTGGCCGACTCAACCACACCGCCGAACCACACTGCCGAACCACACTTCCGAACTGGGCACACCTTTCGGCGCGGGAGCGACGAAAGGTGTGCCCAGTTCGGCACGTTCACGGGCTCCCGGGGTTCCGGTTAGGCGAAAATGCGG
>JANOSD010000112.1:0-25768 GCA_031415655.1 Actinomycetes bacterium
TACCTGACGGGCCAGACGATCAATGTCGACGGCGGAGCGCACAACGCATGACGCCGCGGCATTGCCTTTTTGATCCTTCCCCCCAACAAAAACGCGAGAAGGGGTGGGTTAGCGGGACCAGTGGGCGAGGGCGGAGGCGACCGCCATCTGGCGATGGTCGACGTTGTCGGGGCCGGGCGGGAGCTTGGCGTCGAGTTCTGCTTGCAGCGCGGCGAAGGCCGGCCGATTTGCCAGGTTCGAACGTTCGTCGGGATCGGTTCGGTGGTCGTACAGCTCGGCTTCGCCGGTGCGGTACCGGATGTACCGCCACGGGCCTTGGCGTATCGCGAAGTTGTGTTCTTGCCAAGTGGAAAGGACGGGGCGAGCGCCAGAGACGCTGTTACGGTGCGGTTTGCCGAGCACTTCAGGCAAAATGTCGGCACCGCTATGGGGGGCATGAATCCGAACGTCGCACAACGGGGCCAAGGTGGGACCGAGGTCGAGCATGGAGACGGGCTCGTGGTAGCTGGTGCCGTTCGTCGTGGCGCCGGGAACCTTCAGTAGGAAGGGCACGTGGGTGGCGCGCTCCCACAACGTGAACTTGTGGAAGTGGAGCATCTCGCCGAGATGGAACCCATGGTCGCTCCAGAGCACAACGATGGTGTCGTCGGCATAGCGGCTGCTCGCAAGCGTGTCGAGCACGGTGCCGACGAGATAATCCGTGTAGCTCATCGACGCCTGATAGGCCTGTACTGAGCGGGCCCAGAGGCCGGAGGCGTTGAGTGTCTCGAAGGCGTAGAGCTGATCGATGATCGATTCGCGGGCGTAACTCGGCAACGTCTGAAGATCGTACGGTTGAATATCGGGAACCACGATCGATTCGAGGGGATGCATGTCGAAAAAACGCTGCGGCACTCGCCACGGCACGTGCGTGGCGATGACCCCGAAGGCGAGGAGAAAGGGCTTCCGCCATTCAGCGCGAAGTTGTTCACGGATCCAACCTGCACTCACCCCATCGGGGTCGTCATCAGGTTCTCGGCCGCTTGGTCCGAAATCGACGTGGCGCCCGGTCCAACCTTCTCCCTTGCCGATCGGCTCGCCGTTGTAGGGCGAGAGCCAGTTTTCGTCGAATCGTCCGGGCCCCAATGCCTCGTTGCCGCGCCCGGCTCCATCGGCATAAAAGAGTGTGCGTTTGTAGCTGTTCCAACGCAGGAGCTGGCCGTCGTGAAAGACCTTGCCGGCACCGAGCGTGGCATACCCCGCCGCCCAAAAGTCATCGATGAGCGAGGGCGTGTCGGCGACGAGCCGGGCGTGGTTGGCGTTGCTTTCGGCGTAGTGGTCGTACACCCCGGACTCAAACGGGTGGAGGCCGAAGAGCACCGAGTTGCGTGCGGCCTTACAGATGGGCGCGGAGCAGTACGCCTTGGAGAAATTGAGGCTCTCGGCTGCCAGCGCGTCGATGTTGGGGGTATGGGTGCCGGGGTGGTTGCGGAGGTAGCCAACCCAGTCGTTGCAGTCGTCGAGGCTGAGGAACAAGACGTTCGGCCCGTCCCCCGAAGCCCGATCGCGGCGGAGCAATCGATGGGGGCCGTACTGCCGGATGTCGCCGTCGGGGGTGGCAACGGTGGGCGCGCCATGGGGATTCAGTTTCATCGCGTTAGCGGCCGTCGGTGCACGCGCTGCGCCCCGGCCTGATCACGGGCCATTACGAGCATTGAGTCGATGTTGACGTGGCTGGGACGCGTGACGGCGAAGGCGATGCAGTCGGCCACATCATCGGCGGAGAGCGGTGTGACCCCTTCGTAGACCTTGGCGGCGCGGTCGGCATCGCCCCCGAAACGTACGACCGAGAACTCCGTCTCCACCATGCCGGGGTCGATCTCGGTGACGCGGATCGGCTCGCCGAGAAGCTCCTGCCGGAGCACGGAGGTGAACGCCCGTTCGGCAAACTTGGCGCCGTTGTAGCCGGCACCTCCGGGATAGGGTTCGTGGGCGGCGATCGAACCGATCATCACCACGTGGGCATCGCCGTGCGCACGAAGGGCAGGCAGTAGCCCCTTGGTGACCCTGAGCGTCCCGAGCACGTTCGTGTCGTACATCGCCAGCCACGAGGCCTCATCGGCGGCCTCGATCCGGTCGAGTCCAAAGGCCCCACCGGCATTGTTCACCAGGACCTGGCATCGGGGAACGGTGGCGCAGAACGCCTCAACCGACTCGGCGTCGGTGACGTCGAGCGAAAGGGCGCGGCCGCCGATATCGGCCACGAGAGCATCGAGCCGATCGACCCGGCGGGCGCCGACCACGAGATCGAACCCCTCTGCCGCCAGCCTCCTTGCGGTCGCTTCGCCTATGCCCGAGCTGGCGCCGGTTACGACGGCGACTCCCCGCGAATGGTGGCTGGCGTCGGTTGGAGGTGCAGTTAGTGGGGCTTCGGTCATAGTGGCTCCTCCTCGGGCTCGTGGTCCTCGGGGACCTGGGTTATCGCCTCGACACCGGAAGTGCCCTTGCGAAACTCGGTAATCAACAAGACGATCACGCCGCCGATGCTGACGGCGAAAACAAACGGACGGTATTTGGCGAGCTGCTCGGTCAGCCAACTGATCGGTGTCGAGAAAAGGTCCCCAAACTTGTAGAGGATCAGCATTCGGCCAGCGGTGCCGACGAGGTTGAGGGTGACGAACCAGCGGAGGCGCATGGTGCTGGCGCCGGCCAAGAGGCAGACCGGGTTGTTGGGCATGATCACGACCAGCGCGGAGCCGAATTGAGGGAAGACGCCTTCAAACCACCGCAAGCTCTTACCGAGGGAACCGGTTCGTCGCTCCAACCAGGAGATCGCCCGCTCCCCGTAGAAGTACCCCAACGCGTAAAACGAAGCATCCGGCGCGAGCAGCCGGATGAAGCCGACGAGGAAGAACAGGATGAAGGGTACGGAGCCAGAAAGCACTGGGCCGGCGGCGAGGGCGACATTCCGGTTGGCAGGGCTCAATCCCATCAACACCAACTCGTTGTACGGATCGAACCACACGCCGGAGTTACGGATGGTGGCTGCGCCAAACGGATTGCCGGCCAAGTTCATCAACCACAACACGACGATCGGGGCGACGATCAGCGCAAGCTTGCCCCGCCCAATGGTGGCGTGGGCCGGCGAATCGCCTACGTCGAGGTCGATGTCGGGTGCGTCGGCAATGGCATCGGGGTCGGAGGGATCCAAGGGACGATTCTGGCAGATCAGGGAGCGATGCCCACGAATGCGAGCCAGGGTGTGCGGCCCCCGTGGACGAGGTCAACGGCCATGTTTGGCGTCAGGCCGGTAACTCGCTTCGAGGCCACCAGCGCCACCGCTTGGGTGGACAACCCCACGTAAGCGGCCCGTTTCTCGATCGTGGGAAGGATTTCGGCATAGATACGGCGCCGCTCGTCGGGATCAGCGGAAGAGCGGGCGGCATCGAAGGCGCGGTCGATCTCCGCGTCGGCGAGTCGGGCGACGTTGATCCCAGAAGACCCGACCGGGGCGATGGCGGACGAGTGGAAGTACTGGTAGTACTGATCGGGGTCGTACACACGAACAAAACTGGAGAGGCTGGCCACTCCCTTGCCGGTGACAAGCTCCACCGCCACGGTGATGCCGTCAGCGGTGTTGATGTCGGTGGCGAGCCCCACGTCTTGCCACGCCGACTTCAGGGGAGCGACCGTGGAAGAGGAGTCTGCTTGGAGGACGGTTGCGAGCCGGATGCGCCCGGGTGGGGCGTTGGTAGCAGTGACCTCGCTGACCAGCGTGTTGGCGGCGGTGCGGTCGAAGCCAGCCCCTTCGGGCACGGGTAAGGCAAACGCCGTGTTGGCGAAGACGTTGAGCGCGGGTTTCACCAGGCCACTCGTTCCCCTGTTGGTGAGGGCGATGCGGTCGACCGCCATCGACATTGCCTGGCGGACGCGCGCATCGTCGAGTGGTTCGGCTTCGGTATTGAGCGCAAGGTAGGACAGAATCGCGTCGCGTTCGATGATCTCGGGATTGGTGGTGGACATCCGGTCGATCACATCTGGATCGGAGGTAAGGACGATGTCGAGCTCACCCTTGCCGAGGGCGTTCGCCCGTTGATTCTCGTCGGCGATCACCTTCACGTCGATGCCGTCGAGAAACGGTCGATTGGCTCGGTAGCCGGCGAATCGATCGAGGGTGGCACCAGTGCGCGTGAGAGGTTGGGTGAGTTGGAACGGACCGGTGCCGGCCGGCTTGGCTGCGGTGGCGAGCGTGGCCGGTGACACCATCCACCCGGCTCCGGCGGCGAGCGTGGCGGGAAACGCTGGCCAGGGAACGCGGGTACTGACGACCAACGTGTGAGGGCCGGTGACAGAGATGGAATCAACGGGACGCAGCGATGGTCCGGCCACGAAGCCGGCCTTGGCGTTGTCGAGGTTGGCCTTGGTGGCTTCTGCGTCGAACTCGGTGCCGTCGTGGAAGGTGATGCCCGGGCGGAGGGTGATGGTCCACAGTCCGAAGGCGGCGTCGGGGACCATTGATTCGGCGAGTACACCAATGGTGCTGCCATCGTCGTTGAGCCGTACCAGTGGTTCGAGCACGGCGGCGGCCACGGCGAACGTTGCCGGCGTCGCGGTGGGCGAAGCGGTGGCCAACGATGCCAGCTCGTCTTTCACGCCGAGTCGCAGCCGACGACCGGTGGTGGGCGGGTCCGGGTTCGGGGCGACCGCTCCGACCGATGCGGCGCTGGTGCGATTCGAACCGGGCGCAGCGAAATTCGGCCCTGCACCCACGGTGGAAGGAGCACTCGTGGTTCCTGCCCGGCTGACGAGTAGGCCGGCCGCCACGATGGCCACCGCAAGCATGGCGGCAATGGCGATAAACGCCCCCGTCCGCTTGGGAGCAGCGGCGGGGGTCGGGCCGGGGGTCGCGGCGGGGAATGTTCCCGGGGCTGGGCCGCCGCTCGTTGCGCCGTTGAGCGGTCCCGAAAGCAACGAAGCAATGCCTGCAGTGTCGACGCCGTGCGCGACCTCGTCGCTGCCGAAAATGATCGGTGTGACCGGCAGCCCCAGCACGCTCTGACACTCCTGTATGCCTTGTCCGAACGAGGCGGCATCTGGGTAACGCTCGGATGGATCCTTCGCCATCGCTTGCTGCAACACCCGCATCACCAACGCCGGGGCAACCTCGGGACCGAGCAGGGGAACGGGCTCGTTGAGGATGCGGAAGACGAAGGGCAGGAGTGCCTCGTTGTCGCCGGACACAAAAGGCGCTTGGCCGGCGAGCAGGGCATAGAGCGTGGCACCGAGCGAGTAGACATCCATTGTGGGAGCCGGTGCCGTGCCATTGAGCACCTCTGGAGCGGTGTACTCGGCAGTGAACGCCATCGTGTTGTTGGCACTGCCCGTGCCCATGCCAACGGCCGAGATGCCGAAGTCGGCAAGGGCTGGCTCGCCGTACCGCGACACCAAGATGTTCTGGGGCTTGATGTCGCGATGGAGGATGCCGGCGGCGTGCACGGCGGCGAGCGCACCACATATCTTCACGCCAATCTGAAGGACATCGCCGACCGGCATGGCGCCGCGACTTCCGGTCCAGTCGCTGATCGCCCCACGTTCCATGAGCTGGGTGGTCATGTAGGGCCGGCCGTCGGTGGTGACGCCGGCATCAAGCACGGTCACCACATTCGGATGCCCGCTCAGCTTTCCCGTGGCCTGACATTCACGCAAGAACCGCTGGATCGTTTTGTCGTCGAGTTCGACGGTGAGGATTTTTACCGCCACTTGGCGGTCGAACTGCTTCTGGTGGGCCTGGAAGACCATGGCGTAGCCGCCGGAACCAAGTCGACGAAAGTCGCGGTAGCCGGCGATTGCCGGCGCGCCGGAAACGATGTCGGCGTCGGTGAGGCCGGCAACAGTGTCGGTGTCAAGCGGCGGCGAATCGTCTGACGCACTCATTGCGCCACGCCGAGCCGGGTAGGCCAGGGGATCGCGCCGCCACGGACGAGGTCCGCTTCCAGGTCGGGGCCGAGGCCGAGAACCTCTGTATCGGTCACCATGGCGTACGGCTCGCGGGTAAGGAACAGGTAGCCGTTCACCTCGTCGAGCCGACTGGTGAGCGTTGCGTAGGCCGTTCGACGCGCGTTGGAATCGGAGCTGTCCCGACCGGCTTCGAGGGCGGCGTCGACCGCAGGGTCGGCGATGCGGGCGAGGTTGAGGCTGAACGCCTTCGCGTTCGGGCCGCTATCGGTATGTACGAACGGATAGAAGAGATCGGGGTCCTGGGGAATCGCGAGGAAGTTGAGCGCGGCGCTCGTTGCATCGTCGCGAAGTCGACCATTGCCATTGGCATTCGGAACCCGGTTGCCGGCGAGGAGATCTGCGGTCATCTGTTGCGGTTCCACCGCGGTGACGTCGACGGCAAAGCCAACGCCTTCCCACATGCGCTTGAGCGGATCGCTCAGTTTGGACGACGAGTGATTCAGGATGGACGCCATCTTGATCGCCGGCTTTTTGCCTTGGCTCGGGCCTTTGCCCCGTTGGTCGGTGACCCATGCGGCGACCAGTGATCTGGCCTTGGCAATATCAGGGGTTGGGGGCGTGGATCCGGGCGGTGCGAACGGGCCCAAGATGTCGGCCGTGCTGGCCGGGAGCATGGGGCTTCCGGAAGCTGTTACCAGCGCCGTGCGGTCGATGGCGAGCGCCATGGCCTGTCGGAGTCGAACGTCGTCGAACGGTTCAACTGCGGTGTTGATCACCACGTAGTCGACGATCGCTCCAAGCTGAGTGATCGTGGGAAAACGGGCCCGAAGCCGATTCATCGTGGCGGGTTCGCTGGTGAAGAGGGCGTCGATCTCGCCTTTCTCCAACGCGCTGATGCGCTCTTCCTCCGAGGGGATGAGGCGGAACTCAAGCCCATCGAGCAGCGGCTTCGCACCCCAGTACCCGTCATGACGTTCGAGACGTACACCGCTCTTGGGCTGGGCGAGTCCGCTCGTCATCCGGAACGGCCCGGTTCCGACGAGTACTTCAGGGGCGTTGGGCCCGTCACTTTTGGTGCCACGTTTGAGTACCGATCCCCATCCGGTGGTGAGGGCGGCGGGCAGGGCACTCCATGGGCTCGACAGGGTGAACACCACGGTTTTGGTGTCGGTAGGTGAGATTGTTTGGACCGGGCCGATGAGCGGTTTGACCATGACGTTCTGGGCGATGTCGTTGAGGGATTCGGCCACGGCTTGTGCATCGAGGGGGGTGCCGTCGTGGAACGTGACGCCTTGGCGAATCTTGAGCGTCCACACCGTGAGGTCGGCGTTCGGTTCGAGGCTCTCGGCGAGCACCGCTTCGACCTCGCCATTGGTAAGGCGGACAAGGGGGTCGGTGACCGCGGTGAGGATCGCCATGTTGCTCGGGTTGATACCGCTGGTGGTGGGATGTAGGCCGATGATTGGGTCCCGCAGCGCCACTCGCAGCGTTCCGCCGGACGTGGGGGTGGCAGCGTTGGGAGCGGCCGCGCCATCGGTGGTCGTGCCGCCCGTGGAGGAGGCGACCGGCTGTCCCGATGCGAGGGATCCGGAGCCGTCGGGAGGGCTGTTGGAGCGCCCGAAGACAAGGGCCGCGACGACCAGGCCGAGTACCACAACGACCGCAGCGGCGGCGATCCACGGACCGTTGCTCTTCGCCGGTGGACCAGCGATCGTGGGCGAGATCACGTTGGTGGTAGACGATCGAAGCAGCAACTCGATCCCCGCCGTGGGGTCGGAGGCGCCGGGATCAGACTTGGTGAGCATCGGGGTGATTGGGTGACCGAGCGACGCTTGGAGTTGCTGGAGTTGCTCGCCGAAGGCCTCCGCAGTTTGGAACCGCTCCGTAGGGTCCTTCGCCATCGCCACTGCCAACACGGCAACGACCTCGGGGGGCGCAAGGGTGGGCGGCAACGGTGGCACGGGGTCGTTCATGAGGCGACGAATGAAGGGCAGCAACGCTTCGTCTTCCCCCGACACGAAGGGCGGTAGCCCGGTGAGGAGCGCGTAAATCGTGGCGCCGAGCGAGTAGACGTCCATCGAAGGTTCGGGGGGCCGCCCTTCCAGAATCTCGGGTGGGGTGTACTCCGGGGTGAACGCCATGGTGGCGCGAGCGCCGGCCGTCCCCATGCCAACCGCCGAGATGCCGAAGTCGGCGAGGGCTGGTTCGCCGTAGCCCGACACGAGGATGTTGTGGGGTTTGACGTCTCGGTGGAGGATGCCGGCGGCATGCACGACGCTGAGGGCGCCGCACATCTTCACCCCCACCTGCAGCGCATCCACGAGCGGCATGGGTCCGTTGCGTTCGATCCAATCCCAGATCGAGCCTCGCTCCATGAGTTCGGTGGTCATGAACGGTCGGCCGTCGGCGGCGACGCCGGCATCGAGGACGGTCACCACGTTGGGATGAGTGCTTAACTTTCCCGCCGCCTGGCACTCTCGAATGAAACGCTCCCGGGAGCGTTCGTCGAGGTCGATGGTGAGCACCTTCACCGCCACGACCCGATCAAATCGTTCCTGATAGGCCTTGTACACCACGGCAAACCCGCCTTGGCCGAGCGGCGAAAGGTCGCGGTAGCCGGTGATCATCGGACCATCGTTGGCGGGGGAGTGGTGTGGGCTTCCGGCGGTGGGATCGGGGGTGTCGGTCATTGGTTGCGGGTCCGGACGAAGCGACCCGGCCGAAGGACGCAATCTTTCCATGTTCAGCGACCGCTGTTGGGACGCGCTCGCATCCCCTGCTCGGCCGATGCGTCGAGCTCGTCGATTCTTCGCCCGTCGCGAACGTCGCGCCCGGTTCGGGTTACGTGTCAGTGATCGGGCACCATGCTGGAGTGAAACCTGAGGACGCGATCATCGTTGGGTCGACCGATAACGACAAGTCGCCGGGCCGCCCGCCCGCTATCTCCTACCGGTTCGCGCTCCGTCCGAAGTGGATGGTGTGGCACGTGATCGCCGCGACGGCGGTAGTGACGATGGTGTTCCTTGGCCTTTGGCAGATCCGCCGACTGCAGGAGCGCCGTGCCGACAACGCCATCATGCTGGCGCGCGGATCGGTCAGTCCGATCCCGGTGGACGAGGTACTTGCGACCGACACCGCATCAGTCGACGTCGAGGGACTCACGTTTCGTCGGGTCGTGGCGGTCGGGGAGTACCGCGTCGCCGACGAGGTCTTGGTGCGCAATCGCACGAACGGCGGCGCACCGGGGTATTGGGTGCTCACGCCGCTTCTCCAGTCGAACGGTGTGGCCCTCGTGGTAAACCGCGGTTGGATTCCTCTGCCCTATGGTGATGCCAACGACCCGACGCTGTTCGCGCCGCCGGCCGGCAGCGTCACCGTCACAGGGGCGATCCACGAGACCCAGAAGCAGGAGGGCCTCGGCGTGGAAGATCCCGCCGACGGTCGGTTGGCAAAGCTCAGTCGGGTCGACGTACCTCGTCTCGGCCAGCAGGTGTCGTATCCCGTGTTGCCGGCCTTCGTCGACCTTGTCGGCTCTGATCCTCCGTCGAGCCTGGCCCTGCCGCAACCGATCCCGCCGCGTGAACTCAACGACGGATCGCATGTGAACTACGCCGGGCAGTGGTTCATCTTCACCACCTTGACGCTGATCACTTACCCCCTGCTGCTCCGCCGAACGGCGCGAAGATTGTCCACGTGACTGCCGCCGACAAAACTCGAATTCGATTGTTGGGTGCGGCAATGGCCTGCGTCGAGCGATGGGGATTGGCCAAGACATCGATTGAGGACGTTGCCAACGAGGCCGGGATGAGCCGAGCCACGGTGTACCGGTACTTTCCTGCCGGTCGCGAACAACTGATCTCGGAGATGGTCACCTGGGAAGTCGCGAACTTTTTCGCCCGGGTCGAAGCCGTGGTGGCGGCGGCACCAGACCTCACCGCCAAACTGGTGGACGGACTCGTGTTCGGCCATGCGGCGATCCTCGAGCATCGGCTGCTGCAACGCGTACTCTCGAGCGAACCTGAAGCGCTTCTCGAGGAGCTTTCGAGCAGCTCATCGCTGGTGTTCGAGGTTGTGCGTGGCTATCTCGTGGAGCTTTTGAACGGGGAAAACTTGCGGGCTGGCGTCGACCACATCGAAGCGGCCGACTACCTCGCCCGGCTCTATCTCTCCTATCTCGGGAGTCAGGGCCAGTGGAACCTCGCCGACCCAATCGAGGTGGCGCGTTTGGTTCGCACCCAGTTTGTAGCGGGCATCCTGGCGTGAGGGTGCCGTCTGACTGATAGTGGTATCAGTGACCGATGTCACCGATTTGGATCTAGCAATAAGACAAGAATCGGCTTATTGTCTCAATCAATGACCGTTACCGACTTCGGGGGAGCGCCAATGGCGGGAGATGCCGCCGCACCGACGCGTTCGCCTACCGGGGCGATCGGTCGGTCACCGCTGGAACAGCGAATCCTCGACGCCACCATGGTGTGCGTCGCTCGATGGGGTGTGGCCAAGACCACGCTCGACGACATCGCCCGTGAGGCCGCATGCAGTCGAGCCACGGTGTACCGGGTGTTTCCCGGTGGCAAAGACGCGGTTCTGGAGGCTGCGTTCACCCACGACCTCTATCGTGTGCTGCTCGACGTAGGGTCGGCCCTGGCATCTATCGACTCATTAGAAGACGCGCTGGCGGTCGGGGTGTCGGTTGGCATCGCCGCCGTTCGTGGCCATGAGGCGCTCACGTATTTGTTGGAGCATGAGCCGGGCGTGGTGTTGCCCTGGATCTCGTTCCACGGCCTTGATCCGTTGCTGGCGTTTGTCACCAAGATGATCAAGCCGATGTTGATCCGCTTTCTGCCGGATGCAGGAAAATTGACCGATGGCACTGCTTCCGCCGGTGAGATCGCCGAGGTCATCGGGCGGCTGGTCGTGTCGTACGTCTTCGAACCCATTGAGGCGCCACACCTCGATCTCGCCGACCCGGCTGCTGCCCGTCGATTTGTTCGCACCTTCTTACTGCCCGACCTCGGTTCCACAGCATTGGCCGGCTAGGCCACTCGTTTCGTCCGCGCCACTCCAGTATCCGATTCCGTCCGTCCAACCGATCGCTAAGGCCTTCCGGCCACTCATCAACCAACATCCCAGGGGGATCCGCAATGTCCACCACAGAAATTCCCGCCCACCAGATGTCGTCCGACGAGGAGATTCTCGGCCGGGCCGGGGTGAACGACCTCGACGCCATCCTCGCCATACCCAACCCGTACGTCGACGAGATCATGCACGCCGTGAAGGACAACGCCGAAGCCATCTTCACGTGGGACTATGAAAAGGGTTCTCGGCCCGCCCTCAACAAGCTGTACGAGAAGGCGAAAAATGCGCAGTGGAACGGTGAGACCGACCTCGACTGGTCGATCAACGTCGATCAGGAAGAGATGGCGCGTCAGATGGTGACGGCTCCGCCGGTCGGCCCGGAGCTCGATCTCAAGGGCACGTGTTTCGAGAAGTGGACCGATACGGAGTGGATGAAACTCAACATCGAGATGCAGAACTGGTCGCTGAGCCAGTTCATGCATGGCGAGCAGGGGGCGCTGCTCTGCACCGCCAAAATTGTGGAGACCGTGCCGTGGATCGACGCCAAGTACTACGCCGCCACCCAGGTGATGGACGAAGCTCGCCACGTGGAAGTGTTCGCGAAGTACCTCGATACCAAGCTCTCCGGGCACTACCCGCTCAACACCCACCTCGGCATGCTGCTCGACGACATCATTCTTGATAGCCGCTGGGACATGACCTACCTCGGCATGCAGATCATGGTTGAGGGTCTTGCCCTCGCCGCCTTTGGTTTCATGCACATGATGACGCCGGACCCGTTGCTCAAGCAGCTCCTCCGCTACGTCATGAGCGACGAAGCCCGCCACGTGGCGTTCGGTGTTCTAAGTCTTAAGGAGTACTACGTCGAACTCAGTGATGTTGAGCTTCGCGAGCGCCAGGAATTCGCCTTTGAGGCCGCGGTCCGCATGCGAGACCGGTTGCTCCAGCAAGAGGTGTGGGAGCGCATGGACGTTCCGGTGAAGGAAGCGATCCAGCTGCAGAAGCTCACCCCGGATAGCGCGGTCTTCAACCAGATGCTGTTCTCGAAGATCGTTCCCAACTGCAAGAAGCTGGGGCTTCTTGATGCCTCGAATGGGTGGCTCCGCGATCGGTTCACCGAGATCGGCGTGATCCAGTTCGAGGACTGGACCGACACGGCTGACGAGTACGAGGCCTTCGCCCTCAACCAGGCCGAGGCTCCTAGCCCGTTCGCGATGTAGTTGATCCGGGTGGGAGGGCGCAGGATCTGCGTCCTCCCCCACCCGGGCTCAGGTGCCTCTTCGGAGCCACACTCGTACGATTGCGAGATCATGATGCGCCCCGTTGCCCTCGTCACCTGCGACCCCACGCCGGCGGGGGCGAACGAGTCTGCGCTGGAAGCCGGCCTGCATGACGCTGGCATACCGTTCACTTGGGTGGCGTGGGACGACCCCAACGCCGAGTGGGCCGCCTACGACGCGGTGTTGATTCGTACCACCTGGGACTATCACCATCGTTTGGCGGAGTTCCTGGCCTGGGCCGATCGGGTGGCAAGAGTGACGCGGCTTCTGAATCCCGCTCCTGTGCTCCGATGGAACAGCCACAAGGGGTACCTCCTCGAACTGGCACGCGCCGGCGTGGCGGTGATCCCGAGTGTTGTGGTCCCGCGTGCAGCCGAGCCCGAGCTGGTCGACATCGTCGCCACAGCTGGCTGGAGCGCCGGCGTCGACGTGGTGGTGAAACCGGCGGTATCCGTGGGTTCGCTCGGAGCCGAACGGGGCTTGGCTGATGACGCGAGCGTTGCCGCCGCGTTCCGTGCCCTGGTGAAAAAGGGCGACACGTTGGTGCAACCATTCCTGCCCGAGGTAGCGATCACCGGGGAGACCTCCACCATCTTCGTGGCCGGCAAGCTGAGTCATGCCCTGGTAAAGGTGCCCGCCAGCGGCGACTACCGGTCTCAGCCGGAATGGGGCGGACAGTTGCGTGGCGTCGACGCAAGGCCGGCGTGTGTCGAGCTCGGCATGGCCGCTATTCGGGTCGCCGAGCAAACAAGCGGCGCCCCCATCTTCTACGCCCGGGTCGACACCATCGACCTCGACGGATCGCCCCGGCTGATCGAGCTCGAACTCATCGAGCCCGACCTCTTCTATCGATATGCGCCTTCGGGTGCAGCGCGTGGATTCGGGCAGTCACTGCGCACGTTCTTGCCCATGGGCGCCTGAGTGTTTCCGGCCGGCAAGAGACGAACCATGGCCGGCCGATATCGGGCCGAGACACACGGGTGGCAGCACTAGGGTTCGCGTTATGGCAGCGCCTCTCGCATCCGACCCCGAGCTTTTGGTGTTGCTGGCATTGCGAATGAAGTCGTTTGCCGTACTCGACGTGGTGGCCGAAAGCGCTGGCCTCGACCCCGATGTGGTCGGCCCGATCCTCTCCGAGTTCGCCGGCCGGGAACTCGTGAAGTATCGGGACGGACGGATCACCGGTTGGGTGCTCACCCCGAGCGGGCGTGCCGAGGGGGCACGACTACTCGATGAGGAACGGTCAGCCTGGCCCGGTCGTGTGGAGCAGGAATCTCGGGAGACGTACGCCCGTTTCCTCATCCACAATCAGCCCTTCCTCGAACTGTGCACCGACTGGCAGCTCGTGGGTGGTGCGGCGAGTCAGGTACTCAACGATCACTCCGATCCCGCCTACGACGCCGAAGTGATCGCTCGCCTGGTGGCCTTCGACGCGGAGGTGCAACCGATCTTTGCCGCCCTGGCAGCCATCCTGGCACGCTTCGCCGACTACGGACGGCGGTGTGCGTCGGCCATCGATGGGATTGCCACGGGCAACGTTGACCTTTTCACCAAACCACTCGTCGACTCCTACCACACCATTTGGTTCGAGCTTCACGAACACCTGCTCGCCACGCTCGGCATCGAGCGATCGAGCGAGCAAACGCCCTGATCCCCGTAAAGAGAGAAAACCATGCCCCGCTTCGGACCCGTTCTCACTGCCATGGTCACCCCATTCGACGTCGATGGCAACGTCGATCTCGACGGTGTGGCCAGGTTGGCGAACTACCTGGTGGAAAGCGGGAACGACGGGCTGGTGGTCACCGGGACAACGGGTGAGGCATCGGTCCTGACCGACGCTGAGCAGGTGGAGGTGTGGCGGGCCGTTCGCGGTGCCGTCGATGTGCCGATCATCGCCGGCAGCGGAACGAACGACACGGCCCATGCGAGGGAACTCACCGCGGCGGCGGAGTCCGCAGGTATGAACGGCGTGCTGCTCGTTAGCCCCTACTACAACCGTCCGAGTCAGGCGGGCATCGAGGCCCATTTCCGCGCCGTTGCCGCCGCCACTGAGTTGCCGGTCATCTTGTACGACATTCCGGTGCGCACCGGACGCAAAGTGGCGACCGACACGCTCCTGCGGTTGGTGGCGGAGGTGCCCAATGTGGTGGCGGTCAAGGATGCGGCAGGGAACCCCGCCGAGTCTGCTCGGCTGATCGCCTCCGCGCCCGAGGGTTTCGAGTTGTACTCCGGCGACGATTCGCTCACCCTTCCCCTGCTTGCCGTCGGAGCCGTGGGCGTGATCGGAGTGGCCACCCATTGGGTCGCCCGAGAGATGGCGGCGATGTGCGCCGCGTTTGCTGCGGGCGACAATGCCGAGGCGCAACGCATCAACGCCACCATGATCGAAAGTTTCGACTTCGAGACGGGCGACGACAACCCCAACCCGATCCCCACCAAGGCGTTGCTGCGGGAACTTGGGTTCGCGGTGGGCGAGTGCCGGCTCCCGATGGGACCGGCGCCCGAAGGGCTCGCTGAGCGAGCTCGCTCCGTGCTCCGCAATCTCGGGCGAACGGTGGACTGACCTATCGGGTTTGGTCGGAGGTTTTTCAACGCCGTCCGAACGTCGGAAACGTTCCGCCGTTGGAGCGGCCGGTTGACCAAGGTACGTTTCGGCCGCCGCCGTTTTCGTCGCTCACCTCCCGCTCCGGCAACCACGATCGGTTGCAGCGCTAGGGTGACGGGCAATGGCTGATCCTGTAAGTGTCACGTTCCTTGGTGGTTTGGGTGAGATCGGGCGCAACTGCGCCTGTGTCGAAGTCGACGACCGCATCATGCTCATCGATTGCGGGCTCATGTTTCCTGAGCACGACATGCCGGGCATCGATCTTGTCCTTCCCGACTTTTCCTATCTGCTCGACAACGCCGATCGCATCGAAGGGTGCATCGCGACCCACGGTCACGAAGATCACGTCGGTGGCCTGGCGTTTGCGCTCCGTGAATTGAGCTTCCCGATCTACGGCTCCGAACTCACGCTGCGGCTTGCTCGCAATCGGATCGAAGAGGCCGGACTGCTCAATCGCACCGAGTTCATTCCGGTCGAAGACGGTGAACGTCGCAATATCGGCCCCTTCGACGTGGAGTTCATCCCGGTCACCCACTCCGTACCCCACGGGTTCGCCACCGCCTTTCACACCCCTCAGGGCATCATCCTGCACACCGGCGACTTCAAACTCGACCTCACGCCGGTGGATGGTCGCCTCACCGACCTTGGTCGCGTCGGATCGTTGGCGGACCAGTACGGCATCCGGTTGTTGCTTTCGGACTCCACCAACGCCGACCAGAAAGGTCACTCCCACTCGGAGCGGGCGGTCGGGGGTGTGCTGTACGACCTGTTTCATGAGCACGACGGCAAGCGGATCGTCACCACTTGTTTCGCATCCCATATTCACCGGGTGCAGCAGATTGCCGACGCTGCGTTGTCGTTCGGTCGAACGGTTGCCACCATGGGGCTATCGATGAAACGCAATGTGCGGGTGGCGCGGGAGATGGGCCTACTCGACATTCCCGAAGACAAAATCGTCGATATCGCCGAAGCCCGAGATATGGATCCGGCGAAGCTGTGTGTGATTTCCACCGGCTCCCAGGGCGAGCCGATGTCGGCCTTGGCGCTGTTGGCGGCCCGGAACAACCGGTTCATCGAATTGGGCGCGGGCGATGTGGTGATCTTGTCGAGTCACCCGATTCCTGGCAACGAGGCCAACGTCAGCAAGGTGATCGACGGTCTCGTGCGCCTCGGGGTTGAAGTCGTACACAGCGGTATCTCCGAGGTGCACGCCACTGGGCATGCCAAGGCCGAGGAGCTCAAGACCTTCCTCTCGATCGCTCAACCGGAGTGGTTTGTGCCGGTCCACGGCGAGTACCGCCATCTCGTTGCGCATACCAAACTCGGCCGGCAGATGGGCATCCCCGACGAGAACATGTTCGTATGCGAAGACGGCGACCGCGTCACCCTCGACGATGACGGTGCCACTGTCGAACGTGATGTGGTGCCCTCGGGGTACCTCTACGTCGACGGCATTGTGGGAGATGTCGGATCCGGTGTGCTCCGCGATCGGCGGGTGCTGGCGGAGGAAGGCGTCGTCGTCGTCATCGTGGCAGTCGACCGCAAGAGTGGGGCGATCATCACCGGGCCGGAGATCATCACGCGGGGCTGGGTGTACGCCCCGGAAGCGGAAGACCTGCTCGACGGTTGCGCCGACCGGGTGCGCGAGGTCGTGAAACAGGCGTTTGCCGGTGAAGGTACCGACGTCGAAAGCCTGCAGCGGGTGGTTCGCAAGGCCGCCGGCAAATACGTGGCCGACCAGACTCGCCGTCGACCGATGATTGTTCCCGTGGTGATGGAGGTCTGAGGCTCGGCCGGGGTGAGTTGGCGCGCCGCGCAACTCCTGTCTCTGGTGGAAGTGGGTTGAGTTGATGACCCGCCGCTACCCTCAGCGCCTATGTCTGCCGTCGACACCACGCCCCGAACCCTGCTCGCCGAAGCGGGGGCGGCTCTGCTCGACCGCAAGGAACAGCTCACGCTGGAGCAGCTCACGGCGCTCGCTGCACTGCCGCACGAGTCGGTGCCGTCTCTCGCGGCATTGGCCCACGAAGTGCGTTTGGCCTGGTGCGGTCCAGAGGTGGAGGTCGAGGGCATCTTGTCGGCCAAGACAGGCGGATGCCCCGAGGACTGCCACTTCTGTAGCCAGTCGTCGAAGTTCGAGACCCCGGTGCTGGCCACCCCATTCCTTGATGAGACGGAGGTTCTGCGTGCGGCGGAGGAGACGGCCCGCCTCGGTGCCTCGGAGTTCTGCATCGTGCTGGCCGTGCGTGGCCCCGATGAACGCACCATGGCCAAACTGCTCGATCTCGTACCCAAGATTCGCGATCGCGTCGGGATCAATGTGGCCATCAGCGCTGGCATTCTCACCGACGATCAGGCCCGTCGGCTCGCCGACGGTGGCGTGCACCGGTACAACCACAACCTCGAGACTGCCCGCTCCTTCTTCCCGACGATCGTCACCACCCATCAGTGGGAAGAGCGCCACGACACGTGCCGTTTGGTGCACAAGTACGGCATGGAACTCTGTTGTGGGGTGCTGCTCGGCATGGGGGAGAGCGACGCCCAGCGCATTGAGCTCATCGGACAACTGCGTGAGGTCGAGCCGGCCGAGGTGCCGCTCAACTTTCTGAACCCCCGCCCCGGCACGCCGCTGGCCGATCAGCAATTGGTCGAACCGCTCGATGCCATCCGGTGGATCGCACTGTTCCGGTTGGCGCTCCCGTCGGTGATCCTCCGGTTCGCCGGCGGTCGTGAGGTCACGTTGCGCGAACTGCAATCGATGGGCATGACGGCCGGGATCAATGCGTTGATCGTCGGCAACTACCTCACCACGCTCGGGCGCTCACCACAAGAGGATCTCCAGATGCTCGAGGACCTGAAGATGCCGATCGGCATCTTGTCGAAGGTCCTTTGACCGTCGAAATCTCGGTGGGTGGGGAACCGGTACGTGGTCCCTTTTGTCGGTGGTGCGGTTTGCCCGCTGGCAGTTGCGATCAGCGTTCCTGCCGGCGGCCGTTCGATCCGCCCCGATGCTGCCCCACCTGTGGTCGGCGCCTGCGGGTGTTGGTGATTCCCACGGGGTGGGACGCCAACTGTCGCGAGCACGGCCCGGTCACCGCCTGATTCCTGGTCAGTTTGGGCGTCCCGATGAGGATCCCCCGTTCACGGGCTACCATCGTGTGAACTACCTCGGAGTCGTCTCCTCGGCGCGGGCTTTGGGCCGCTGACGGAATCGACCGTTCGTCTTACGCGTCACCACGGATGGTTGCAGTGGCCACAGCCCAAAAGCCCAGTTCGCCCCCCTCGAAGCGGCGTGCCGCGCCCGCGAAGGTGAGCGGAAAGCCAGGCGCCAAGAGCCAGCCGGTGACACGTTCGTCCAAAGGGCGGGCGAAACCCGCAGCGGCCAAACCATCTGCGACCGCGTCGGCGCGAGGATCGGCGAAGTCGGCCCCGAAGGCCGGGCGTTGGGCTGATCCAGCCCCCACGGAGATTGCCCCCGCTCGTCCGGCCCGACCCCCCCGTGAACCACGTGCGCAGCGGGAACCCCGTGACTCGCTGATCGGGAAGGCCGTCGGCGTGGCCTTCGACGGGCATGGCCACGATGTGTGGGGTCTGCTCTTCTTGCTGGTCGGAGCGGTGGCCGCCCTCGGTATCTACCTCGATGCCGCCGGCGTCATCGGGCATGCAATCGCGGTGGGAAGCGGAGCAGTCATCGGCCGAGCGTCCTACCTCGTTCCGCTCGCGCTGACCGGCACTGGGATCATGCTCATGCGTGGTCCACAGGTCGACGACGCCGGCTTCGTGGTGGAGGACCAAACCGTCGGTTCGATTCGGCTCGGGATCGGGTCGCTGCTTCTTCTGGTCGCCGGCACCGGAATGTTCCACCTCTGGGGTGGCCAGCCCACGTTTGATCTCGGTGCAGAAGCGCTCGGTCGATCCGGTGGAGCCGTTGGCGTTGGCGTCGGCGGCGGACTCATCGGGCTCATCGGGCCTTGGGGAGCCGGGCTGGTGCTCATCGCCCTCACCGTCCTTGCCGTGATCGTGGCTACGGGCACCACCGTGCGCCATGCGGCGGGCGGAACCGCCGAGCGCATTCGGCCGGTGCACCAACGTTTCGGCCACGTCTGGGGGCGGCTCTTCGAGCTCCGGGCCGATCGGGCCGATCGGTACGATCGGTACGACCCCGACGGCTATGACGTCGACACCGATGAGCATGATGGTTTCGGCGCCCGGACCCGTCGTGACGACGAGTGGGATAGCGGCGACTACGACGGCGGTCGGCGAGGTCGGGGCGGCCCCGACTTGTACGACGCTGAAGCAGCGAACGAATTCGCCGACTCGAACGGCTCCGATGCGTACGGCTCTGATGAGTACGCGGACCACACCGCGGTGTTGATGCCGGGCAGCGACCCGCGCAGCCCTGGCGACCCCGACGTCACCACCATTGCCCTTCCCGAAGCTGGCGTTGACGGCGTCGATGATCCCGCCGCCGCTTCGAAACCGAAACGCTCACGCAAGCAGCCCGATTCCGACGGGCTCCACGTTCCCGAAGAGACCGAGTCCGTTGAACAGCTCAGCATCGATCTTCCTCCGGGAACGATCCCGTCCGTGTGGAAACTCCCGGCGTTAAATCTGCTGGAGACGATCGAGGCGGCCGCGGTTGACAAGGCGGCGGTCGAGGCTCGTGGCCGTGAGCTCGAGCGTGCGTTGGCGGCCCACGGGGTCGACACCAAGCTGGTGGGCATGGTCGTCGGTCCGACGGTTACTCGCTACGAGCTCGAGCTCGGCGCGGGCGTGAAGGTGGCCCGGGTCACCTCGCTCAACCGCGACATCGCTTATGCCATGGCGTCCGCCGACGTGCGCATCCTGGCCCCGATCCCCGGCCGGCAGGCCATCGGGGTGGAGGTGCCGAACGAGAAGCGCGAAGTGGTCGCCCTCGGGGACCTCTTGGCAAGCAACGAAGCCAAGAAGGCCACGCATCCGATGGAGGCGGCGATCGGTCGCGACATCAACGGCAAGAGCGTGCTGATCAACCTGGCCAAGATGCCCCATATCCTCATTGCCGGCGCCACCGGTGCGGGAAAGTCGAGTTGTATCAACTCACTGATCACCTCGATCCTGGTCCGGGCCACACCCGATCAGGTTCGCCTCATCCTCATCGACCCCAAGCGGGTAGAACTCGGCCAGTACAACAAGCTTCCGCATCTGCTCACCCAGGTGGTCACCAACCCCAAGAAGGCCGCCAACGCGTTGAGTTGGGCGGTCAAGGAAATGGAACGGCGGTACGACCTGCTCTCCGAAGTGGGCGTACGCGATATCGACGGTTACAACGATGCCTTTGATCGCGGCGACTTTGTTCCGGACCCCGATGAGGATCTCGAGTTGGCCACCTCATACGAACGACTTCCCTACATTCTGCTCGTGGTCGACGAGCTCAACGACCTCATGATGGTGGCCGCACGAGACGTCGAGGAGAGCATCTGTCGCATCGCGCAGATGGCGCGCGCCGTCGGCATTCACCTGGTCGTCGCCACCCAGCGCCCATCCGTGAACGTCATCACCGGTGTGATCAAGGCCAACATCCCCGCCCGCCTGGCGTTCTCCGTGAGCTCCATCGCCGACTCTCGCGTGATCCTCGATCAAGCCGGTGCCGAACGGCTCGTCGGCAAGGGCGACATGCTTCTGCTCGACCAAACCTCTTCGATCGCTCAGCGGTTGCAGGGAGCGTGGGTGAGTGAGAAAGAGGTTCGCCTCATCGCTGCGCATTGGCGCCGACAAGCGCCGGAGCTTGCGCTCGACGACGACGGTGTGCAGGGTTCGGGCGACGAGGGCGAGCCGGGAACGGGCATGTCGTCGGGCGGCAGTGGCAGCGGTGGTGGAGATGATGACGACGACCTCCTCGTGCAAGCGATGGAGCTGATCGTCCGGAGCCAGCTCGGCTCCACGTCGATGTTGCAGCGCAAGCTGCGCGTAGGTTTCGCCCGGGCCGGTCGCATCATGGACCTCCTCGAACAGCGCGGTGTGGTTGGCCCGGGCGAGGGATCGAAAGCACGGTCAGTGATGATGACCGTGGAGGAGTTCGAGGCCGCGCACCCCGGTTCGGCCCCGGGTGGCGCCCTCAACGATGCCGTCGCGTGAACGCTCCGCTGGCCGTCACCCTGGTGGGCGACGACGAACTGGTGCCGTGCATCGATGGTGTCGACCGGCGCTACCTAGGGTTTGATACTGCGGCGTCGACCCCGGCCCACCCCGATGTCGCCGCCCGAGTGCAGGAGTTCCTGCCGTGGTATTCCAGCGTGCACCGCGGGGCGGGCTACAAGAGCCAGCGGGCCACGGCGGCCTACGAACAAGCTCGGGTCGCGGCCATGCGGTTCGCCGGGCGCACCGACACCACCGGCCACGATGACGTCGCCATCATCGTGCGCAACACCACCGAGGCCATCAACCACCTTGCCTATCGGCTTCGGCTGCAGCCGGGCGACACGGTCGTCACCACGGTCGCTGAACACCACGCCAACCTTCTCCCGTGGGCTCGGCTCGGCGCTGGTCGGGAATGGGTGGAGTGCGGCCGTGATGGCACCTTCACCACCGAAGCGGTCATCGAGGCCCTTGACGGTGTGGCTAAACGGGGACGCCCGGCCCGTTTGCTGGCCGTCACCGGCGCCACCAACGTCACCGGCTGGCAGCCCCCGCTCGATCTGATCATCGAGGCCGCCCATGAACGCGGCGTGCCGGTGCTGGTAGACGCCGCCCAGGTGGCCGCCCACGCGCCAATGCCGGCATCGGCCGACTACCTGGCGTGGAGCGGCCACAAGATGTACGCACCCTTTGGCGCAGGGGTGCTGCTCGGCCCTCGGGCCACGTTCGCCACCGGCGACCCATTCCTCGCCGGGGGCGGAGCGGTCGACCTCGTCGACCTTGACGAAGTGGTGTGGACCGATCCGCCCGAACGGGAGGAAGCAGGGTCGCCCAACGTGCTCGGTGCGGTGGCGCTCGGAGCGGCGATCGAGATGCTCGAGGGCATCGGGTGGCCCACCATTGCCGAACACGAAGAAACGCTCTCCCGTCACTTGCGGGTGGGATTGGCGGCGATCGATGGCGTCACGTTGCTCGGGCCCGGACCGGAGGTGCCGACGTTGGCGGTGGCGAGTTTCGTGGTGGCCGATGTGCCCCATGCGCTCGTGGCGGCGAGGTTGTCGGCGGAGTTTGGGATCGGCGTGCGTCACGGGTGTTTTTGCGCCCACCCGTACCTCATCCGGCTGCTCGGGTTGCCCGCCGACGAGATCGAACGGTACCGGGCCGACGTGCTCGCCGGCGATCGCCGGTCGATACCGGGCGCCGTGCGGGCCAGTGCGGGGCTCTCGGGCACGGTGGGCGATGTCGATCGACTCCTCGCCGCGGTGGGTGTTATCGCCAATGGTTCGGCCCCGCCCGTGTCGTACTCCCAAGATGCCCCAACAGGGGACTATTGGCCAGACGGCGAAGCGGCGCCGTGGACCGATGCCTTCCGTCACGTGGGAGCGAGCTGTTCGCGCGGTTGACGGCAGGCGCTTCGGAGCGTCTCCCGGCATGATCCGTCGCGCGCGGTGTTGGGCGTGCGGTAGAAACTGGGGATGACCACGTCTCCTGTCCCCGCTTCCCTGGCTCTTGACCTCCGGCCGATCACGGAAGGGCTCAAGTTCCCTGAGGGACCGATTGCCATGGCGGACGGCTCCGTGCTGCTGGTGGAAATCGAGCGGGGAACGCTGAGCCGGGTCGACGTGGCGACGGGGGCGGTCGACGTTGTCGCGGACTGTGGGGGAGGGCCCAACGGTGCCGCCCTCGGCCCCGACGGCAAGATCTACGTCACCAACAATGGCGGCTACTACTCCTTTCTCACCTCCGACGGCGTCACGATTCCCGGTCCCTCACCCGACTCCTACGATCACGGAAGCATCCAGCGCGTCGATCCCGTTTCCGGCGAAGTCGAAACCGTCTACGAAGCGTGTGACGGCCGTCCGCTGGTAGCCCCCAATGATCTCGTGTTCGATGCGTTTGGCGGATTCTGGTTCACCGATCATGGGGTGCAGCGAGGCGAACACCCGGATCGTCCGGGATTGCTGTATGCCAAAGCCGACGGATCCGAGATTCGGGCAATGGCGTTCGGAACCGACGGCACGAACGGGGTTGGGCTCTCACCCGACGGCAGCCGGGTGTTCGCGGCGGAGACCCACGGCGGCACGGTGTGGGAATGGGCCGTCGGCGCTGAACCGGGAACGTTCGGCGAGCCGCTCGACCCCGAGTCTTTGCGATCCGGCGGACGGCTACTTTTCACCGCACCCGACGGTTGGCTGTTCGATTCACTGGCCGTCGATGGCGAGGGGTGGGTGTGTGTGGCCACGATCGGTAGGGGAGGGGGGATCACGGCGATCTCTCCCGAAGGATCCAGAGCCGAGAACGTGCCCAGCGGTGATTTCCTTACCACCAACATCTGTTTCGGTGGTCCGTCGCACGGAAACGCTGAGTACCGCACGGCGTACATCACCTGCTCGTCGAGTGGCCGACTGGCGGCGTGCGAGTGGCCTCGCAAGGGAGGGCAACTCGCATGACATCCACTCTCCCCACTCCACAACCCGGCATCTTTGTTGCCCCTGGTCGGCACCAACATCACCTCGAGGTTGACGTGCACCCCAGCGCCGACCCCGCGGCGGTGGTCAAAGCGGTCGGCGATGCGCGATCGGCGGTGGCGCTGCTGCCTGACGTCTTCGTTGTGGTGGGCTTCAGTGCACAGCTGTGGGACCACCTCACCGGCGACCATCAACCGATACCAGGCTTGGCGCCATTCGTTGGAGTCGGGGAGGCACCCGCCACCCAGCACGACCTTTGGTTGTGGATTCACGGGAACAATCCCGACGATGTGTTCGACGCGGCGCGTACGGCGCTGTTCGCGCTGCTTCCTATCGGACGGGCCGCCGTTGACCAGCCGTGCGTGGTGTACCGGGGGAGCCGAGACCTCACCGGATTCGAAGGCGGCACGGCCAACCCGCCGCTCGACCAAGCGGCCGAGGTGGCGGCTGTACCGGCCGGTGGCGTCGGCGTCACGGACGGGGGAAGTGCAGAAGGGGGAAGTTTTGTGTTGGCGCAACGGTGGGTGCACGATCTCACTGCCTTTTCTTCGTTGCCATTGCCGGATCAGGAAGCCGTGATTGGTCGAACCAAAAGCGGGTCGATACAACTCGTAGGCGACGCCATGCCCGCCGACTCCCATGTGTCGAGGGTGGAGTTACACGACGACTCGGGGGACGAACTCCCGGTGCTGCGTCGATCCACGGCCTACGGCACCGCTGCGGTGTACGGCCTCTATTTTCTGGCCTTCTCTGCCGATCTCGACCGGCTCGACACCATGTTGACCCGCATGTTCGGCGCTTCGGGCGATGGAATCCTTGATCGGCTCACGCAATACTCCACGCCGGTCACGGGGTCGTACTACTTCGCTCCGGCGCTCCCGGTCCTCGACGCCGTGTCGCCCGAGCAGGTGTAGGCCGAGCAGGTGGAGACGGGTACGCATCAGGGCGCATGAGGGCGACCACGGCGTCGGGCGAAAAGTGGTCCCGGGGGTCGAGCTGCGATAGAACCGGCGTATGCGATGGACCGTGCACGGCGAGCGATCAATCTACGAAAGTGAATGGGTGAGCCTGTCGCTGGTCGACGTGGAGATCCCGGGGGAGCGGCGTTTCGACCACCATGTTGTTCGTGTGCCCGCGCCTGCGGCGGGAGTGGCGGTGGTGGATGAGCGCCAGGGCGTGCTGTTGCTGTGGCGGCATCGATTCATCACCGATACATGGGGATGGGAGGTGCCTGCCGGCCGGGTCGATGCGGGGGAGTCGCTCGAAGAGGCGGCGGCGCGGGAGGTGCTCGAGGAGACGGGATGGGCTCCCGGCCCGCTCACTCCACTCGTCACCTATCACCCCACCAACGGGATGAGTGACACCACGTTCACGGCGTTCCGAGCACAAGGCGCGACCTATGTAGGCGACCCCACCGACCCGAGCGAGTCCGAACGGATCGAGTGGGTGCCGTTGGCGGTGGTGGCCGATGCGTTACGAGACGGCCGGATCCTTGATGGGCTCTCGGTAGTCGCGCTCCTGCACCTGTTGGCGTTTCCCTGACCGCCCGGCCGTGAATTGCGCGAATCGGGTGAATTGCGTGAACCGATTGTGGGCGGGTTCTCGACAAACACGGTATGTCGATCGCAGCCCTTGAACCCACGCCGGTCATCTGGTATCGCCACCCCGCTCTTCCGAAACGACGGGTACCGAACTGGCTTGTCACTGCCGCGTTGGTGGTAGTGGCCACGGCGCTGTTTTTCGCCGGGGTGGAGGCCGCCGGAGGGCTGGTATTCGGGTTCGCCGTTCTTACACCGATCGAGCGGGTGTTTCGTCGCCATGAGCAGCGGGTTCGCCGCCCCGGGCTTCGAACGGACCTCTTTCACCTTCTGGTGTCGGGATTCGGAGCGACGGTATGTCTGATCGTTCCCGTACTGATCTGGATGGTGCTTCTCATCCCGGTCATGCCGTTTGCCCCGGCGGCATGGTTCGCCTCCTTGTCGTTGTGGGTCCAGGTGCCGATCGCGTTTTTGGTCCAGGAGTTCCTCGGTTACTGGGTGCACCGGCTCCAACATGGCGTTCCGCTTCTTTGGCGGTTCCATTCCGTGCACCATTCTTCTCAGCAACTCGATTGGCTGGCCGGGTCGAGGCTTCACCCGATGGAGGGAGCGGTGATTGGTGCCGTGGCCGGACCGGCGTTCCTCCTCCTGGGCATCAGCGGGACCATGCTGGGTGCGTTCGGGGCCTTCGCGTCGGCCTGGGGGGTGTTGCTCCACATGAACGTGCGGTGGCGGATGCGGTGG
>JANOSD010000113.1:0-76401 GCA_031415655.1 Actinomycetes bacterium
TGCGGTAGTTGTCGTCCCAGATTTCGGTGGTGAACGTTTCTCGCAGTGTCGCCGTGTGCATTGGCGTGCTCCCTTGCCCCAGCCATGTGGGGCGCCCGTTTGACACCAACCCGGTGCCGTTTCCTTGTGGGTTACTCTACCTGGTCGGCACGCGTGTTCGCAACAAGTTACGCAAGATTGTTCGAGATTCTTTTCGGATGAACGTGTGGCGGTGGGCCCGCCCAGTTCAGGCCCCAGGCCGACCAACGCAGGGTCGACCACGCACGAAAGCCGGAGCACGACACTCGAAAGTGAACTAGTGTCAACGTCACTGACATAAGGACGGCTGCGGAGATCGATGACCGCAGCGGCGCACAACAAGGGGAACAATGGCTGAGCAATTGATCGAGTACCCGCTGGGAACACCGTTTCCCGGAGCGATCGGGCGCACGTTGGAGACGTCCACGCCGGCGTGGCCGGCCCGGGCGCAGCCGCCGGAGGGCGCTCCCAATGTGGTCGTGATCGTGCTCGACGATGTTGGGTACGGGCAGCTTTCCGCCTTCGGTGGGTTGTGCGAGACCCCCAACCTGGATCGGTTGGCCGACCGTGGCCTTCGGTTCGCCAACTTCCAGACCACCGCGCTGTGCTCACCCACCCGCGGCTGTTTGCTCACCGGACGGAATCATCACACCCTCGGGCTCTCGGCCATCACGGAACTTGCGTTGGGCTACCCGGCCCACAACGGCACGATGGGTTTCGAACACGGCTTCCTCTCCGAGATGCTCGTCGCCCGTGGCTACAACACCTTCGCCGTCGGCAAGTGGCACCTCACCCCATCCCAAGAGACCACACCGGCTGGCCCCTACGACCGATGGCCGCTCGGCCGGGGCTTCGAACGTTTCTATGGGTTTCTGGGCGGCGACACCGACCAGTTCCATCCCGATCTTGTTCACGACAACCACTGGGTGCCCCAGCCATCCACCCCGGCTGAGGGGTATCACCTCAACGCCGATCTCGCCGACCACGCCATCGGCTTCATCAAAGACGCCCACATCAATGCCCCCGACAAGCCGTTCCTGCTTTGGTATGCCACCGGTGCCGGCCATGCCCCCCATCAGGTGGAGCCGGAATGGATCGATCGTTACCGCGGAGCGTTCGATATGGGATGGGAAGAATACCGCCGCGTGGTGTTTGCGCGGCAGCAGGCTCTGGGTCTGCACCCGGACGGCACCGAGCTGTCCGGGCGGGATCCCGACGTGGAGCCGTGGGACGAACTGAGCGAAGACGCCAAGCGCATGTATGTCCGGCAGATGGAGGTCTACGCCGGCTTCCTGAGCCAGACCGATCACCACATCGGCCGGGTGCTCGACTTCATCGACGACATCGGCGAGACCGACAACACCATCGTGGTAGCGGTGTCCGACAACGGCGCCAGTGCCGAAGGTGGTGAACATGGAACCCGCAACGAGGGCCTGTTCTTCAACTTGGCCCCCGAGACCCTCGAAGAGAATCTCGAGGTGATCGATCAGTGGGGCACCGAGGATCTTTTCGCGCATTACTCATGGGGCTGGACTTGGGCCGGGGATACGCCCTTCCGGCGTTGGAAACGTGAGACGTATCGCGGGGGCATCACCGATCCGTGCATCGTGGCGTGGCCCCGAGGGATCGCTGCGCGCGGCGAGGTGCGTCATCAATACGCGCACGCGATCGACCTGCTGCCGACCTTGCTCGAGGTCATCGGGATCGAGCCGCCCACCCACATCCGTGGCGTCGCCCAATCCGACATCCATGGCGCCAGCCTGGCGTCGGCCTTCGCCGATCCGTCGGCCCCGAGCGAACACACCACGCAATACTTCGAGATGTTCGGCCATCGCTCGATTTACCACGAAGGTTGGAAAGCGGTGTGTCCGTATCCCGGCCCCAGCCTGGCCGAGGGCCATGAGCGTGGCCATCCCTTCGGGACGTACCTCTCGGAGGAGATCCTCGACCAGCTCGAAGCGACCGACTGGGAGTTGTACCACCTCGAAACCGACCCCAGTGAGTGCCACGACGTGGCCGCTGACAATCCGTCGCAATTGGCGAATCTGGTTGCCCTCTGGTGGGCTGAAGCCGAACGATACGGTGCCCTACCCATCGCCACCGGCGATATCACCCGTTTGCTGGCCCGGCGGCCGGGCGTCGGGAAGCCCCGCAAAGTCTTCGAGCTCTACCCGTTTGGCTCGCCGATGCCATTTGCGGCGTCGCCCCGTCCCTACAACCGCAGTCACACCATCACCGCCGAGGTGGTGATCCCCGACGACGGGGCCGACGGGGTGCTGCTCACCCAGGGCAACCGCCACGGGGGGTACGCCCTCTATGTGGCGGAAGGGAAGTTGCACTATGTGCACAATCACCTCGGGCTCGACCTGTTTACGGTGACGGCGGAAAAACCGATACCGAGCGGACCGGTACGCCTGCGCATGGAACTGGCAATTACCGGTGGTCCGAACTTCTGGCGAGGACATGGCAGCCCCGCCGAGGTGCGGCTGTTTCACGACGACGAGGTGGTGGGCATGGGCGTACTCCCGCACACGGTTCCCAACCTGTATGCGGTGGTGGGCCTGAGTTGCGGCTACGCGGCCTACGACAGTGTCGACCCGCGGGTCTACGAGGCACCCTTCCGTTTCACGGGAGATCTGGCCCGGGTGATGCTCGACCTGACCGGTGAGCTCACCATCAACCCTGAGGCCGAGATGACTCGACTCATGACCCAGCAGTAGCCCCGGGGGAGTTCTTGTGGACGCGGTGGTCGCGCGCTCCGACGGCGCGCCGACGGCGCGCCGACGGCGCGCCATCAGTCGACGATGATCAGGCCGCGTTGGCCTTTGTTCGCCGTGCCGTGAATCGAGCAGTGATAGGCGTACGAGCCGGGCTTGTCGAACGTGATGGACTTGCTCATTTTGGGGTCGAGTTCACCCGTGGGAATCCCCACGAACTGACCGTCTATGGAGGGGACCACATTGTGCGGGTTCAGGCCTTGATCGGTGAAGGCAACGTTCGTGCCGACACTCACACGGATCACTCGGGGCTCGTACAGGTTGTCCCTTACTGCCACGGGAACATCAAGCATGTTGCGTTGGTCGACCGCCTCGGCCACATCGAGCCCGCCGGTGAACGACCCGACCTGGTCGATGGAACTGGCTGTGCTTTGCCCGGAGGCGTCTCCGACTACCCGAATGCCGTCGGCGCCACACGCGGCGGCGGCGAGCATCGCCGTGCCGACGACCGTTGCCAGGACCGCTGCCAGGACCGCTGACCGATGACTCATTTGGGGTGGCGGCGGAGGACGCGGTCACGGATTCCCCACCACGTGACGAGCGCCAGCGCTTCGAACACAATTCGGCTCGACATTTTTGAGGTGCCGCGCTGTCGTTCGCCGAACGTAATGGGAACTTCCACGATGCGACCACCGTTGCGTTTCACTTCGTAAGCCATCTCGATCTGAAAGCCGTAGCCATCGGCCTTGATGCTATCGAGGGCGATCTTTTCGAGGGCAGGAGCGGCATAGGCCCGAAATCCAGCAGTGGCGTCGCGGACCTTCATGCCCAGCACGATTCCGGCGTAGAGGTTTCCCGCTTGAGAGATGAACCGGCGGGAGAACTTCCAGCCCGGTACCTCGCCGCCGGGAACGTAACGGGAACCAATGGCAAGGTCGGCGCCGTCCTCCACTGCGTGGATGAGGGCCGGGAGCATGGCGGGATCGTGCTGAAGGTCGGAATCCATCTCGATGAGGATGTCGAACCCCTGCTTGAGCCCTTCTCGAAAGCCGGCCCGGTAGGCGGAGCCGAGACCGCTCTTCTCCGTGCGGCGTAGGACCTGCACGCCGCCGCCATTGGCGGATCCCCACGCCTCGGCAATTTCGGCGGTGCCATCGGGGCTGCCGTCGTCGACCACGAGGACCGAGAGGCCAGGAACGGCTTTCCGCGCTCGCTCCAACACCTCCTCGATGTTGAGGGCTTCGTTGTACGTAGGAAGAACCACCAGTGGCCGCATCGGTCGGGCACTGTAGATGCCGACAGGCCTTCTGTGGGGATCGCCACCCGGTGGTCGGCGCAAATCCGACCGTTCCTCCCAGGCAGGGCCGCTGAGATAGGTTCGCACCATGACCTCGGACGGCCTCATCCTTGCGGTGGACATCGGCGGTACGAAGATGGCAGCGGGATTGGTGGGTTCCGATGCTGTTCCTCTTCGCCGCCATCAGGTCGCTACCCCTCGGGTTGACGATGGGGAGGTAGTTTTTGCGGCGCTTGCCGGGTTGATCGAAACTGCTCTGGAAGATCGACTGGTGTCGGGTCCCCCAATAGCGGCGTGCGGGGTGGGATGTGGCGGACCAATGACCACCGGCGGAGCGACCGTGTCGCCCACCAACATCGCCGCATGGCGCGGGTTCCCGTTGCATGATCGCCTGGCCAGCCTCACGTCGCTGCCGACATTCGTCGACAACGACGCCAAGGCGCTGGCGCTCGGGGAGGGATGGCGTGGCGCCGCCCAGGGTGTTTCGAACTATCTCGGGATGGTGGTGTCCACCGGCGTCGGAGGTGGCCTGGTGGTCGACGGTCGGATGCTCGACGGTGCCGAAAGCAATGCGGGCCATGTCGGCCACATCATCGTGGAGCCCGATGGTCACCTCTGCGGATGCGGTGCCGTGGGCTGCCTCGAGGCGGAGGCATCGGGCACCGCGATCGCCAAGATCACGGGGCGTCCGGCGCAGGAAGCCGACACGGCCACCGTCGTTCGAACGGGAACCATGGTGGGGCGGGCCGTCGCCAGCGTGGCGAGCCTGCTCGACCTCCAGCTCTGCGTCGTGGCCGGTTCGGTGGCGCTGGGGTTTGGCGAGCCGTTTTTCGCCGCTGCGCAGGCCGAGATCGTGGCCCGAGCCCACCTGGACTTCAGTCGTGCTGCGGTGATTTGTCCGGCCGGGCTCGGTGCCGACGGCCCCCTCGTCGGGGCCGCCGCCGTGGGGTGGCGAGGCCTCGGCGCTCCTTTCCTGGCACGGTCCTCATGATAGGGAGATGGGCATGCCAGTAGGTGTTTTTCAGACGGTCTCGATGGTGGTCCCGACGATGGTCGCAGTCCTCCGGCGTCCCGATCTCTGGCGGACGGCGATTCGCCAAGCGGGGGTGCTGGCCCGACCAGGGTGGTGGCGACGAGCCCCGTTCCTCCCCCTTCCTGATGCCGGCTATCTGCACTTCCGGTTCGTCACGATGTACGGAGGCGACCCCACCGACCAACATGATCGTCGTACGCTCGCGCCCGCCGACCTCATCACCTACCTCGAATGGTGCCGAGCGTGGCCCTTGGTGATCGCCTCCCATTGAGCGCACCGCCGTCGCGGTTAGGCACGACCGCGGGTTGAACGCAAATCGACATCGCAAATCGTCACCGGGATTGGGAAGGTCACGGCTAGCCTGCTCGTATGGGCCGGGCACTTGTACTCAACGCAACCTACGAGCCGCTCGGCGTCGTCTCCGACCGCCGAGCCGTCGTGCTGCTCCTGAACCAAAAGGCCGATCTCGTCCACCCATCCGGTGAGCAGATTCGCTCGGAGCGACTCACCGTCGACGTGCCCAGCGTTATCCGCCTTCGCGCCTACGTTCGAGTTCCGTACCAACGCCGCGCCGCTCTCAGCCGTCGTGGGGTGTTCCTCCGCGACAACGGTACGTGCCAGTACTGCGGTCGCAAAGCGGAGAGTATCGACCACGTCTTCCCCCGCAGCCGTGGCGGTGCCCACGTGTGGGAGAACGTGGTGGCTGCATGCCGCCCCTGCAACACGGGCAAACGAGACCGTCTCCTAGAGGACTCCGGCATGCGACTGCGCACGCGTCCCGAAGCACCGAAACACCTCAGTTGGGTGCTCATCGCCTTCGGAGAGGTGCCCGACTCGTGGCACCCGTACCTGGGCAGCGGAACCCGCCAAACGAACGGACGCAACGGCGCGTTCTCCGGCGTGGAGGCTCTGTCGGCTTGACGGCCGGCGGGGCCTCCCTCTCGGGCATTGCGTATCGGGTGGCATTGCCGTTGCGCCGACCCTTTCACGCCGCCCACGGGCGAACCGAACGGCGCGACGTGATTGTGGTGTCGGTGGCGTCAGAGCACCATATTGGCTGGGGTGAGTGTCCGACGCTCAGCACGGGGGGCTACGTGGGCGGTACCACGGCGCACGCGTGGGAGTGGTTTCGGTCGTTAGAGACGCCGGCCAAATCGTCGATTGCTGCGTTGCCTCCGCCGCTGATGGCCATTGCTGCCCTCCGTGATGCCCATCGTGACCACCAACTCGTGCAGGCGAAGGCGTCGGCGGGGGGCGACCATCCTCCTTCGTCGTTGGCGTGCACGAAGGTGTTGGGGATCGCTCCCACCATCGATGAATTGGTCGCGCAAGCTGCAGAGCCGGTGGCCCGGGGCGTGATGCACCTGAAAGTGAAGGTGACCCCTACCTGGTGTTCTGAGCCGGTAGGTGCGCTCCGTCGGGCCTGGCCAAAGGCATCGATCGCCGTCGATGCCAACGGGTCGTTCGACGGCGACGATCGTGAACATCTATCCACCCTGCATGGCCTCGCCGACCTCGGAGTCGCCTATGCCGAGCAGCCTTACTCGCCTCAGAGTTGGCGGGTCCACCACACCAACTGGGCCGGCGCATTGCCGGTTGCCCTCGATGAGAGCATCGTGGCCGCTGAGGACGTTCACTGGGTGATCCGGCATTCGGCGACCTCTCTCGTGAACCTCAAACCGGCGCGCATGGGAGGCGCCGAGCGTTGTCAGTCGATGGCGAAGTTGTTGACCGACGCAGGGATCGGCGTATTTGTCGGTGGAATGCTGGAGACCGGCGTCGGACGAGCGACTGCGCTGTCGGTGGCGGCGGTGTGTTGTCCGGACCAGCCCACCGACCTCGGCCCGTCTTCGGCCTACTTCGACCTCGATCTCACCGACCCGGTTGCCGAGGTGCCGGGGGGTCGGGTTGAGGTGCCCCGTGGGGTTGGGATCGGTCGGGCGCCGCTCCCCGAGCAACTCGACGCGTTCACGCTCGACCTGGTGGCAATACACCCATCCTTGCTCGACACACTGCTTTTCTGTGACTCCCCGGCCTGACGTGCTGCGGTCCTTTGCGGTTGGTGCGCACCCGGAGCCGTTTATCGTGGAACGTCGGTCTGGCTCGCCCGTCTCGTTGCACCAACTCGCGATCGGTGGAGTATCTCCGTTGGTGGCGGCGGGCTCATCCGCCCAGAAGACCGTTGGCGCGTCGATCGGTCTTTGGCGTTTCGACGTGAACGGGGGAGGACTGGTGTTGGGAAGCACCCAGCCGTGGGACGACGTCGACCATGAGGTGGCTGCTTCGCTCGGTATTGAGGTCGGACGTCGGCGCAGCGGGGGCGGTGCGGTGCTGCTGTGGCCCGGTGGGCAAGTCTGGATTGACGTCCTGGTTCCGCGGGGGCATGTTCGGTGGGACGATCGGGTGGATGTGGCCACGCACTGGATCGGTGAGGCATGGCGAATCGCCCTGAGCGCGTTCGGCATCGACTCGGTGGTGCATCGTGGGGCGAACGCCCCGGGCCGGATCGGGAGCGCGGTGTGTTTTGGAGGGGTCGGTCCCGGCGAGGTCTTGGCGTTGGATTCCAATCACCGATTGTCACCGTCACCTCGACCGTCATCGTCACCTCGACCGTCATCGTCGATGGAGGTCTCGTCCGCCGGAAAGTTGGTGGGGATCGCGCAGCGCCGCCAACGCCAGCTCGCCCGATTTCAAACGTCGGTCGCCGTTGGCGCGGTGTGCCCGTGGACGCTGGACGAACTCCGTGCCCTCCTCCGGCCCGCCGCCCGCCGGTGTGACGTGCCCCCGGCCGATTTGGCCCATGCCATCGCCCCCCGACCGCTCCCACTCGATCCCGAACGACTGGTGGAGGAGGTTGAGGTCGCGCTGCGGACGTTCGCTCCTGGCCGTGATCACTTGGGCGGGCCTCCCGTCGGGTAGACACAACCCATGGTCCGCGCCCGTCGCCCTGTGTTGTTCGCGGTGTTTTTTGCCACCGGCTTCGCCGCGCTGTCGCTCCAGGTGGTGTGGCAGCGGGTCATCTCCTTACATGCGGGCGTGGATTTGGCGTCGTTTACCACGGTGGTTGCGGCGTTCCTGGCCGGGCTCGGGGTCGGCTCGATCATCGGCGGGCATCTCGCCGATCGGTTTGGCGCCAGGGGATCGGCTCGAGTGTTTGCGGTGGCAAACCTGGTGTTGGGGGCATTTTCCTGGGTGAGTCTTTGGTTCTTCTACGACCTCTACCGCACCGTCGCTCCATCGCTGGGGTCGACGGCATCCACCTTCGCGTTCAACGCCATGCTTCTCATCGTGCCCACCACGTTGATGGGTCTCAGTACACCGTTGGTCGCGAAGGCGGCGGGTGCCCAGGCCGGCACCGAGGCGGGTGTGCTCGTTGGTCGGCTCTATGCCGTGAACACCCTGGGAGCGGCGTTCGGGGCCGCAGCTACTGGTTGGTACCTCCAGGGAACGTTCGGTTTCGTGTCGACCGTTCGCCTGGCCGCAACGTTGCAGTTGTTCGCCGGATTGGTCACGCTCGTCTGGCTCCAGAAGTCGTCGGTTGCCGAGGCGGCTCCGTCGACCGCATCGTCGTCGGCGACCACATCGACTCCGAAGAGCGAGTCCCCGAAGAGCGTGCCGTCGATTGACCGGGGTCGGGCATGGCCGTGGTTCGTGGTGTACGGGGTTACGGGTGCGGTGGCGCTCGGTTTCGAGACGGTGTTCTTTCGGGTGATCGACACCATCATGCGTTCGAACTCATACTCCTTTGGTCACGTGCTGTCGCTCTACCTGCTGCTGTTTGCCATCGGCGCCGCGGTCGGAAGCCGGCTGCTTCGGTGGCGAAGCCCGGATCGTCCCGAGGTGTGGTTCTTGGCCATGCAGTTCGGCGTGGGGCTTGCGGCCGTGGCGGGCATCGCCGCACTGGTGCGGATTGCGCCGCGCACGCCTTGGGCGGAAGCCATCCGCACATATTTCGAGGGTGAGGGTTTCAGTGTTGGCTTCACGCAGATCGACGGCGCGGCGCAAACCCAGTTGTTTCAAGTGTTTGTCCTGGCCCCGTTGTTGGTGATGGCCGTGCCCGTTGTGCTCATGGGCGCCTCGTACCCATTCATCATGGCGGTCGTGGCCCGCCGACCCGAGAGCCTGGGCCGGCGTACTGGGGCACTACTGGCCGCCAACATCGTGGGCAACGTGGCCGGCACGTTGATCACCGGTTTTGCGCTTATCGACCGGTTCGGCACCGCCGGTACCTATCGAATTCTCGCCGCTCTGCTGGGGTTCGCCGGCCTTGGTGCCGCATGGCTGGCCACCCCCTCGCTCCCTCGTCGACGCTGGGTGTCGATCGCGGTGGTGCTCGCGTTGGCGGGGTTCGGTGTGCGGGCAATGCCGAGCAATCAGCTTCTCTACGCCTCATTGCACGGCACCGAGCCGGCAGGAATCACCTTGGTTGAGGACCGGTCGTGCGCGACTGCGCTTCGTCACCTTCCCGATGGTTCGTCCGAACTCACGGTGAACGGTGCGGCGCAAAACCGCTATCCATTCGACGACTTCCACGTGCTCGTGGGTATGGCCCCTGCTATCGCCCACCCGCAGCCCCGTCGAGTGATGGCGCTCGGTTTCGGGATCGGGGCCACGCCCTACGGGTTGGCGAGTGATCCCCGGCCCGAACAGATCGATTCCGTGGAGCTGTGTGGTGGGGAGCTTCCGTTGCTGCGACAGCTTGGCGAAGACGGCGCCCCAGAGCTCGCCCGATTGTTTGCCGACGGACGACAACAGTTCGAGGTGGGGGACGGCCGCGACCATCTCCTGCGCACGCCCGCTGGCACCTACGACGTCGTGGTGGTCGACACGCTTCGATCCCACGCCGCATTCAGCGGCAACCTCTATTCGCAAGAGTTCTACGAGTTGGTGCGCTCTCGGCTTGCCCCCGGCGGCATCCTGGCGCAGTGGGTCGCCTCGCCGCGGGTGCTGGCCACCGTTACCCGAGTGTTCCCCTACGTCGTGACCTTGTCGGTGGGGACATACTTCGGATCGACGTTCTTTCTGGCGTCCGATCGTCCGATCGAGTGGAACCGCGAGGCGATCCGTGCTCGAGTGGCGGCGTCAGGGGTGGCCGACCGGTTCCCCGTTCCCGGTCAGCCGGCAAACGTGCAGGCGTTCTTCGACGAAGCGGTGCCGGCCTGCGTGGTGCGCGGTGCGGCGACCGTGGAGCCCGTAGCGGCGGATCAAACCAACACCGACCTTCGCCCGCGCGACGAGTACTTCCTAAACAACGCACCTCCTTCAGTCGACGCGGGGCCGGTTGGTCGCTGTCCCTGACGGTGGGGCCCTTGACGGTGGGGCCCTTGTCGGTGGGGCAGCGGCGGACCCGGGGGACCCGGACGACACCCGGGTGCGAATGTCGTGAGCGCGTCTTGTGCGCGGTGGGGCGAAATGGGGGACGGCTCGGCCCCGACTCGGTGTTTTGCGGGAGCGTTTTGGGTGCAGAGGGCTCGCGGTGGGGCAAATCGGGTCTGAAAGGCCGGGAATGGGTTGACGGGGTGGGGGGAATAGGCTTAAGGTGGGGCGCAATGGGGGACAGGGGGGCAACGCCGTCGGCGGTGTCCAACTTGTTCCCGTAGGACATGAAAATCGAAAAATGACCACTTCACGGTGGCAAACCCGGAGATGGCGGCGTGTTCGTCGGAACGTTCGAGCATTCGCTCGATGACAAAGGCAGACTTGTGCTGCCGGCGACGTTTCGGCTGGCGCTGGGCGAGAGGGGATTTCTCTCCCAGTATGAGCGCTGCCTGGGTTTGTGGACCGAAGAGGGTTTTAACGACGTGGCCCACCGTCTCCGAGAGAAGGTGCGCGACGGGTCGGCAGCGCCCAATGCCGTGCGCAGCCTCACCGCCAACGCCACGGAAGTGAAACTCGACTCGCAGGGTCGCATCACGATCTCGCCGCGATTGCGCGAATACGCCGGACTCACCACCAACTCGGTGATTATCGGAGCGTTCGATCGCATCGAGATCTGGGAAGTGACCCGATGGGAGGAAGTCAGCGCCGACGCCGACGACAGCCTGCTGGTTGCCGTTACACGTCTGGGGATCTGACCACTCCCGACCACCGTCTGACCACCGAAACGAGCTCGACCCCAAACGTCGGGCGCCAACGCCGAGGTGGCCAGGTAACACACGCTCGCACCACCACACCGAATTGCGGTCCGCTCACCCGCAGCCTTTCGGTCAGCAAGATGGAAGGCCCCTACTCCGCCCGCTTCCCATCTCGTTCGCTCGGGAGAGACAACCCGACGTGCATTCGCTGACCGAGGGGCTGCTGATGAGCGGACCCAGTTCGATGGGCCTCCCCTTGTGCGCGAGCGCGCTCGCACCGACCAGCCAATGAGAGAAGTACGTATGGCAGGGGGATCCAAAAACTTTGTCCACCAGCCCGTAATGGTGCGCGAGATCGCCGAGATCTTCGCCACGTTGCCCCCTGGTGTGGTGATCGATGCCACCGTGGGCGGTGGTGGCCACGCCCGGGCGCTTCTCCTGGCCCATCCAGATCTGGTGCTGGTAGGCCTCGACCAGGACCCCGCGGCGATCGACGCGGCGGCGGCATCGCTCGCCCAGTTCGGCGATCGCGTGCACCTCCTACATGTCCGGTTCGACGCCATCGCTACCACGGTACGTGACTTGAACAGTCCACCGGTGGCCGGCGTGCTGTTCGACCTGGGGGTGAGCTCACCGCAATTCGATCATGCGGAGCGGGGCTTCAGCTATCGGCATGCCGCTCCCCTCGATATGCGAATGAACCCGGCGGCGACCGTGAGCGCGGCGACGCTGGTGAATTCCCTCCCCGTCGACGAGATCGCCGACCTGCTGCACCGGTACGCGGACGAGCGCAATGCCGGTCGTATCGCTCGGGCCATCGTGGCCGCCCGGCCAGTGCTTACCACCACCGAATTGGCCGAGATCGTGCGTGACGCGATTCCCGCTGCCGTGCGCAGAACGGGCGGCCATCCCGCGAAAAAGGCATTTCAGGCGTTCAGGATTGCTGTCAACGACGAACTGGCGATTCTTGGGCCGACCATAGATCAAGCCGTGGCGCTGCTTGCGCCGGAAGGCCGGATCGCCGTGCTTGCCTATCACTCTGGGGAGGACCGAATTGTGAAAGCTCGCCTCCGTTTTGCGGAGACGGGCGGCTGTACCTGCCCACCGAACCTACCGTGTGGCTGCGGCGCGGCGCGGACTGTGCGGCTGCTGCAGCGGGGCGGGCGGAAGGCGTCGAACGAGGAACAAGCCAGCAATCGGCGTTCCACGAGCGTTCGGCTTCGTGCGGCACAGAAACTGGCGTTTGAGGTCGCAGCATGAGCTCGTCGCCGCTGCGCCGCGGGAGTGCGGCACCCGTCGCCCCAATCGAGGAGCCGCCGAGCCGTCGGGCCGACCGTCCCGACCTGCACGTGGTTGGCACCGACGAGGTAGCACCCTCGATCATCGGGCGGCTCGGCGTATCTGCCCTCATTCTCCTCTTTCTGGCGGTGTTTGCCTTGGTCGTCTTCCATGCGGTGCTCGCCCAATCGCAGCGCAATCTCGACGACCTGCGCTCGAACCTCGCCAAAGAGGAACAGCAGTCGAAGGCATTGCGACTCGACTACGCCACGGCGGCAAGTCCGGAGCGGGTGGCAAGCGCGGCCCGTACTCGTCTCGGCATGATCCCGCCCGCCGGCGGTGTGTTCCTCGAGCCCCAGGCGCGAGACGATGCGGAGGCGGCCTACTTCCCGGGGCAACCGGTGACTACGACCACGCCCCCGGCCCCGCCGCCGTCTACCTACGCCGTGGCTCCGAGCCCGCCGGCCTCCTCATGGACACCCCCCACGACGAACGCGTCGCGGCCCCCGACCTCGACCCGTCCCCCGACAACAACGACGACCCGGCCCACGACGACCACCCGGCCCCCGACCTCGACCCGTCCCCCGACAACAACGACGACCCGGCCATCGACGACCACCCGCCCGAAGCCCAAGGCCTGAGCCGATCGGCTCTCCACCTATGCGCACCCGCCGAACTTCGAACCAACGCCCACCGGCAACACCATCGGTTCCTCGTGCTGTCGCCGCACCGGCCACGGATCGCCCCTCGGGCGTGCGGGTGCTCGATAGCGCGCAGGCGGGGGCGTGGGCTGCGGAAGCGGCCCGACGGGCTATCAACGGGGCCCGCTCGCCGCGTTCGGGTCCGCCGCGTTCGGGTCCGGCTCGCCGTTCGGTCGCTCCCCTTCGTCCGGTTCCCCCGCTCCCGCCACCGGTCGTACCGCGCACGACGGGGCGAATCGCCAACGGTGTGGCTGCCCAACCAAAGCTCGGAGCTTGCCGGTCAATTCTCGGGGTGCTGCTGGCCACGGGGCGAGCCATCGGGGGACTGCTCCAAACAACCAGCGCCGCCAACCTGGGCCGAGAACGGGGAGTCATGCTGCTCACCCCCCGCCAGACCCGAAAGCGGTTGCTCGGAGTTTGCGTGGTGACGGTGTTGCTCTTTGGGGTGGTGCTTAGCCGGCTCGTCTCGATGCAGATCCTCACCCCGGACAAGCTCACGGCGCTGAACTCCCAACAACGAATGGTGAAACAAACCTTGGCGGCCGATCGTGGTGCCATTCTCGACCGCAACGGCGTGGAACTGGCACTGTCCTTGCCTCGTAAGTCGGTGTTCGTCGACCCCAGCCTGGTGGAGCAACCACAGGCGGTGGCAGAACTTCTCGCTCCGGTCCTTGGCCTGCCAGTCGACGACGTGCGGGAAAAGGTCACCCCCGGCACGGGCAGTCGGTTCGTGTACTTGAGCCGGCATGTGGACGACGAGGTTGCCCGCAAAGTGCAATTGCTGTCCAAGGAGCATGGCATCAAAGGGGTAGGGATTACTGCTGAACCGAAACGGTACCGCCCTGCCGACCGGGTGGCCACGTCGATCCTGGGGTTCACCGATATCGACGGAAGGGCAATTGAGTACTCGGGGATCGAGTTCCGCTACGACGAACTGCTCACGGGCACACCCGGGCAGTTGGTGTTCGAGCAGTCGCCCGATGGCCGCACGATTCCGGTGGGGGAAAGCCTGCTGCTGCCAGCCCAGAAAGGCGACGATCTGGTACTCACCCTTGATCGATCGATGCAGTTCGAGGTGCAGCGAATCATGGCCGAGCAGGTGCGGGCGGTGTCGGCCAAAGGAGGGATCGCCATCGTGTCGAAACCTGACACCGGTGAGGTGCTGGCGATGGTCAACGTGCGCACCGATGCGAAGACCGGAGAAGTGTTTCCGAGCGCCAACAACGCTGGGCTCACCTCGAGTTACGAACCGGGATCGGTGATGAAGCTGGTTACCGCCACCGGTGCCATTGAGGAAGGGCTCGTAACACCAGAGACCGTGATGAATCTGCCCGTTTCCCTCCAGATCTCCGACGGCGTGTTTTCGGACGCCGAACCCCGCGGGCAAGTGGCGTGGTCGGTAAAGGAAATCATCACCGAGTCCTCCAACGTTGGCACGATCATGATGGGGCAGAAGCTCGGGAAGAATCGGGTCTACGACTATCTCCGCGACTTCGGATTCGGCGACAAGACCGCCATCGACTTTCCCAACGAGCAGGCCGGTCATGTTCCTTCACCTCATCGGGACAACGAGTGGTGGGATACGTCGATGGGCACGGTGCCGATCGGTCAGGGCGTTTCGGTTACCCCGATGCAGATGTTGGCTTCCTACAACGTGATCGCCAATCGTGGGCGGTACATCTCCCCGATCCTTGTGAGCGACGTGATCGATCAGGGCGGCATCCGCCGGCCGACCCAACGCCCAGACCCCCGACAGGTGGTGTCCGCAACGACGGCCGACAAGCTCAATCTCATTCTGCGCAACGTCGTGAGCGCGGGTACCGGCAAGAAGGCGGCGGTTGACGGCTACACCGTGGCCGGCAAGACCGGCACCTCCCGTAAAGCACAGGCGAACGGCTCGTACATCAGCGAGGACGGCACCGTGAAGTACGAGTCGACGTTCGTGGGCTTCGCCCCCGCGGAAGCTCCGGCCGTGTCCGTGATCGTGATCATCGACGAGCCGTTGGGGGAGATCTATGGCGGCCTCGTGGCGGCGCCGGCGTTCGCCAAGATCACCGACTTCGCCCTCCGGGTTCTTGGTGTTGCGCCGCCCGTGACCGATATCGCCAACGGCAATGGCAAGGCGGACCCGAAGACGCAGGCCGAACTTGTGGCCAAGGGCGCGATCCTGGAGGCTTCGCCCTACGAGACCACGGCCGATGGGCGCAAGCGGGCGTACCCCGCCGGCTCGGACCCCGGCGTTCCCGGTTCAACACTTGTCCCCGGTGCGCCCAGTGCCACAGTCGCGAACGCCCGTAGCCCCGGCACCACGACGAAAAGTGGGCGACCATGACCAGCGTGCTGGCCGATTTGGCGCGTCTGGTGCCGGGCGCAGAAGTGCGCGGGGACGCCACCGTGACGGTGCTCGACGTCACCCACGACTCTCGAAAGGTGGTTCCGGGCACGCTCTTTTGTTGCGTACCGGGAGGCACCACCGACGGCCATCGTTATGCCGGCAGCGCGGTAGCCGCCGGCGCCGTCGCCCTGCTGGTGAATCACCCGGTGGACGATCACGATGTCGTCGACGCGCCGCAGCTGGTGGCGGCGAACACGCGTCGGGCGATGGCGTCCATGGCAGCCCGTGTGCACGGCGATCCGTCGTCGGCGCTCGCCGTCGTTGGCGTCACCGGGACCAACGGAAAGACCACGACCACCGCGCTCCTGGCCCACGTGGCCAACGTCCTCGGGGTGCCCGCAAAGGTGCTCGGGACGTTATCCGGCACCCACACGACGCCCGAAGCGACCGATCTTCAACGGTGGCTTGCGGCGACCCGGGACGGCGGCGCGCAACTGGCGGCGGTCGAGGTTTCGAGCCACGCCCTGCACCAGCATCGTGTCGACGCCACCAACTTCGCTGCTGCCGTTTTCACGAACCTCAGCGTCGACCACCTCGACTACCACCAAACAATGGACGACTACTTCGAGGCCAAGGCGTCGTTGTTCGCCGCCGCATTCACTGACTGCGCCGTTGTGAACGTCGATGATTCCTGGGGCCGTCGACTCGCCGACCGGTTGCGCTCGAATCAAACGATGCAGTTGCGCACCTTTTCGCTCGGCGATGCCGTCGATCTCGAGCTCCATCCCGCCGGCTCGGTATTCCGGTGGCGTAACGAACTCGTGGTGCTTTCCCTTGCCGGCGCCTTCAACGTGGCCAATGCCCTCGCTGCCGCCGAGGTGCTCGATCACCTTGGGCACGAGCCGGCCGACATTGCCGAAGCTCTCAGCCAACCGGTTTTCGTTCCGGGGCGCTACGAATTGGTGAGTGGCGCACTTCCCTTTGCGGTCGTGGTCGACTTCGCCCACACGCCCGACGGCCTCGAGAACGTGCTTCGGGCGGTGTCGGCGACCGTGGCCACCGGCGGCAAGGTGCGTGTCGTATTCGGTTGTGGGGGGGATCGCGACATCGCCAAACGACCCCTTATGGGTGCCGTGGCGGCCCGGTTCGCCGATCATGTTGTGCTGACCACCGACAACTCCCGGAGCGAGGCAACTGAATCGATCCTTGCTGCTATCGAAGGCGGTTACGGTGCCGAGCGTGACGGGCGCTCCGAGCGTCTCGACATCGTCGCCGACCGAGCAAAGGCCATCGGTGTCGCTATCGCCGCCGCCGAACCCGGTGACGTGGTGATCATTGCCGGCAAAGGGCACGAAACGACCCTCACGATCGGCGACGTCGTGCAGCCATTCGACGACCGTGAGGTGGCCCGCGCCGTTCTGGACTCGCTCCGTGAAGTCGGGGGAGGCGCCCAATGATCCGGCTGCTCATTGCCGCCGCGGTGTCGCTGGGACTGTCGTTGGTGGGCACACGCCTGCTGATCGACATCCTCACCAAACATCGCATTGGGCAATCGATTCACGAGGACCTCAACGAGGTCCAGCAAGGCAAGGCAGGGACACCTACACCGGGCGGCGTGGCCGTTGTCGTGGCCGCCTTCCTCGGCTACGTGATCAGCGATCTTCTGCTGAAGCCGAGCGAAGGCAGCATCTTCACCTTCAGCGGCGTGTTCACGATCATGGCCATGGTCGGCGCCGGGATCGTGGGGTTCTGCGACGACTGGCTCTCGGTGACCCGGGAACGCAACCTTGGTCTCAATAAACGGATGAAGACGCTGGGCTTGATTGTGGTGGCGGGCGCGTGGTCGATCGCCATGGCCACCCAAACGGCCCAGCACACCACCATCTCCTTCACCCGATTCGATTTCCCGGGCTGGGAGATCGGAAAGGTGGGTTGGATCGTGTTTGCGATGCTGCTCATTTATGCCACCACCAACGGGGTGAACCTGGCCGACGGGATGGATGGATTGGCCGCCGGAACGTCGATTCTTGCCTTCTCGGCGTTCACGCTCATTGGGTTCTGGGCGTTCCGTCATCCCGAGATGTACCAGACCCCGCACGCCCTCGACCTCGCCGTAGTGGCGGTGGCGATGCTCGGAGCTTGCACGGGATTTCTGTGGTGGAACGCCGCCCCAGCAAAGATTTTCATGGGGGATACCGGCGCGTTGGCGATCGGTGCCGTGTTGGCATGTTTATCTCTCAGCCTCAATGCGCAGTGGCTTCTCGTCGTGATCGGGGGGGTGTTCGTGATGGAGACGCTGTCGGTGATCATCCAAGTGACCAGCTTCCAGTTGTTTGGTGGCCGGCGGGTATTCCGTATGGCGCCGATCCACCATCACTTCGAGCTCAGCGGCTGGCCCGAGACCACCGTGGTGATCCGTCTGTGGATCCTCGCCGGGTTGCTCGCCGCCCTCGGCGTCGGGCTGTTCTACTCGGACTACCTCTCGACCGGCGGGGTGACGTTGTGAGCGATCGACCAGCCCCGATCGACCTTCGCTCCCCACTGGTGTACGGGTTCGGCCAAGCCGGCGCCGCCGTCGTGGCGGCGTTGCACCGACACGAGATCGCCGTCGTACGGGTGGCCGACGACGGTCCGACTACTGGTTCGGCGAGTGCGACCGACCTCGACGATGCCGTTCGGGCACTTGGCGCCTCGTTCATTGGCGCACCTCGGGGGGAGAATCTCGACGCGTTGCTCGCCACGGTCACCTCGGTTTTCCCCTCGCCGGGGATGGGGGATGATCACCCGATCTTTGCGGCGGCAGGCAAGGCGGGCGTGCGCGTCTACGGAGAGTTTGATCTCGTGGACATCTGGGACGACCGTCCGCTTGTCGTGATCACGGGCACGGACGGCAAGACCACCGTCACCACCATGGTCACCGCGATGTTCCGTGCCGATGGGCGGGTCGTGGCCGATGCCGGTAACAACGACCTCCCGCTGGTGACGGCCATCGAGGACCCTGCCACGGAGGTGTTCGTTGTTGAGGCCTCGTCGTTCCGTCTGGGACACACGCAGCACTTCTCGCCGACGGTGGGGACCTGGCTCAACTTCGCCCCCGATCATCTCGACAAACACGGGTCACTCGCGCTCTACGAAGCGGCTAAGGCCAAGCTTTTTGGCTTCCTCGGCCTCGGCGGAATCGCCGTTGCCAACGCCGACGATCCCGTTGTGCATCAGCACGCGCGCCGGGCCCATGAGGTGTGGTGGTTTTCGGTCAACCGGCAAGCGACCGCGGGTTTTCGGGTTTCCGAGGGTCGGCTGTTGAACGCCGATGACCGGGTGTTGGCGGAGATTGTTGAGCTTCCTCGGTCCCTCCCTCACGATCTCGCCAACGCACTTGCGGCCTCGGCGACGGCGTTGGCCGCTGGCGTGACGATCGAAGCCGTGCGGGAGGTGCTGCGGTCGTTCGTTGGTCTACCGCATCGCATGCAACTCGTGGCCGACCACAACGGCATCCGCTGGTACAACGACTCCAAGGCCACGACACCTCACGCCACACTCACCGCCGTCGCCGGCTTCGCGTCGGCGGTACTCATTGCCGGCGGCGATAGCAAGGGGGCCGACCTGTCCGTGCTCGGAACCGCCGCGCCCCGTCTCCGCGGCGTCATCGCGATCGGTCGGGCCGCCTCGGAGGTGGCCAACGCCTTTCCGGATGGACCGGAAGTGCACATCGTGGGGTCAATGGCCGAGGCCGTGGCCGCGGCAGGTGATCTGGCGGTGGCCGGTGATGCGGTAGTGCTGTCGCCGGCCTGTGCCTCCTTCGACATGTTCGATAACTACGGCGATCGCGGGCGCGTATTCACTGCGGCGGTGCTCGACCTCCTCGGGCCCGACCATCAACTCTTGGAGGTTGCGCCGTCATGACCGCTACCGAATTGCGTACCCGTTTCCGTGATCGGGACATCAGCACGTTGCGTCGCCTTCCCGAGGTGCGTGCCCTGCGTCCCACCGATGAGCAGGGCCGGGTCCGTCAACCCGCCGGTACCCGCACACGCAGCTTCGTGTTCCTGTTTGCGATCGTGGGCGTGTTAAACGTCATTGGTCTCATCATGATTCTTTCCGCGTCGACGGTGAGCTCGATGGTGGAGAACGAAGGATCGCCGTTCGGCCAGTTCTTACGGCAGTCTGGGTGGTTGGTGATGGGAATCGTGGGCATGATCGTGGCGCTTCGGATCGACTACCGGCAATGGCAACGTTGGGCCCGGCCGGCCTACCTCCTCGCCGTAGCGATGCTCGTGCTTTTGTTCATTCCCGGCGTAGGCCGGAAAGTAAACGGGGCGCGTCGATGGCTTGGTGCCGGACCGGCGCAGATTCAGCCCGCGGAGTTCGCGAAGTTGGCGTTGCTGCTGTTCGTGGCCGACCTTCTCGCTCGCCGCTCACGTCATGCCGGCGACACCCGACTCACGCTGCGACCGGTGCTCGTCGTACTCGGCGTGGTGATCGCGTTGGTGATGCTCCAGCCGAACTTCGGCACGTCGTTGCTGATCTTTTTCATCGTGTTTGCGATGCTTGTGGTAGCCGGTGTCCCGGGAAAGAGCCTGGGGTTGATGGTGCTTATGGCCCTCATGGTTGCGACGCCGATGGTGGCCTTCGGCGGGTACCGCACGCAGCGATTGATGAGTTTTCGTGACGCCTGGGACGATCCCTTGCAAACCGATTATCAGAACATCCAAAGTCAGGTGGCATTCTCGAATGGCGAGATCATCGGCGCCGGTGTTGGGCAGGGTCGAGCCAAGTACGGGTTCCTGCCCGAGGCCGATACCGACTTCATCTACGCCGTGATCGGGGAAGAAACCGGCTTCCTCGGCGCCTGCGTCGTGATTGGTCTGTTCCTGGCCCTCGGCGCGATCGCCGTGAAGGTTGCGTTAAACGCGCCCGACCGATTCGGAATGCTCGTGGCGACCGGCATCGCGGCGTGGATTCTGTTTCAGGCCTTCGTGAACATGGGGGTGACGGTCGGGGCCCTGCCGAACACCGGTGTGCCCTTACCGTTCGTCTCGGTCGGGGGGTCGGCGTTGTTGTTCACGATGATCGCGTCGGGCATCCTGTTGAACATTGCCCGGCACACCCCGTGAATGATTCTGCCCCTAATTCATCCGGTGTGTTCGTGGTGATCGCTGGCGGCGGTACCGCCGGGCACGTATCGCCGGGGTTGGCAATCGCCGGCGCCGTAGAAGATCGTGGACACGAGCGTGGATCTATTCGATGGATCGGTAGCAGTCGGGGCCTCGAAGCCGACCTGGTACCGGAGGTCGGGTACGCCATCGATCTTTTGCCGGGGCGAGGGATCGCCCGATCGGTGAAGCCGGCGGCGATCGTGGCCAACGTCAAATCCATTGCCGGATTACTCGTGGCCTTCGGTCGGGCGTTCGGGTTGTTGCGGCGCTACCGGCCCCAAGTGGTGCTCGTTCTTGGTGGGTACGCCAGTGCCCCGTGTGTTGCCGCCGCCGCGCTACTGCGCCTACCGATCGTGGTCACCGAGCAAAACGCCCGCGCCGGATTGTCGAACCGCGTTGCCGCGCGGTTTGCCCGAGCGTGCGCCGTGCCGTTTCCCGACACCGATCTTCCGCGTTCCGTCGTGACCGGCAATCCGGTGCGGGCGGAGATCCTGGCGGTGAGCCGCTTGACGCATCGCGCTTCTGCTCGCGCCGAGCTTGAGGTGCCTGACGGGCATCTGTTGATAGGCGTGTTCTCCGGCTCGCTCGGGTCCAAACGAATCAACGACGCGGTATTTGCCCTGCAAGCTCGCTGGCGTGACCGCCCAAACATCACAATCCGTCATGTAAGCGGACGGCGCGACTACCCGTCGTTGTCCGAACGCCTTGTTGCCGACTCAGCGGGCGCGCCCAACGGGACGGCGCTGCACTATGACCTGGTCGCGTACGAAGAACGTATGCACCTGTTGTTGGCGGCGGCCGACGTCGTGGTTAGTCGGTCGGGCGGCAACACCGTCGCTGAGATCGCCCAGGTTGGCGTGGCCTCGTTGCTGGTCCCGCTCCCGATCGCCACCCGCGACCACCAGACCGCCAACGCCGACGCGTTGGTTCGGGTGGGAGCGGCGGTCCGCATCGCCGATGACGAGTTCAACGTCGACCGACTCGAAGAAGAACTCGACCGCATGATCGAACAACCTGAATCGATCGAACGTATGGCGGACGCCGCACGTTCGCTTGCACGACCCGATGCGGCCGACCGCGTGGCCGCCCTGTTGGAGGAGAACGCTCGTGAGTGATCCGTCGATCGATCTGTCCGTGGCGCAGCACATCCATGTCGTAGGCGTGGGCGGGGCGGGGATGAGCGCCATCGCCACGGTGCTGGCGGCGATGGGCCACACGGTTACCGGGTCCGACTTGAAAGACTCACGCGCCGTGGCCCGATTGCGGGCCGCCGGCATCACCGTGGCCGTTGGTCACGATGCCGGCAACGTGGGTCCCGACGTTGCCGCCATCACGGTGTCGACCGCGATCCCTGGCCACAACGTGGAGGTGCGAGCCGCTCATGACCGTCAACTTCCGGTGCTGCCGCGTTCAAACATGCTGGCCAGCATCGCTGCTCAGAGAAGGACCATTGCCGTGGCCGGCACCCATGGCAAGACCACCACGTCGTCGATGTTGGCGGTGATCCTGCTCGGGGCCGACGTGCAACCTTCGTTCATCATCGGTGGTGACGTCAACGAGATCGGAACCGGTGCGGCATGGGGTTCCGGTGAGTGGTTTGTCGTCGAGGCCGACGAGAGTGACGGCACGTTCTTGGCCCTTCCTCGCCACGCGGCGATTGTCACCAACGTCGAGCCCGACCACATCGAGCACTACGGCGGGGTGGAAGCGTTGTTCGCGGCCTTTGAACAGTTCGTCCGCGAGACTCCCGGACCATGCGTCGTGTGTGCCGATGACCCCATCGCCGCCGGATTCGCCGACGCCATCGGGGCCATCACGTATGGCACCGATCCAGCGTCGCACTACCGACTCGTCGAAGTCGTGACGGAGCCTGGCTCGGTGTCGTTCGGGATTGACCATGAGGGTGCTCGCATCGTCGACGTGTGCCTGCCCATGCCGGGTTTACACAACGCCCGCAACGCCGCAGCGGCACTGGTCACCGCGGTTGAGCTCGGCATCGATCCCGCCGTGGCGGCCGCCGCGTTGGGCCGATTCGCCGGGGTGGCGCGACGGTTCGAGCACCGCGGCGAGGCGGCGGGAGTAACTTTTGTCGACGACTACGCCCACCTTCCTTCAGAGGTTCGAGCGGCCTTGGCGGCGGCCCGTGACGGCGGATGGAAACGCGTTGTGTGCGTGTTCCAGCCGCACCGCTACAGCCGCACTGAAGCGCTCTGGGCTGATTTTGCCGGCGCCTTCGGCGATGCCGACCTCCTCGTGGTGACCGATATCTACGCGTCGGGCGAGACCCCCCGCCCGGGCGTCTCAGGAATGCTCGTGGCCAATGCCGTGCTCGACACCCACCCGTGGCGCCGGCTGGCCTATCTTCCGCATCGACTCGACCAGGTGGCCTTTCTGGCCCGGGAGCTGCGCGCCGGCGACTTGTGCATCACCCTCGGTGCCGGCGATCTCACGACCTTGCCCGACGATCTGCTCGACGTGCTTCTCGATGACTGATTGGTCTCCCGAGCTCGCGGATCTTGTGGCGACACTATCGGCCCGTCTCGGCGCTCAGGCCGAAGCGGACGTGTCTCTCGGTCCCCTCACGACCTATCGAGTGGGTGGCCGGGCCGCATTGTTCGTCCGGGTCGACGATGACCTCGGTGCTTCGATGCTCGCCCAGTCGTTAGCGCAGGAAGAAGGCAGGGTGCCCCTGCTCGTAGTGGGGAAGGGTTCGAATCTTCTCGTGGCCGAGGCGGGTTTTCCGGGGGTGGTGGTGCAGCTTGGCGGCGAGTTCAACGAATCGATCATTGACCGCCAAGAAATCAACGTTGGCGGGGCCGCAGCGATGCCGGTGGTGGCCCGACTCAGCGCTCGTGCTGGGCTTACCGGGTTCGAATGGGCGGTGGGTGTGCCCGGATCGATCGGCGGTGGCGTGCGGATGAACGCCGGCGGGCATGGTTCCGATATTGCCGCCAGCCTGGTCGGGGTCCGCGTCCTTGATCTGCGCACCGGCGAGGATGGGGTGGTGCCTGCTTCCGCGTTGGCGCTCGCGTATCGATCGTCGAACCTGCAATCCCAGCAGATGGTGCTGCGCGCCCAACTTCAGCTCCTGCCGGGTGACCGCACGGCGTCGGAGCGCACCCTCGCCGAGATTGTGAAGTGGCGTCGTGACAACCAACCGGGCGGGCAAAACGCTGGTTCCGTGTTCACCAACCCCGACGAGCGATCGGCCGGGTTACTGATCGATCAAGCCGGGCTCAAGGGTTTTCGCATCGGCTCTGCCGCAGTGTCGGAGAAACATGCCAACTTCATTCAGGCCGATGTATCGGGGAGCGCCGACGATGTCTTCTTGGTGATGGCAGCGGTACAACGTCGGGTGTTCGACGAGGCTGGTGTCTGGCTGCATCCGGAAACCCGGCTCGTCGGCTTTCCGTCCCCTGAGATCGCAGAAACAGAAGGGCCGGTCGCCGAGGGTCGACCCTCAGTCACTGGTTCGGTCACAAGTTCAGTCACAAGTTCGACCACAAGTTCGGAGGTGGAGTGATGTCCACCCTCACGCGTGTTCGGACGCGCACACGAGCCCGTGACAGCGACGGCCACGATCGCGACGGAAGTGAACCGATCGATGGCCCCGATGCGACCGATCCTCGATTCCGGGCGCGGCGAGCAGCGCTGACTGACGAGCGCCGCTCCTCCGGTCGTCGACGGGTGCGAGCAGTGTTGGCCGTGCTTACCCTCGTGGCATTGGGTTTTACGCTCGTGCGTAGCCCGTTGTTCGACATCGACGACATCACCGTGCTCGGCGTCAGTCACACCACGGAGGAGCAGTTGTTGCGCGGTGCTGGGCTTCGCGTCGGCGGCTCGTTAATCGATGTAGATATGGCACACGTTGTGCAACAGGCCGAGGCACTTCCTTGGGTGCGGGCGGCCCGCGGTGAGCGTTCGTGGTGGGGTGGGGTGACCGTAGAGGTGGCTGAGAGGGTGGCGTTTGCGCAGATCGTCGATGGGGATCGACTGCTCGTCGCCGACGACACGGGCCGAGTTCTCGAGGTATCAGCGTTCGCCCGTCCGGACCTGCTCACGATTGAGGGGAGCGAAGCGGCCGAACCGGGCCAGCAACTCGGTCGCCGGTATCTCGAACTGATGGAGGTAGGGCGCGCCTTGCCTCCCGGGGTGCGATCGAGGGTCGGTTCCGTTCGTACCACGCCCGATGGGGCCATCACGCTCACGCTCCGAAGTGGAGGTGTTGTGGTGTGGGGCACCGCGGACCGTACCGATGCCAAGGTGCGTTCACTGGTCACGATCCTCGGCCAAGTCGACCTCGAACGGCTTTGCACGCTCGATGTTCGGGTGCCGGCCACGCCGGTGGTGAGCCGGTGCTGACCGTCTCCACCCGCACCTTCGCCGTCCGGGTCGTTGACCCTGTAGCCTCGCGCCACGTACGATTCGCCTTGCCGCCCTTGATTCGTCGGGGAGCAGCAACCCTCAACTACAGGTCGAGTGTCAGGCCGGGACGCGTCTGCGCCCCGGCTTCGGGCGTTCTTCATCGATGTCCGGCCCGTCACCTCGACCGCTCTGGCGAGCATGCCTGATCGACTCTTCGAACTCGACGACAATGGGGCCCCGGTCCCGAATGGCCGCTCTACTCCCGCCAATTCACCCGTACCGCCCGCATCCGCATCACCCGCTCGCATGAACGCACCCCCCACGGAGGGAATCAACACTATGTCCGGCAATCCTCAGAACTACTTGGCGGTAATCAAAGTCGTCGGTGTCGGCGGTGGCGGCTGTAACGCTGTCAACCGCATGATCGACGCCGGACTCAAGGGCGTGGAGTTCATCGCGGTCAACACCGACGCGCAAGCGCTGCTTATGAGCGACGCCGATGTGAAACTCGACATCGGACGCGAGTCCACGCGTGGCCTCGGCGCCGGCAGCGACCCCGATGTTGGTCGCGGCGCGGCTGAAGCCAACCGGGAGGAACTCGAAGAGACGATCAAGGGTGCCGACATGGTGTTCATCACCGCCGGCAAAGGTGGCGGTACCGGTACCGGCGCCGCCCCGGTGATCGCCGAGATCTCCAAGAGCCTCGGTGCGCTCACCATTGGAGTGGTCACCCGTCCGTTCGGCTTTGAGGGTCGACGCCGGGCCGTGCAGGCCGAGCAGGGAATCCAGAAGTTGAAGGAGAAGGTCGACACGCTGATCGTCATCCCCAACGATCGACTTCTCACCGTCAGCAACGACAAGACCTCCGTGCTCAACGCCTTCAAGATGGCCGACGAAGTGCTCCTCCAAGGCGTTCAGGGCATCACCGACCTCATCACCACGCCTGGCCTGATCAACACCGACTTCGCCGACGTGAAGATGATCATGCAAGATGCCGGTTCCGCCCTCATGGGCATAGGTTATGGCTCCGGCGAGGGTCGTTCGCTCACTGCTGCCCGTGCTGCCATCTCGTCGCCGCTGCTCGAAGCGTCGATCGAAGGCGCTCGGGGAATTTTGCTCACCATCGCTGGCGGTTCCGACCTCGGCCTGTTCGAGGTCAACGAAGCCGCCGAGGTCATCCACGCCGTGGCTCACCCCGATGCCAACATCATCTTCGGCACGGTCATCGACGACGAAATGGGCGACGAGGTACGCGTCACGGTGATCGCCGCGGGGTTCGACCGTTGGGATGAACCCAAGGAACAAAAAGCCGCTGGACGAGAAACCGTGAGCATGAACGCCCCCCGTCCGGCTCCGCCGGAGCCGGTGCGCGACGTCTTCTCTGAGCCCGCCGGCACCGACCCCGGTTTCGACACGGGCGACGACGACTTCGACGTTCCGTCGTTCCTCAAGTAGCAAGCCACCGCATCAGTGCTGGGTTCTTGGGCGCCGCTGGTCAGCATCGACCTGGCCGGCGGGTCTTGCCGTGCTCAGGTCCGCACCACCGAGAAGATCGACGGGGATTTCGCCGTCGCCTTGCTCGCCGACGAGTTGCAGGCGGAGGAGTTGGCGGCGCGTCGCCGGGCGGTGGTGGAGCTGCCGTGGGCGTGGCTGCGTCAGGTGCACGGCGCCGAGGTGGTGGAGGTGACCGCCGAGAACGTCTCGGAGGTTTGCGGTCGTGAGGCCGACGCCCTGGTGACGCGTGACGTGGGTGTGGCGTTAGCGATTCACACCGCCGACTGCGTCCCAGTCACGATGGTGAGCACGAACGGCGTGCTCGGAGTGGCGCATGCGGGATGGCGGGGGCTCACTGCTGGTGTGCTCGACGCCACGGTGGCTGCGATGGGGGAACTGGGCGCTGATTTCGAGAACATGCAGGTAATCATCGGTCCACACATCGGTGTGGAGTGTTACGAGTTCGGCCCCGACCTCATCGACCAGTTGACGCAACGGCTCGTCTCGCCCACCGGACTCGGCGGCCCGCTGCGGGGCGTCACGAGTTCGGGTAGCATCGGGCTCGACATGGGCCGAGCCACGTTGGCTGCGTTCCTGGCAGCCACCGCATCGTTGCCGGTGACGGCCATGCCGTATGCACGATCGTTCTGCTGTACGGCATGTGAGGGCGATCGTTTCTTTTCGCATCGGGCCCGAACGGAAGCAGGTCGTATCGCCACGGTGGCCTGGCTCGAACCGAACGCGTGAATGGGTGACTCTTGATCACTGAGGCCGAGATTGTGGCGAACGCCGGCTTGGTGCGTGCCCGAATCGTGGGGGCCGGCGGGGATCTCGAACGGGTGCAGCTCATTGCGGTGACCAAAGCTCATCCGCCGGATGTGGCTCGGGCGGCGCTGGACGCGGGGCTGGTGTCACTGGGCGAGAACTATGCCCAGGATCTGCTCGGGAAGGTCGCCGACTTCGCCAACTCGCCGCCGCCCATTGCTCCGCAATGGCATTTTATCGGCCGGCTGCAATCGAACAAGGTGCGCGATCTGGCTCCGCATGTGGCGGTGTGGCACACCGTCGACCGGGAGTCGATCGCCGGTGCCATCGCCCGCTACGCCCCGGCTGCCACCGTTCTGGTGCAAGTAAACGCGTCCGGTGAACCCCAAAAGGGCGGTTGCCCGGCCGATTCCTCATCGGTCGGCGTTCTGGTAGATCGGTGTCGGGATCTCGGCCTATCGGTTCTGGGGTTGATGGCTGTAGGTGTAGCGGGCAACGCCATCGACACTCGGGCCGCGTTTCGGCGCACTCGATTGCTGGCCGACGAGCTGACGATCCCGGATTGTTCGATGGGTATGACCGCCGACCTCGAAATCGCCGTCGAGGAAGGCAGCACGATGGTGCGGGTCGGAAGTCAAATCTTCGGTGCTCGGAGCGTGTCCCAGTAACCATTCGGCGTCGTCCGGCCAGCTTCGAATTTGGCGGCGCCCTCCGTCTCACCGCCCAAAACAGGGGGCTTTCGACGTCGTGTCCTTGCGAGAGTTCGAACCGTGGCTCGGAATTCGCTTCTCGAAGCGTTACGGGGACACGCTTCTTCGCCGCCATCGTGATGGAGGCGATTCGCACCTTTGACGGTCTGGCGTGCGAGACTGACCCATTATTCCTCAGGAGGACTGATGGCCGGGTTTGCGCGCAAAGCCGCTCTCTATTTGGGCTTGGGCCCCGACGACGAATACGACGACCGTTCTGACGCCAACGCGCCCGAAGCTGACAACCGTCCGGCCCCGCCGGCGGCGGTGCGTCCGAAGAAGTCGGCGCCCGCTCGTTCCAAGCCGGTGCCCGCATCGGGAGCCGTCACAGGAAAGCCGCCCCCTCCCGTCCCCGTGGCCGAGGCCCGTCCCGCGCCGCCGCCCGCGGCCCGGGCCAAGCCGGCGCCGCCACCCCCAGCGAGCACCCCAAGCCGCCCCAAGCCGCCTCCGGCGTCGGCCCGTCCGGCCCCTCCTTCCGCCGCCCGTCCCGCACCCGCCTCGGCGCCTCCCGTAGGGCTCGACGAGCCGGCGGTGCGTCCGGTAAGTGCTCCGCCCGCAGTCAAGCCGCGAGTTGCGGTTCGTCCCGTCCCCGCAAATAGCAAGCCCCACGTGGTCACCCCCACCCATTTTAATCATTCGCAGGAAGTCGCCGATCGTTTCAAGAACGATCAGCCCGTGATCGTAAATCTGCAAGGGGCCGACCGTGAATTGGCTCGCCGCATCATCGACTTCTCCAGCGGTATCTGTTACGCACTGAGTGGCAAGATGGAGAAGGTGGGCGTTCAGATCTACCTTTTGATACCCGCCAATGTGGAGGTGTCGGCCGAGGAGCGCCGCCGTTTGGCGGAGCGAGGGATGGGCTGAGGGCGTCGTGGGATTCCTCCTGCTACTGATCGAGCTCTACACGCTGGTGCTTCTGGCTCGGTGCGTGTTCAGCTTCTTTACGCTCCGCGAAGGCTCGCCGATGGCGTCGGTGTACGACGTCTGTTACACGCTCACTGAGCCCGTTCTGGCACCGATCCGATCGCTGGTCGGCACCGTGTCGGCCGGCGGCATGGGACTCGACATCTCGCCCATCATTTTGATGGTGGCCCTCACCGTGCTCGCCACGATCATCCGTTAGTCATTCCGCGGATCATTTGGCAATCATGCGTCAGCCATTGGGCGCGACGTGGCGGGCTGCATTCGGGATCCTCTCCCGGTTGAACCCGTGGGGCTAGCATCGCCTCCATGGAGGATTCCCCAGTTCTGGTGACAAATGTTGAGTTCCTTGAGGTGAAGCGTGGGTACGACCCCGAACAGGTCGACAATTACCTCGCCAGCGTCGGTGAAGCGGTCGGGCAACTGAAAGCCATGTTGCGAAGCGCCGTCGAGCGGGCTGAGTCGGCCGACGCACGAGTCGCGGAGACGCTCCGATCGAAGGCGCAGGCGGAGAGTGCGCTGGTCGATTTCGAGTCTGGCCTGGCGCGGGTCGAAGCGGCGAAAGCGGCGGCCGAAGCCGAACGCGATGCCGCCTTGGTGAAGCTGGCAAGCCCCCCGGGCGATCCAGAGAGCGAAGCGCTGAAAAAAATGCTGATGCTGGCCCAACGAACCGCTGATTCGGCGGTCGAAGAGGCGCAGGCATCGGCCAAGAACATCGTGGCGGACGCCCGCACCAAAGCGGCAGAAGTGGTGGCCGACGCGGAGACCCGTGCGGAGCGGCTACTCATCGAGGCCCAAAAGGTGGCCGACGAGCTGATCAAGGAAAAGACCGGTGCACTCGTGCTGCAGGTACGTGAACTTGAGCGTCGACGCGACGACCTCTTCGTCGATGTGCAGGCACTGGTCGAACACCTGAAAGACCACCGCATGCGTCTTCACGATGCGGTGATCCACATGGGCTCGCTGATCGACGGCCCCATCGCCCTGCGGGCTGATGGTCTTCCCGATCTCCGCACGTTGGTTGGCGAGAGCACCGTCGCCGACAAGGTGGCCGAGATCAATACCTCGGCCGCAACGCTCCCTCTCGAGGTAACGCCGGTTCCCTCGGCGCCCATTCTTGAGGCCCCGTTTCCGGCGGTGTCGGTGCCAACATTGGCAGTCTCCGTCGAGGTCGGGGCGGCCACGGGTGATACCCCCGCCGTTTCTGGTTCACAGGGGTCGCCCCCTTTTGACTTTGCGGGCGGGCGCGCCGCCTCGGATGGCGGCGGGGAGGTCGGCCCGGATGCGCCGCGTCCCGATGCCGCCAAGGTGAGTGCGCTGGTGGAGGAGCCCCGTGCCGCGATCACGCACGACCTCGAAGAACCGACCGTCACGCTGCCAGCTCCGGAGTCGGTCGAAGCGGAGCCGGTGGCCCCGGAGCCGGTTGCTGTGGAGCTCGTGGCCCCGGAGCCGGTCGCCGTGGAGCCGGTCGCCGTGGAGCCGGTCGCCCCAGAGCCCATGCTCTACGACCAGGCCGACGACTCCGAACTCACCGACCTCGTCCCGCCGGACCCGGATGCCGACGAAGCGATGCGCAAGTTTCTCGAAGATGACTTCGCCGGCGCCAAGGCGGGCAAAGGCATCTTCCGCCGCAAATAAGTGGCAACTGGGCCTACTGGTCGTCCGGTCAGCCGGCTCGACCGAGGGGAGCTGCTCGATCTGGAGGAGATTTCGCCCGTATCCGGGCAGATTCTCATCCAGAACCCTGGCTGGGGTTAGGTGAGGGTGATGGCGACGCGGACGGTGTGGCCGTCGATGTCGATCTCGCTCTCGCTCTCGCTGTCGATCTCGCTCTCGCTCTCGCTGTTTGCGCCTCCGTCGCCAGTCTGGCCACGGTCGGCGCCCCACTCGGCGATGGTGAAGCTGGTAGCGAGCACCTCGGTGGCGATGGTGGTGGCGTGGACGGTGACGGCATCGAGGAGCTCGGGCGCAGGATGGATCACCACCGTGATGCGGTCGGCGATCTCGAAGCGCTGCGCTTTACGGAGTTCGTTGATCGCGCGCACCAGTTCCCGGGCGTAGCCCTCGGCGCGGAGGACGGGGGTGACCGTGAGGTCGAGGGCGGCGGCCCATCCGGCGTCTTCGGCGAGCGCGAAGGCATCGTGGCGCTGGGCGCGAAGCTCAACGTCGGCCGGTTCCAGCCGGATGCCGTCGACCTCGATGTAACCCTGGGTATCGAGTTGGGCATGAAGGGCGGAGCCGTCGGCCGAGGCGAGGGCGGCTTTGAGTTCGTTGATCTTGGGCCCGAGGCGCGGCCCCAGTGCACGGAAGTTCGGGAGTACCGTCCAGCTCAACAGCCCCGACAAGGTATCGATCTGTTCGAGTTCTTTCACGTTGAGCTCCGACAAGATCTCGGCCTCGACCTCGCCGGTGAGGGTGATGCCGGGATGCAGCAGGAGGGCACGGGGAAGGGGTTGTTTGACCTTCACCTTTGCCTCGGTGCGGGCGCTGCGGCCGAGCGCCACGAGCCGGCGGGCGGCGCTCATCTGATTCGCCAGATCCGAATCTGCCCGGCCACGCGGGGACGGCCAGTCGACGAGATGCACTGAGGTGCCACCGGTGAGCATGCCGTGCAGCTCGTCGGAGAGGAAGGGGCAGAACGGCGCCATCAGCTCGGCCACCGTGACGAGGCACTCCCAGAGGCATCCGTAGGCCGCCGCGTCTTTTTCCTTCCAGAAGCGAGGGCGACTGCGACGCACGTACCAGTTGGAGAGGTCGTCGATGAACGAGGCCAAGGCTCCCGACGCCGCGAGCGCATCAAACCCTTCCAACTCGTGGGTGACGGTGGCGATTGTTCGGTCCAGCTCGCTGAGAATCCAACGGTCGAGCACATGGGTGCTGACGGGGAGATCCGCCACCGATCCCGATGGGGGAGGAGTCCACCCGTCTTCATCGGCATAACGAGCGAAGAAACTCGCACAGTTCCACAACGTGAGCAGCGTCTGACGGGTGGACTCGCGGATGCCGGATTCGGACACTCGGCGCGGGGTCCAGGGTTGGCCACCCGAAAAGAAGTACCAACGAAGCGCATCAGCGCCCTGGGTATCGAAGATGTCCCAGGGGTTGATGACGTTTCCTTTGCTCTTCGACATCTTCTGGCCGTTTTCGTCTACCACCAGCCCGAGGCACACCACATTGCGATAGGGGGTGGCATCGAACACGAGCGAGTTCACGGCGAGCAGCGAGTAGAACCAGCCTCGGGTTTGGTCGATTGCTTCACAGATGAAGTCGCCTGGATAGGACGCCTCGAAACGTTCGACGTTTTCGAACGGGTAGTGGAACTGCGCCGATGGCATCGAGCCGGAGTCGAACCAGGCATCGAGCACAGGTTCGAGCCGACGGGCCGTGCCGCCACAGGTGGCGCACGGGAACGTGATCTCGTCGACGTACGGGCGGTGGAGGTCGAGGTCGGAGACGTCGGTGCTTGTGAGCGCACCAAGTTCCTCTTTGGAGCCGATGCAGGTGTCGGTGGCGCAGCCGTCGCATCGCCAGATCGGGAGCGGGGTACCCCAGTAACGGTCCCGCGACAGGGCCCAGTCGATGTTGCCTTCGAGCCAGTTGCCAAAGCGACCGTTCTTGATGTTCGGCGGCTGCCAGTTGATGGTCTCGTTCTCACGCAGGAGGACGTCGCGTTGTTCCGAGGTTCGGATGAACCACGAGGTCTTGGCCCAGTAGATCAGGGGGGTGGAGCAGCGCCAGCAGTGGGGATAGCTGTGCTCGTAGGGCTTTTCCAGCACAAGAATGCCGCGCTCGGTGAGGTCGGCGATGATGCTCCGATCGGCGTCCTTCACGAAGGTTCCCTGCCAAGCCGGCACCTGCTCGTCGAACGCTCCTTCGGCGTTCACCGGATTGAGTACGGGGAGGTCGAGTTCCTTGCACACTCGAGCGTCGTCCTCGCCGAACGCCGGCGCGAGGTGGACGATGCCGGAACCATCGTCGGTCGTGACGAAGTCGGCGGTGATCACTCGCCAACTCCGAGCCTTCTGTTCGGCGTCGTCAACCGGCAAAAGGTCGAAGGGTCGGTCATAGGCGAGACCCTCGAGGTCGGCTCCGGCGATCGGGGTGAGTGCCGAGGTATCGGTGCTTTCGGGCAGTCGACTGATGGCGGCGATGAGGTCGCGCCCCGTCCCCCCGAAAGTGGCGGCCGGCACGCGGGCGTACTCGATCGTCGCCCCGACAGCCGCGGCCACATTCGACACGAGCGTCCACGGTGTGGTGGTCCACACGAGCAGGTCGGCGTCATCAAAACGAGAATCGCCGGTTGGTGCCAGCGGAAATCGCACGAAGATCGACGGATCAACCACCTCGCGGTACGCGCCGGGCTGGCCAAGCTCGTGCGAGGAGAGCGCCGTGCCGCACCGACTGCAATAGGGAATCACTCGATGGCCTTCGTAGAGCAGACCTTTGTCCCACATTTGGCGAAGCAGCCACCACACAGACTCGACATAGCCGTTGTCGAGGGTCCAGTAGGCATCGTCGGTGTCGATCCAGACACCACTGCGTTCGGTGAGGGCTTTCCAGTCCGTGACGTAACGCTGGACAGACTCTCGGCACCGAGCGTTGAATGCCTCAATCCCATAGGCCTCGATCTCGTGTTTCGTGGAGAGGCCGAGTTCCTTTTCAATTTCGAGTTCCACCGGGAGGCCATGACAATCCCAGCCACCCTTTCGGGGCACCCGTTTGCCTCGCATGGTCTGGAATCGGGGATAGAGGTCCTTGAACACGCGGGCCCACACGTGATGAAGACCGGGTTTGCCGTTGGCGGTGGGAGGACCTTCGTAAAAGACCCACGGGTCCCCATCCTCCCGGAGCTGGGCGACCCGGGCGATGATCTCCTGCTCCTGCCATCGGGCGAGCACCTGCTGTTCGAGCTCGACGAGATTGAGGTCGGGGGAGACGGGACCGAAGGACATAGAGCTACAGGTTAGGTGTCGCTGTTGCCCATTCTCGTAGCCCGATTTCGTCCAATAGTCCCGGCGCCGCATGACCGAGTCGCAGAGCTGGTTGACTGCCTCCAGTTTGCGGCCTACTGTCCGGCACCCTTTGCACGGCTGGCGACGTCGTCGCTGGCTACCGCAAGGAAGGAGCGTCAGATGCCAACTGCCAAGAAGGCCCCGGTCGAGAAGGTCGCGGTCAAGAAGGTCGTGGCGAAGAAGGCCCTAGTGAAGAAGGCGCTAGTGAAGAAGGCGCCACCTACGCAGGTCCCTCCTGCGCAGGCCCCGGCTAAAAAAGACTCGGCTAAAAAGGTGCCGGCTGAAAAGGTGCCGGTGAAACAAGCCCCGGACCATGCCGCCGCGGCGAAGCCGGTTGCAACGGCCAGACAAACCACGGTGAAGACCGCTCCCTCCAAGCCCCCCTCCAAACCCCCTTCCAAACCCTCGAGCGCCGTCGCCAAGGCCGCGCCCCCCAAGAAAGCAGCATCAGTGACGAACGCTCCCGCGAAGGCAGCAACCGACAGTGCGGCGGTAACGCCGCCGGCGAAGAAATACCCGTTCAATGCCAAATGGTTGGCATCGCAGAAAGTTCTCCTGCTCGAGGGGAAGGCCACGTACGAGCGTCAGGCTCGCAACTTCCAGGCAGAGGCCGATGAGCTGGCCTCGCTTCGCGAGCCGGGAGACGTGCAGTTCGATGAGGAAAGCGGCGAAGGCGACACGCTGGCCGTGGAGCGCGAACGTGACCTTGCGATGAGCGCATCGGCACTTTTCGCGGCGGAAGAAATCGATCACGCCTTGGCCAAGTTTGATCTCGGCACCTACGGCATTTGCGAGGTGTCTGGGGATCCCATCCCGGAAGAGCGCCTTGAAGCGATCCCCTGGGCACGTGAGCGGGTCGAGTACAAGGTGGGCGGCTTCGGCCGGCGTTGATCTCCGGCCCGTCGATCCTCCGAGCATCGATGCTTTTGTCCTCGGTGGTTCCGTTGACTTTCGCACCGGTTGTTGCGTTCTCCCGCTGATGTCCGCGACGACCCACCGGCCCCGACGCGGCCTCATGGCCGGAGTGCTTCTTGCCGTGATCGTTGCCGATCAATTGTCGAAACACTGGGCCCTGAACAACCTCGATACCCAGTCCATCGATGTTGTGTGGACGTTGCGGTTCCACCTGGTGTTCAACAAGGGCGCGGCGTTCTCCATGTTCAATGGTGGGGGGGCCGGGCCGATCATCGCCGTCATCGCCATGGGCGTCGTGGGCGTGCTCGTGTGGCAGGGCCGCACTGCCACGAGCAAACTGGGCGCCATCGCGCTCGGGCTTGTCGCGGGTGGGGCAATGGGCAATTTGATTGATCGCGCCTTTCGCGGGCGATCAGGGTTTTTGAGCGGCGCCGTGGTTGACTTCATCGACTTCCAGTGGTACCCGGTATTCAACATCGCCGACATGGGCGTGGTCATCGGTGGCATTGCGCTAGGCATCGTGTACGCCTTTGCCCCCGATCCCGATCCTCACACCGATCCGGAGATCGATCCGGAGACCGATCCGGAGACCGACCCGGGCAACCCCGCCGACGGCGCCGGCCCCACCCCGTCCCCCACATCCACCTCCACCCCCTCCCCCCCATGACACTTCCATCCAACGAACACACCAACGGCGAAGCGTCGCCCACCGAGACGGCCGAGGTCACGGTGCCGGTTCTTCTCGCCGGCGAACGACTCGACCGTGTTCTGGCCATGCTTGCCGATGTGAGCAGATCGGTGGCTACCGGTTGGGTGAATCGAGGAGACGTGGCGGTCGACAACACCGTTCTTGCCAAGCCGTCACATCGCATGACCGAAGGCCAGGTGATCCGGTTCCCCATCGAAGTGCCCGTCGAAGAGGAACCGCTTACGGCCGAGCCCGGCATCGTTTTCCCGGTGGTGTACGAAGACGAGCATGTGTTGGTGATCGATAAGCCCCCGGGCCTCGTCGTGCACCCGGGTGCCGGGCAGTCGAGTGGCACGTTGGTCCACGGGCTATTGGCTCGTTACCCCGAAATCCGCGATATCGGTCCCGATCCCCATCGTCCGGGCATCGTGCACCGCATCGACAAGGACACATCGGGGCTGCTCATGGTGGCCCGTTCTGCCGCAGCCTACGAAGAGCTGGTCTCCCAGCTACAAGACCGATCGGTCGGCCGTCACTATCTGGCATTGGTGTGGGGTCATATGGCGGTATCGGCCGGGATGGTGGATGGTGGCATCGGACGTTCACGTCGTGACCCCACCAAGATGGCGGTCTCTGCCACCGGCAAAGACGCTCGCACCCGATACAACGTGGATCAGGTCTTTACGAAGCCGGTCGATGTGTCCTTGCTCCGGTGCTCCTTGCTCAGCGGGCGAACCCATCAGATCCGGGTGCACATGCAGTCGATCGGGCACGCCGTCGTTGGCGATCCCACCTACCACGGCATTCGGCAGTCGTTTCCCTTGCCACGGATGTTTCTCCACGCCGCTTCGTTGGCATTCGACCATCCCATGACAGGCGAACATCTCGCCTTCGAGTCGGGGCTGCCGGCTGATCTTCGTGAGGCGTTGGGCAACCTCAGCTGAGCCCCGGCGCCAGCCCACTCACTGGTTCGGGCGTGATGGGTTCGGGCGTGATGGGTTCGGGCCAGGACCTCTGGCCTCGCGCCATGTCGACGATGTCGGCCAACGTGATGGCGCTCAGTTCTCGACGCATACGATCGCTCACGACGGCCCAGATCGCCAGCAATACACACTGACCTTCGTGGTCGCAGGCGCCGTTCTGATGCGGTTCGCCGAAGTCACCGACCATGATCGGTCCGTCGACCGCGCCGAGAATGGCGGCCAAAGTGATGTTCTGCGGGGTTTGGGCGAGCACGTAGCCACCCCCGACTCCCCGTTTCGATCGCACCAGTCCTGCACCCTTGAGGGCGAGAAGGATCTGCTCGAGGTACGGCTGGGGGAGCCCGGTGCGATCGGCGATATCGCGCACCGACGTTGGGCCGTCGCCGTCGCCGTGCAATGCCAACGATACGAGTGCTCGGCTGGCATAGTCGCCTCGAGTAGATACCTTCACCCTGGCAGCGTAGAGGTCAGTCGGGTCGATGGGGTGCTGTTTCGACGGAGCCGATAGCGTCCGGGGGCGTCGACGGGAGGGGGTGGTCGGCCTGGATCTCGTTTCGGCGGAAAGGAATGCGCAGTGTCAGAGGATGCGACCGCCACCTTGCGGGAAAACGAGATCATGCTGCCGCGCTACGACGGCGGGTGCGTTGCCAACGTCATCCCCGCGCTCCTCGATCCGTCCGACGAACCGCCATCGTGGTTGCCTCGGCGCGCCGTTGAGGCGGAGCAGGTGGTGTTCCTCTTGGTCGACGGGCTGGGCTGGGAGCAACTCCAGGCCCGCCGGAAGCTGGCTCCCACGTTGGCTTCCATGGAGGGAGGGCCGATAACCACGATCGCTCCCACCACCACCGCAACGGCGCTCACGTCCATCACCACGGGGCTGACTCCGGGGGAGCACGGCGTGATGGGGTACCGAATGGTGGTCGATGGTCGGGTGCTGAACACGTTGCGCTGGGCCGTTGATGGCAAGGATGTTCGTCAGTCAATCGTTCCTCAGAAGACCCAAATCCACACGCCGTTCCTCGGTCAGCGGCCGCCGGTGATCACCCGGGCCGAGTTCCGCACGAGCGGTTTCACCGGCGCCCATCTCGACACGGCCCGGTTTCATGGGTTTCGGGTGCTGTCAACGATCGTCGCGGAAGCCGAACTGTTGCTGCGACGCAACGAGCCGTTCGTCTACGCCTACTACGACGGACTCGACAAAGTCAGTCACGAGTACGGTCTGGGCACCCACTACGACGCCGAGCTCGTGGCCATCGATCGGCTCGTCGCCGACCTTCTCGGCCTGCTTCGGCCGGGAGGCTGTGTCGTGGTGATCAGCGATCACGGACAGGTGGATGTGGGTGATCGAGTCGAAAAGCTTCATCCTGACGTGGCGGAGCTCGTGTCGGTGCAGTCCGGCGAAGGTCGGTTCCGTTGGTTGCACGCCCGAAGCGGCAGGCAGCAAGACCTCGCCGCGGCGTGTGCCGCTCACCACGGCCACCTCGCCTGGGTACGCACCCGTGAGCAGACGATCGACGAGCGATGGTGGGGGCCGTCCGTCACCGATGAGGCCCGCCGTCGGCTCGGCGATGTCGCGCTCGTGGCGCGCGAACCGGTGGCGTTCCACGATCCGGCCGACTCCGGGCCGTACCAGCTCATCGGCCGGCACGGTTCGATGACGTCGGCCGAGGTTCTGGTGCCGCTTCTGGCCGCCGGCGTTTGACGCAGCTCGCCGTCGCCGTATGCTCGCAACTCGGCTTACCAGCCTGCCCCCGACCTGCCCCCAACCTGCCCGAGAGGATCCCCGTGTCTGACGAATCGACGATCGAACGAGGAGAATTGCTGATCCCCACCCTCGTACCCGACGGTGAGGCACCGGTCGATGGTGCCGAATCCGACGACGATGGGTCCCAGGGGGAGATGGTGTCGGAGCCCGGCAAGGTGATGCGGGTCGGGTCGATGATCAAACAACTGCTCGAAGAGGTGCGAACAACCACGCTCGACGAGCCGAGCCGCAAACGGCTGCGGGAGATCTACGACACCTCTGTGCGTGAGCTTGGATCCGCCCTGTCCGACGACCTTCGGCTCGAGCTTGAACGCCTCGCGTTTCCGTTTTCCGACGATTCGATTCCCACCGAGATCGAGCTGCGGATCGCCCAGGCACAGTTGGTGGGGTGGCTCGAAGGTTTGTTCCATGGGATCCAGGCCACACTCTTCGCCCAACAGGTGGCCGCCCGCCAGCAGCTCGAAAAGATGCGTGGTGAGCTCGGTCCCGGTTCCGGGAGCCCCGGCGGCCCGGGTGGGCCTGGCGGTCCCGGCGGCATGGGCTCCCCCAGTGCCGATGGTCGGCCCGGCACGTACCTCTGATTCCGTTGATTTCCGACGGGCGCCGAATGCTCGAAGCGGCAGCGTGGGCCGTGGCCGGTTACCTCATCGGTGCCATGGTGGCAATGGTGGGCGCGTCGATGGTGTACGGCCGGAGCACAAACTTCGTGTCGAACCAAGGAACCCGTGATCGTTGGGTGTTCATCGTGGCCTTGATGGGGCTGATGCTCGGTGCCGTCCTGTCGTGGCGCCGCTCCGATCGCTCGTGAAAGGTCGAGTCGACGACGGCTCGGACTACCACCCGTTGGGTGACAGCTGCCACACCCATCACGCTGACCTGCTGTTTTGTGGAGGAGTGGCGACGGTCACCCGTCATGTGGGGACGCGTTTGCCCGTTGCCGGGGTTGTTGGTAGTTGAAGAACCCCGACCTCGGAGGCCCCAATGGCCCAAACCGCGACACCACTCGTACTCCTGTCGAACGTCGACACCATCGAAACTCTTTCGCCCCTCGTCACCGCCCGCCCAATCCGGCCTGACGATGCTGATCGACTGCGTCGGCTCTACCCCCGACTCTCGACCGATACCTTGTATCGACGGTTCTTTACCGTCGTCGGCCCTCCCAACGATCGCACCCTCCGCTATCTCGCCGAGGTGGACGGTCACCGGCGCGAAGCCGTCGTCGCTCTCGTGGACGACGACATTATCGGCGTCGCTCGTTTCGACCGTGACGCCGAACGTCCGGAGCTGGCCGAGGCCGCGGTGTTGGTGGAGGACGCGTGGCAGGGATCGGGCGTCGGTTCGTTCCTGATGGAACGGCTCGCCCATCGCGCCGCGGAGGAAGGGATTTCCGCGTTCACCGCAACGGCACTGGCCGCCAATCAAGCGCCGATTCGACTCGCCCGTCACCTTGCTCCACTCGTAGAAGTGGCCTTCGACGGCACCGAAGTAGAACTCCTCATCCCACTGCCGCGAATCGCCACGTCGACACGATCGTTTCACGCGGCCTGACGTTTCAAGCGGCCTGCCGTTTTACCCGCCGCGAACCGCCACGAGCGGGCACTTGGGCCCTTGGCCGCGACTCCTGGTAGTTGTCCGCAAGACTGGAGGAGATGCGTGTCGTAGCGGGATTGATCGGGGGGCTTCGTTTGGTCGCGCCCGATGGCCGCGACACCCGCCCCACCAACGACCGAGTACGCGAGGCCACGTTTAATGCGCTCGGGAGCCTCGATGTGCTCGACGGTGCAAAGGTGCTGGATCTGTTCGCGGGAAGCGGGGCGCTCGGGATCGAAGCGCTGAGCCGGGGCGCTGCTCATTGCACGTTCGTCGAGAAAGATCGCCGAGCGCTCGCTGCGGTGCGCACCAATCTCACAACGTGCGGCCTCGGCAATGAGGTGGCCACCGTCATCGCGGGCGACAGCCTGCGGTTCGTGGCTGGTCTGGATCGATCGCAGAGCCATGCCCCTCCCTTGGCGGGCGCGGAAATCGACAATGACGGAGCACCGGTCAGGGGCTTCGACGTGGTGCTACTCGATCCCCCGTACTCGTTCACCGGTTGGGATCGACTCGCTGCATCGCTCCCTTCGGGGCCGAACGGCATCGTGGCCGTGATCGAGTCCGACCGCCCGATACCGATGGCGGCGCCGTGGGCTGTTGTCCGGCAGAAGCAGTACGGCACTACGCTCGTCACGCTCGTGCAGCGGCCGGCTCCAGAGTCGAGTCACTGATCGAGCGTCACCGTCCAACCCATTCTCCCCCTCTTTCGTGCCGGAGTAACCGTGACCAAGGTGTTGTACCCGGGGTCGTTCGACCCGATCCACAACGGCCATGTCGAGATCATCGAGACGGCCTCGCGACTGTTCGACCACGTCGTCGTGGCTGCCATGCGGAACCCGCAGAAGGGTTCGCCGCTGTTCACGCTGGACGAGCGTGAGGCGATGCTCCGCGAGTCGATCGCCCACCTCGACAACGTCGAAGTCACGATGTTTTCGAGTTTGGTGGTGGATCTGGCTCGTGATGTCGGTGCCGACATGATTGTCAAGGGTTTGCGGGCGGTCTCCGATTTCGAAAGCGAGCTGCAGATGGCCCAGATGAACCACAAGGTTTCCGGGGTCTACACGTTGTTCATTCCGTCGGCATCAGGGAACTCCTTCCTCGCCTCCAAACTCATCCGTGAGATCTCCAAGTTCGGCGGGGACGTGTCGAGCATGGTGCCGGCTCCGGTGGCCACCCGACTCAAAGCGAAGCGCAGTTCGTGAGCCCTTTCGACCCGTTCGCCGACGATATGGACGACGATTTTGTTGCTACCCCCGGCCCGGCGCCGTATCAGACGGGTGAGGCCGAACAGTTTCTTCAGCGGCTGCGCGACGTCATCGACACGGCGCCCACGGTGTTTGCGTCAAACACCCCCAAGGTGTCCAAAGACGAACTGATCGATCTCCTTGATGAAGCGCTCACCCGTCTGCCGGAGGAGCTACGGCAGGCCCGGTGGCTGCTGAAGGAACGCGAGGAGTTCCTCGACAAGGTGCGCCACGAGGGTGAGGAAATCATCAACGTGGCCCGCGACCGTGCGGAGCGCATGGTGCAGCGAACCGAGGTCGTCAAGGCGGCGGAGAGCCGGGCGTATCAGATCCTGGACAACGCCGAGACCGAAGCCCGTCGGCTCCGTCACGAGGTCGAAGATTTCTGCGACCAGAAGCTGGCCAGCTTCGAGATTGTGTTGGAACGCACGCAACGCCTGGTCACGGCCGGCCGAGCCAAGCTGCAGGGCACCGCACTGCTCGAAGCACCCGGCCCCGACGAACTGGCTGGCGCCGAAGCGTTCGGGGTGGGGGAGGGCCACGCCGGCTATGGCGACTATGGAAATTCGGCGCCCTACGACGAACACGCCGACGCCTCGACCGCAGAGGACGGGCCGGAAACGGACGAGACCGACGACTACGAACACCTCCCGCCGCCGCCCGGCGGCTGATCGCCGTCATGGGAGTCACCGGACCGTTCGTCGTGAGCATCTTGGAAGTGCAACGCAGCCTTGGCGGGCAGCGTTCGGCTGACCTTGCCGGCACCTTGCCCGGGGTGGAAGTCACCGATGCCCACGTGGATGCCAACGTGCCGGTTACGGCGTCGATCACGGTGGAATCCACCGCCAGTACGGAGATCACGGTCACCGGTCGGGTGGAGGCGCCCTTCGTGGCGGTATGCCGGCGATGTCTTGGCCCCGTCGAGGGCCGGCTCGTTGCCGATATCCGCGAGGTCTACGAACCTCGTCCGGTTGAGGGCGAAACGTACCCGCTCACCCGTGACTGGATCGACCTCGCGCCCATGCTGCACGACGCGCTCATGCTGGCGTTGCCGGTCGCACCGCTGTGCGCTCCGGACTGTCGGGGGCCCCAACCGGAGGAGTTCCCGGTGGCGGTCGGCGGGCCTGCGGACGACGACGACCCACCGGGGCTCAGTGGCGATCCCCGCTGGGCGGCGCTCGATGCGCTCCGACTCCCCGCCACGCCAGAGTCGCGCCCCAACTAGCGACGTGCTGGGTCGGAGGGCTAAGGTCTCGCCCTTCGTGCCGGCGGAACGTTCGCGCCGCCGCCGGTCGAATCTCAAGAGATAACAACCCCGCCCACCCGCACCACTCGCACGAGGACTCTGGTCATGGCCGTCCCCAAGAAAAAGACCTCCAAGGCCAAGAGCCGCAGCCGCCGAGCCTCCAACTGGAAGCTCCGAGCGCCATCTCGCAGCGTCTGCCCCCGATGTGGCGCCGCCAAGTTGCCGCATATCGTGTGCGGCGGCTGCGGTTGGTATCACGGCCGGCAGGCCATCGAAGTCGACTGAGCACACCCATGCTTCCCCTCGCCGTCGACGCCATGGGCGGCGACAAGGCGCCGTCTGAAATTGTCGCCGGCGCCATTGCTGCGGTTGAGGAACTTGGGGTTCAAATCGTTTTGGTCGGGCGGCCCGACGAGATCGGTGATCCCGGACCGTGTTCGGTGATCGCGGCATCCGAAGTGATCGCCATGGATGCCGACGCCGGCAAGAGCGTGCGCACCATGAAGGACTCGTCGCTGGTCCGCGCCGCAGAGGCCGTCCGCGACGGCAAGGCCAGCGCCATGATCAGCGCCGGCAACACTGGCGCCACCATGGCCAGCGCGCTATTGCGCATGGGGCGAATCAAAGGTGTACTGCGGCCGGCGATTGCCACCCCGATTCCCGTACCCACCGGTGGCACCCCCACAATCCTCCTTGATGCCGGCGCCAACGCCGAGTGTCAGCCCGAATGGCTCGTACAGTTCGCGCAGATGGGCGCGGTGTACGCCCGAGATCGTTTCGGCATTGCCCAACCCAAAGTTGGGCTGCTCTCCATCGGGGAAGAACCCACGAAGGGCAATCCCTTGGTGAAAACAACGTTCCCGCTGCTCAACGCCGGGGACTGGATCCTCGATACCGGGGCCGAGTTCATTGGCAATGTGGAAGGCCGCGACATCATGACGCCCGATGTCGATGTGATCGTCACCGATGGTTTCACCGGCAACGTCGCGCTCAAATCGCTCGAAGGTGGCATGAAAGCGCTGGTCACGGCGTTGTTGGAAGCGTTCGACGAAAACGCCGACACCCGTGAAGCCTCGGCCACGCTCTGGCCGGCGCTCGGCCCGCTCTACGGGCGGCTCGATCCCGAGAACACCGGAGGGGCCATGCTCCTCGGAGTGAACGGTGTGTGCGTCATCAGTCACGGCTCGTCGTCCGGCAGGGCCATCGTGAACGCCTGCCGGGTGGCCAAAGAGATGGTGGAAGGCGACGTGGTTGCGCATCTCGCCGCGGTGATCCGGCCCCAGGCCTGATTTTTTCACAAGCGCACAAAGTTTTCTCTTGGTAAGATGCACGATCCCGCCCGCGGGTCGGGCGGGATCGTCTGCCCCGATCCCGGCTTCTCCGCTTTGTTGTTCCCCGTCAGGGTGAAAGGACTCCCATGCCCGCAGAAACCCACGTGAACCAAGGTCCACTCGACCGTCAGGGCGTGCTCGACCTCATCCGCGACCGCCTGGCCGACATCCTCGAAATCGAGCCGGGCTCGATCAACGAGGGCGATTCCTTCAAAGACGACCTCGATGCCGACTCGCTGGCCCTGATTGAACTGGTCGAGGCTCTCGAAGAAGAGTTGGGCGAGCGCACGGTGGGATTTCGTATTGAGGATGAAGACCTCAACGACCTCAAGACCATCCGGGACGCCGTCGACTACGTGCTCGCCAAGCAGGACTGATCGGCATCCCGCCGAGTTCACCCGGAGTGCACCATCGCTTCACGCAACGAACCGCCTCGTCATGACCCGGCACGCGCCGACGGTGCCGACAACCTCGTGGCCCAACTCGGGTACGTGTTTGTCGACCGCGCGCTGCTCTCACTCGCCCTCACCCATCGGTCGTGGTGCTCGGAACACGCGGGCTACCCATCCAATGAGCGGCTCGAGTTCCTCGGAGATTCGGTGCTGGGCCTGGCCGTCACGCACTGCATCTACCACACCTATCCGGACATGCCCGAGGGTGAGCTGGCCAAGTTGCGGGCCACGGTCGTGAGCGCGGCCACACTTTCGGAGATCGCTGCCGACCTCGATCTTGGGGTCATCGTGCGCCTGGGCAAGGGAGAAGATTCCTCGGGAGGCCGCGAAAAAGGGTCGATCTTGGCCGACGCCCTCGAAGCGGTAGTGGGTGCCGTCTACCTCGACGGCGGGTGGGATGCCGTGCATCCATTCGTCGCCCAGTTGATGGGAGAGCGGATCGTCGATGCCGTTGAAGCCGGTCCCGGTGGCCACGATCACAAGACCCAGCTCCAAGAACTGGTTGCTCGCCAGTTCGACGACCTCCCGGCCTATGACCTCACCGACGAGGGCCCCGATCATGACAAACGGTTCTACGCCGACGTCCGAATCGGCGGCACGGTGTACGGCCATGGCGAGGGTCGGTCCAAGAAACAAGCAGAGCAGGAGGCCGCTCAGGCGGCCCTGGCATCGCTCGTGGCGTTCGAGGCCTCGTCCGATGAGCTCGATCTCGAATCCGGTGCGACGCCCCTGCGTCGCCTTCACAGTGGGAACGTAGATGCCTGAATTGCCCGAAGTTGAGACCATTCGTCGTGAGCTTGATCGTGAGGTGGGCGGCCGAAAGATCAAGGCGGTGGAGGTCACGAACAGTCGGTCGATCCGCCGTCACTCCAACAAGAAGCAGTTCACCTCTCGTCTCGAAGGCGTGAAGATCAAGAACGTCCAGCGCAAGGGCAAGTACCTCATCGTCAACCTCGATTCCGGCGACATCTTGGTGATTCACCTCGGGATGAGCGGCCAACTATTGCGACACGCCACCAAGGACCCGCTCGATAAACACAACCACGTCACGATCAGCTTCACCCAGGGCCCGCAGATTCGTTTCGTCGATCCTCGTACCTTTGGCGAGATGTTCGTCACCACCCCCGACGAACTCAATGCCACGGTGGAGGAGTTGGCCCATCTCGGCATGGACCCCGTCGACCAGCCCGTTTCGTGGGTGGTGTTCGGTCGTTTGCTCCACAGCCATCAGCTCAAGCTCAAGACCTTCCTCATGGATCAGTCGATCATCGCCGGCCTTGGCAACATCTACAGCGATGAGATTCTGTGGCACGCCGGGTTGCGTTACGACCGGCTCTCCAACGAACTGTCCAGTCAAGAGATCCGGCGGCTGTACCGCTCGGTGGTGGAGACGTTGCACGAGGCGATCAAACACGGTGGATCTACCCTCAGCGATCAGCAGTACGTGAACATCTCCGGCAAGCCGGGCGGTTACCAGCAGTTCCACGAGGTCTACGACCGCGACAAGCTGGCTTGTCGACGCTGTCGAGCAGTGGTCACCAAGGCCAAGTTCCAGAGCCGCACCACCTACTACTGCGAAGAGTGCCAGATCTGACCCCACCCGGTTTTGGTAGGGGAGACGCATCAATTTTGATGCGTCTCCCCTACCAAAAACCGTCGGGGAGGGGTCGACTGGCTCGTCCTGGACGTAGCTGGCCTGGACGTAGCTGGCCTGGACGTAGCCGGCCCGGACGCCTTCTTGGCGCCGGAGCAGCGATTGCGGTCGGGCTGGCGGCGGTTGCGTGTGCCGGGACGGAAGTGACGCTCGGACCGGGCGGTTCCGCATCGGTGGTGCCACCGGCCACGACCGTTGTGCCGCCGTTTGCGTGCGCCCGCCCGCAAGTAACGGGCAGTGGCCATCCGTATTACGGTGCCGGGAACCTCGACGAGCTTCTCGGCGAGGTGCCCGTGGTGGTCGAGGCCGAGATCCTCGCCGAAGGGCCCTCAGTGGATCATGCCGGCGGTTCCGGCCAACGAACGCCGCTCGACGTTCGTGTTATTGATCGGCTCCACGGGCAAGTTTCCGATCGCATCACTGTGTATCGAGCGGAAACTCCCGACGGCATCACCGGAGAAGATGGGCGCCGCTATCCCGGCGCTTGGGGCTCGGGGGCCTGGCCGTGTCCGGGGGAGCGTTGGGTGCTTTTCCTGGCGGAATGGCCCGATCAAGGGCCCGAGTATCACCTCGACGGGTGGGGCAATTCCGCCCGCATCGGCGCTGATGGTCAAATCGAACGTGAGCACTCGGTGTTGGGCCCGCTCTGGGACGCACCGGCGCGGGCACTCGATATCGAGGCGTTGCGGGACGCGGTGAGACGCTCGTCAACCCGGGCCGGTGAAGGCCGGGTGCGACTCCTGCACGAGATCGACGGCGAGGCCCGAGCGGTCACCAAGCTCCTCGAGGGGGCACCCGTTCCTTGGCTGGCGGTGCTCCCGATGCCAGGTAGTGGCGACAGTGAGATGGGCGATCGCGGGCAGTTGGAGGTGCAGGGGGCGATATCCGACGGGTTGTTGTTCCGTTGGGTACGGAGCGATTCCAACACCGTGGGCCAAGCCGTGGCCACCCCCGCCGACCTGCGCCGGGTAGAAACCGGCACGGTCTGGTGGACTGGGCCGTTCACCGACGGGCAGGGGAGCGGGTCGTCGACCCACGCCGCCGGTGAAACACCGAGCCGGGGCACGGTCTGGGGCCTGGTACCCGCCGACTCCGTCACCGTGACCGTCACCACGTCGACGGATTTCGCGTCCGTACGACCGGTGCCGTTGCCCGGATCGACCACCCTCGCCGCATTTGCGGTCCATGTGGACGGTGCCGAACTCGGTGCAGACGTCGTGTCGTCGCCAGCATGAAATAGCGGCAGGTCAGGCGTTTCCGTCACGACTTCCCCCATCGCTGACTTTCAAGGAGGATTTCTTTGGGATTCCCACAGAAATCCTTCTCCAAACAACGGTCTGATCGCTCGCCCTCGAACGGTGGGAGAACGGGGTGCGGAAGTCGATTGGTCGCCGGCATGAGGTCGCCGGCATGAGACAGCGGCAGTTCAGGCGCTATGACCTCAGGATTGGGCCGTGGCTACTAGGGTCGGCTGGTCGAACGGAGCGGCCATTGCGTCGCGCCCTGGACCCGCTTCATTGTCGGTCGACAACAGTGTCGCAGTCGTAGTCCCGTAGTTGCAGTCCCGTAGTTGCAGGCCCCGTAGTCCCACTTCCGGAGTTGTGGTGTACCTCAAAGCGCTCACCCTCAAGGGTTTCAAGTCGTTTGCCGAGCCCGCCACGCTCGCCCTCGAACCCGGCGTCACCGTGGTGGTCGGGCCCAACGGCAGCGGCAAGAGCAACGTGGTCGACGCCATCGCCTGGGTGCTCGGTGCCCAAGCCCCCTCTGCCGTTCGATCCGGAAAGATGGACGACGTCATCTTTGCCGGCACCTCCAACCGGGCGGCGCTCGGCCGAGCCGAGGTGTCGTTGGTGATCGACAATACGTCGGGGCTCTTGCCGATCGAGTTCACCGAGGTCACGATCACCCGCACGCTGTTCCGCACCGGCGAGTCGGAGTATTCGCTCAACGGTGTGCCCTGCCGATTGATGGACATTCAGGATCTCCTCTCCGACTCGGGTGTCGGGCGTCAGCAGCACATCATCATCAGCCAGGGCCAAATCGATGCCGTGCTCAACGCTCGCCCGGAAGACCGACGTGCGGTGATCGAAGAAGCGGCCGGCGTCCTGAAATACCGCAAACGCAAAGAGAAGAGCGAACGTCGGCTCGACGCCACCGAAGCCAGCCTGACACGCCTGCAAGACCTCCTCCGCGAAGTGCGTCGCCAACTGCGTCCGTTAGAACGCCAAGCCAACGATGCTCGCCGCCATGGAGCGGTGGTGGCCGAGCTCACCGCGCTGCGTATTTACGTGGCGGGTCGGGAACTCGCCGCCCTTCGCGCCCGGCTCGACGGGTCGCAAGTCAAACGCGTCGATCTGGTGGCCCAGGAAGCCAAGCTGCGCGCCACGCTCGGCGAACTCGACACCCAGGTGATGGCGACCGAATCAAAACTCACCGCCATGGGCGGTGACGACCTCGGCGACGACCTCGCCGCGTTCGAATCGCTGTATGAAAAGGGTCGCGGCTACGTGAACCTGCTCGCCGAGCGCAAACGCGGCATCGAGCGGGAGCGCGGTGCGTCGATGAACCAGGCGGTCGTGGCCACCCTCGAAGCCGAAGCCGCGCAACTCACCTCCGAGCTGGCCGAAACAGTGGCGGAGGCCGAAAAACTGGCGCCTGATGGCGAGAGGCTGGCCGCCGCTGAAACCGATTTGGCCACCCAACGAGCGGCCTTCGAGATCGACTGGGCCGAGGGTGTGGCCGCTCCCACCGGCGATGCCGCCGAGATCCGCGGCGAGCTGGTGGCCTTGCGGGGCGCCGCTGAACGGGGCCGCAACGAGTTGGCCCGCGTGCAACGACGGTTAGAAGGCCTCGACGAGAAACAGGCCCGCCTCGCCGCCGAAGCCGATCGTCTTCGCCTCGAGTTGGCCGAGGCGGAACAATCAGAGCTTCCGCTGGTGGCATCGCTCGACGGGGCCGAACAAGCCCGGGTGGAGGCAGAAACGGCGGTCGCGTCGGCGGCCGAAGTGGTGCGCGCTGCCGAGTCCGACCACCATGCCTGGGTCGCTCGAGCCGAAGCCCTGGCGTTGGCCCTCGACGAGGCTCGTGCCAAGGCCGGGGCCGAACGGCTCGCCGGCGTCAGCGGCGTTCTGGGCACGGTGCTTGATCTCGTGGAGGTCGATGCCGGATGGGAAGTCGCCTTCGAAGCCGCCGTGGGTGAAGCCCTCGCCGCCGTGGTGGTGGCCGATGTGGCCTCCGCCCGCCAGGCGCTCGGAGCCCTCGCCGCCGACTCGGTGAGTGGCGCCGTCCTTGCGCTCGATGCCACCCGGCGTCACGCCCTCATCCCCGCCGGCGTGGGCGACCCCGTCCGACGGCATGTGCGGGCACGATCGGGCGACGGGCAAGCATCGGTCGACCGATTGCTCGACTCGTTGCTGGCGGGGGCCGTCGCCGTGGACGGGCCGTGGACCGATGCGGTCGATGCGGCATTGGCCCACCCGGACGCCGTCGTGGTCACCCTCGATGGCAACCGGTTTGGCCCCTCGGGTTGGCGTCTTGGCAGCGGGGGAGCCGGGGCCACGGGTGCGGCGCTCGACGAGGCGCTGCAGCGATCATCCGACACTGCGGGGGCGGTCGAGGTGGCCCACCGTCGCGACGTGGAAGCTCGTGCCGCGCTCGACGAAGCCAAACGAGTGGAGCACGATCTCTCGCGAGAGCTCGATGCCAACGACGGCCTGCTGTCCGCTGCCGGCGATGGTTTGCAGCGGGTGGAGACCGACCGTCGCGATGCCGCCACCGAAGCCGATGGGCAACGGGTGCACCTGGGGGAATTGCAAGAGCGCATCGACCGGGAACTGGCTCGCATCGCCGAGCTGGAAGTGTTGCTTCCTACGTTGGAGGCAGCTGAACTCGACACCCTCGAACGGGGCCGAGCGATGGGCGCGTCGCGTGCTCGCCTCGACGAACAAGCGGCCATGGTGGGAGCCCTACGGTCCGACCTCGACGTGCGATCGGTCGGCGTGCTCGACCGGCGCCAGTTCCTCGAGCGGCGCCTGGCCGAAATTGAAGTTCGCCTGGAAGAACACGCCGTCGAGCGAGTCGAGGTAGAGCGCCGCCGCATGGAGCTCGAACGTCGGCTGGTTGCGGTCGATCGCCTCGCCACCTTCACCGCCGCCCGTGTGGCCGAAGCCGAGGTGGTGCTCATCGACCTGCGGGAACGGCGGCGGCGGCAGTCCGAAGCCGCCCGTGCGGTGGCGGCGCAGCTCGATGTGCTCCGCAAAGATCGCGCCGCCAACGAACGATCGCTCGGCGAAGTCCGTGAACGGTTGCAGCGGGTTGAGCTTGACGACGCCGAAACCAACCTCCGTGTCGAGACCGCAGTGGAAGCCCTTCGTCGCGACCTCGACACCGAACCCGAGGTGGCGATGGCAGCCGAGGTGCCGTTGCTGGTGGAGGGCGTTTCGCCTCCGAACCGGCTTCGGGAACTCGAACGCGAACTGCGACTGATGGGGCCGATCAACCCGATGGCCCTGGAGGAGTTCGAGGCGCTGCAGGAACGTCACGAGTTCGTGACCAAGCAGTTGGAAGACGTGAAGGAGTCGCGTCGGGAGCTGCACAAGATCATCCGGGCGATCGACGAAGAGATCGTGCAAGTGTTCGCAGGGGCCTTTGCCGACGTGTCCCAGAACTTCGAACACCTTTTCACCACCTTGTTCCCGGGCGGCACCGGTCGGCTCAAACTCACGACCCCCGACGATCTGCTCAACACGGGCATCGAGGTGGAGGCCAAGCCGTCGGGCAAGAACGTCAAAAAACTCTCCCTGCTTTCCGGTGGCGAGCGGTCGCTCACGGCACTCGCCTACCTCTTCGCGGTGTTCCGTAGTCGGCCTTCGCCGTTCTACGTGATGGACGAAGTGGAGGCCGCCCTCGATGACGTCAACCTCCATCGATTCCTTGGGCTCGTCGACGAGTTCCGGAAGGAGGCGCAGTTGTTGATCGTGAGCCATCAGAAACGCACGATGGAGTGTGCCGACGTGCTCTACGGCGTCACCATGCAGCCGGGTGGATCGTCGAAGGTTGTCAGTGAGAAGGCGTCGACGGCCATCGCCAACGCCGGCTGATCCCACCGGTTGTTCGATCGGCTGATCCTTGGTATTCCCTGCCGCGGCTCCTACGGCAGGCGGCTGAACCAGAGCATCGACATGGTGGAGGTGGCGAGGAACATCACCAGCGCCACACCGATGAACCAGGTGGACACCTCTCGTTCTTCGTTCACGAACCCCACCGACGAACCGATGTCCTCGTACACATCCTTGAGTTGGCCTTCCGTGACGGCTGAGAAGTAAGTGCCGTCGGTCTGCTCGGCCAAGAGCTTGAGGGCGTCTCGATTCACCGGGACTGGCACTCGTCGGCCGCTTGTGGGGTCCTCGATGGAGCCGCCGTCGGTGCCGAAGGCAATGGTGGAAACTGGGATCCCGAGGTCTTTGGCCACCGCGCCGGCATCCTCGTTCGGTCGTCCGGAGGTGGTGGAACCATCCGACATGAGCACGATTCGAGCGGGGGCGGTGGTGCCTTGCTCGTCGGGTGGAACACTCTTGATGGCGTCAAGGCTGGCAAATACCGCTTCGCCGATCGCCGTCCGCTCGCCGAGTTCGAGGTCGTTGATGCCCCGACGGAGTTGTTCGCGATCGATGGTGGGTGGCACCTTCAAGATGGCGTTCCCCGAAAAGGCCACGAGGCCCACGTTGAGCTTCGGTGGGAGCACGTCGACGAACGAGAGAGCGGCAACTTTGGCGGCGTCGATGCGGGAGGGAGCGATGTCGGTGGCGTCCATGGAGAGCGACACGTCGATGGCCATGATCACGGTTGCCCGCTCCCTGGGCACTCGTTCCTGGCGGGTGGGTCGGGCCAAGCCGACCATGAGGGTGGCGATAGCCAGGAGAAACACTGCGGCCGGAACATGGCGTCGCCAACCAGGGCGGCGGGGGGCGATTGACGCGAGAAGATCGACGTTGGTGAATCGCACCGCATACTGCTTGCGACGAGATTGCAGCGTCACATAGAGCAGGGCCAGGGCGATCACCAGTCCCAGCAGGATGAGGCGTTCCGGGTTGAGGAAGTTGAGGCCAAAAAGGCTCATATGCGGGCCCTCCCAAGGGCTTGAATGCGTTCACGGCGCCAGGTGACAAACCGGGCGAGGTCGAGGAGCCAGTCCTGGTCGGTACGAAGCACCAGGTGGTCGGCTCCGGTGCGACGGATGGCTTGGGTGATCCGGGCTCGTTGCTCAGCGGCGGCGGCGGCGAAGGCGTTTCTTACATCGGCGTCGGAGGTTTGCACTTCGAGCGTGGCACCAGTTTCCGGATCGACGAAGTCGACGAGGCCCACGTTGGGCAAGGTGAGCTCGCGCGGATCAAGGATCTCCACACAAACCGCTTCATGCCGTGCGGCGAGCACGCGGAGTGGCTGCTCCCACGGCCCATTGTCGAGAAAATCGGACACCACAACCACCAGGCCACGTCGGCGAGCGGTGCCCGAAAGGCGGCGGAGACCACCGGCGAGATCGGTACTGCCGTCGGCGGCGCGAGCAGCGACCACCAGCTGATGAAGCAGGGATTGGAGGTGCAGGCGGCCTTGGCGGGCCGGGATCGTGAGCGGGCCGTTCCCGGTGAGGGCCATCGTGCCCACTCGGTTTCCGGTGCGTTGGGTGAGAAAGCCCACCGCCGCCACGGCCGCCACCGCGAGATCACGCTTTTCGCAATCCGCCGTGCCGAATCCGAGGCTGCCCGAAAGGTCGGCGAGCACCCACGTCTCGAGTTCACGGTCGGCGATGGTGTCGCGCACGTGGGCATCGATCGAGCGGGCGGTGACGTACCAGTCGATACGGCGAACATCGTCGCCGGCCACATACGGTCGAGCTTCGCCGAGTTCAGAACCGTGACCGGGGACGAGCCCGCGGTAGTCGCCTTGGAGCATGCCGTCGAGACGGCGCGTGACGGCAAGCTCCAATCGTCGGATCACCTCGCCGGTGGGGCCGAGGGCGAGGTTGGGGGGCGCGTGGGCGTCACCGCGTAGCGACCGGTTGCGGTCGACTTTGCTGGCGAGATTGTTGCGAAGGGCCATGATGCGTGGGAGCGATTGGGGTTGGTCGACTACGCGTCGGGCCGGGCCCAGCTGCCAGGTACGGCACCAACGGGAGCGGAACCGCCGGGAACCCCGCCGGCAGGGGCGTACGCCTCGGGGGAGGAGGCACCGGGTGAGTAGGCGTCGAGGGTGTACACCGATGGCGTGGCACTCGCGGCCTCGCCTTGGGCGGGACTCACCCGCGGCGCAGGGATGGTGGAGAGGATCCGGGTGAGGATCTGCTCCACCGTGAGGCCCTGGGCCAGTGCTTCGTAGGAAGGTACGAGTCGGTGGCGGAGTACATCGGGCGCGATGTCGAACACGTCTTGCGGAAGGGCGTAGTTGCGGCCCCGCAACATGGCGAGGGCTCGGGCGCCGGCGATGAGCCCGAGGCTGGCGCGCGGTGACGCCCCGAACGTGAGCAGGTCGGCGAGCTCCGGGAGCCCGAATTGGGCGGGGGAGCGAGTGGCCAGCACCAGGTTCACGGCGTAGTCGACCACGCCATGGTCGACGTAGATCGCCCGGGCGGCGGCTTGGAGTTCCGCCAGTTCGTCGATGCCCAGGACCTGCGAGGCCGAGGGGGGCGACACTCCCATGCGGTTGACGATTTCGATCTCCTCGATGGGTGACGGATACCCGATCACGATCTTCATGAGGAACCGGTCGCGCTGGGCCTCGGGCAGGGGATAGACGCCTTCCTGCTCGATCGGGTTCTGGGTGGCGAGCACGAGGAACGGGGTGGGGGCGGGGAAGGTCTTACCGGCGATCGACACCTGCCGCTCGGCCATCACCTCAAGGAGGGCGGACTGCACCTTTGCCGGCGCTCGGTTGATCTCGTCCGCCAGCACGAAGTTGGCGAAGATGGGACCCAGCTCGATGTCGAACCGTTCGGTGGAGCCCCGATAGATGCGGGTACCCACGATGTCGGCGGGGAGGAGGTCGGGCGTGAACTGGATGCGCACGAACGAGCCCCCCGCCACGGTGGCGAGCGTTTCGACGGCGAGGGTCTTGGCCAAACCGGGCACGCCCTCGAGGAGGCAATGGCCGCCGGCGAGTAGGCACACAAGCATGCGCTCGATGGCGCGGTCCTGGCCAACGATCACTTTTTTCACCTCCATGAGCGCCTGTTCGAGGCGTCGAGTGGAGGGAGGAAGCCCGCCGGCGACGGCCTGGGGTGCGACGGCCTGGGGTGCGACGGCCTGCGGCGCGACGGCCTGCGGGGCCACACCCATTCCCATGGGCTCGACCGGTGGGGCGAGGCGGGGGGCGGCAGCGTCGATCACTCGATCGGCGGGGGAAACCGCCGATGTATCCGCACCGGACGGCGGCCCAACCTCATTGGTTCGCGTGAAGATCGACGGGCCGGCCGGCGGGGTGGTGGGGTCGTCCATGTCTGCCTGCACTCCTTGGAGGGGGGATGGGTATCAATGCCGAGCGATTGCCGGGCATCACGGTGGCGGAAACCAGGTCCCGGCGGGCCAGGACGAGTGCACTGAACCACACGCCGCCGAAGAGCAGCCTAAAGCCCGGCGGGGCATTCTGTGGTGCGAGGGTGACCACTTGTCTTTTGGTGTTGGGCGGCCAATTCCGCCCGCCTTTCGTTCATCCTTCGGTCGGATATGCCACAAGGTGATGATGTCCTCCGATCCACTGGCGTTCGTTCCCCCTTTCGGCAGTACCGTCGCGCTCATGCGCATCTTGGTGGTGGACGACGAACCTGACCTTGCCGACGCCGTGGCACGAGGCTTGCGACGAGAGGGGTACGCCGTAGACCTCGCCTATGCCGGCGATGAAGCGCTCGACAAACTGGCCGTCAACGAGTACGACCTGGTGTGCCTCGATCTCACCATGGCCGGCACCGATGGTCGGGAAGTGTGCCGCACTATTCGTCGGGGTGAGGCGGGTCCGTCCCAACCCCGGGTGCTCATGCTCACGGCACGAGACAGCATCGAGGATCGGGTGGCTGGGCTCGACGACGGTGCCGACGATTATCTCGTGAAGCCTTTTGCGTTCCCCGAGCTGGCGGCCCGGATCCGTACGTTGTTGCGCCGAGATTCCACCGCTGCCGATTCGGTACTGCGGGTGGGGGACCTGGAACTCGACACCGCCCGGCACGTCGCTTCGCGTGGGGGCCGCCCGCTTGAACTCACGGCAAAGGAGTTTGCGCTTCTGCGGTACTTCATGGGCAATGCCGGCATCGTGCTCTCCCAGGAACACCTGCTCGAACATGTATGGGACGAACATGCAGATCCGTTCACCAACACGGTGCGGGTTACGGTCGGGACCCTTCGCCGCAAGGTGGCGGTAGCCGAGGAAACTCCTCTCATCGAGACCGTGATCGGGAGCGGCTACCGGTTGGTCGAAACATCGGACGGGCTTCCGGGTCCCCGAACGGACGCCTGATCCGTGGCCCTCGTCGACGGTTCGCGCGCGCAGCGGGCGGCGGGGGGTATGCCGGGGTGGATGGGATCCATCCGTTTTCGGCTTGCGGTGGTGTACTCCAGCGTGTTGTTCGGAATCGCCGCATTCATGGTCTCGTTTATTTATCTCCTCATCGCCGTGCAGCTCAACAACGAAGCGGTCTATCGGGAGTATCCGGTCACCAAACTCGAGCAAACCGCCGATGGGCGCATTCGCGTGGAGCAGGCGGTGATCCGTGAAGAGTTCCGCACCTTCGAGCAAAACGTCAACACGGCCACGCTGGCTCAGCTCCGCCGTCTCACCTTTTTGGCCCTTCTTCTGTTGTTCCTCACGAGCCTTGGCGTTGGATGGGTGGTGGCCGGCCGCGCTCTCGCACCGATTGAGCGGATCACTGCGGTGGCGCGGGAGATCCAGGCCACGGATCTCACTCGACGCATCGATCTCGGCGGTCCGCCCGACGAGCTGCGCAACCTCGCCGACACCTTCGACGACATGCTCGGTCGGATCGATGGCGCGTTCGAACAGCAGCGGCAGTTCATTCACGAGGCATCCCATGAGCTACGCAACCCGCTGGCCGTGATCCGCACCAACGTCGATGTCACGCTGGCCGACGACGCCGCTACCGAGGGCGACTACCGGCACACCTTGGCGGTGGTGCAACGGTCGTCCGAACGCATGACCCGCCTCGTCGACGATCTTCTGGTGTACGCCCGGCAAGGGACGACGAGCCGTGATCTTCATCCCGTGGAAGTGGCGGCGCTTCTGGCCGACGTGGCATCGGAGTTTCGGGTGTCAGCGGAGGAGCGAGGCATCAGGGTTGAGCTCTCGACGCATCCGGACCTCTGGGTGATCGGCGATCCCGTGGCCTTGAAGCAGGCGCTCGCCAACCTTTTGGCCAACGCCGTTCGCCTGGCACCAGAACGTTCCACGTTGCACCTCGCATCCGGAACCGCCGAACCGTCCTGGGTGTGGTTGTCGGTCGCCGACGACGGGCCGGGCATCGCATCCGCCGATCAGGAGCGGGTGTTCCAACGGTTCTACCGCGGTGATGGCCCGGCCGCCCGGGGTGAGGTGCGCAGCGGACTCGGTCTCACCATCGTGCGCCAGGTGGCCGAAGCTCATGGTGGCGAAGTACGACTCGTGAGCGACGTTGGCTCCGGATCGACCTTCGCCCTTTGGCTGCCAGCAGCACCCCCGCCCGAAGGATCTCGGGCGGAGCGCGGTCGTCCTGGTGACGAGACGATCGTCACATCCTCGAACTCCGATCCTTCACCTCATCTTTAGTCGCGCTTGTATAGGTTGACCTTCGAAGGTGCGGCTGGCACGAACCACCACACCAATCTTTCGCACGACCGCAACGCCCACTTACCTCACGAGAAGATGCAGGCCCGATGACGCAGCCATGGCAGCCCACTGGATGGACGAACGAACCCGGCCCCACTCCGCCGTTCGCGGCGCCGCCATTCGGAACCCCGGGTTACGGCGAACCGCAACCGCTGAACGCTCCACCGGCTTTTCCGCCCACCAGTCCTCCCACGTTCCCTCCCACCGCACCGCCCCATTCGTGGGATGCCGGTGCCCCCATGCCCACGTCCCCGACCCCGGGTCTCTCCTCTCCTCCCGCTCGACGCGGGGTCGGCGGACGTGTGGCGTTGGTCGTGCTCTCGGCGACCAGCCTGGTAGGAGTCGGGTGGATCGGTCGAGATCTCACCACGGGGAGCAACACCGTTTCCTCGATCGTGGGAGCACCGACCTCGTCCACGGGGGCCAGCGTGCAAACCACGCAGAATAGCAACGGCGTCACCCCGCAGATCGCAGTCACCGGTGATGAGCCGGCTCAGGCCGTCGCGGCCGCGCTCGGACCGGCGGTCGTGAAAATTCTCACCGAAGACGGACTCGGCTCCGGTGTCGTCTACGACGCAGAGGGTTTCGTGCTCACCAATGCCCACGTGATCGGGGAAGCCGCAACCGTCAGCGTGCAGTTCTCCGATGGCGACCAAGTCGAGGCTTCGGTGGTCGGTCGAGATCCTGGATCCGACATCGCCGTACTCAAACTCGACTCGACCGGTCGCAGCGCCGTTGCCCGACTGGCGCAGGATCCGCCCGCAGTCGGTTCGACCGCCATTGCCATTGGGAGCCCGTTTGGGTTCGACCAGACCGTCACGGCCGGCATCGTCAGCGCCGTCGACCGCCCGGTGGAGGACCAGAGTGGGGGAACACGGGCGGCGATCACCATCAACATGATTCAGACCGATGCGCCGATCAATCCCGGCAACTCCGGTGGTGCGTTGGCCAACCGCAACGGCGAAGTGATTGGCATCAATACCGCAATCTTCAGCCAGAGCGGGGAAAATAACGGCATCGGGTTCGCCATCCCGATCCAGACGGCCAAAGGGGTCGCCGACAAGATCGTGAAGGGTGAGTCACTCGACAAGGGCTACCTCGGCGCCACGTTGAAGTCGCCGACTACAGGCGACGCCGGTGCGCAGATCGTCACCGTCGCCCAAGGCAGTCCCGCATCCAAGGCCGGCCTCAAACGCAACGACGTGATCACCGCGATCGACGGTCAAGCCATCAAGAGCCGCGGTGATCTCTCCGCTCGGATCACCGCCCGATCGCCCGGCGACGTCGTAAAGCTCGACGTGATCCGCAACAGCGAGCAGATCAACGTCGAAGTGACCCTCGGCAAAAAGTAGCCGGCTCACCTCAACGCCACTCGCACACGCTCGACGTTCTGACCACGCCAGGAGTTCCTGGCCGAACGAACGGCAACTGATGTCCCGTGACCCTCGGGGGCAAGACAGTGAAGGGGGTCGACCCTTCGAAGGTCACGGGTGTTCCCAGCAGGGCAGAACCGCAGCGCCACAGCGTTGCGGTTCTTCCCTTTTTGCGGGTGCCGCAGCCAGAGGGGAGGAGCGGGGTAGCGACGCTCGATGGTGAGTTCGGAGGCTCGTCGAACGTCGTCCGCACGGGTAGCGGTATCGCACCCGGCTGGGGTGGGGTTTTGAGGGGCTGAGTAGCATCTGGATGTGAGTTCCACTTTGTTATCTCTCGTCCTCGCTGTCGCCGTGCTGGCTGCGGTGCTCGGTGTCACCGCTGGGCTCGTTGTCCAACGACGCAAACGGGGCATCCCGCTCGAACCCGGTCCCGCCGCGAAGGGTGTGCCGCCCGAGGTGAAAGCCGAGGTCGAACAGCGCAAGGCCGAGTTCCTTGAACGGCTCGACCGGGAGATCGAGGAAGCCAGCCTCACGGGCGCTGATGCATCGCCCGACGAGCTCGCCGATTCGGCGCGTTCGAAGCTGGTCACCACGCAGGACGTGGGCGCCGACGCCGAAGGCGCAACCGGGGTTCCTATCCTCTCGGACTCCGACGCCGAGTTCGTGCTCGACGACGAGCTCGTCGGCGTCGAGGAGCGGACGGTCGTCAGCCCCGTCAAACCTCGGTTTCGCGATCGGCTGGCCAAGGCCCGAGACAAGTTCTCTGGAGCTTTCGGTGCACTTCGTAAAGGCAAGATCGACGACGACACCTGGGAAGAACTGGAGTATGCGCTCATCGGCGCCGACGTCGGCCTCGACGCTACCCAGGAACTGCTCGGACACGTGCGAGACACGGTGAAATCCGAGGGCTACACCGAAGGCGCCCAACTGCTCGATGCACTCAAGGCGGAGATGAAGGCTCGCTTGGCGGCTTCTTCGGGTGGCTCGATCGAACTCCGCTACGCCGACGAATCACCAACGGTATGGCTGTTCGTGGGGGTCAACGGCGTGGGGAAGACCACCACGATCGGCAAACTGGGCAAACGTGAGGTCGACGATGGCAAGAAGGTGGTGATGGCCGCTGGCGACACGTTCCGCGCCGCCGCGGCGGAGCAACTCGAAACCTGGGCGGAGCGGGTGGGTGCCGATTGTGTGCGCGGGGCGGATGGCGGCGATCCCAGTTCGGTGATCTTCGACGCCATCGAATCAGCGGCGGCGAAGTCGGCCGACTTGGTGTTGGCCGATACGGCCGGCCGGCTGCACAACAAGGCAAATCTCATGGAGGAGTTGAGCAAGGTACGACGCGTGGCCGACAAGGGGGCCGGGACGGTCACCGAGGTGCTGCTCGTGCTCGACGCCACCGTGGGTCAGAACGGTCTCGAACAGGCCAAGCAGTTCGCCGAGGCCGCCGCCCTCACCGGCGTGGTGCTCACCAAACTCGACGGGTCCGCCAAAGGTGGCATCGTGTTCGCCATCCAGAACCAACTCGGGATCCCGGTGAAACTCGTGGGTCTCGGCGAGACCGCCGACGACCTCGTGCGATTCGACGCCGATGAGTTCGTCGACGCCCTTTTCGCCGAGTAACCACGCCGCTTCCGTCGCTACAACATCGCTCCAACAGCATCAAGGACACCTCATGCGCATGCCTCGACCCCGTATCCCGTTCAGCCCCCGCCTGCCGCTCAGCCTCCGTGCCATCGCGAACCCAGGTCAGTCTTCTGGTCCGGTCGCCGCGATCGCCTCGGCGGTGGAGGCCATCGACGCAGTGCGGCCCGCCGACGGCCGGGCCCGCCATCAAGGAGGTGCGGTGCGCCCCCAGGTCCGCACTCGGCGAAGCAAAGCGGGCACCGCCATCCGAGTGGGATTTTTGCCCGTCAAACTCGGGTCCCGATTGCTCGGCGTGAGTTTTAAGCTTGGCTACAAGGCGGGGGGTGTGCCGGTACGCGTATCGACTCGGGTGGTGCGCATCGTGGGCTGGCGGACGGTGGCGGTGTTCCTGTCGGGCCTGTTCCTCGGCTTGCTCGCCGCGCCGGTGAAGGGCGCAGTACTTCGGGCCAACCTTGCCCGCCTTGCCGGTGGCGCACGCAAATCATCGCCGCCACCGGACCTTGCCGACACCGTCACCTTCGAGTTGGCTCACGCCCCTCGCACCTGGCACCTGGCCCAGCCCACGGTGTCAGTCGACGGGGCAGCTGTCACCCTGGCCGGTAGCGTGCCCGATGTTGCTGCTTTGGAAGAGCTTGCTCGGGTTGCGGCGGCGATTCCCGGCGTCGCGTCTGTCGCCAACCTCCTCACCGTCACCCCCGGGTAGGCTCGCTGCCTCATGTTCGATGCACTGTCAGACCGTTTCGAGGGGATCTTCACCAAGCTGCGCGGCAAAGGCCGCCTGAGCGAGGAAGACGTCGACGAAGCCCTCAAGGAAATTCGACTGGCGCTCCTTGAAGCCGATGTCAACTTCAAGGTCGTCAAGAACTTCATTGCCCGGGTGAAGGAAGCCCTGGTGGGGGAGGACCTCAACCAGGCGCTGCGTCCCGACCAGCAGGTGATCAAAGCCGTTCACGACGAGCTGGTGAACACCCTCGGGGGTGAAACCCTCAAGATCACCTTCGCCGCCAAACCTCCCACCGTTATCCTCATGGCCGGTTTGCAGGGTTCGGGCAAAACCACCACCTCCGCCAAACTCGCCCGCTGGTTCAAGAGCCAAGGCCGCAACCCCATGCTGGTGGGCGCCGACCTCCAGCGTCCCGCCGCGGTGCAGCAGCTCCGCACCCTCGGGAACCAAGCGCAGGTGCCGGTCTTCAGTGAACCGAGCGATCCCGTTGCGGTGTGCGCGGCGGCGATGGTCGAAGCCAAACGCCTTGGGCGAGATGTGGTGATCCTCGATACCGCTGGCCGTCTTGCCCTTGATGCCGAGCTCATGGAGCAGGTGCGCCAGATCAGTGAGGTCACCAAACCGCACTACACGTTCTTGGTGATCGACTCAATGACCGGACAGGACGCAGTCACCACGGCTGAGGCGTTCCACGAGACCCTGGCCCTCGACGCGGTGATCCTCACCAAGCTCGACGGCGATGCTCGTGGCGGTGCCGCGCTGTCAGTGAAAGAGGTCGTAGGTCGGCCCATCGCTTTCGTGTCCACCGGCGAGAAACTCAAAGACTTCGACCTTTTCCATCCGGACCGGCTCGCCGGCCGAATCCTTGGCATGGGCGACGTGCTCACCCTCATCGAGAAGGCCGAGGAGGTGTTCGAGAAAGACGAGGCTGAAGCCGCCGCCACCAAGCTCATGGAGGGGCACTTCACCCTGGAGGACTTCCTGGAGCAGATGCGCCAGGTGCGAAAGATGGGTCCGCTCAACAACCTCATGAAGATGATGCCGGGCATGCCCAAAGAAATGCGCGACGTCGAGATCGACGACCGCGAGATCGATGGCATCGAAGCGATCATCTTGTCGATGACACCGGCGGAACGGAAACGGCCGGAACTGATTGATACGTCGCGACGCAATCGCATCGCCCTGGGTTGCGGAAAGGATGCCGCCGATGTTGGCGCCCTCGTTACGCAGTTCGGCGAGATGCAAAAGATGATGAAACGTATGGGTGGTTTCGGGTCGAAGAAGGTGAAACCCCCCCGGCAGGGCAAGAGCGGCAAGGGGAAGAAGGGGCCGGGCGGTGGTCGTACCTCCGGCGGGCGTACCACCGTGAAGGGTCCCCGGATGCCCATGATTCCGGCCGATATTACCGCTGGTCTCCGGCTTCCTGGGCTCGAACAAGGCGGTGAAGCTGGCGTCGGCGGGCTTGGCGGGCTTGACGATCTCGATGGCTTTGGCCGCTGAGCTTGCCCGGAAGGGTGTTTTCGCGGCAGGCTATCGGGTCCCTTCCGCCGGTCGGCGGGGGTAGGCGTCGCTCAAAGTCGGCGCTCACGTCGAATGAACTACCGGTGCGCACCGAGCCCACCGGCCCATGGTCCCCAGTCGGGGCAAGGAGAACATCGTGGTCAAGCTCCGCCTGAAGCGGATGGGCAAGAAGAAGCAGCCCACCTACCGAGTTGTCGCCGCTGATGCGCGGTCCCCCCGCGATGGTGCCTTCATCGAATCGATCGGTCACTACGACCCCCGCACCGATCCGTCCACCATCGTGATCGACAACGACAAGGCCGTTGGTTGGCTCTCGAAGGGTGCCCAGCCCACCGAAACCGTGCAACGTCTTCTCAAGATCACCGGTGCGTGGGAGCAGTTCGAGGCCACCAAGTCCAAGGCCAAGGCATCGTGACCGAAGCCGACGCGGTTGCCAGCGAAGACGAACTCGTTGGTGAAGACGAGGGTGCGGGCGAAGACGAACTTGCTGACGGTGATGAGGGTGTCGATCCGAACGCCCTCGTTGCCAACTCCGGCTCCGGCTCCGGCTCCGACGATGACGATGATGACGATGACGACGATGGTCGGGTCAATCCCGACCGGTCTCGTGATGTCCTTGAGTTCCTCGTAAAGAGCCTGGTCGACGATCCGTCCGCGGTTGATGTCGAGGTTGACGATCGTGGCCGCAAGCCCACCCTGAACGTCTCGGTCGCGCAGGGCGACATGGGCCGCATCATCGGCCGGCGCGGCCACATCGCGCAGTCGATCCGTCGGGTCACACGGGCCGCCGCGGTCAAGGACGGCACCGAGATCAACATCGAGTTCCTCGACTGATCTCCCCGACCGGGATCTATCTTCGTGGCTGAGCCACCCGTTCTTCTTGAGATCGGGCGCATCGGACGCGCCCACGGGCTGCGGGGCGAACTGCTGGTGTCACTCACCACCAACGTCGATGATCGCCTTGTCCCCGGGCTTGTGCTTCAGGCCGGCGACCGAGAACTGGTGATCGACGCCGTACGTCCTCATCAAGGCAAATGGATCGTGCAGTTTGTTGGGGTTCCCGACCGCACCGCAGCGGAGGCGCTGGCCCATCGCCCGATCCTCGGTGTTCCCGTGCTCGACCCGAACGAGCTCTGGATCCACGAGTTGATCGGCAGCGAGTTGTTTGATGTTGACGGCCGCTCGTACGGTCGGGTGGCCACGGTGCTCGACAATCCCGCCGCCGACATCCTCGAGCTCGAATCGGGGTTGCTCGTGCCATTGAACTTCGTGGTGGAATCGGGCGGGGGCCGCATCGTGGTCGATCCCCCCAAAGGACTGCTCGACCTCGATGAGGCGGTTGCGGTCCCTGGTGATGGCGCACCCGCTGGCGAGCCGTCAAACCCGTTGGCCTGATGCGGATCGACGTCCTCACCATCTTTCCGGAGATGGTGACGACCTTCGCCGGGGAGAGCCTGCTGGGCAAGGCGCAGAGTCGGGGTTTGCTCGACGTTCGTGTGCACGACCTTCGCGCCGTCACCACGGACGCCCACCGCACCGTGGATGACGCCCCCTTCGGCGGAGGTGCGGGCATGGTGCTCGCACCGGGCCCGATTTTCGACACGGTGGACACGGTGGACCCTCCCCGGCCGCTGTTCTATCTCGGACCGGCGGGCCGTCGGTTCGACCAATCCGTCGCCCGAGAGTTGGCGGCGCTTGATGGTTTCTCGCTGCTCTGCGGACGGTACGAAGGGGTCGACGAGCGAGTGCGCACCCACCTCGTCGACGGTGAACTATCGATCGGCGACTACGTGCTGTCCGGGGGTGAGGTAGCGGCCATGGTGGTACTCGAGGCCGTCGGCCGGCTCGTTCCTGGTGTCATGGGAAACGCCGCCTCGGCCGTCGACGAGTCGTTTACCGATCACTTGCTTGAATACCCGCACTACACCCGACCAGCCGAGTTTCGGGGCCTTGTTGTGCCTGAGGTTCTGCGCTCGGGTGACCATGCTCGTGTGGGCCGCTGGCGCCACGCCGCAGCGTTGCGGCGAACCGGGGCTACCCGTCCCGACTTGATTGAGCATCGCGGCGGACTTACCGAAGCCGAGCGACAGCTGCTCGCCGAGTTCCCCGATGCCGACTGACCGGTATTCGGGCGATGGGTGCCATCGCCCGTCGTGGGCGGGGTCGGCCGCTTTGGTTCACCGGCCCTGTTCCTCGTAGTCTGACCACTTCCGCCACTGTGTTCCTTGGGTTTGGCGGGGCCCTCAAACCGCCTCTCGTGCAGGAGTGTTCTTCATGAACTCCGTCATCGATCTCGTTGACGAGCGCAGCGTTCGGGACGACATCCCCGAATTCTCGCCCGGCGACACCCTCAAGGTCCATGTCCGAGTCGTGGAAGGCACGCGCGAACGTGTCCAGGTGTTCCAGGGTGCGGTCATCCGCCGGCAGGGCTCGGGCATCCGCGAGACCTTCACCGTCCGCAAGGTGAGTTTCGGCGTCGGCGTCGAGCGCACGTTCCCCCTTCATACGCCGATCATCCAGAAGATCGAGCTGATCACCCGTGGCGATGTTCGTCGGGCCAAGCTCTATTACCTGCGTGATCGGGTTGGCAAGGCAGCCAAGATCAAAGAGAAGCGCGACTAGTTGGCGGTGGCAGCTCCGGCTGCCATTCTTTCGGCCCCGACGTCCGTCCGCTGCCAGAGACGTCGCAGTAGGGCCTTTTCCCCAATCCGCGCTGGCCAACCGGAGGAGAAACCGGTGAGTGCCGAAGAGCTTGAGGCCTTTGAGGCCGATCTTCGAATGAGGTTGTACCAGGAGTATCGCGACGTCAGCGGCATGTTCCGTTTCGTCGTGGAGACCGAACGCGGGGTCTACCTCGCCAACGAAGTGCACCACGAGGTGGCCATTGCCGATGGGCACCCTTACGTAAGCATTGAGTTGCGCGACGCCTGGGTGTGGGACATGTACCGCCAGACCCGTTTTTCGCCGTCGGTCCGGCTCGTTGCGTTTGACGACGTGTCCATCGAGGAACTCCCCCCAACCGACTTCGAGCCACCCAATACCGGGATTAACGACCCCGGATCACCCGTCGGATGAGCCGCCGCCACCTCGATCTCGGGGCGGCAGGCGAGGAACGGGCAGCGCAGTGGTATGTCGAACAGGGCTATACGGTGGTGGCGCGGAACTGGCGCTGTCCCGAAGGTGAGCTCGACCTGGTACTGCGCAAAGGTTCACTCCTCGTCTTCTGCGAAGTAAAGACCCGCTCATCGTCGCGGTTTGGTCAGCCGTCCGAAGCGGTGAACCGTGACAAACAACGCCGCCTCCGGATGTTGGCCGCGCTTTTCCTGAAGGCCCATCGCACCGGCACCACCCAACGCCGCTTCGACGTGGCCTCGGTTCTGCCGGACCGCGTCGACATCATCACCGGCGCCTTCTAGCCCGACTTGCCCTACAACCTCGGGGCCTCGCCCTACCCTGGTCCGTCCGCCCTGGTCCGTCCGCCCTGTCCGGTCTGTGCTTGCCCGGGGTGTACGTGAACCATGCTGCTACGGGACCCCTTGTAGGGGGTTGGTTGCAACATGGTTTCCGAAATCGGGGGCTCTGCGCCGTTCGGGACCCCTGCCGGCGAGCGCGCCAGTCGTAAACCCATCGGCGAGCCCGTCTGGGTTGCGGCAGTCCGAACGGGTGCCGGGTTCCGGTGGGGAGCTAGCGCGTGCGGTGGTCGGCGGGGAGATGGCCGACGTCGGAGAGTCGCACCAGCGAGTAGACAGACGCCCCCCCGATTTGCACGGGCTCGACTTCACTGAGCGACGCGTGCATGGTGACAAATCGCTCCCACTCCCATGGCACGGGCGGGATGCCGAGAAGATGGCCGAGGATCGTGGCATTCGTTCCGGCATGAGCCACGATCACAATCCGGCGTTGGGGCTCCGCGAATCGCCATTGTGGAGGTTCCGGGGTGACCCGGTCGGCGCCGCGGTCAGCGAGGAAACCGTCGGTACCTTGCACGATTCGTACGTGGAAGTCGCGGACACTTTCGCCGCCGGGCAGGCCGTCCCAGAGTTCATCAATCGAGCGGTTTCGGCCGGCGGCGAAAACCCGCTCCACCTCTTCGATCGGCGCGCCTTCCCAGGATTCGGGCGAACCGATCTCGGCTAACCAATCAAGCGTGGTGGGCTCGATTCCCAATTCTGCGGCGATCGGTGCCGCTGTCTGCTGCGCTCGTACGAGCGGTGATACCACCAATTCCGTGGTGACCTTGTGGGATGCACCGAGGTGTGAAGCGGTGGCCTTTGCTTGGGACTGACCTAGCTCGGTGAGCGAGGGATTCCGGAAGGCGATGCGATCGCGAGCCCACTCGGGCTGGCCATGTCGTACGAAGATGAGCTCCATGAACTGAGCATACGGGTGACCACTGACAGTGAAGGTCGGGCCTCGCCGCAGATCAGGATCGAGGGCGGCGAGTGCGGCGATGGTCCCAACAACTGCGGTGCCAGTGGCGACGGTCGTCCGGAGCCAGCGCGGGTACTGCGACTACGTGCCCAGTCCCTGACGGGATCGCGCCGAGACAGCCCGGGCACACGTACGGTTTTCTCGCCTCGTAGGGCTGCACACGACGAACGTCGCACTCATCGTCGGCCCACGGCCAGATCGGGGGTCGGGTACCGGCCATACGAAACCAGCTTCAGAGCTTTCCACCGAAAAGGCCCCACCCGACGAGGAGAAGCACCACGATGAACGCTGCCGCGACCATGGCGTAGTCGGCCCGGGAGTTCTTGTGTTTGCGCGTCGGATTAAAGCCCACAGAAACAAGTATGGCGAAGCCGTCGGGATTCATCCGATTCGAGATGCCGATTTCGACGTGCCGGGGTCGAGTCGGGGATGAGCGTTTCGCTACGTTAAGTCGTCATGCGACGACGCTTTCTTCTTCTGACCTCCGCAATGATCGCGGCATCCATCGCCGCCGGGTGCGGGAGCGATTCGAGTGCGAAGCCATCCGACCCGGTGCTCGCCAGGGGGCAGGACGTGCATCGAGCTCGTTGCGCCTCTTGTCACGGCATCGATGGATCCGGGGGACTGGGAAAGAAGCTCAACGGGGGCCAGGTCACCCGTGACCTTCCTGATCCGGCCGACCACGTTCGGATCGTCACCAACGGGTTGAAGGGCACCACGATGGGGGCGTGGGGCGAGACACTCACGGCCGAAGAGATCCAGGCAGTGGTGCGCTACCAACGAGAGGTGCTTGCGGCCAAGCAGTGAATCGGGGACGTGCGAGTCGGCCTGTCCGCCGGTGCCCCGCCGGTGCCCCGCCGGTGCCCCGCCCGGCCGTGGACAAGCAGTCGTGTGGGCAGTATCGCTGTTCCTAACGGGGTTCCTGCCCAATCGTCGTGGCCGTGAGTCGGTGGCCCGGCGTCGATAGGCCGTTGGGAGACGTTCCCAGCCGGTGGCGGTCCTAACTGTCGTACCTTGCGTGTAGGGTGACTGGTAAGGACCTGCGGTGTGGTTTCCGCCGTTCGCAGGCCACCTCACGGGCTCGCTGTTGAGCCTTCCGCACCGGGTGCGGCCCCTCTTCGAGGACACGAGCGTCCTTCCCCTATTGGATCCGTCCGCCGTCGCGTTCTGTCGCGTCGGTTCGGCCCTCTCGCGGAGGAACTCCTCGTGAACGCCATAGTCATTTCTGCGTCCTTGTTCGGTACCGACGGCTATCCCGTCACCGTCCATGTCCACAACGGTCCCGGTTTGCCCGGTTTCACCATGATCGGCTTGCCCGACACGATCTGCCGCGAGTCGCGTGATCGAGTTCGTTCTGCCCTCGTATCCTGCGGCATTGATTGGCCATCCACTCGGCTCACCGTGAACCTCACGCCCACCGATCGACGTAAAGGCGGGTCGAGCCTCGATCTGGCCCTTGCCGTTGGTCTGTTGGTGTCGTGCGCCATCGTGCGAGAGGACGACGTCGCCGGTATGGCGTTCGTGGGTGAGCTCGGGCTCGACGGGGCGATTCGATCGATACCCGGCGTGTTGCCAATGGTGGCGGCCATTGATGAACCGGTGGTGGTGGTGCCGAGGGCGTCGCACCACGAGGCGGCGCTCGTGGGTCGGCATCAGGTGCGTTCGGTGGCGTCACTCAAGGAACTGCTCACCGTCATCACGCGTGACAGTGAACACGGCACGCTCGAACCCTGGCCACCGCCACCCCCGCACCACCCGGCAACCGAGCTGCCGGTCGTGGTCGATCTCGCCGACGTTCGCGGGCAACCGGTTGCCCGTCGGGCTATGGAGGTGGCGGCCGCCGGCGGCCATCACGTGCTCCTCGTCGGACCACCGGGGGCAGGAAAGACGATGCTCGCCAAGCGGATGACCACCCTTCTGCCAGACCTCGATCCGGCCACCGCGCTCGACACCACCAAGATCCACTCCGCGGCCGGCAGCCTCGAACCAATGCACGACCTCATCCGCCGGCCGCCGTTCCGGTCACCGCACCACGGGGCCAGCTCGGTTGCCATGGTTGGTGGGGGCGCCTCGTGGGTCCGACCGGGTGAGATCTCGATGGCGAACGGCGGGGTGCTGTTTTTAGATGAGATGGCCGAGTTCTCAGTGCCGGTTCTCGAATCGTTGCGCCAGCCGCTTGAGGAGGCGGTGGTCCACGTCGCTCGGGCACAGTTTCGCCTCACTTTTCCCGCTCGTTTTCTCCTTGTCGGAGCGATGAACCCGTGTCCCTGTGGCGGAGGGGACCGCCCGGGAACCTGCCGGTGTTCACCGTCCTCGCTCGCCCGTTACACCCGGCGATTGTCGGCCCCGATCCTGGATCGTTTCGACCTCCGGGTGAAGGTCGACCGTCCCGATCCCGCCCAATTACTTTCTGGCGAACCAGGCGAACCCTCCGCTCCGGTGCGAGCCCGCGTGGAGGAGGCGCGGGACCGGGCGCTGCTGCGTGGCGTCCGTGCGAACGTCGACCTCAACGGGCCCGTGCTGGCCAAGGTTGCCCCGTTCTCATCCGAGGCCGAACGGCTGATCGCGGAGAAGCTTGATTCAGCCCAACTGACCGCCAGGGGGGTTGATCGAATCCGCCGGGTCGCCCTCACGATCGACGACCTCGCGGGCCGAGACGGCCCCGTGTCCAAGGAAGCGGTACAGGAGGCAATTTTGCTACGTGACCAACTCAGCTTCCTGCGCGACCAGCTGGCGGCATCATGAACGCCGGTCCAACGAACGCCGTTGGGGGGTCGAACGACGGTGATGTTGCCTTCCTGATCGGGTTGGCATCCCTGGATCAGGTGGGCCCGAGCCGGCTCGCTGCACTCCTGGGTGAGCGATCGCCGCGGGAGGCCTGGGAGAACGTGTGTCGCGGCGTGCACATTGCCGCCACCCGGACCGAGGGGGCGACGGGCATCACGGCGGAGTTGGCTGCGGCATGGCGAAACCAGGCGGCGGGGATGGACCTCGATACGTTGGCCGGTGCCCACGCCGAGGCCGGTGTGGCGGTGTTGACGCCGGGAGATCCCTGCTTCCATGGTCTATTCGAACACGATCCCAGTCCGCCGTATGTATTGTTCGCTCGCGGTCGACTTGAACCCCTTGGCAGTCCGAAGGTGGCAATCGTGGGTACCCGCAATTGCACTCGTTACGGCCGAGATCTGGCGGAGATGTTCGGGCGGGAGTTAAGCGAAGCGGGAGTGACAGTGGTATCGGGTCTGGCGCTTGGCATCGACGGCGCCGCCCATCGGGGCGCCTTGGCCGCGCGTGCCGTTCCCCCGATCGGCGTGGTGGGGTCGGGTCTGGATGTGGTGTATCCCCGGTCGCATCGTCAGCTCTGGAACGAGGTGGCCGACTACGGCGCGTTGATCGCCGAGTATCCCCTTGGGGTCCGCCCCGCGCCGTGGAGGTTCCCGGCCCGCAACCGCATCATTGCCGCGCTGGCCGACCTCACCCTGGTGGTTGAGTCACGCGTTGCTGGCGGATCGATGCTCACCGTCGACGAGTCGGTGGCTCGCAACAAGGACGTGTTGGCCGTTCCCGGATCGGTACACAGTCCCGCCTCGTCCGGAACCAACAAGCTTTTGTTCGACGGGTGCGGCATGGTTCGCGACACCGACGACATCCTGCTTCGGCTTGGCCAATTCCCGGCGGCGGCATCGGTGATCGCGAAGGCAAAGGCGGCTCGAACCGAGGAGAAACGGCCAAAGGGTGACGCTGCCGCCGTGCTCGAAGCCATTGGTTGGGAGCCGGCGTCCACCGAACAGATCGTGGTCCGTACCAATCTCACGGTGAGCCAGATCGCGACCGTTCTCGATCAACTCGCCGACGGCGGGTGGATCACCAACAGTGGTGGCTGGTACGAGCAGATCGGGAAGCCGAGGGCCCACCGATGAGGGGCTTGGGGGTCACGGTGTTCGATCAACCAGCGGCTTGTGGCTCACGCGAGCCCGACCTCGTCAAGCCCGGCCAGCTTGCGGGCGTAGCTCATCGCCGGTTTGGCGTCGTAGCTTCGGAAGGTCTGCATCTTCTCCGCCTCCACCGATCCTTCGGCGTGCACGGCGAGCACCGCGTGGTAGCCGCCGAAGTCGCGGGCGGTGAGGTCGGAGATGAGGTGCAGCATCCGCAGGCGGGGCTCTGCCGGCACGGCGGCCCGGTAGTACTTCTCGAGCACCGGCCGAACTTCGTCACTGTCCCAGTCGTCGCCGCCCGGTCCGGTCACCAGCAGCCCGCCGGCGCAGTCCTGCACCAGTTCGAGCGCTTGGTGGTAGTTGGTGGCGAAGGTGTACTTCGCCATGTTCGTGGTCATGGGATCGGGATAGGCGATGCCTCGATCATCAATGCGGGCACGGATGGCCGCCATGTGAGTGAGCGACCGCACCGTCTCGGCGTACATGATGAGGTGGGTGAGCTTGTCGCGGATATGCCCCGCCTTTATCACGCCGTTCATCTGGGCGATCTCGCCGGCCACGCCGACCAGGAGGTCTACCAGTGGAAGCTTGTAGCTCACGGCCGTGAATCGGTGGTACTCCACAAACGTGAGGGCCAGGACACCAGCCTTTTCGGGCTCACGGTTCATGAATACATGGCTCCACGGCACGAAAACATCGTCGAAGACCGTAAGAGTCTCGAGCATCTTGTGCTTCGACGAGAGCGGAAACTCGAACGAATTGCGCTCCCCGGCGGCATACGACGACACATACATCTTGAGGCCCGGCGCATTGGTAGGCACGGCAAACGCCACGGCGTAGTCGGCATCGGCTTCACCCATCGCGCGGGTGGGAAATGCGATCACGTAGTCGGCGTTGGTGCAGATCGAGGTGTGGCACTTCGCCCCCCGGACCACGATCCCATCCGCGTTCTGGTCGACCACATGCACATAGAGATCGGGATCCTCCTGCTGATGGGGGGGGAGCGAGCGGTCGCCCTTCACGTCGGTCTGCGCAACTGCCACTGCGAGGTCGTTGTCGCGGCAGTGCTGCCAGAACGCTGTGGCCTTCTCCAGTGCTTCGCCCTCGCACACCCGCAAGAGCGCGAACAGCCCGTCGCTGCCGATCTCCTTGATGAGGGTGACCATCGTGCCGCCAAGACCGGTACAGGTTTCGATGAGCTTGCTGCGCTCCAGCAGATCATCGGCGTGGCGGGGCACGTGGTAGTAGCGGCTGTACTCCTCACCGCTGGCGGTGTCGGTCATGACGGCGAGGTCGCGGTAGGCGGGGTCCTCTGCCATCGAGTAGTCGATTGCCGCGTGGTCTACTGCGACCCGCAGTTCCTTGTCGGCGAGTATGTCGGGCACTCGTTTGCCCTTGTAGTAAAGCTCCCGTCCGTCGTTGAGGGAGGCGAGATAGTTTTCGGGGGTTCGCAGAGCCATGACGGGCAGCGTACCGATCGGGCCAGGCGAAAAATCGAGAACCTGTTCTCGCTCGACTGGTCTCACGTCCGCGGTGCGGCCGTTCGTCGTGATCTTGCCGCCGCCCGACCTCCTGCGCTCGCTACCGTCAACGGTGATGCGTTCCGTCGTGCCGCCGCCCCCCGACTCATGGCTCATCGAAGCCTTCTTGGCCTCGCTCACTTCCTGCGCCCCCAACACAGTGGCGGCCTATGGCAGCGATCTCGCCTCATTCGCCCAGTGGTGCAGCCGCGTTCCTCTCGATCACCCGGGCAACGTCGACCGGTTGCTGCTCCGGCGGTACCTCGCTCATCTCAGCAGCCGTGGCCTGGCCAAGCGGACAATGGCCCGCCGAGCCTCCTCGTTGCGGCGTTACTACGCCTGGTTGCGACGCACGGGAGTGGTTTCCACCGATCCCACGGTGGGCTTGCACGCACCCTCGGGGGACGGTCGACTGCCCCGGGTGCTCCGAGACGACGAGATCACCACCCTCCTCGACGATCCTGTCGCCACCGCCTCGGGGGACACGCCGGCGGTGCGGGCCCGAGACGATGCCGTAGTGGAACTGCTCTACGGAAGCGGTTTGCGGGTGGGGGAGTTGTGCGGCCTCGTTGCCTCCGACCTCGATTTGGTCGACGCATCGATACGCGTCTGGGGCAAAGGTGGCAAACAACGAAAGGTGCCGCTGTCGGCGCCAAGCGTGGAACGTTTGCGGGGGTGGTTGGGTCCCGCCCGTTTGGAGGTGCTTGGCGCCGCCCCCGATCCGGGGGCGCTCTTTCTGAACAAGGTGGGTCGACCGCTCACTCCGCGCGATGTGCGGCGCATCATCGACCACCGTTCGGCGGCGCCCACCCACCCGCACGCGTTGCGCCACACCTTCGCTACACACCTTCTCGATGGGGGCGCAGATCTGCGTGCGGTACAAGAACTTTTGGGACACAGCGACCTCGCCACCACACAGCGTTACACTCACGTGAGCAAGGAGCGGCTTCGTTCCGTGCTCGACGCCACGCACCCCCGGGCCTGAATCACCAGGACCACCGCCGGGAACCTCGAAAGGGCAGAAGTGGACGACCGCGAGGAAGGCCAGATCGAGAAACTCTGGTCCGACTACAAACAACGAGCCACCCGAGAGGTGCGCGATCAGTTGATCGTGCACTACTCGCCTCTCGTGAAATACGTCGCCGGTCGCGTCGCCGTTGGATTGCCACAGAACGTGGAGCAATCCGACCTTGTCAGCTACGGGATTTTCGGTCTGATCGACGCCATCGACAAGTTCGATCCGGCCCGAGGTTTCAAGTTCGAGACCTACGCCATCGCTCGAATCAAGGGCGCCATCCTCGACGAACTCCGGTCGATCGATTGGGTACCACGGTCGGTTCGGGCCAAAGCTCGGGCCCTCGAGAAGGCCTACGCCAAGCTCGAAGCGCAGCACCATCGCACCCCGTCCGACGAAGAACTTGCGCGCGAACTCGACATCACCGACGAACAGCTGCAAACCACGTTGAGCCAGATCTCCTTCGTGGGCCTGGTTGCTCTCGACGAAATGCTCTCCGTGGGTGGCGAGCGGGGCGAATCAATTTCGCTGGGCGACACCATCGCCGATTCGGGCGAGGGCCCAGTTGCGGCCTACGAGGTGGAGGAGATGCGTCACATCCTCGCCGAAGCGATCAACCGCATGGGCGAGCGCGAGAAGATCGTGCTCACCCTCTACTACTACGAGGGCCTCACTCTCGCCGAGATCGGCCAAGTGCTCGGCGTCACCGAGAGCCGGGTGTGCCAGATTCATACAAAGGCCGTGTTGCAGCTGCGTTCCCGTATCCTCGCAGGAGAACGCGAACCGGCGTAACGCCTGTCGCTCGCCCCACGGGGTGTGCGTCATGAAGCCGAGGCCTTGCGCCATTCACCGGCGGGCGCGTCACCGGCAGGCGGGCACTCGGCAGGCGGGCACCACCGTCGCGGTGTTCCTCGTCGTGCTAACCACGCTCGTTACGGCTTCGCCCGCAGCGGGTGGCCCAATACAGATCTCCGCACCGGTGCCGGTCGTGACGTACTCGCCGCCCACCAGCGCGCCGGTAGTCGACGGGTTCCGACCCCCGACCTCCCCCTACGGGCCGGGAAACCGTGGCTGGGCGTATGCCTCCGTTCCTGGCACCCCCGTTCTGGCCGCCGGCGATGGCGAAGTGGTTTTCGCTGGAACCGTCGGTACCGGCCAACACATCACCGTTCTCCACGCAGACGGGTTGCGTACGAGTTACTCATTCCTCGCCCGAGTGCTGGTTCGCGCCGGCGCCCGGGTGAGCCGCACAGAGATCATGGGCACGGCCACCGATCACCTGCACTTTGGCGTACGCGCCGCCGACGGCACCTACCTCGATCCGGCATTGCTCTTCGCTCCGCTCACAATTCGTGTCGATGGAGCGCTTCTCCTGCCCGACGACGAAGTGGCGGACCACGCTCGTGCGTTCGCAGTGGCCGATCCAGTGCACGAACGCCAACCCCCTCATGATCAGTGGACCGACCACCAACCGGCACCGGTTGCATCGCCCGCCGCACCCGTGGCTGTCGGCTGGACCCACCGGGCGCCCGCATGCACCGCACCCGATACCCCGATTGTCATGCCGAGAAATCCACTACTCGTGCCGGCCGAAGGGGGTAGGCGAATCCTCGTGCTCGTTGGTGGACTCGGATCGTCGAGCACCCACGCAGGCATCGAGGCGTTCCCGTCGTCGACGATTGGCTACGCCCACGCCGATGTTGTCCGGTTCTCTTACAACGGCGGACGGGTGCCCGACCACAGCGATGCCGCAGACCTCGCCGGGATTGGGGCGACGAACTACTCGTCGATCGACACGCAGCGCAGCGTTGCGGCATCGGCGTTGTACCTCACGAAATTGTTGGCGGACGTTCGCGCCGCTGCGCCCGGTGTTCCGGTCGACGTGGTGGCCCATTCCTTGGGAGGGCTGGTGGCGCGCACCGCCCTCACATCCACGGGTTCCGGGGTTCAGACTCTCGTCACCGTTGGCACCCCCCATGGAGGCGCGGCGTTGATAGATGCATTGGCTCGAGCGACTCCTGGCCCGGCCCGTCAGCGGGTGGCCGATCGGATCGCCGAAGTCACGGGGACCGGTTTCGACCTCGATCAGCCGGTGTTCACCGACCTGCAGGCCTCGTCTCCGTTGATCCGTCATCTGGCCCGCTCGTCGGTTGCCGGTGACGTCCGGTTTGTTTCCATCGGAGCGACAGGAGATCTCGTGGTGCCGGCCGGCCGCACGATCGCTCATGGATCCACCAACGTGCTGGTCGAGCGGGGCGGGCTCACGGCCCACGATGATCTTCCCGGGTTGGCGGAGACGGCCCGGGTTGTGGCACTTGCCCGAGCGGATTTGCCGCCGCCGTGTCGGTCGCGGGTGTCGGCGTCGTTGGGGGCAATCACGGCCGCCGGCATCGAGTCGGCGGAGCTGGCGCTCGGCCTCGTCCTGCGTCCGGGGTGATTCGTTGCCGATGGCGCCAGCCCCACCGCTCGCCAGTGGGGAACTGGATTTCGGGTCCGGCACACCGTCTCGTAGAGTGCGAGGCCGGTTCACCCCCGTGCACCGGTACCCCGGCATGCAGCATCGCCGAACACCATCCTCACCCCTGTCCTCCTACGGTCGCCCCTTGCGGCGTCGGACTCGGGCCTCGTCGAACCGTAGGGAAGGAGCACCCGATGGCACCCGTCGTCACCATGCGTCAACTCTTGGAAGCTGGCGTCCACTTCGGCCACCAAACCCGCCGATGGAACCCGAAGATGAAACGGTTCATCCACGGCGAGCAGAACGGGATCTACATCATCGATCTCGAGCAGACGCTCACCCGGATCGAGAAGAGCTACATCTTCATTCGCGACCTCACCGCCAACGGCGGAACCGTGCTGTTCATCGGAACCAAGAAGCAGGCCCAGGATTCCGTGGAGTCCTACGCCGAGAAGTGCGGCATGCCGTACATCAATCAGCGTTGGCTCGGTGGAATGCTCACCAACTTTGAGACCATGGCCAAGCGCGTGGCGAAAATGAAGGAATACCAGCGCATGCGCGATGCTGGTGAGTTCGCGGCGATGCCGAAGAAGGAAGCGCTGCTGATCCAGCGAGAACTGGTAAAGCTGGAACGCAACCTTGGCGGCATTCGCAACCTGGAGCGGGCCCCCGACGCGGTGTTCATCCTCGACACCAAAAAGGAAGACATCGCCGTTACGGAGTGCAACAAGCTCGGTATCCCGATCGTTGCCGTGGTCGACACCAACTGCGATCCCGATGTGGTGCAGTACGTGATTCCAGGCAACGACGACGCCATCCGTTCGGGCACCCTCATGTGCCGCATCGTGGCCGACGCCGTGGACGAGGGCCGCTACATCTACTCCCGCCGCCAAGGGGCCGCTGGCCCGAACCGCACTGCGGAGCAAGAAACGGCGATCGCCGAAGCACAGGCCGATGCGCGCAAGGCGGCAATCGCGGCAGCGGCCGAACGTGAAGCCCGCATCGCTGCGGCGGCAGACGCTCCGACCGAGCCGGTCGCTGAGGTTCCGGTCGCTGAGGTTCCGGTCGCTGAGGTTCCGGTCGCGGCGGTTCCGGTCGCTGAGGTTGCCCACGGTGACGTGCCCGTCG
>JANOSD010000114.1:0-60112 GCA_031415655.1 Actinomycetes bacterium
CACTTCCCCGGCCCCTGATGGCACTTCCCCGGCCCCTGATGGCACTTCCCCGGCCCCTGATGGCACTTCCCCGGCCCCTGATGGCTTGGGGCGGATGTCCTCCGGGGCCAGAGGCGGGTGCCTCGTCTCGACCGCTCTCCACGATGACCACCACCGTCACCGCCTCCTCAGCCCCCTCGCCAGACGTCGCCCCGGCGGGTGATATCGCGCCCGGCAAGTTCGTGTACGTGCCGGGCCTCGACGGGCTCCGAGGGCTCGGCGTGATCTTCATGATGCTGTACCACACGCAGGTCGCATGGCTCGGCGACGGACCCCTGTTCACGATTGAGATGTTCTTCGTGCTCAGCGGATTCCTGATCACGTCGCTATTCATCATCGAGCGTGAAAACACGAAGGCAATCGACCTTCGCCGGTTCTGGCGCCGACGTTTTCGTCGCCTCATGCCGGCGTTGCTCCTCATGTTCTTCGTGGTGATGCTGTGGTCCTGGTTGCCGTCGGCTCTCGGCGGCCCATCGAACGTGGAACTCGGCCGGCTCCGTGGCGACGGTCTCTCGGCCCTCACCTATGTGTCGAACTGGTACTACGTGTTCTCCGGCCAGTCGTATTTCGAGACCTTCGCCGGCATGTCGCCGTTCAAACACACCTGGTCCCTGTCGATCGAAGAACAGTTCTACCTGCTCGTTGCCATCGGCATGTTCGTGGGGTTCAAGCGATGGGGCACCACCAGCAGACGGTGGATCTGGGTGTGCGGTGCCCTCGCGGTGGCGTCGGCACTTTGGATGGCGCTCCTGGCCCATTTCGGCGACCTTGTGGCCGCGGGCGAGTGGATCAACATCGGTCTGTGGCAATTCGACCCGCTCGCCTCGCCCACCTGGGTCCAGCACTTCTTCAACTTCAACGGCGAGCGGGACCCCAGCCGGATGTACTACGGCACAGATACCCGGCTCCAGGCGTCAATGGTCGGGGTAACCATGGCTTTCGTGATGCGGCGCATCAACTTCGACCGAATTCCCCATGGAGTAGTGGAGGCGTGCGGATCGATCGGGATCGGCGGATTGCTCCTGATGTTCCTGTTCATCGGAAAGCAGACCCACTGGATCTACTTCGGCGGCTTTTTCTTGGCCGACCTCTTCACGGCGCTCGCCATCGTGGCGTTCATGGCGCCGCGAGGCGCGGTCGCGGCGTTGCCCTTTCAGTTCAAGCCACTCGTGTTCATTGGCGGACTCTCGTACAGCCTCTACGTTTGGCACTTTCCGATCTTTGCGATCCTCGACGGCAAACGGATTCTCGATATCGACGGCTGGGTTCTCCACGTCGTCCGGTTCACCATCAGCGGGATGGTGGCCTACTGCTCCATGCGGTTCTTCGAGAACCGCATCCGCTACCACGGTCTCGACACCCCGTGGCGAAAGGTCACGGCCGTCGTGCTCGTTGTTGGGTTCGTCGGCGGCTTATTGGTGTCGACCTCGCGAGCCACCCCCACCCTGGGAGGGTTTGGTGTGGCTCCGGAGTTCGAGGCTTCGGGGCCACTCAGTCAACAGGACTGCTACTCCCGCCCCGGCAGCACCGGAGGCACCATACCGATCGCACAGTGCACACCAGTCCTGTTCGCCGGCGACTCGATGCAGCACACCCTGCTGTTGGAGATCGGGGCCGGTCAAGACGATCGCACCACCGGGTTCATTCTTTACCCGGCCACCACGTTGGGTTGCGGAATGGTGGAGGGCGATTCGATCAAGAATGGGCGCTCGGCGCGACAAAACCCCGATTGCGCCGACTGGCCAGCGCTTTGGCAGGCGCAGGTAACCCGGGTCAACCCCTCGATCTCCACGATGTTGGCCTGGGGTTGGGATCTCTACGACCGGCGCGTTCGCAACGAGGACGGCAGCACCACCGACATTCTCGTGGGCACGCCGGAGTGGGATGAGCTCGTGGGATCCGCGATGCAACGCGGGATCGACATTCTCTCGAAGTTCGGCGGGAAGGTGGCGTTACTCACCATGCCGTGTGTCGATCCCGCCGCCGAAACCCCGCAGCATCCCGATCCCGAAGCGGCAGAACCGCATCGTGTCCGATCGATGAACAGCGTGATTCAAACGATCGCAGCGAGAAACCCCGCAACGACCTTCGTGCTTGACCTCAACAAATTGTTGTGCCCCGACGGCGAGCACTTCTTGGCCAAGATCGACGGCCAGCCGGTGAGCGATGACGGGATTCACTTCACCCATCAGGGTTCACTGATCGTGTGGAATTGGATGCTCCCGCAACTCCGAGCTGCGGTGAAACCAACGTAGAGAATCCGGTCCGGGACCAACCGGCGGGCAGTTCTACACGCAGGTCGTATTGAACCAGCGGGTGGTGGATTCGTTGGCCTTCTTGTTGATTTCCACGTCGGCACCATCGAGCGTGCCGTTCGCCCCGAGCTTCTTGCCCATGGCCACCTGGATGTCGATATCGGCGTTGAACTCAGGCTTTACCTTCTTGAAGTCGGCGGTCACCTGATCGACCGCCTTGGTGATCTCCGCCAGCTTGGCCGGTTTTGTGGCGTCGGTGGGCAAGTACGCATACGCACTCAACACAAAACCGAACCGGCTGAACTCTGCACAGCCCGGGAGCGCCTTGATGGTGGGGACCGTGGTGGGTGCAGGCGTGGTGGGGACGACGGCTTTGGGTCCGGCAGCAGTGGTGACGACGGCACCACCCGCCAACGTGGACGGCGTGGATGCCGTGGCTGCGGGTTTGCTCCCACATCCGGTGACTCCGGCGGCAGATGCCGCGACGATCAAGGCAACAGCCGTAAAACGGGTACGACGCACGTCATCTCTCCAAACAAAGGCGGAACAAAAGGCCTTTGACCCTACCATCGGGTCCGGGCAAAGTTCGGGTCACCCGGATCCGGAGTAGTCGGATCACGTGGGGCGGCGCGAAGCGTCGGAGTCTTCGCAGGTGGCCCCGGCGCAGGTCTTCAGCACGTTGAGGCGGGCATCGAGTGACGCCACCACCGCGGCGTACGCGGGCTCGCCGACCACGTTGTTCACCTGATACGGATCACGCGACATGTCGTAGAGTTCACGGTCACCGTTGCTCCAGGTGGAGTAGTACCACTGACCCCCACGCAACGCCCAGGTGCGGTCGGATGTGTAGGTGATCCAGTTCTCGAGCAGCATCGACCGGTTGGTTCCCAGCGAGGAGTCACCGGCCAACGACCGCAGATCTCGACCATCGAGTACGAGGCCCGCCTTTGCGTTCGCCGCGGCCAGGATGGTGGGGGCGAGGTCGACATTGCCGGCGAACTGCTGGGCTACCAGCCCGACGGGAACCCCCGGTCCTCGCATCATGAACGGCACGTGACTGGCCTCTTCATACAGCTTGGTCTTGCCGTAGGGGATGCGATGTTCGCCGTGGAACGATCCGTTGTCTGAGGTGAACAGGATGAGGGTGTTGTCGAGCTGTCCGGTGTCGCGCAGGGCGTCGATGATCTTCTCCACCCACTCGTCGACCGCTTGTAGGGCCTCGTACTCGCGACGGATGGTGTCGATCTGCGTGGCATCGAAGTTGGCGTCAATCGGTGGCTGCTTTCGAATCTCGCTTGGCTTCTTCGACACGTCGGCTTCGTTCCAAGCCGGCCCGCGGGTGATCGGCTCAGCTTTGAAAGATCCTTGATGACGCGGCGCCGCTACCGGGAACTGCCAAATGTCGATGGCGGTGGGGCTTGACTCCACCCCACCTCCGGTATGAGGGGCAAGCGGTGTGAACGACACGAACCACGGCTTCGACTCGGCACCGAAGCGGGTGACGGTATTTACGACCTCTTGGCCGAGCACATCGGTTTGGTAGTCCTCGGGGCGGTTCCCCCACTGAAAACGTTTCCCGTTCACCGACACTGAGTAGTTGAAGTAGTCGTACGTGGTGGGATCGATCAGCCCGAACCAGTGGTCGTAGCCGGGCGGCGGCGTGATATCGCCAGCGCCCACCTTGTCGTCCTGGCCCGTTGAGCCCCACAGGTTGAGGTACTTGCCGATGTGCGCAGTTTGGTAGCCAGCACGTTGCATCCAGACCGGCACGGTTTCGGCCGCCTTCAGCGCTTGCCAGCCACCCAGGGGAGGGAGGTTGTCTCGGACACCGTTGTTGTGGGCGTATTGACCGGTGAGGTAGGTGGCCCGGGACGGACAACAGTTGGGGAAACTCACGTGATACGACGAGAACACCGTGCCTTGCCGGCCAATGAGCTCGTTCGTGCGAGACATCACCCGCATCGACTCGTAGGTTTGGTCGTCGGTCATGATCACCAGCACATTGGGACCACGACCCACGTTGGTTCCACTGACGGAGCCACCGCCGCCTACGGCACGGGCGACCAGGAAACTCCCGGCGAGCAACGTGATCACGGCCACGACGGCCACGGGGATCGCCCAGCGCGGCCGCGTCCGTGTTTGTTTGGTTTGCCGGTCAGTCCCGCCCGGATCAGTTGCCCCCTGATCCGACCCGGTGGCTGCCGCTTCGACCGCCGGACCTGTTGTGGTCATTTTGCGTCGCTCAGGTATCTGCGTCGACGTTCGCCGCAGCTGGGTCGTTTGCCGCATCTTCGGAAGTGGTGTCGTCGGACTGCGACGCATCGGCGTTGTTGCCCTTGCCCGACCGGAGCATGCCGAACTTCGACTTCATGGCGACCCCGACCCCGGCCGCCCCGGCGGCAACCGCACCCACGAACATGGAGACACTTCCGCCGTCGAGATAGGCAAACATGATTGTCCTCCGGGGTAATCGATGCCCGATGTTCACCGAGCATCCACCCACGTTACCCGCCATCGTCACCCCGATACCATCACTCCCGTTCGTCGCCGGACACGATCAGGCCGGGCAGGTGGCCTTGTACCAGGTATCAAGCCTCGAAGAGGCGTCTTTCTCCGCTTGGGTGTCGGCGTCGGTGAGCGCCACGCCGTCGAGTTTCTTCTTCGCAATGCCGGTGCGAATGTCGATATCGGGAGCGTTTACGGCAACGACGGCCTTGATGGCGTCGGCGGTGGTCTGGAGATTGGCGGCGAGCGCGTCTTTTGTGAGTCCTGCCGCCTGGGCGGGATCCGTTGCCTTCAAGATGGCGAAACCCCAGAGATCGGAGGCGAGGCACTCGGGTTTTCTCGGTGCGGTGACCACGGGGATCGTGGGCGCAATCGTGGATGGCAGTTGTCCGGCAGCAACGCCGCCAGCGGGAACCGAAGATGACGTTGTGGACGCCACATCGGTCTTGGGCTTGGCGCACCCCGCGACGCCGAGCAGCACGAGGCCAACGCTCAGACCTGCCAGCGCGCTCGTGTACCGACCCCGACGACGTACGGCGGGGTTCGGTGTGGGGCTGGAGATCGAGGGTCCTACCGGGTGCATGGTTTTCCTCCGGAACGACGGCCACGGGACCTTCCGCGAGCCGAACGGCCGGCGACCGTAGCCGACCATCCACCAAATGGCCATGCGCCTGGGCTTTGATATGCGTCCGGTGCCCCTCCTTGCGTCGTCACCCCAACCGAGCCGTGGCCGACGCCCGACCCCGATTGGACTTTCGTGACCGACGTTCTCCCGTTCCCGTCCTTCGCCCCGGCAGTAATTTCGTCGGAACCCGGCTCGTCCGGGGAAACGCTTCCCGGCTCGCTCGTCACCACCACGATGGTGCTCGACACGTCGGTACTTATCGCCGATCCGGAATCGGTGCTGGCGTTCCCCGATGCCAATGCGGTGATTCCACTCGTGGTCATCGAGGAACTCGATCAGCACAAGTCGAGAGGGGACGACGTCGGCCGCGCCGCCCGCGAGGTGATCCGCACCCTGGAAGACCTCCGTCAAGCCAACGGTGGAGATATCCGTCATCCCGTGATCCTTCCCGGCGGAGGCACCATTCGAATCGAGACCAACGGATTGCTGCTCGACGAGGTGGCGAGGCTGGGCCTCGACCCGTTGAAACCCGATAATCGGATTCTTGCCGCCGCGCTCGGCCAGCTTGCGAACGGTCCCACGGTCGTGGTTTCCAACGATGCCGCCCTCCGCATCAAGGCCGCCCAGGTTGGGCTGGAGGCCATCGAGCACGACCGCCGCCGCAATCGAAGCGGCACTGATGAGCGCAACATGGGCTGGACCACCCTCGACGTGTCGCCAACCTTCATCGACGAGGCCTACGCCCACCCGGAGGGTCGTCCGCTTCTCCACCTTCCCCAGGTCGACGCCGATCGCATCGAGGCACTGGCGGTGAACGAGTTCGCCGCCTGCCGAGCGGGCAGCCAGTCCGTGTTGGTCCGACGGATTCCGGCAGGCATCGTTCCGCTGGTTCGCCCCGCGGAGGCGTGGGGCCTTCGCCCCCGCTCGAAGGAGCAGCAGTTCGCCCTCGACCTCCTCCTCGACCCGACGGTGCGGGTCGTGGCCCTCGACGGCATGGCCGGCACCGGAAAAACCATTCTTGCCCTCGCCGCCGGGCTAGAGCAGGTGATGGAGAACCGAACATTCGACAAATTGTCGATCTACCGGCCTGTCGTTCCGGTGGGGCGGGCGGAACTCGGTTTTCTTCCTGGTGGCCTCGACGAGAAACTCGACCCGTGGATGACGGCCGTGCACGACGCCCTCGTCGCCCTCACCGACACCCGCTCCCATGCCGACGCTCGCGCCGTGATCGACGAGATGACCTCTCGGGACAAACTCTCCCTGGAAGCGGTCACCTATTTGCGAGGACGGTCGTTGCAGGGCACGTTCGTGGTGGTCGACGAGGCCCAGAACCTCGAACCCACCACCCTGAAGACGATTCTCACCCGCGTCGGTGAAGGCACCAAGGTGGTGTTCACCGGCGATACCAGCCAGATCGACGCCCCCTACCTCTCGGAACGCAACAACGCCGTCACCGTGCTGGTGGATGCGTTCGCCGGCGAACCCTGTTTCGGCCATGTGCGACTTACCCACTGCGAGCGCAGCGAGGTGGCGTCTCTCGCCGCCGTCCGGCTCTAACCGGCTTCCGGGAAAGCCGAAGGTGGTCGGAGGCACACGACCTACTTTCGGGTCGCAGCACTAGGGTTCCGCGGTGTCCCTTTCCCGGCCGGCCACGGCGCCGATTTTCGGTGTCGTCGCAGTCATCGCCATTGTTGGCATGTCCGTTGGCATGTCCGTTGGCCTATCCGCCTGCAGTGTTGGTGACGAAGCCGCTGATCCCACCACCGGGACGATTGCGAGTGGCACCGCAAGCTCAAGTACGCCCCTACTCGCACCCAACGGGTCTACCCCCTCCGGCTCCAATCCGGGAACCTCGCGCCCCCCGGGCGCCCGTCCCCCCGAGGTCCAAGATCTTTCCATCACCATCTCTGGTATGAGCGTGCTGCCCAACACCGGCAATGCCAAGGTGAGTTGGGGCATCGTGTATCGAAACCCGAACACCAACTGGATCGCCCAGGTGGTGACGGTCAAGGTGTCGCTCCTCGACGCATCCGAAAAGGAAGTGGGAACCGACACGTTCGTCACGAAAGTTGTGGCCCCCGCTTCCGATGCCGCCGCCGCCAACGTGCTCCGGGCGCCTGGAGCTACAAAGATGAAGGCCTCGTTTACCACCGGCTCATGGCGACGTACCGACACCACATGGCCGGCGTTCGGGATCGGCGAGACGACGGTTGACCAGGGATCAGTAAACGGCACCCAATTCAAAACAATCGTGTCGTCGCCCTACAAAGTTCCCCTGCCCGGGTTCACGATTGTCGTGATCGCTGTACAGGGGCTGACTGTGGCCGGCGGCGACGCGCTCTTGGTCGGTACTACCCCTGGCAATGCTGTGCTGCCCGTCTCCGTCCTCGCCGGCGGGGTGTTCCCCGCAGCAGTGACCGGGGCCCGGTTTTTCGTACTCCCGAGCACACTGCCATCTCCCGATTCCTTCGCCCCCGATGGCGCCCCAGTCCCCACCACGAAGCCACCCGGAGCGAAACCCCCGGCAACGAAACCCCCGGTCGCGAAACCCCCCACCACGAAACCTGCTGCCGCGACCACCACCGTCCCAACGAAGCCACGCTGACACGTTCGTGTTCGAGCACGTCAAAGGCTGCTCACGGACGGCGCGAACCTCGGGCGCTGTCAGTGGGGCTGGGTAGGGTCAAACTATGCAAGTGGGCGGAACTCCGATTTACGGCTTCGATATCGAGACCGACACCTCTCGCGACGGCCTCGATCCTCGGGTCGCAGCGATCGTGGCGATCGCCGTTTCGGCGCGGGCAGGCGATGTGGTGTTCGACGGCGACGAATCGGATGTGCTCGCGCGCGCCGATGCCCACCTCGCCACCCTTGAGCCCGGAGTTATCGCCACCTGGAACGGGGCGGGTTTCGACCTCCCCTTCGTTGCCTACCGTGCCGCTCGGCTGCGCATCCGGCTCGGGCTCGACATCTCGGCTGATCCCACCCTTTCGCTCCGGGGTGCCCCGTTGATGGGCATCGAATCAGGCTGCCGAGCGGCCTGGTACGCCCACGGCCATCTCGATGCGTACCGCCTGTACCGTGCCGACACGGCCCGGGTCCTCGGGATCGGCGCCCGGCTCAAGGTGCTCGCCCGTGCCGTCGGGCTCACCCCTATCGAGGTTAATGCGGCGCGTATCCACGAACTTTCGGCACGAGACGTGGCCGCCTACGTCGCCAGCGACGCCCAATGTACCCGGCTCCTCGTGGAGCGACGCCTGCCATCGGCGTTGCTCGCCGTCGATCGATTTCCTCGTCCGAACCACCTTTGTTCACCGGTGGCCAGGGCCGACGTGCCGGCACCCACGCCCGTTCGCCCGCGCCCCACGCCCGAACATGCCCGCAAGGTCGCCGAAGACCCAACGCCGGTCACCAAAGCTCGTTGAGGCAATGGCGTCGAACACCACCAACCTCACGGAACTGGGCACGGCAGTCGGGTTGGCCTTCGATCCCGAGCGGGGCTGGCCAGATGGCCTCCTCGACTGCGAAGTCCCGGGGCTTGATCGCGCCGTGTGGCGGCCCGTTCTGGAGCCCATCGCCCTCGGTCCCCACGGAGTGTCGCGTGATCTGCTCCTTCGCGCCCTCCACAACGGTCGGGCCTTTCGCACCACTGTCCTCGGCGGTCGGCGTCCCCACACCGTCCGTTGGGATGGCGGCGGCAGGGCCGTGTGGACCACTGATGTTCCCCGCGATATCACGGTCGATGGCGTCTATTTCATCCAAGCCAAATACGACTCAACCTGTGTGCTCAACACCGCTCCCGGTTCCCTCGTTGACGAGCTGCTCGCCAACCCCGACGCGCCGTCCCGACCAAGCTGGTACGAAGAAGTAGCACCCCGGGAATTGTCGGCGTACTACCGCGAGGTTCGCCTTCGGCCCGGCCTCCACGGTCTCCCCAGTGAGCCGCACCTTCTCGCTACGGAGGATCGTCGATTGCTTAAGAACGTGATGCGATCCAGCCATACCGACGACATCGGTCCGGAGGCGGAGGCCTACGCCAACCTGTGCCAAGCCGTGTCAATCGAGACATCCGTACGTTGGCGACACCGACTCGAACGAGCCTCCCGATCGCAACATACCCAGCTGTTGTTTCGCATGCTCCGAATCTCTGGCGGCCCCTACTGGCTGCTCGGAACGAAGGGGAGCGAACCGGTACGTCTCTCGGTTGTCGATACCCGGGCGTGGCGCGACCAATTCGAGTTGCGGCGGTTCACTGTTCGTGCCGGGCACCGTGGGCAGCCGCTCGTCGATTGGAGGGCAGAGGTGGTCGACCGTCTCAACGCAAACCAGATTCGCACCATCGACGGGTACTGCGAGCTGCGATGGAGCCACGGCAAACTCCAGGGAAATCCGGAATGCAAAGTGCAGGTCCGCACGCCCCTCGCCGACTTGCCGGGATATCGACCGATGGCCTGAGTCCAAACGATATCTTTCTTTGTCTTTCCTGTTGTTCTCTATGTTTTCGTGTGCAACACTGTTCATGGGCATGCGACACCCAATGCTCGCCGCCGGCAACGTTCTCGAGCCAGCGCACCGTCGCCTCCACTATCCACCGTTGTTTCCTGGAGGCCCGCGCATGTCGCATGTCCGCACGATTCTGTCCCCTGCCCAGCTCGAATCGGTCACCGATCTTGTCGAGGAGTTTCACGATCCCCTCGGCTGGGACCATCCGCCCCTGCTCATCGGGATCACCGAGTTCGATGGCGACGAAGTCACCACTGAGGTGAAAGCCCTCGTCGACGTGGACGACCCGGTTGAGTCGCTCATCGGGCTCGTCGCCCCTGACCACTGGCTCGCCTTTGGATTGCTGGCGCTGGGCAAGGCCTACGGACCGGGCGACGCACGCTGGGCTCGTTACGTCGCTTCTGATCCCAAGTTCGCCGGACTTCACACCGACGCGGGCCCGCTCTCCGTCGACGTACACAACCCGGAGGCAGGCCATACGGGACAGGCTGAAAAGCCCGAGTGGTCGGAGCCATCGATAGTGCCGGGTCGCGTGCGCACGCTGTCGGTCGTCGGCCGTTGCGGACGGATGAGTTCGGTGGTACGCAACGCCCATGGCCCGCGCCTGGTCACCCCTGCCACTGTTGAGCTCGCCACGGGCCGAATAGAGGACTACTCCCGCCGAGTGCTCGGGCTTCCCACCGCACGCCCGGCGCAAGACGTCCGCGCTCTGTGGTCGGCCCGCTGGCTCAACGATGTCTGTTCTGCGGTTACCCCGGCCACACATCGTGTTCGCGGGCACGCGGTGGTCGATGCCAACGAACTCTCTTGGCTCGACGTCTTGCGGTATCACCGTTACCTGGGCTTGCTCTTCGACAACGAACCCAGCCAGTTCATTCGTGGTGGGTCGGTCATCTCCGACGACGAGATCTCCGTGCTCGCCTGGCGTCTGGGAAACATCGGCGGTCGACGGGAGCCGTGGAGCCAGCTTCAACACATGGTCGCGACACGCTCGGACCGCTGGTTCGGCCGATCCCCGACCGATGCGTTGTGGTTCGACACTGGTTCGTTCGCCCGCTACACGCTCGCCCAATCCCAACCACTGCCCGAAATGCTCGAGTATCTCGCTGGACGGTTGCCCCCTCGCCTGCACCGACGCATTCGCCATCTCCTCGCGCTCTGGGAACTGCCGATCCCGTCGAGAGATGTCGAGGGCATGCAGCCACCCCAGCCGGTTTTCTAGGAGCGTGTCCCAGTAACGCTTCGAGAAGCGGATTCCGAACCACGGCTCAGAACGTCGCCCTGCCTGCGAGGCAGTACACGGACCGCCGCGGGAACGGTGTTGTGCAAGGCTGCCGACATGGCCTTTGTGCTTGGTATTGATTCGTCCACCCAGTCCACCAAGGTGGAGGTACGCGACCTCGAATCCGGTGAACTCGTTGCCACCGGACGCTCCCAACACGTCGCCACCACACCCCCGAAGAGTGAGCAGAATCCTGAACAGTGGTGGGAGGCGCTTGGCTTGGCGTGCCGAAACGCGGTCGTTGCCGGAGGGTTCGCCCCCACCGACATCGTGGCGATCAGCGTTGCCGGCCAACAGCACGGGCTCGTCCCCCTCGATGCCCGCGGGGACCCTGTACATCCAGCCAAGCTCTGGAACGACACCGAGTCCGCGTCGGACGCCGATCGACTGGTCGCCGACCTGGGGCCAGCGCGGTGGGCGTCCGCCACCGGCTCGGTGCCCGTGGCCGCGTTCACGGTAACCAAGGTGGCCTGGCTCGCTCGCCGCCACCCCGATGCCTTGCGTCGGGTCGCCCACCTGCTGCTCCCCCACGACTGGCTCACCTACCAACTCACCGGAAGGTTCGTCACCGATCGAGGTGACGCTTCGGGCACGGGTTACTGGTGCCCGACCGACGGTTGTTGGGCCCCTGAACTGCTGGCCTTGGCTTCGGGAACGGGCTCGGCCGATCGGTGGGCGACCACCCTGCCCACCGTGCTCGGCCCGTCGCAGTCCGCCGGCACCCTCACCTCGAGGGCGGCGGAGCACCTTGGCATGGGCGGGCTCCATACGATCGTCGCCGCCGGCACCGGCGACAACATGGCGGCAGCCCTCGGCCTCGGTATGGGCACCGGCGACGTGGCGATCTCGTTGGGCACGAGCGGAACGGCCTATGCGGTTGCTGCCGCTGCCACCGCCGACCTCACCGGCGCAGTCGCCGGTTTCGCCGACGCCACCGGCGGTTTCCTTCCCCTGGTGTGCACCCTGAACGCCACCTTGGCCACCGAGGCGGTGGCCCGGTGGCTCGGGCTCGACATCGTCGCACTCGATCGTTTGGCATCCGAGAATGCCCAGCCCGGCTCGTCCGGCGTCACCTTCCTCCCCTACCTGGCTGGTGAGCGCACCCCCAACCGACCCGACGCCACCGGAGTGATCGCCGGGCTCCGAGTCGACACCTCAGCCGCTTCCATCGCCCGCGCCGGATTTGAAGGGGTGATCTGCGGACTGCTCGACGGGGTGGACGCGCTCGCCGACGCTGGCGTCCCCGTTACCCACCCCAACGGTCGGTGCTTTCTTATCGGAGGAGGCAGTCGATCTCGCACGTACCGCCACGTGGCCGCCGACCTTCTCCAACGCAACATCACCATTCCCCTCGGAGACGAACACGTCGCACGCGGGGCCTGTGTCCAAGCGTGTATGGCGATGCGGGCCGTGCCCGCCTCGCAGGTTCTCGACGGGTGGCCGGCCGCCAAGCCCGAGACCGTCCGTCCCGACGTCGGCGTCGACGCTGCCGGCATTCGGCACCGCTACGCCGAACTGCGCGGCCACTGACTGTCCCGCCTCGCCCGCTCCCGGTTCCGTCGGCCCGGTTCCGTCGGCCCGGCCAGGCGGGACCACCGGTCCGCCGGGCCGAAACGATGCTGCAACCACACCCCTACAACGGGGACCGTTGCAACATGGTTGCGCCGCCACCCAACCCGCACGCCAATTCCCGCACGCCTATTCGTCTTCGGGTCCGGCGGCCGGGTCCGGTGGCCGGGTCCGGCGGCGGCCGACCCGCTGCACAACAACACCTACAGGCATGGGCTTCGAGCCGTGCGACGGTATCTCACGCTGGGTGCCGATAGGTTCGCCCGATGACGACACCTCCCAATCCCGCGGACTCGGTCCCTACGCGCCGTGGGGCATCCGCGGTGCACCGGCCCAACCCGACAGCATTCGCCACCCTCGCCGATGAGCAGCTGGCTCGGTGGCAAGGCTTCGGCAACTGGGACACGGTCTTCTTTCCGAAACTCGTGGGCGTCGAGGTGGAGGAACTTCGCAGCGACTACGCCCGAATGCGCCTCCCGTTCCGCCCCGAACTGAACCAGCCGGCGGGCGTCATGCACGGCGGCGCGATCGCCACGTTGATCGACACGGTGGTCGTACCCGCCATCGGTACGGCGTACGACACGGTTCCCGTGATGCTCACCCTCTCGCTGAACATCAACTTCCTCGGCGCAATCCGGGACCAAGACGCAATCGGTGAAGGGTGGGTCGTTCGACGGGGTCGATCGGTGGTGTTCTGCGAGGCCCTGGTGTGCGCCTGTGACGGGACACCGGCGGCAACAGGATCGCTTGTCTACAACATTCGGGTCTGAGCAAAATGATCGAGAGATCTCTAATGCACTGAAATGTATTGACATGGATCTGAGAGTGCGGCAGACTACCGAAGTCACCCCGTGTCCCTCGACCCGTCGTTCCGCAACGGCAGGGGGACCCTCGCCCGGAGGTCTCCGTGTCTTTTGTCCGTTCTGTTCGTGCGCGCTCGCGCACCCACCCGCACCAGTGCGCCCTACCTCTTGACGACCACAACGATCCCCACCCCCAAGCCCGGCCCGCCCGTCACCACGTGCCCAGGGGGCTGTCCCGAGGGCGGCGGATCTTCGCACTCACCGGACTCATGCTCGGCCTGAGTGGCACGTTGGTGAGTGGATTTGGGTCAACCCCGGAGCCCGCTCTCGCCGAGGTGGTACACGGCTCGGGTTACAACGCCACCGTGCTCGGTTGGACGAGTTGGTACGGAAACTACGGGCTCGGCGCCGTGGGCTGGGGATGGTGTATCGACCATGGCATCGCCGCTCCCGACGCCGCGTATGGCTACGTCGCCACCGATATCACCGACGCCGGACCCCGCACCAAGGCGGCCATGAGTTGGGCCGCATCCACCAACCTTTACGCCGACCGGGTAGGCGCCGCCGCCACCATGTTGGTGCTGCACGACTTGATGGGGGCGCAGTATCCGTTTGGCCGTCTCAACGTCGATGGGCTTACCGCTGCCCACCTCGATGGGTTTGCCGGCGCCGAAAGCGCGGTGCTTGAGCGCGCTCGGACGATCAAAGCCGATGCGCTCGCCCACGCCGACGTCGTGGGGCCGCTGATCCTTCGCCTCGAAGCGACGCCCGTACGGTCCGGCGAACTCGGTCTGTTTCGCGCCACGCTTACCGACGCCAACGGCCGCCCCATTCCTGACGCGGTGATCGAGGTGGCGTCCTCCGGGGCCGTGCTTCCCGGCCCCTACATGCGCACCGGAACCGACGGTACCGACCAGGCATGGTTCCGCGGCGGCGAGGGTCGCAATAGCTTCACCGCTACGGCGAGTGCCATCGACCCTCAGGTGCACGTGTTCGCTCCCACCTCGGCGCGCGCCCAACGCATCGCCCAACCGGGTTTTGTTCGGGTTCCCGGCGCGGTCGACTTCGAGGCGGTACCGCCAACGACCACGACCGCTCCCTCGACCACGCTCCCCGCGACCACGCTGCCGCCGACAACCACGACGCCGCCCACCACCCAACCCCCGACCACGCTGCCGTCGACGACCACCACACGTCTTCCGACAACCACGACGCCGCCCACCACCCAACCCCCGACCACGCTGCCGCCGACAACGCTCGCCCCGACAACGCTGCCGCCGACAACGCTCGCCCCGACAACGCTGCCCCCGACGACACGCCCTCCAACCACCACGGCGCCTCCCACCACACGTGCCGTGCCCGAGACAACCACCACCCGCCTCGCAACCACGACACTGCCGCCCACGACACTGCCGCCAACGACACTGCCGCCAACGACACTGCCGTCGACCACTGCTCCTTCTGGTTCGCTCCCCCCTACCACCATGACCGAGAGCTTGCCGCCGCCAGCACCACCACCGCCCGCTGGCCCTCCCCGCCAAAGCACCCCACCCAGCCAAGGCGCCCCACCCAGTACGGGCATGCTGCCAAGGACCGGCGCACAGGTTCGGGGCCTGTTGATGTGCGCCACCGGACTGATCCTGCTCGGAACCGCCCTCCTCGCGGTCGAAAGAGAACGACGTCGCCGTCAGGATCCCTTCGCTGAGGGCCGCTGAACCCATCGTTCGCCGCCGGCCACCGCAAACTGGCAAGTACGCTCCTCGTATGGAGATCTCGAAGACCCACGTGTTCAACGCCCCCATCGACAAGGTCTGGGGCATGTTCACCGACCAGGCATCTCATGTCGCCAAGTTCACCTCCATGGGGCACGCCAAGATCGAGGTACAGGAGCACAGAGTCACCGACGACAGCTTCTTCCTCCAGGTGTCCCGTGAGGTAACTGTGGACCTGCCGTCGTTCGCCAAACGTGTTCTGCAACCCACCAATACCGTGGTTTCCACCGACGACTGGAAAGCGAACGACGACGGTTCCTACACCGGCACCTTTTCGGCCAATGCGAAAGGCGTGCCGGTCAACCTGACCGGCAAAACCCGCATCGAACCCACCGCCGACGGTGACACGTTGTACAAGATCATTATCGACTTGCAGGTCAACATTCCGCTCATCGGCGGGAAGATCACCCAGTTCTTCAAGGGCGACGTCGAGCAACAGCTGGTCGACGAATTCGCCTGTGGTGACACCTGGCTTGCCGACCACTGATCGCGTCAACCGCGGACATCACGCACCACGTCGTGCGCCGAATGTGTTGAGCGCCGCGAAGCCGCTCGCTCACCCTCCCGATGGCAGTCGTGCGTTCCTCGCCGGCACAACCCCGGCAGTCACGAGGGCCGCCAAAATTGCGAGGGCATCGCCTCGATCAGGGGCGGTGTTCCGCAATCCCACGAACTGACGGATCGACCGATCGGGAAGGATTTCGATCGTGTAATGCAGCTCGCCGTCACGGCACACGCCGACCAGCCAGCACCGGCCAGTGGACGCGAGGTCGCCGTACGACCCGATGCAGTTCCCGACCCGTTGTCCCCAAGCTCGTAGCTCTCCCACGGTCCGAGGGACGGTAAAGGTGAGCCGCCGATCCGGGTTCCCCGTCCGTACCTCCTGAAAGCTCGGCGCGCCGCGATCAACCTCACGTTGATGGAGTGCGCGCACCTCAGCCGGGAACGTCAACGCAGTTGAGGCCGGGAGTGGCGGGAGTGGTGGCGGAAGCGGCGGGGCAGGTTCCGCCAACGCCTCGGCCCGAGCCCGGGCCGCGGCGATTTGCGCCCGGTTCCGTGGCACCGGAGCACCGGCGGGGCGCCGTCCCGCACCCCGTGCCAACGGCGCCCCCGCCACCTCGGCGACCTCGGCCGGTGGCACGACGCGAGGCCGTCGGGGCCGGGCTCGCGGCAGCTCTCCAAGTTGTCTGCCGAGCAACGCCATACCATTCGGAACGACAACAGCTCTTGGATCAAGGGGCAAGCGCCCGAGCAAGTGCTCGTGGAGCTCAACGAGTCGGTTGGGCTGACGGCGGCCCACCAGCGTCGGGTCGGCGAGCGCCACCGCTTGTTGCAACAACACGGTGTCAGCCAGCAAGGTCGGACCATTGGGGAGGGTGATGGCATCACGCAGCACCCTCGCTACCCGCAGCACCCCCCAAATCGGAAACCACCTTCGAGCCAGTTCAATGTCGTCTACTCGAGGCCACTGGGCGGGAACGTGGGGGCGGCCGGCAGCATCGAGCACGGTGGCGAGCCGGTCGGGGTCGAGCACGTCTCGAGCCATGGCGGCGACGGCGAGCGAAAAACACGCAAGCGGTGGGCGATCCTCCCCGTCCCCGAACCACACCGCATGGTGGCCGGGCAAGGCTACGCCGATGGGTGCAACCGGCGGTTCGAACGGCGGGGCGGCAAGGCTCCGAGCCAGTGAAGCCACGAGTCGACGGGTCGCGTTGACGCGACCGACGAGTTCCACCGCCGCTGCACGAGCCTGAGCAGCGGCGAGCGGTGCCATCGCCCATCGAGGGAAGTGCCCAACCGTGCCGGCGCCGGCGTCGAACGCCATGCGGGCCATCGGAAATCCGAACGCGGTTGCGATTCCAACCACGCCCACGGCATCCGTATCGATAGGCACTGGCACCTCGGTGCGAACGGCGAGTTCCGCAGCCTCCCGGAGCAGAAACTCACCCACCTCGCAGAGCGCGTGGTCACTACGACGTGGGTGCAACGCCGCCACGGCAGCGTCAGCGGCGGCATACAACGCCCCGGGATCTCCTCGGAGGTCAACCGTGCGCCCGCGGGGTGCCAGCACCATCGCGACACCGCGCTGCTCACCCGATGCGCCGATACGGAATCGAGCGCCATGCACGTTTCGGCCCTCGTGGTCGGTGGCGGTCAACCGGATAGACACGCCATCGGCATGGCGTCGAACCGTGCACTCCACCTGGCCGCGGTCGTCGGCCACCACTACCCCCGACATCGACGGTGTACGCCGCTACTAGCGCGCGCCACGACACGCAGGAGGCGTGAAACGAATGTCGAGCGACCGCAGGTACGTGTGGAGACCGGCGTCCTGAATCGGGATGATCGTGGCGGGAGCACCACTTTCGTTGACGTGGGCGTGCCACAACCCGGGCGGCGTAACGAACGCACCCCCCTGTTCCCAGTCCACTCGGACCGGATCCACGATGTCGCCCCGTTCATCGATCGTGCGTCCCGCCAGCGTGAAACAACCAGGCTCGCACCGAGCAACCAAATCGAGCGCCACGGATTGGTGTCGGTGAGGTCGTTGCACGGCGCCCTCCGGAAGCAGACCGAACATGGCCCATAACACGTGGGTGATGGTTTGGGTCTGCGGGAACGGTTCGGTGTTGAGAAGCACCGCCAGCCGGTTGCGATCCGTGGCGTGCGGGGAGGCCACGACGGCGGCAAGCTCCGCCTCGGTTCGAGCGGCGGGGAAACGGGTGGGACGGAACCGGGCCGAAACCGGCTTCACCCCGAGATACCGCATCAACGGCTCGTCGTGCACCCAATAGAGGGTCGCGTCGTCGGCGTCGGCAAGCCCCGCGCGGTGGGTCGCGTTGGCACCAGCCGGGAGCACGATGAAGTCTCCGGCGGCCCACGAGATCGTGCGTGCGTCGACGTCGGTACGGCCCCGACCCGCCATCACGTAGTACAGCTCCGAGGTGGCGACCGGGGCCGTAGCGAGTCGTTCACCAGGCCGAATGCGTACGAACGATGCAAGCAACGCCGGGCTGGTCGCCGGTCCCGACGTGATCCCCATGGCACCAGAAAGGTCGAACGGAACTGCGCCCGTGGGAGCATCGCGATAGGCGCTGGCATCGATCCGTTCAAGCGGGACCGGAGGAATCGTGCCGGCCCCCACGGGATTCGCCGCCCGTGAGTACTCAAAATACCGAACGTCGGCCTCGAAGTCGTGTTCATTCCGGTCCGACTGGGGGTCCGAATGAACGCCGGCGGGGTCCGAATGATCGCCGGCGGGTTCGGCCCATCCCTCAACGGCCACCCCGACCGTCAATCCAACGGACAGCTCCTCAAGCGGTGAATTTTGTGCTGGGACCATGGCCAGAGCCTTGCCGATCCGCGGACGCCGTGCCACCATTCGCCGGACCACCCATTCGATGAGCCGTTCGATGGGCGTGCCGATTCCTCGTGCTAGCCACGTCATTTCATAACGGTGCTGTATCGTATTCCCTTCATGACCTCCGCCACCGACGATGCAGACGAAGCCCTCGACGCTCCCGAAACGGCGAGCGAACGTCGGTCCACCAACCTCGAGCTCTTTCTCGACCTCGTGTTCGTGTTCGCTATAACCCAAGTCGCAACGGCGCTGGCGTCGAACACCACCGCCTTGGGTACCGTGCAGGGCTTGTTGCTGGCGTGGTTGGTGTGGTGGCTCTGGTCGCAGTTCGCCTGGCTGGGCACGGCGATCGACCTCGAGGCCGACGGCGTCTCTGGGCTCCTCGTCCTCGCCGCTGTGCCCCCCACCTTGCTTATGGCCGTTGGTTTGGCGCAGGCCACCACCGGTCCCGGACGGGAGTTTGCTGTTGCCTACTTCTTCGTGCAGCTGTGGGCCCTCTTCATCCAGGGTCGAGGCCTTTGGGGCGAGGAGGCGACCCGTAACGCGTTCGTGCGCTACGTTCCGATCGCGGCCGTTGCTCCCGCACTCCTCGTGCTGGGTTCGTTTCTCGAACCGTGGCCGCGCACGGCGATCTGGGCGATCGTGATGGTGTTCAACATCGTTGGCGCCATCCTTGCCGGCCGCGATCACCCGGACCGTGCCAGCGAATGGCGTATCAATCCCACTCATTTCTCCGAGCGCCACGCCTTGTTCGTCATCATCTCATTCGGTGAGGTCCTCGTCGCCGTGGGCGCCTCGGCTTCGGCGGGCGCACTGAGTCCGCAGGTGGCATCCGGGCTTATAGGCACCGTCGTGGTGGCCTGTGTGCTCTGGTGGGCCTACTTCGGGTTCATCCCCCGAGTCACCGAAACAACGCTACGAAATGCGACCGGCTCCGAGCGCGGAAAAGTGGCACGCAACCTGCTCTCGTTCGGTCACTTTCCGATCGTGCTCGGCATTGTCCTCTTCGCTGTGGCCGCAAAACACATCGTTCCCGATCCGTGGGCCAGCCTGCACACCCGCGACATTCTCATGCTCACTGCGGCGATCACGTTGTTCGTCGGCGGGCTCCTCGGAATGCAGTGGCAGGTTGTGCGTCGGCTGGCACCCGAACGGCTCGCCACGATCGGCATCATCGCCGTGATGAACCTCGTGGCCGGACCACGTGTTCCGGCAGAGGTGCTCATTGGCGCCATTGCGGCGATCCTCATCGGCATGCAGTTCGTTACCCTGCGGCGATTCCGGCGGAGCAATCTCCATCACCAAATCACCAATTCGACCACCACGACCTGAAGACCAATCAATCGAGACCATCCGGCCTACCGGTTCTCTGCCGCTCGTCCGCCAGTAAGCCCGAGGGCGGTGAGCACTCGCCAGCGTTGCGCCGCTGGCAACCACGGTCCGAGCCGGCGTTCGTCCGGATCGAGATGGTCACTGATCCATCGTCCGAGCGGCGCATCGAACCGCAGTGGTAGCGGGCACTCCACCCCATCCGGAACGAGTGTTTCGAGCACCTGACGCAACGCCTTCGGTGCGTCACTCGAACCCGCCGGTCCGAACGGCACACTCCAGAAGTCCGCCGACTGCATCGACGGTGCTCCACCGGGAACCGTACCAACACCGTCGGGAGCCATGAGTGTGACGCGCGCGGACCCGGGTTGCCGCGAGTGCAACAGGGTGATCAGGAGCGAGTTCTGCCGACGGGCCAGTTCCGTTCCGGCGATAGCGGGACCGGGATCCCGGGCAATGAGTTGTGCGTGCACGATGGCTACCAACGCATGCAGGATCGTCTCGGCGGAGTGGTCGTTGTTCGCGGGCGTCCACAAGAGGTCGTGTACGAGCGACGGTGCGAGCAATGTGGGGTGCTCGCCCCGATACCGCTCGTTCACCACCCGTTGCCGAGCATCGCCCACCGGTAACTCGCTTCCCGGCCCGTCATCCCCCGGCCCGTCACCCCCCGGCCCGTCATTCAGTGCCGCTTCCGGACCCACGACGCGGCCCGGCGAGGCGGGGACGCCGAACACCACACGATCTGCGGTCGTGTCCGCCCCGAAGGCCTGCACCAACGGTTCGGCGGCGGTTCCTACCAGCGACGCGACCGCTGCTCGGATCGAAACATCAGGCACCGCCGCCACCAAGTTGGCACCGTCGAATGCGCGCTGACCTTCCGCGCTGAGCATTGCGCGGACCGCGTCGGCGGTCCACGGTCGATCCAATGCCGGCACCATCGGTGTGCCGTCCGGATAGAGCCCCGGCTGACCAAACAGTGTGTTGGAACTGAACAGGTTCGGGTTCGTGGGTTGGCGCGGAGGGGCGGCGAGTTGTTCCCACGCGGCGTCGTCTGCTCCCCGCGATCCAGGGTTCAGCTCCGCCATCTGGTGGTGTGTGGATGCCGGGGTCTCGTTCACCGTTGCAAAGCGGGCGGCAACGGCAGTACGAGCGTGAACTCATTGCCCTCGGGATCCGCCATGCGCCGATGGCTCTCCCCTGGCATGGCCTCAATCACCTTGATGAGCCGGCCTCCCAGCGCTTCTACACGAGCCTGCGCTCCGTCGAGATCGGTCACCTCTATGTCGGGGCGGGGCGGAGGAAGACCGCCGTCGCGTGTGGTGGCGTCAGCATCCTCCGGGTCGCGGCCCTCGAAGGCCAGGTACACGCCGCCCTCGTCGGGGGCGAGCTGCACCCACCCTTCCTGACGATCGGCCACCTCTACACCGAGCACGGCGGTCCAGAACGTAGCGAGGCGGTCGGCTTCACGGGCATCGATCACGACGGCGCGGAGCCATCCGACGGGTTCGGTCATGGTCCCAGTCTCGCGCCTCCGACGAAGGGACGGAGCAAGAACGTCCGGCAACCATGCCACGAACCAGCCGAGGCACGTGCGCCGCCACCAAAACCCGTCACCGACGCCCTCCAAACCCGTTACCGACGCCGGCCGACGGCCAACCCCCGGCCGACGACCGTCGGCTCCCCATCGGCGCAACCCTCCCGCCGTATCGTGGCGGCTTGACCCGCCCCCCGTCAGTTTCTTCGGACGCCACGAAAGGCACTCGGGCGCCCTGGTTGGTGCTGGCGGCAATGTCCTTGCCGTTGCTCGCCTTGTCGATCGACATGAACGGGTTGGGCACCCTTCTTCCCGCCATCGGCGCCGGCCTCGGCGCCGATGCCGAAGCCCTCAGTTGGGTCGTGAACGCCAGCGCCCTCACCGTGGCGGCGTTGCTGTTGCTCGTAGGACGCCTCGTGCCTCGTTGGGGAGCGAAACGTATGGTGCTCGCCGGCGTGGCGGTGTTCGGCTTGGCATCGGTGGTGTGCGGCCTGGCGCCGACCGTGCCGGTGCTCTTGGCGGGCCGAGTCGGCCAGGGCCTGGGCGGCGTACTCACCTTCACGACCTCACTGGCCATCGTCGCCCGAGCATTTGACGACCGGCGCCGGCCGGCGGCCATTGGTGTGTGGGGCTTTGTGAACGGGATGGGAGGCGCGCTGGGGCCACTCGCCGGCGGTGCGGCAATTAGCGCGTCGTCCTGGCGGGGCTTCTTTCTCCTGAACGTTCCGTTGTGCGCGGTGGCCTTACCGGCAATCGCCATCCTCACGCCCACGGACCCGCAAGCTGACGTCGACGACAGTCCCGTGGCGGTGCCCTGGTTTGCGCTCACCATTCTTGGCGCGTCGGGCGTGGCACTCACCTTGGCCTTCGGCGTCAGCTTGCCCGTTGGTGTGGCGGCGTCGGCAGCGATCGGGGCCGTGGCGTTCGTCGTCGCCCGACGCCACCGAGCGCCGACGGATACGCCGACGGACTCGGGACCGAACCGGGGAACGAGCTCGGTGGAAGTGATCTCGCCGAGTGTGGCGAACGCCCCGCTCGCCCGACCGTCGTGGATCTGCGCGTTCACCGCAAACTGGGGGTTCGGCGCCACACTGGTTTTCGGGGGGGCGTACCTGCAACAGACTCGCGGCTTCACGCCGTGGGAAGCGGGCCTGATCTTCACGTCGTTCAGCCTGGCCAGCGCCGTTGCCGGACTGGTCGTTGGTCGCATGGCCCGACGTTGGGGTTTGGCATCAAGCACGGTGGCGGCCTTGTTGCTCGCCGCGATCACCTTGGCGGGCACCGCCGCACTCGACGTCTCCTCATCGCTCGTCGTGATCCTGTCCCTCCTCGCTGCCGGCGGGTTCGCCCAAGGTCTCGCGTTCGATCTCTCCACCACCGACGCGTTGCACGGCGTTCCGGACGCCACCGCGGGCGAGGCTTCAGCGGTGGTGTCGGTCGCCCGCTCATTCGGGCTCACCATCGGGGTGGCGGTCGGCACCACCCTGGCCGCCGGGACCGACATCCCGCTGCGTCCAGCAGCGCTTGTCGCCTCCGGAGCCGCCCTTCTCGGTGCCGCCGGGGTGACTTATTTCCGTCCGGCCCGCGGCAGTTCGTCGAGCGGGCCCATCTGACCTCAATCGCGCGAGATCCGTGATGCCCTCGGCCGGCGACCCTTGCCGGTAGTTTGCGGGCGATGGATCGCTGGACATCCGACGATGGTGCACTCGTGGTAGCCGCAGTACTCGGCGCCTTCGAACACTGCGGGCTCGATCCCCTGCAACAGTCGATGCTGGTAGCCATTGCCCACGGGCTCTACGGCATCGATGTTGATCCTGGCGTTCCCGAAGCGTCAACTCCCTCCATCGTTCCGGCGCCGGCAGCGAGGTTCGCCGAATACGCCGATCCGTCCCTTCGCAAACAAGCCGTCAGCATCATGGCGGTGCTGGAGATGGCGGCCCATCCGCTCCCCCGTCCGATGGCCGCGGCGGTCGCTCGGTATGCCCACGAGCTCGGGGTTTCGCTCGGGACGCTGGCCGCCGACCGCGCCCGCGCCCGACACCATGGCGCCATCATGTACGCCGATTTCCAGAGGTCGAGCTGGTATACGAAACAGACCGTGCACGGTTCGCTGCACGGTCACTTCTTGGAATTGGCAGCGTCGAAGCTCAGCTATGCCGGGGTCCGAAACGCGCCACGAGTGGCTGAGAAGTGGCTGGCTCTACGGGACCTGCCGGATGGCTCGTGGGGCCGGTCTGTGGCCGACTTCTACGAGGCCAACAACTTCCCTTTTCCCGGCACGCCGCACGGCATCTACGAGATCGGGGCCAAACACGACTTCGTGCACGTCCTCACCGACTACGGACCCACGCCGGAGGGGGAGCTCGACGTTTTCGGTTTTATTGCCACGTCAATGCCACCAGGCGACGGCATCGTGTTGCTCGCCGTGGCGATGGCATTGTTCCAGAACGGAGCTATCCGCCATGTCGCCGGCAAACGAGTCAAGATCGCCCGTTCCGACACCCTGACCGACCCGGGGGCGGTCGACCGTTTCGCCGATGCGATGCGGCGCGGGGCGGCCACCACCGTCGATGTCATGGGTGGCATCGACCACTTCACGTTGGCGCCACTCCCGCTCGACGAGGTGCGCGAGCAATGTGGCGTGCTCCCGCCCCACGAGCCATCGGCCGGGTAACCGAGCCGGCATGAGCTCATCACCGCGAAACGAGCTGCGGTCCGTCGCGTTCTTGTCGGCGATGCCTTCGGAGCGCAAACCCATCGTCCGCCGGCTTCAGCTGCACAGCCACACCCTGTCGAGTGCGACGGATGTACGGGAACTTGGTGACGGGTGCACGCACGGGCGAACGGTCGGCACCATTTCGGTGACCGCGGGCTACACCGGGATCGGAACCGCCAACGCGTATCGGGTCGCGACCGCCGTGGTCCGGGCGATCCACCCCGAACTCGTGGTGGTCGTCGGTGTCGCCGGAGGCATCGATCGATCGCTCACGATCGGTTCGGTGGTCACGCCGAACGTGTGCACCAACCATGCGACCGGGACCACCTGGTCACCCGCACCATGGCCTGATGTTGATCCCGTTGGACTGCTTCTCACCACCGACGAGTTCATCACAGACCCCCTCGAATTGCGAGCGCTGTCCTCTGAAGGATTCGTGGCCGTCGATATGGAGACGTCGGCAATCGCGCAGGCTTGTACGGAAGCGGCCGTCCCGTGGCTGGCCTTCCGTGGCATCTCCGACGATGTGTTCGACCCCACGGTGAACGCGCAAGTCGCCGGCCTCACCAAACCCGATGGCACCCCCCCACCTGGGGCGCGTTGCGGGCTTCCTAGCCAGCGATCCTCGTCGGGTCGGGCTCCTTCGGCGTTTGGCCCACGACCTCGACGTCGCAGCCCGCGCCGCGTCCGACGCCGCGCTTGTTGCCGTCTTCGGCACTCGGTCCCCCACGCCATCTCCTCGGCGACCGGCGACCTGATTTCCCGCATCGCCAACAGCGTGGAGCGCCGGGGTCAACCCACCGGCGGGCGTGTGGTCGGCGCCGTACCGTCGAGCACGTAGGTGGCATCGGTGCCGCAGGTCACCTGGGCGTACCTGTTGATGTTCGTTACCGCGTCGCCGATAAACGGATCTTCGAAGACGGCGGTGATGTCGGCATCGGTGTCGATCCCTCGGCCATTGGCGCGTTGCCATGCCGTAGTCGCGGCGTCGATGTCGGCCCACAACCAGGCGATGTCATCCGGTGCCCCAGCGGCATTCACGGCGTAGAGGCCCATGAGCGTGGCGGGGGTACGACCTTCTCGTGCCACCTCCTGTCCGGTGAAGTACCACAAGTCGCACCATTGGGGAATCGACAGCACCCGACGGGTAGGGGGTGCGGGTTGTTCTCGCACGATCGGCGACCGAGATCCTGGACACGTCGACTGCACCCATGCGTCGACGACGGCAACGGACCTGCTCCACGTCTCGGGTCGGACAGCATCGACCGCGACACGCAGTTCGGCCGGCGCCTCCCGCAGTGCCTTCATCGCCGACAGGCGATACCCGGGAGCGCCCCGTTCCCAGGCGATGCCGACCTTGGCGATCAGGGGGAGGAACCGGCAATCCGAGGACGAGGCGACGGAAGGTACGCCGTTGCCCGTGGTCGGTGGATCTGGTGCCACCGAAGTGATCGGACCGGCCGCAATCGTGCTGCCGGAGCGCACGCCATCTGTGGACTCCGTGGACTCTGTGGACTCCGTGGACTCCGTGGACTCCGTCGGCCGAGCGTCGTCCGTTGCCCCCGCACACGAAGCCGAGCCCCAGGCTGCAGCGCAAAACACGACGGCCGAAATGAGGATCCGTGCGCGTCGGGTGATCCGATTTCCGTTCACCCGCCGATCAGTCATCGCCCGCACCGAATGATCATGGGCGATCGGCCGCTCACGAACGCGGATCGCCGGGACGTTGCCCCAGACGCAGGGCCATGGTCCGATGCCGACCGCAGTCGATCCGACCGCAGTCGATCCGATCGGTCGAGATCCGATCGACGGGCGCGCACAACGGCCAAACTACGCAGGTGCCTGGTGGGACGAGACAACTTTCAACAGCCCTGGCTCCGAGCGCGCCGAGCGTACGGGCGCGGCGATGGGCGGTGAGCGCCACCGCAGTGGGTATGTCCATCATGGGCATAGCCTTCGCGACCCACGCCGCTGCCCGCTCGTCCCGGCCCCTGGTGCCGCCGAACGAGGTCACCGCCCTGCCGAGGCCAGGCACAACGGAGCCCATCGGGGCACAACCGGCCTCGGGTCCCGTCGCCGCGGCGGCGACGGCCCAAGACATTTGGAACGCCTGCATGATCGACCTGTTCGGCGATGTCTTCGACACCGGCGGCCCGGGCCCGACGGTGGCCGTTCTTGGTGACTCGAGCGGCGTGCAGCTTCGACTTCCTGCCTTAGCCGACCGCAGGAATCGCTGGTTGATGGCCGCCCACTGTGGCGAGAACTTCGGCTCAGCCGTCCACAGCGGCCGGGTGAGGCACGTGACCGATGCCGACCCCGATGCCGCGGTGCTCCTGTTTGGCACCAACTCGGCCTCCACCTTCTGGAGCCCCCGACTCGATCTGCTCGATGTGGCCGAGACGAGCTTTCGCTCCCTGATCGAAGCCACCGATTCAGTTCCGTGTCGCGTGCTGTTCACCGTGCCCGTTCGTCCTCCCGGTCGCAACGCCGAAGAAGATGCCGCGGGGTGGACCACCGTGCAACGAACGATCAACCAATGGATCACCTCGATCGACACGGATCGACACCGCGGTGTACTGGTGATCGACTGGGACGCCATCACGCAGGCAGAACCGTCGCTCTTGATCGACGACGCCCACATGACAGAACCCGGCATTGCCCGTCGGTTCACCCTGATCCGAGAGGCCATTGATCGCTGCCCCGGGTAGGTCGCCGACAAAACGCGACAATCCGAACTCCGTTCCCCGTCGCGGTGCCTGCTCGCCGTGCTCGACTTCGGCGGCGTGTCGGCGCCTGCTCCGGCGAACGAGCGATAACGCCGCACACATCGCGATACTACCGGCCTGTTTTCCACCTCGACTGCCGAGGAGAAAGGCCGAGGACCCGAAATGCTGACGCAGGTCCTTTGTAGTGGCGAAAGGCATCAACGCGTGGGCCTTCCGGTCAACGCGTTGGTGGTCGCCTCCGGGTTCGAGAGGACGCCCGACCGCGCGCCGGTGGGCGGAGCACTGGCGTTGGCCACGTCAATGCAGGCTCATCGACGTACCCCCCAGAGAGGAGTTGACCCATGGACCACCAGTGCGCCTCGTCGTCGAAGATCATCACGTCGAGCAGCCGAACACCGATGACCGCGAGCTCGTGGTGGACAACCTCGAAGGCCTGCGCGTCAGCCTCAGTCACCAGCACCCCACTCGTCATCCAACGTTGTCGAGATTCGATGATCAGCCAGTCGGGCGGGCACGGTCCGGCGGCGAGCCCCTCCCGCCTCGAGCGATGCAGGTCCGATGGGTCTTCGGCCCACCGTCGTATCGAGTCGCGAGAGAAGGCCCGAAACCCGCACCGAATGGCGCCATGGCTATCGAGGTGATGCACTTCAGGCCAACTCATTGCACCAATGCTGCTGTCACGGCTGGCCCACTCGACTACGTCGGCCGGGCCGCGTAGACGAAGCGCTTCGAGCAACGGGAAATCCTGGTCGTCGCGGTCGGGGGAATGGGGAACGAGACCCATGGGAGTACCTCTGTTTCCTTCACGGATTGGACGTGGTCGCCGTTAAGCACGGCAAAGGAAGCCAGAAGCTCCGAATCAGCTCACACCTCAGATGGAGCGCAGACAGAACCCTACCAAGAGATGAAGCTGGCCAGCGCCAAGCAGTTCACACGCTTCCGCAACATTGGTGAAACCCCGGTTGGAAATCGCTTACCAGGACACCGATTGTTCGACGCGGCGTCTTCGCGTCAGCTTCCCACGCGTCGCGAACCCGAGCGGGCCTGTCACCACGAGATCTGGTCGCACATCCGGCGCAGCTTCTCTCCACGGGCCGGATTGCTCGCGTCGATCCAACCGATGCGCCCGAGCAGATGCGCCTTGAAGTCCCCGTGATTGTTCCTGTTGGCGTGGGCCGGACCGTGTGCCACGGCATCGTGAATGATCGCCTTGAGTAGGTCGTAGTCGGATCGCGCCACGCTCGGTCGCTTGTTCACCACCAACCCTCCAAGGTGCTGGCGTTCGGACGCTCGACGCACTCGGGTCTTGCGGGGATTGAGGCGAAAGCCTTCCTCGATCGAGATGGCGCTCACGAGATCAACGAAGCGGTGCGCCGATCGGGCCAAGTCGCGGTCCCCCGAGAACGCGAGGTCGTCGGCGTAGCGGGTGTAGGCGATCCCCATCGATTCGGCTAACCCCGCAAGGCGGCGATCCAGGCGGTAGCCGGCGAGGTTGGCGAGACAGGGCGATGTGGGTGCACCTTGCGGAAGATGTGGGGTTCGGAAGTACGGCCGGTCATCCATCCGGGATCGCCCGTGGTCTCTGTCATGACGGACCGCGCCAGCCCACAACACGTGGTCCGGCACGGCGTTGGTGACCATTCCGGTAAGTGTGTGAGCCACCGCTTCGGGGTAGCCGGCCATCCGGAAAATGCCGAACACCCGTGAGGCGCGTATCGACGGGAAGAAGCTCTCGAGATCGACTCGGACGACCGTTTCGCGCCCGACGTGGGGCTCTACGAAGGTGTGAATGGACCGACCGTGGCGGAACCCGTGGGCAGCGTCGTGCGCGGGGATCGGATCGAGGATCTCCTGCAGGATGCGTCGCTGGAACAATCGCAGCATTGGCTTGGGAGCTTCGATCAGTCGTGCGCCGCCGGTGGGCTTGGGAATCCAACGATAGGTGTAGTGGCGCAACGGCTCTTCTCGGGCGCTTCGTTCCAGTGACCGCACGTCGGCATACCAGGCGAGGTGCGTGGGATGGAGGCCGAACAAAACGGCCACGTCAGCGACAGAATCAAGGGGGACGACGTCCCACCTGCGTTTGGCCATCTGGCTCAGGACGAGAGGAGCAGTGACGGTCCAGATCGGACGGTCCTTGGCTGCGTCCTTGCGCCGCCGTTCGATCAGATCAGGAGAAGAACGAACGAGTTCGGCGAGGGAACGATGACTGTCTGCGGGTCGGTCCTTAAAGCATCTGACGACCATGTGAGCCACACGGTCGAGCCACTTGCGCTCGTCCTCGAGCGCAATCTTGGCCCGCTCGGCCATCGAAGTCGGTTCCCATTCCCCGGCAAGAAACGCCCGGCCAATCGCATCAGCGACTGACTGAAGGGCATCGTTGTGGCGGCGACTCATGGGGTGTGCGACGGGACGTGCCGACCAGTCCTGTCGTGCGCGCACCAGCGTGCGCGCCAGCGCACTTGGGTGCTCGCGGTGCCGCGGCAAGGTACGAGTGATGACCCCGGGGGAACCCCGGAGACGGCATACACGCGTCCCGAAGGATTGCGTCTGCCACGCTCGGTCACGCCCCGTCGCACCGCCCCACCCTATCCGACGAATTCGACGTCTTTTTGGTGCGCTGAGGACTGCCGCGGGACCAGTCGAAACCGCCGCATCGCGTCGAGGACATCGTCGATGCACACGGTCGCCGCGTAGGTGGAGTTCACGAAGTGTTGGTGCTGCGTAGGTGTTGCTGCGAGAGGCGACCGTCCTAATGAGCGGAAGTCATTCATGCCCCGTCGTCTGCGAAAGGTCTTGCGTGCAACGGATGTCGATTCGCCCCCGTGCCCGGACGCGCACGGTGGCGTTCCCCTGGGCTCTCGTTGCGCTCATCTGTCTCCCCTCTCGTCGGGGCCGAACCCCCACCGGACCCGGGACAACCGTGGCCGCACACAAGGAATTCTCGTGACCGCCTCCAAGGATTCCTACTGGCCGCCTACAAGTACCTCTCAATGTCCCTTGACAACCGGACGTCACGGCGTCGGCATGCTCACGGGTTGTCACGCTCGAAGGACATTCGAATTGCGGTCAGTCACGGGCAGCGAGGCGGTGACGGGAACTCACCTGTTACAACGGTGTCCTCGTCGCTCGATCGGAGATTCCAATGGCTCAAACGAGAGACCTACTGAAGCTGCTTGACGCGCTCGAACAAGGCACCGAATCGACAGTCACGTCCACCCGGCTTCCCACCGTCCTCCACGAAGCGGTCCGCGTCGCCGTCGAGCTGGGCATGGACACCAGTGCGAACGATGCGACGAACCAGGCCCTTCGGGACCGCGTCCAAGCCTTCGCTCAGCAGTTGGCGCTCGACGATCACTATCGCAAGCACCCAAAGAAGCGGCCATCTCTCCTGCAACTCGCGCTCGCCGCCGCACGTCTCGACGCCGCCCCACTCGCCGATGATCGGGATCTCCTCGCTCAGGCCGCGGCAGAGGTAGCCGAACGATGGGCTGGAGCCACAGGAGACGATGTGCTCGTCTACGCATCGGCGCTCGCCACCGCAAGCCGCGACCAAGTCAGAGTTCGGCCGCCTGATGCCGTCGAAGACCAAACGCCCAGCCACGATCATCCTCGACTGCGAGGCAATCCAGGCGCTGAAGGATGTCGGTCACCCGAAGCACAGTGACGCGTTGGCGATCATCCATATCGTGAACGACCGAAATCGTCGCCGCCCCGACTCCCCTCGTGTTGTGGTACCGGTCGCCACTCGGGTCGAAGCCGGATGGGATCGCTCCCACCGATCATCGGCCCATATCAACTGGTTGACCCGTGCGGTGGACTGGCCCCTCACCACCGAACGGGCCGACCAGGCCAGCCGAATCAGCGTCGACGCCGGAGTCTCCTCCGTCGACGCCACGATCGGACAGGCCGCCGACGAGTGCCCCAAACCCGTCACCATCGTGACGTCCGATGTCGAGGACATGACCCGCTTGGCGGGACGAATTCGCGGCGCAATTCGAGTCGCACCGCTCTGACGATCCGTTGATGGTCCGGTCACGGAGTGGCCGCCAGTCGTAGAGCCACGTGCACCCCCAACGGGTTTCGAACACGTGCCGCAGCGTACGAGCGAGTGGTGGCGAAAACGTTGGAGGAACTTCGGTGTAACTCCCGATCGTTGGATTCCCGACCGTGTGTAAAGTATGTGTATGACACGCCGCAACATCAGCCTCCCCGAGGACCTGGACCAACGGGCCCGCGATGCCGGTCTGAACGTATCGGCCCTTGCTCGTGATGCCATCCTCACCGAGCTCGATCGGCGCGCTCGTATGGCCAGCCTCGACGCTTGGCTCGATATTCTCGACGCCGAACATGGCCCACCCTCGGCGCGAGCAATGCGCGCAGCCAACAAATGGCTCGAGAGCTCCCGCCCCGTCCCAACCGGCGAATCCACAGGCGCAGGTCCGGAACGCCGCCGATCAACGCCAGCCCGGTCAACCCCGGCCCGGTCAACCCCAGTCCGGCCACGCTCCATTCAGCGCCGGACGGCAAGTTGATCGCCATCCTCGACACCGGAGCCATCTCTGCCCTATCGCCTGCGACCGAGCGCGGCCGAGCCCGCCTCCGTGTGCTGCGCGAGCGCGTCGATGAGCTCGCCATGCCTGCGGCGGTCCTCGCTGAAGGCTTACTCACCGGCCACCCCGGGCGTGACTACCACGTGCGTCGCCTCCTCGAGTTCGTTGCCATCGACTCCGTCGACGAACATCTCGGCTTCGCCGCTGGCCAACTCCGTACCCAGTGCCGCCGTGCCGGCACTGATCCACCCCCGTCAGGAATCGACGCGATCGTCGTGGCCCTCGCCGATGCCCACGCCGTACGGGATGAGGTCCTCATCGTCACCAGCGACCCCGAAGACATCACCGCCCTCGCCATCCACACGACGACTCCGCACCGACTCAAGGTACAACCCGCCTGACGGCCGAGATCCCCCAACAGCCTGGCCGGAAAACTCTGCCACGATTGGCCATCCACGTTGTGGTGAGGAAAGTGGACGAAGGACTTCAGCGGCAGGAATCGGATCTGTGGTCGCGCAACGGTCCTACTTTCGTAAGCTCTTGGTATGACTTTCACGAAGAAGCGAAAGGTGTCCGTGTCGCTGGACGAGGACCTCGTCGCCGAACTGGAAGCTGGCGGCGAAGCACTCTCCGCGCAGGTCAACGAAGCGATTCGAGCTGAAGTCGAGCGACGGCGACGACACCGGTTCCTCGACGAGATGCTCACCGAACTCGAAGGCAAACACGCCCCGGTGAACGAAGGGCTCGTGAAGAAGTACACGGACCTGCTCGGATGAGCAAAGCCCTCGTGCTCGACGCCGAGGCGCTCTCGGTATTGGCCAGGCAAAAGGGCCCCCGTTTCCACGAAGTCAGAGCGGCAATCGAAGCCGCACGTCGCCTTCGTCGTGACATCGTCACCCCCGCAGTCATCCTCGCCGAGCTCTATCGCGGAGCCGGTCACAATCAAGTCGTCGATGCCTGTCTCAGCCGTGAGAGCTTCATCGACGTGCGCGACACGGACCGAGAGCTTGCTCGTTATGTCGGTGGCGTCTTGCGCGCTGCACGCGCGGATTCGACCCTCATGGCCGACGCCCACTGTGTCGCCGTCGCGGTCGAAGCCGGCGGAGGCGTGATCGTCACCGTCGACGACAAAGATCTCGCCCGCCTCGCCTCCGGATACCCGAACATCCAGGTTGTGAGCATCTGACAACCTGAGGCCGCAATCGGGAGTTGGTGTCACATCGGCTGTCAAGCCGCCGGCCACCACCCGACTGGACCGTACAAACTGGGCCTGACCAGCGGTTTCCGTGGCACCCCCAACGGGATTCGAACCCGTGCCGCCACCTGAAGAGTTCGAAGACGCCCATACGACGAGTGGCGCTTGGTGCCGTTCGTGCTTGTGCTGTGCGGCGCGCCGTTCAGCTGGTGCCGCCGTGTGCCGACTCGTGCCGGCTCCAGGATTGCCAAACGGACTACCAACTGGCTCGCGTTGAGGGTGGTGGCCGACGTGACGGCGCGTACGTCCGAGCCCGCACCAAGGCCAGCATCACGTCCCCCCTTACCTCGGAGCATCGGGACCGTGACCGGGTCTAGAAGCACGTTGACGTGCTAGCACTCTTGCGTTATGCTCGACGATGTGGGCTGGGAAGTCAGATACACCGATCAGTTCGAACGATGGTGGGACGAGCTCGACGAGCAAGCCCAAGACGCTGTTGCTGGCCGCGTGGAGGTGCTCGAAGAGCTCGGGCCGATGCTTGGCCGACCGACGGTCGACCAGATCAAGAGCTCGAGACACCACAACATGAAGGAGCTCCGAGCGAGCGCGGAGGGCGCCCTCCGGGTGCTGTTCGCATTCGACCCGGAGCGCAAGGCGATCTTGCTCATCGGCGGGAACAAGACCGGCGCTTGGGACCGATGGTACGAGGAGATGGTTCCGATCGCCGACGACCTCTACGACGAACACCTCACGGAACTCGACGAACGAGAAGGGCGGAACGATGGCTAAGAAGCACTTCGACACACTCAGGGCCAAGATCGACGCTGACCCGGTTCGGCGCGCACGCGTCGACGCCGCCAAGGCCGAGGTCGTACGAGAACAACTCGACATGCGCTTGGCCGAGCTCCGCAAGATCCGCGAGATCACCCAGACCGAGCTCGCCGAGGCGCTGTCGACCACCCAATCGGGCATCTCGCGCATCGAGCGCCAAGACGACGTCCACCTGTCGACGCTCCTGCGCTACGTGCACGCCCTCGGCGGCGAACTCGAGATCACCGCAGTGTTCGACGGCGAACGCATCCCCATCGGACACGGCTGACCTCCGCTCAACGGGTGCTCAGGCCAGGCGTCCCTCGCGACTGTCGCGTGCTTGTTCCCACAGGAGTTCCCACAGGTTGGCAACCTTTGGTAATCCCATGTCGGCTCGAGAACGCTGTTCCGCAGCTACCAGCATCGAGCCGCAACACTGATGACCTGCGACAACAGAGCACCCCCAACGGGATTCGAACCCGTGCCGCCACCTTGAGAGTTCAACGAACCCCATCCGGGCCATACCGGGACGCCCGTCTCCGCAGGCCACGTCCGGTCCGCCGTCCGACCAGTCCGTCCTCCCATGCGCCGTTACGCCCCGTGGATTACCAAAAGGATTGCCACACGTCCAAGTAGGAAATGCCTCCGAATGAGGCGCAGACACGGTGTTCAACGCGAGCGTCGAACCGACCCGGCCCAACCACCAATCAAAGTCGTCACGGCCGCACGCCCCCGAGGCATCAAGTTTCGAGTCCCGCGCTATCGGCCGAGTCCCCGGTTTCCACGCCCCGGCTCGCCGCCCGCGTCCGCGTGCCGCACAACCTCTACGGCGACGGACGTCGCCATGCTGCTCGAGCGCGACGCCGCTGGGGATCGCGTCACCGTTCGGTGCTGGACGATGCATAGGGGTCAGGCCAATGCCCGACCGATCCTTCATGGACGGTGTCGCTGAGAGGCGCTGTCTCCCGGAGGTCGTCAGGCCACGCCAACTTGTTTCCGGTGACTTCACACTTGTGCAGGTTCTTGATCGTGCGTGATCCGCCGCCACGAGGCTGGCTCGACGATCCAGACCTCATCGGCCGGGACGGCGACCGTCGTCGGCTCGAAAACGATGTAGCCGCTCCGCTCGGGATCGAGGGCGACGACCAACTCAACAGTCGGGCCCTCGCGGTAAACGCGCCCGATCCGACCCTTCACGTCGGAAATGTCCCACTTGATCAGGAGCGATTGTCCGTGTCGGTAGATCGTCTTCGTCATCGTGACCCCGGGCGCCCTTATGGCCAGTTGCGATGGTGGCACCGAGCAGCGACGCACTGCTGCTTCGTTGACGGCCATCCCCCATCACAACGCTTGAGCAGTTCGGTGTTAGGCCGCTGGTGGGGCGAGTCGGACCTCGTCCGCGAGGACGGCGACGGTTGTCGGTTCGTCGACGATCCATTCGCTCTCTTCGGGATCCAGTGCCACGACGATTCGGAGAGCTGAACCCTCGCCATAAACGCGTTGCACCCTGCCGCGGACCTCAGAGAGACCCCATTGGAGAAGAACGGATTGTCCGAATCGGAATTTGGTTTGTGGCATGGTGCTCACCAGGGTGCCCGGATGTTGAGAACCGAAGCCAGCTGGGTGGACACCGTGCGATCCATCGTCGGCGCGAGCTGGTTCAGAAAGCCACGGTACCGCACGAAGGCTGCTTTGGTCGGCTTGATTCCCCGTGCCAGAGCCATAGCCGAGATCTCGGCTTCGTTGCCATGAGCGATGGCGTTGCGGAAGTCGATGAGGAGGTCAAGGTGACGGAGTCGGGCTTGCGAGGCAGGTCCGATGGCCTTGAGGTCCTTGATGAGGGCGAGACCCACCTTGCTGAAGTCGGCGCCCAGGTGATCGGTGCGCGGATTCTTGGATTCGAGGGCTCGACCGAGGGTCATGAGCCGTCGCATCAATGCCTGTTGTTCTGCCGGTGCCACATCGACGTGGACGTCAACGGCGAGGTCGTGAAGGGCGACGGAATAGCTCTGGAACTGCGCGACCAAAGCAACAAAGAGGCTTCGGTTCAACTGCTCGGTACCCCACGGCCGACCCCGTCCCGCTCCGGCGACTTCTTGATGGATCTTGAGTAGCTCATCAAGCCGCGCAGCGCTGTCGTTCTTCCACGCGTGCAGTGCGGCCGAGGGCATGGGTTATCGGTCTTCCTTTGCCGCGGGGTCCGAGGGCGAGGCGACCGTATCCGACCCGGAAGAACGGCCGTAACCATCAGACAACTTCGGTCCTGTCGCGGGAGGTCGCAGATCACCGACCCGCTCGGCCGTCCCTGGGTCGACAACTACGCGCCGGACACGATCGGCCCTGGTCGTAGAAGCTTGGCCAACTCGTCGAGCGTGAGGAGGATTCCCTTCGCTTGCCCTTTGACGGCTGACCAGCGATTTTCCTGGCACCCCCAACGGGATTCGAACCCGTGCCGCCACCTTGAGAGTTCAACGAACCCCATCCGGGCCATACCGGGCCACCCGTTTCCGCAGGTCAGGTCCGGTCCGCCGTCCGACCAGTCCAGCCTCCCCTATCCCGGTACGCCCCGTGCATTACCAAAAGGATTACCACACGTCCGAGTGGGAAAGGGCTTCGCTCCCGCTCATGGATGCCGTCCGTCCGGCTCGGTATGAGTATTGACTCATGATGACTTACAGCTCATATTTGGCCTCGTCCTAGCGTGGCCCCCGACTGGCCAGAGATCGAAGGACCGGCGGCGATCATGTCCTCACCATGCTACCGGACGAGGTGTTCGTTACCCGGCAGCTCCCGTCCGCCCTACGACGACGAGTGCTTTTGCGCACGAGCGAAGCGATACCGCCGGCGCTTTCCCGGCCCGATGGATGCGCGACGGCGGCGGCGGGCCACCAGTCGGGCACCCCGCCCCCTCACTACCATGACGTCATGGCTGACGTTGCCGCCCACGGCTTCAATACGCCGAGCGGCGCGGGGATACGCCGGGAGAAAGTGCAGCTGCGCCGGCCGCCGGCATCGAGCGGAGAGCCACGGCGCGTCGTCAACCTCGATGGCCTCGCGACGGCATTGAGCGACGGGCAGTTGGCGCGGGAGATCAGCGACGCGAACCACGATCCCGACCTCGCCGTGTGAGCGACGCCGACTCGACGACCGCGAGCCCAGTGGTGCTCGACGACCAGTTGGCCCTGTACGCCGCGCTCGGACTGCTTGCACTTCCGCCATCGATCATTGGCGTGCCGGTCACGACCTACGCGTGGCAGCAACGCATGCTCGGGGCGTTCGTAGTCGGCCGCACCAACCACGGTCGGCTGCGACACATCTCAACACTGGCTGGGCTCACCCGAGAACAAGCTCTCGATGCAGTCGGACGCCCACGGGTGGAACTGCTTGAGATCGCCGACCCGACGATGGACCCGCCGACACCAGCGGACATCACTAGGCAACTGCCACCTCCGCGAGAAAGGTGAAGGCATCCGTCCGCCTCCGCGTTTCCCACACAGTCGTTGACCTGCACACGCGTTGGCCTTCGCTCGCGGACGCGGCCACGCCGTCTCGTCGCTGATGACAGTGATCGAAATAATCGATATGCGTTGCGTTTCCTTCGATTCTCGGCTTCACTGATGGTCATGACCATTCTCGATGTGCACGTTGAGTTCGCAGGCACCGAAATCGCGGCGCTCCCTCCGCTGCTGCACGGCCTTCACCTCACCGACAGCCACGCCGACCTGCGCACCTTCCTGGCGCTGCTCGACGGAGCTCCGGTACACGTCGCCGGCGCAAACGACACGGTTGCCGTTGACCTTCCCCAACGACTGGTCGACGCCATGCGTGACGCCGTGCTCGCGCTGCTCACCTCTGCTCCCGAGGACGAGATCACCACGCAGCAGGCCGCCGACATGCTCGGGCTTTCGCGGCCGACGATCGTGAAGCTCCTCGACTCGGGCGAGCTCTCGTGCCGACGTACGAGCGACACGGGGCACCGACGCATTCCGCGAGCCGCCGTCAAGGCCTACATGCGCAAGATGATCGACCAGCGCCGCCAGGCGCTCGACGACATCCTTGCCACGTCAGACGAGCTCGGATTTCTCGACGACTGATCGCGTCCTACGCTGATGCGCCCACCTCGGACCCCTCATGCCGACAAGCGACAGCCAACCCCGACTTCTCGATTCTCGCGTCGTGCTCGACGCATGCGTCCTGTTTCCCGTGTGGTGCTGCGATGTCTTGCTGACCGCACAAGAAGTCGGAATCATCCGCACCGTCATCGCATCACCGGAGATCATCGACGAAGCCCGACGCAACGCGCTCGCGCGTTACCCCGACAAGGCTGAGGGAGTCGAACGTCGGTTCAAGGCCGTGCGCCGATTCGTCGAAGGCGGCAGCGATCCCCTGCCTGAAGTGCTCGTCGACGACATCGAGACGATCAACGCCAAGGACCGCCACGTCGTGCGCGCAGCGATCCACCACGAAGCCGACTTCGTCATCACCGCCGACAACGCCTTCCACACCGAGCTGAACGGCTGGGCAACGAGCACCGCCCGCAGCAATCGCCTGTGGGGTGCGCTCACGACCGACGCGTTCGTCAACGCGGCGTCGCTCGAGTCGCCGGCCAAGCTCGCACTCCTGCTTCGCACGATGGCGAGCAAGCGGCGGCATCCTCCGATGGCCGACGTCGATCTTCTCGACAACCTGCGATCACGGTTCCCGTCGCTCGACACGTTCGAGCTGCCGCCTCCGACCTGACCTGCGGTGCTCGACCCGCGCTGGGGACGTCAAGCATCACGACTTGCGGTCCGCCCGTGCGCGTCCGGTCGCTCGGCCCGGCGTTCCCACCGCGAACAGGTGGTGTCGTACGCAGCTACACAACCGTCTGACCTGCGGCGATGTTGCGCAACGACCCGGCGATCGGCCGCCACCAGTCGATCCTGCCACCATATTCTGGTGGCGAAACGCCCCCGTTTCGACGACATCGATGTCGCGGGGACACCCGCTGACTTGCGACAACAGAGCACCCCCAACGGGATTCGAACCCGTGCCGCCACCTTGAGAGTTCAACGAACCCCATCCCGGTACGCCCCTTGGATTACCAAAAGGATTACCACACGTCCAAGTGGGAAAGGGCTTCGCTCCAGCTCATGGATGCCGTCCGTCCGGCTCGATATGAGTATTGACTCATGATGACCTGTAGCTCATACTTGGTCGGTGTGGGACGTCGAGGTGACCGACGAGTTCATCGACTGGTGGGAAGGCCTCACCGTGGACCAGCAAGAGTCGGTCACCGATCGCGTGACGCTGCTAGGCGAGCGAGGCCCCGACCTCGGTCGCCCCGTGGTCGATCGCATCCAGATGTCTCGACATCACAACATGAAGGAGCTGCGTGCCAGCCAGGGCGGTACGTTGCGTGTGCTGTTCATGTTCGATCCGCGCCGGCAGGTCATCCTGCTGGTCGGGGGCGACAAGAGCGGCGACTGGAACGCCTGGTATGAGGTGGCGGTCCCGTTGGCTGACGACCTCTACGACACGTTCCTGGCCGAGCTCCGCGACGAAGGGCTGATCTGATGGCACGAACCAAGTTTTCCGAGCTCCGCAAGGAAGTCGACACCCGCGCCGGCGCCGCCGAACGTCTTGCCGTCAAGCGGGCCGAGACTCTCGAGGAGATCCGCCTCTACGAGCTGCGTCACCGCCAAGCGGTTAGCCAGGTCGAGCTCGCCGGTCGGCTCGACGTGACCCAGGGCGCGATCTCCAAGCTCGAGCACTCCGACGACGTACGGGTATCGACCCTGCGCCAATACCTCGAAGCCCTCGGCGCCCGCCTCGAGCTCGTCGCCGTATTCGACGACGAAGACCGCCGCGTCCCGGTGCACCTCGGCAAGGACTCCGCCGCGTGACTTGAATTCGGGCCATGGCCAGCACGCGACGCCGTTCGGCAGCTTCGCTCGCCCTTCTCCACCGCCTGAGAACTCCCACAGACCTCACAGCGATCGCTATATCGGCGCGGTCCAGGCACGGTCCAGGTCCTCCAGCTCCGTGTGGTCCGCGGCCGGCCGGACGTTCGACGCAAGCACCATGGCCTCTATGCCCTCTGACCAATCAATACATGCGGTCTTCTTGGCACCCCCAACGGGATTCGAACCCGTGCCGCCACCTTGAGAGGGTGGTGTCCTAGGCCGCTAGACGATGGGGGCTAGGTACGGACGACCGTAGCCGTCCGGCTGATACTGCGGTACTGCGAATTTCGCTCGGGGGGGAGGAATCGAACCCCCAATAGATGAACCAGAATCACCTGTGTTGCCGATTACACCACCCCCGAATGGGTAGCGGAGAGACAGTAGTCAGTGAGACGCCGTTCGGGAAAACCGATTCGGCCCCCAAACCGATTCGAAACGTCGGGCGCCGGTCAAGGGGGTCCCCGGCGGGATCGGTGTCCGTGAGTGGACCACCCGTCAGTCATGCCTAGTTGCTCAGGCCCAGTTGCTCATGCCCAGTTGCTCAGGCCCAGTTGCTCAGGCGCCGGAATGACACGATTCGACCGGCCGAGACCGCAGCCGTCTCCCGCGCCAGCGAACGGCTCGGTGATTCCGCCGACGTGGGCGACCCAAACGCCCGCAGGCCCAGCTCCCCGGCGATGCTTTGGGATCGCAGCATGTGGTAGCCGTCGGACACCAGCGTCACGTTCGGGGCCGCGCCGGCGTTGCGCACGATGAGCCCGGCAGCCGAGATCTCCTCGTAGGTATTCGTGCCGTCAACCTCCACCTTCAACGCCTTCTCCGGGACACCCTTGGCGAGGAGGTACTGGAAGCCCGCCATCCCCTGCGTCACGCGGTCCCCCGTCTGCTTGCCCCCGGTGACGATCACCATCGGCGCCACACCCGCCTTGTAGAGCTCCGCCGCGTGGTCGAGTCGTTCGGCGAGCACCGGCGACGGTTTGCCGTTCCACTGCGCGGCCCCCAACACCACGATCGCGCTTGATGGCGTGCGATCGTCGGATCGGCTCGCCATCCATACCTGGGTGAACGTCACGCCAAGGTAGCCACCGAGCAGGAGGACCACGAGCATCACCGAACGGCGGAACCAGCGAAAGAGGCGACGAGGACCCACCCTGCGTCAGCCGACCGATGCTCGTGCGAGGCCCAACCGATCGAGGCTTACCTCACGCCCCAGCACAGCCATGGCTTCCCACAGCGGCGGACCGACCGCTCGACCCGTGATCGCCACACGGATCGGACCCTGGGCCTTCTTTCGGGAAATCTCATTCGCATCGGCGAACCCGATGACGGCATCGTTGATGGCCACCGGCTCCCACACGGCGAGGGCGCCGAGAAGGTCGATGGCGGCGTCGAGCATGCGCCGGGCAAGGTCGGCATCCTTCTCCATCGTCTTGGCCCACGCATCGGGATCCATCGCCGGGTCGTGGTAGAGGAAGTCGACGAAATCTGGCGCCTCGTCGAGGCGTTTCACCCGCTCCTGTACCAGCGGTGCCATCGCCTCGAACGCGGCGGGATCGAAGGATGCGGGATCGGCCCCAACCGGAAGCAACGCGGTTCGAACGAATGGCAGCGTTCGAGACACAAAGTCGGCCGCCGACAAGTTACGTATGTGGTCGCCGTTGAAGCTCTCGAGCTTCTTCACGTCGAAGAACGCGCTGCTTTTCGTGACACTCGATAGCTCGAACAGACCAATGATCTCGGCAATCGGCCGCACTTCCACCCCGTCGGGCGGCCCCCATCCAAGCGTGGCGAGATAGTTGACCATCGCCTCCGGAAGGAACCCTCGATCGCGATAGCTCTCAAGGGCCACGTCGTCGCGCCGCTTCGACAGTTTCTGGCGTTTCTCGTTCACAATGAGCGGAAGATGGGCAAACGTCGGGCGGTCGACGGCGTGCAGACTCTCGCGAAGCAGAACGATCTTCGGAGTGGCGGGGAGCAGGTCCTCGCCGCGCACGATGTGGGTGATACCCATGAAGATGTCGTCAACGGCGTTGGCCGTGATGAACATGGCGGAACCGTTGGAACGCCGAATCACGAAGTCTTCGATGTCGGCGTTGGCGAAGCGCACTTCACCACGAATGACGTCGTCGATCACCGTGTCGCCGTCGGCCGGTGATCGGAATCGCACCACACGATCTGCGCCGGCGGCCAAACCACGGTCACGACAAAAACCGTCGTAGCCAGGCTTGCCTCCTCGTTCTTTGTGCCGGAGGTCGACGTCGTCACGGCTGCACGCGCACCAGTAGGCCTTGCCGTCCGCGAACAACGAGTCGACGGCGGCACCATGATCGGCGGCGCGCTGAGACTGGTAAACCACCTCCCCGTCCCAGTCGATGCCCAACCATTCGAGGGTGCCGAGGATCATGTCGATGACTTCGGGCTGGCTGCGTTCGGCGTCGGTGTCCTCGATCCTGAGCAGCATCTCCCCACCGGCGTGCCTCGCCGCCAGCCAGTTGAACAGGGCGGTGCGGGCACTCCCCAAATGCATGAACCCTGTAGGCGAGGGAGCGAAACGGGTACGGACGGTGGGGCTGGGCACGGGCGGCATGGTACTGGCGCTGCCCCCCTGCTTCGAGTACGGGTTGACTCGCCGGTAGTGTGCCCGGCTGATGTCCCGAACCCGCCGTCCGGCAAACGAAGGATCATTGCCTCGCACCGCCCCAAAGTCTCCACACAAACGATTCGTTGTTGTCGTGGCCGTAGTAGTCGCCATGACCGTTGCGTTCGTATCTGCATGCGGCAAAGCGGACGAAGCGATGCAAACATCGGCAACGAACGAACCATTTGCCCCAGCTGTGCCTCAGAGCGCTGCGGCTCCGTCAAATCCCGAAGGAACGACCACCCTCCCCGCCACCACGTTGCCGGTGAACACGGTACAGGTCGCCACGGCAAAAGGGTGCGAGTTGGAGGTGGTCACCGCCAAGGGTGCCGGGCCGAGTGGCAGCCCGATCTGCGACGGCACGCCACCTCCCACTCAGCCCAAAATCGTCGAGCCGCAGGCGTCGGGCAACGGCGCCATCCCTGGGCTTCCGGAGATCCCTCGTGAGAACCTCAACTCGGCCGGGGCCCGGCGCACCTCGTTGGGCTGGGCGTACACGAATCCCACGTATTTTAAGGGTCCCCTGGCCTTCCTGGTCACCCAGAATGACGGCGAGTGGCTCAAGGTGCTCGTTCCCGCCCGGCCGAATCGCACCGAAGGGTGGGTTCGCACCGCGGACGTGACGGTCACGGTAGTGCAACACCGGATCGAGTTGGACCTGTCGGACTTCCACCTCAAGGCCTTCAACGGCAATGAGGTGATCGCCGACACCAAGGTGGTGGTGGGCACGCTAGGCACGCCCACACCGACCGGCCGTTTCTACCTCAACGACAAAGTACAGCAGAGCTACACCGGCGGCTCCTACGGCCCGTGGATTCTCTCTACAAACGGCTATAGCGAAGCGCTTGACTTGTTCGACAATGGGCTGCCGGTGATCGGGTTCCACGGAACCAACCAGCCCGGCCTCGTCGGCACTCGATCCTCGAACGGCTGTGTGCGGATGCCCAATGATGTGGTGAGCAAACTCGTTGCAGAACTTCCACTCGGCACCCCAATCACGATCACCGAGTAGCTGTCACCCTGTCCGGGGCGCAACCGATCTACCTCATGGGTAAAACCCGGAGCGACGCTCAGTTCTTCGGCTTACGGAGGGATTGGCGGGCTTGGGCAAGCAAACGCGCCACTTCTTCCTCATCTTGGTACGTGAGGGGCTTGCGTATCGGGATGGGACGAACGGGCGCCGGTTTCGTTTCGATGGGGGCCGTCGGCGCCGTGGGTGCGTCGGGTGCTTCCGATTCGACCAACCCATCAGCGTCGTCGGATCTATCCGCCGCTGAATGCGCAGCCTCGGCGACGTCTCCCTGGTCGGGCGTTGCGGCGCGGCTGAAGAGGGAGCTGCTCTTCACCGGCACCGGGGCCACCGGGGTTCGCTGCGAGGGCGGCGAATCGGGCGACGGGGAGGAGAAACGCTCAAGCTCATCGACCATTCCAAAGTCCGCCGGCGAATCGTCCGCCGCGAATCGATCGGCCGCGAATCGATCGTCTGGTGTTTCGTTCGCGACAGGGATTGAAGGCTCCAGCGCCGTTGCTGCAGCAGCGACGGCCATCTCGGCGCGAACCTCGGCCAACGCCCCCCGAACCTCGTCACGGTCAACCCGCAGCGTCTCCTTCGGATCAACCCCTACCCCACCAAGATCACTCGTGCGCCGAACCGAAAGCGGCTCGACCGGCTCCGAGGACGTCGACGGTTCGGACACCACGGGAGCAACGGGTGCGGATGCAACACCAGGATCGACGACCGCCTCGGCCGGCGACGCTGCGGCCATCTCGGCGCGGACTTCAGCCAACGCCCCCCGAACCTCATCGCGATCAACCCGCAACGTCTCCTTCGGATCAACCCCCAGACCACCGAGATCACTCGTACGCCGAACCGAAAGCGGCTCGACCGGCGCCGTGGCCGTCGACGCGGCGGACGCCACCGGAACGACAGGTGTAGACGCAGCGGGTTCGATCACCGCCTCTGGCGACGCTGCGGCCATCTCCGCGCGCACCTCAGCCAACGCCCCCCGAACTTCATCGCGATCAACCCGCAACGTCTCGTTGGGATCAACCCCCAGACCACCAAGATCACTCGTACGCCGAACCCCAGGCGCGGCATCGGCGGGCTCCACGTCGGCTCTCGAGGCGGACACGGCAGCGGTAGTGGGCGGCTCCGGTTCCAACCACACGTCGTCGACTGTACCCTCGAGGTCGTGGAGCGGTGCCACGGGCGGAGCGGGCGCTACCGGGCTGACCGAGATCGAACCCACTGCACGCAGCGGCGGACGCTCGACGGGGATCTCGATGCAGCTCGACCAGTCGATGCGCCATTGGGCTTCGACTTCGGCCGGGCTCCGACGCAGTACCGACTCTGGGACGGCATCAGCAATCGCTCGACGAAGCTTGTCGTGGTGGATGTGATGCGCCGACTCGAACATGCCCCGTCGGAGCGCCACAAGCTCAGCCGGCGCCTCGGTGAGAAAACCCCAGACGGTGAACGCGATGGTGAGATCGTGGATTACGGGAGCACGACCGAACGAAGAGGCCCGCTTGGTGGCCACGCCGAGGCACCCCGCCACAACGTCGTCTCGGTGTTCGCCGGCGGTGAGGACAAGTTGCTCGTCGAAATGTCGGGCCAACCGGAGGGCATAGCCCTGGTCGGGGCCTTGGTGCCCGAGCCGTCCGCCGCTCGGCTGACGACGACGCACCTCACTGGGTCGGTCCTGTCGCCAACCGCCCGGTCGATGCGGTGGGCTTTCGTAGACGCGAGGCTTTTCAGCAGCGGGGCGGGGCACGTATTCCGGGGCAGCCATAGCCTCGGCAGCCTAAACGGTGAGTGCTTGCGCGAGGAACCTCAGCCCCAACGCGCAGTACGCCACCGTCGCCCGTCGGTTAGCCGACGACGATGGCGCCGGATGACGGATCGACCTTTGCCAAAAGAGCAGTGGCCGGCGATCCCGCCACCGAGAGTCGGAACTCCCAAAAACCGGCATGAAAGGCGATGCGGGACAGGAACTGTCGCTCTTGAGCGCCTTCGGCGCCGTCAAGAAAGGCTCGGACCTGCGGGTTGGTGTTCACACCGTTGTACACGGCACTCATGTTGCCGGTGCGCACGCCGCTGTCGGCCCACGTGACCGTAGATGAGGACGAAACCGTCTTGGCGTTGGCCGCGTTGCTTGACGCATCGGCGGAGGACGGCCAGTACGTGAACGACGTGCCGATCAGCAAGGACGACGATGGCAGTCCGCCGGGCGCCGCATCGGCGTCGAACGACAGTGTTGCCAACCCGGTTTGGCCGGCAGCGATGGACGTTATTCCACTATCAGCGGTGCAAACCCCGGTGTTCTTGGAAGGATCGGCGAGCACCCAGCCCGGCCCGAAGGTGTTGCTCTCGAGGTGGTCCTGAATCTGGGCACCCTCACCGACGAACGCGACGCCCGGCCCTGAGCCGGGCACCGGGGCCCCCGCCGAGGTGGCAGCCGTGGTGCGGGCCAACTGTGGACACGACGAGCTACCCGACACGTAGAAAAGCGCTGCGTTGGTGTTGTTCTCTACCTCAACCTGCACGCTGAGCCGATCGCCGACGGCGACGCTGGTGGATGCGGGACCGACGGAGACTTTTACCTCACCCGAAGGCCGAGCCGTGGTGGGTGGCGTGGTACTCGTTGGCGGGGCGGTCGTGGTGTTCGTGGTGGATGAACCACCGGGAACGGTAGGGAACGTTGGGAAGTAGGTGCCGGGCACGAAGGTACCGGGCACGTAGACGCTGGTGGTCGCTCCGCTGTCGTCAAGGGTGCGGGGCGTAAGCCGGGTGCCGTCGGCCGGACCCACCGTCGTTGTCGTCGTGACCGGGTCGCCGGCGGACAACGTCTGGGAGTTCGGGTCTGAGGAACCGGTGCGGAAGAGCAGGAGTGCGGCGATGACGACCGCTGCAGCCGACAGTGCAGTGCCAGCTCGGCGCTGCCAACGTCGACGGTTGGCCACCGCGAGCGTGGCCTCCAACGCCGGTTCCACACTCACCCGAGGGGCAAGGCGCATGAGCCGTTGTTTCAGAGCCGGGTCGCTGAGCGACTCCCCGAAATTCGCGTCGTCAAGTGGGTGCAACAGACCATCAGCCCCGCCATCGGACGCTCCCGTAGCACTGTCAGCGACATCGCGGTCGATTGACGCCATGGCGGCGGTGGCGGAGCCGCCGATTTGCCCGCCCAGAACGGCCAATTGCTCGGCATCAAATCTCCGACCGAATCCCTCGTCGGGGAAATCCTGGTCCGGCGCGGAATCGCCGGCAAGACCGCCGATCGCGCCAGCGTCGGCACGATCGGCCTCGATCTCCGCGTCGAGTTCCTCGTCGATGATGTCATCGTCGTCGGCCGGTGGTGGCGGGGCAAACGGATCAGTCATCGGAGCCTCCAAGGTGGCGGGCCAGGCGTTTACGGGCGTCGTAGAGGTTGCTCTTGACCGTGCCGGGGGTGGAGTTCAGGAGCGTGGCGACCTCATCGATCGGCAGATCGAGCAGATAGAAAAGGCAAACCGCAAGACGCTGCTTTTGTGGCAGCATCCCCACCGCATCAGCGAGATCGATGTCCGCTGGGGCCAACTCCATCACCGACGCTGCCGACATTCGGGTCATGGCGTCCTCGCCCCGTTTGTCGCGGCGCGACTCGTCGATCAGCCGATTGACGGCGACGCGTCGGACCCATGCCGCCGGCACATCCATGTCGGAAACCTGTCGCCATCGAAGGTTGGCTTGCACGAATGCCTCCTGCACGGCGTCGGCCGCCCGCTCCGCGCCACAGGCCACGGAAAGCGAACGCACCAGCGGCGCGTAGTTCGTCCGGAAGAAGCCCTCGAAAGTGAGCTCTTCGACCACGATGTCTGCGGTCATCGTGGGATACACGACGGAGAAGGCCGCCAGGTTGGGTTGATCAGTAGGATTCTTTTCATGCCCACTCGACTGCGGCACGTCGGCGGACGGTTCCACCCTGGGCTGTTCGGCACACTGCTGCTTTCCTCCATCGTCACCAGTCTGGCCGCGTGCGGCGCCACTGGCGGAACATCGAACGTCACCGCGTCCAATCCGAGGGAAACGAGTACCCCCTCCACGGCGGGTGGGGTTGCTCGCCAACTCACCCCGCGAGTCAATGATGCGAATGGTGAAACCGACCCAAACAAGAACGAAACGTCCCCCGAAGGTGCACGCCCCGAGAAGCTGCCGCTCGACACGATGTGGGCCTTCCGATCGGAACATCTCGTAACTTGCAACGGGCCGAACACGCCGCTGTCGATCACGGTCGGCGTCGACCCGGCCACCCCTCGCGAGGTTCGACTCGACGGGAATCTGATCAGCACTTCTGGCGCCAAAGCCGACGAGTACGACGATGCCGCCCTCCCGTGCGACGGTCGGTCCCACACCCTCACCCTCCGGCTCGGCACGGGCGCCGACGCCGTTTCGATCAGCCACCAGCTTCCGACCACGCCAGCACCAGCACCGCCGCAAGACTCAGCCCAACCTCGGCTCGCCAACCTCTCCATCGATCATGAAGTGCGCCGCTGCCCATTCAACGATCCCGTCGCCTTGCTCTACGAATCCGAATATGCCGAAACGATGTCGGTCGAGATCGATGGCATCAAGATTGATCAGCCCACGCCCTCGGGAAGTGCGACGATCTCGTTGGATATCCCCTGCACGCCCCCAACTCAGGTGTTGAGTCTGGTGCTCACCGGTTCGACGGGCACACTCCGAAACAATCACACCCTCGTGCGAGTGCCGGCTGCCTGACACCGACAGTCACTCGGTCGGCGGCCTGAAATCGGGCCGCAGCAAACGAGCGAGACAGCGAACAAGGAACCCGGAAAAAACGCGCTAGCCGGAAATGGCCGACGCCAACTCGATCAGATTGCTGTCGTTGTCGAGCACGTAGGAGGACACCTGCCCCCAAGGTTTGGTCACCGGTTCGTGCACCGAGGTCGCACCGGACTCGATAGCGCGAGCGAACGCACGGGGGACATCGTCGAACACCAGCGTGATGTTGCCGCCGGTGTTGGCGTTGGCACCCTTGGCTAGATCGAGGCCCGTGGACTCCGATGCCAGCGCTCGACTACACAGCGCCAGGGTGGTAGCGCCGGTCTCGAGTTCGGTGTAGTCGCCCGATTCGTGCGCAAACCGAACCGTAAGCCCGAACGCGCTGACGTAGAGGGAAGCGGCCGTTGCCACGTCTTCGACGTAGAGGAGAACCCAACCGAGGGACGGTGATGTGGATGTTGTCGTCATCTGCCCATCATGGCCCCTCGATGCGACAGCGCTATGTCGGAGTTTCGGGAAGAATCCCGTGGTGCAACGAATTGAACGCCTCTATGCGATCAGCGATCGACTACGCCGAGCCGCTCCCGGGATCGTGCCGGCCCGACAACTGGCAGAAGAGCTCGGTGTTACGCGGCGCACGATCGAACGAGACCTTGCAGCCCTGCGCAACGCCGGCGTGCCGCTCTATGGCCAACCCGGACGCGGTGGCGGCTCCGCCTCGCTCGCTCGTTCGAAGCCGGCAATCGCAGTTTTCGACGACGCCGAGATCGTGGCGCTGGTGATCGCTGCCAGCCTCGCGACGGGCGCACCCTTTGCCAACGCCGGCCACACGGCGATCGGGAAACTCCTTGACCTGCTCGACGAACCACGACGGGTTGCGGTCGAATCCCTGCGCGATCGTTTCCGCGTTGCGGTTACCGACGAACGAGCGGTGAACCCTCGCATTCGATCGGTCCTCGAAGACTCGGTCCGACTCCAGACCGTTGTACGCCTCGCATTCGTCGACCGCGACGGTGTACTCACGAAACGTTCGGTCGAGCCGGTTGGGTTCTACTCACGTGAGGGGCACTGGTCGTTGGTCGCCTGGTGCCATCTACGACATGGAGGTCGACTCTTCCGCCTCGACCGAGTCACCCGGGCGACCGCCACTCGTCAGCCGTGCGAACACCACGATTTCGCCGAGGTACTCGGCTGGGTACCGAACCCTGGCGCCCGACCGTAGACCGGCGCTGGTCATTGGTCGAGGTACTGCTATTCCGGGGCGTGGAGAAGACCGAACACCAGTCCATCGACGAGGGCGTGCCAGCTCGCCTCCATCACGTTGGTGTGCACACCCACGGTGGTCCAGGTTCGGTCGCCCATCATCGAATCGATGAGCACCCGGACGATGGCACCGGTGGCACCGCCGCCGTCGAGCACACGCACCCGGAAATCGGTGAGGTGGATCGAGGCCAGTGCCGGGTAACGATTGTCGAGTGCCGACCGAAGGGCGGAATCGAGGGCGTTGACCGGCCCGTTCCCCTCACCGACGGCGGCGATCCGAAGACCGTCGACCCACACCTTCACCGTGGCCTCGACCGACACCTCCGCCCGGTCGTCGACCACCGCGGCGCCTTCGCGGTGGTAGGACGTGACGCGGTAGGCCTCCACGTCGAAAAACGGATTCACCCAGCCCGAAGCCCTCCGCATGAGCAGTTCCAGCGATGCGTCGGCCGCCTCGAACACCCATCCTTCGGACTCAAGTTGTTTGAGTTCCTCGGTGAGCTTGGCCGAGGCTCGATCGTCGAGTTCGACGCCGAACTCCGCCGCCTTCATCGAGGTGCCAGCCCGGCCCCCAAGATCGCTTACGAGCACCCGGGTGTGGTTCCCCACGATGGTCGGATCGATGTGTTCATAGGTGGCACCACCGGCGCGCCCGAGAGCAGACGTGTGGAGCCCACCTTTGTGGGCGAACGCCGACTGGCCAACAAACGGGTCGGCCGGGTGGGGTGGCAGATTTACCAGCTCCGCCACCACGCGGCTCACATGGGTGAGGCGGGAGAGACGCCCTTCCGGCAGCGTCTTCACGCCCATCTTCAGGGTGAGGTCCGGGATGACGGTCATAAGGTTGGCATTGCCAGTTCGTTCCCCGTAGCCGTTCACCGTGCCCTGCACCTGGGTGGCGCCACCCACCACGGCGGCGATGGAGTTCGCCACCGCGCAACCGGTGTCGTTCTGGGTATGGATTCCAATGGCCTGACTAGGGCCGAAGTAGGTGACCACCTCCCGTACGATCGCCTGCACCTCGTGAGGCAGTGAGCCGCCGTTGGTGTCGCACAGCACGAGCACGTCGGCACCGTTGATCGCCGCCGCTTCGATGACGCGCAGCGCGTACTCCGGGTTGCGTTTGTAGCCGTCAAAGAAGTGCTCGGCGTCGAAGAACACCTGCCGCCCTTCGCCGGTGAGGAACTTCACCGATTCGGCCACCATCGCCACGCCCTCGTCGAGCGTGGTGTTAAGCGCCTTCTCCACGTGGAAGTCCCAGCTCTTCCCGACAATGCACAGCGTGGTGCACCCGGACTCGATGAGCGCCTTGAGTGTGGGGTCGCTGTCGACCTTGCCGGCCGGCCGCCGAGTGGAACCGAACGCCACGAGGGTGGCGGTAGCCAGGTGCAGCTCGGACGGGGCCCGTTGGAAGAACTCGGCGTCTTTGGGATTCGCCTGGGGAAAGCCGCCTTCAATCCAATGCACGCCGAGATGGTCGAGCTGTTCGGCCACCCGCAGCTTGTCTTCGACTGTGAGCGAGATGCCCTCGAACTGCGCCCCATCACGAAGCGTGGTGTCGAAGATATCAACCGCATCCGGGGTGCCGGCGGGGGCGTACACCACCGAGGATGGGCCTGCGTCCGCATCGTGAGCGGGAGCTGGGGGGGAACCGGCAGCGGTAGTCGGTGAGGCATCAGACATATTCAACCCAATCCTTGTAGCGATCCACCTGGCCGCGAACGGCCCGGGCGTATTCGTCGGCGATGGCTTTGGTCATGGGACCGGGGCACGGAATGTTGCGATCGTCGACCGAGTTCACGGCACTCACCTCAGCAGCGGTACCACACACGAACATCTCCTCGGCGATGTAGAGGTCGGAGCGGGTGAGCTGCCCCTCGCGCACGCCGAAGCCCAGATCGGCGGCGATGGTGCTCACCGAGTCCTGGGTGATGCCCTCAAGAGCGCCGGCGGACAACGGCGGTGTGATGAACTCGCCGCCGCGAGCGCAGAAAATGTTCTCGCCGGTGCACTCGCTCACCAGTCCCTCTGGATTGAGCATGATCGCTTCGTCGTAGCCGGCCTTGAGGGCTTCCACCTTGGCCAGCGAGGAGTTCACGTAGTTGCCGGTGGTCTTCGATGCCGGCGGCATGGTGTTGTGACCGTGACGGGTCCAGGAACTGATCTTCATTCGCACGCCCTTGGTGACCGCGTCTTCGCCCAGATAGGCCCCCCACGGCCAGCAGGCCACGGCCACATCGACCGTGCACGGCAGCGTGTTCAAACCCATCTCGCCGTAGCCGTAATAGGCGATCGGTCGGATGTAGCAGCCCGGCAGGCCACTAGCTCGCACGGTGTCCTTCACGGCAGTGACCAACTCCTCGACCGTGTACGGCAGTTCCATCATCAGGATCTGGGCGGAACGGTGGAGCCGCTCCATGTGTTCGGTGAGCCGGAACACGCCGGGGCCATCGGAGGTTTCATAGGCGCGAATCCCTTCGAAGACGCCCATGCCGTAGTGGAGCGAATGGGTGAGAACGTGAATCTGAGCGGCGTCCCAGTCGACGAGCTCGCCGTTCATCCAAATCTTCGCGGTGGGGGTAATAGGCATGATGGATCTCCTTGCGTTCTGGGCAGTGCGGGTGGGGCAGTGCGGGGTGGGGCGGGGCGGTGCGGGTGGGGTGGGGCGTCAGAGTCGGGCGGCGATGGCGTCGCCGATCTCGGCCGTGGAGCCGGCAATGGCGACAGGGTCGCCGCAGGCTTTGCGGATTCTTGCGGCGGCGTCGGACTCACCGAGATGGTCGAGCATCATCGCCGCGCTGAGGATTGCCGCGACGGGGTTGGCCTTTTGCTGGCCGGCAATATCGGGGGCCGATCCGTGCACCGGCTCGAACATCGACGGACCGGTTCGAGCGGGATTCAGGTTGCCGGAGGAGGCGAAGCCGATCCCGCCGGACACCGCCCCGCCGAGGTCGGTCAGGATGTCGCCGAAGAGATTGTCGGTAACGATGACGTCGTAGCGCTGCGGGTTCTCGACGAAATAGATGCACGCGGCGTCGACGTGGTTATACGCCGTCGACACGTCAGAGAAGTCGGCCGCGACCGCATGAAAAGTGCGCTCCCAGAGGTCGCCGGCAAACGTGAGCACGTTGGTCTTGTGGACGAGGGTCAGGTGCTTTTTCGGCCGACCCTGTGCCAGGTCGAAGGCGTAACGGATGCACCGCTCCACACCGAAACGTGTGTTCACTGATCCTTGCGTGGCCACCTCGTGGGGCGTGCCTTTGCGGAGGAAACCACCTTCGCCCGCATACGTTCCCTCGGTGTTCTCACGGATCACGATGAAATCATGGGTGCCGTCGGGGGCGAGAAACGGACGCTGATTCACGTACAGGTCGAGGTCGAATCGCATCTTGAGCAGCAGACCTCGTTCGATGAGCCCGGGAGGCACATCGGGTGTACCAACGGCGCCGAGCAGCAGCGCATCGAAGCGGCGCCATTCCTCCACGATCTCGTCGGTGAGCACGACACCATCTTCGAGGTAACGCGCGCCGCCGAGGTGGTAGTCGGTGGTCTCGAGTTCGACCCCGGCGGCGGCCATCACCTTCAACGCCTCGGTGACGACCTCGGGGCCGATGCCATCGCCACCGATGACTGCGATCTTGTGGGACACGGAAACTCCTGGCTCGGTTGGAACGGAATGAAGAACGGAACAGAATTGGGGAACGGAACAGAATTGGCACCGGAGACGTGAATCACCGCCGCCGAATCGGGCCGGAACGCGAAAACCGCCCACCATGGTGGACGGTCGGGGGCGCAGGTCGGGGACGACCTGCGCTAACGAATGATGACTACGACGGTGTGGGCGGGTCGTTTGATCACCTCGTCAGTGTGGTCCGCGGCGCTCGTTTCGTCAACCTCATAGCCGGGGGGCACCGGTCCCCGGCTCCGCAGTTCGCGGCATGAGCAATGGTCGGTCGCACCGCCCACCGCTACGATCGGCGACGTGCCCGACGTCCAGTACCTCTCCCAAGCCGCGTTCGACCGGCTCACCGCCGAAGTCGAAGAACTCACCACGATCGGTCGCACCGACATCGCGAAGAAGATCCAGGCTGCTCGCGAGCTCGGCGATCTCAAGGAAAATGGCGACTACCACGCCGCCAAAGATCACCAGGGCCAGATGGAAGCGCGGATCAGAACGATTGAAGCCATCCTGGATTTTTCCGAAATCGTCGACGGCACCGGTGCCGACTCGGTGCAAGCCGGCTGCGTCGTATCATTTCGCTACGAGGGCGACGACGAAATCGAAACATTTGTGATCGGTTCGATCGAGGAAAAACGGGCCGACATCGAGTCCATGTCACCCACCTCGCCCCTTGGTGCCGTCTTGATGGGCGCCAAGGTGGGCGACGTCGTGGTTTTTGAGGCGCCGGGTGGATTGCTCAAGGTTGAGGTTGTCGCCATCGGCGAGTGAATGTCCCGAAACAGAATCGCAACGCGAACGCGCGTCGGCTTTGGCCGCGCCAACGCCGATACTTCTGGCGTGAGACCCACACCGCATCGACCCCACTGGTATCCCGAGGGCCGAACCCTCGATCTCCCCGGACGGGGAACTACCTGGGTGCATGAACTTGGCGGCCCGGGTGAGGCGCCAGCCTCCCGTTTCCGGGTTGCAGCAGCACCCGAGCCGCCGCCGGTGTTCCTACTCCACGGTTGGACCGCGACCGCGTCGCTCAATTGGTTTCCCGCGTTCCTCCCGTTGAGCCAACAGGCGCGGGTGATCGCCCCCGACCATCGAGGGCACGGAAACGGTCTGCGCACCTCGAAACTGTTCCGCCTCGAGGACTGTGCCGACGATGTGGTGGCCATTGCCGACGAACTCGGGATCGAGCGTTTCGTCGCGGTCGGTTACTCCATGGGTGGGCCGATTGCGCAGCTCATCTGGCAACGCCATCCGGAGCGCGTGGCCGGGCTGGTGTTGTGCGCCACCGCAGGCTCGTTCCGAGGTCGTCCCGGCGAGAATGTGTTGTTCGGCGTGATGGGAGGACTCACCGTTGCGGCCAGGCTCACGCCCGAACGATGGCGACAACAACTCAGTGAACGACTCATCGATGAGCGTGTCGACCACACCCCGGAAGGGCAATGGGCCGGCGAAACAATGCGAACCCACGATTCGCGGATGATTGTGGAAGCCGGCTTGGCCATCGGCCGCTTCGACTCCCGCAGTTGGATTGGCGGCATCGACGTCCCCACCGCCGTGCTCGTCACCGAGTTCGACAGTGTCGTGCCGGCCGGACGCCAACGACAACTGGCCCGACGCATCCCCGGCGCCGACACGTTCGATGTCCGCGGCGATCACGACGTGTGCGTCAGCCGCCCCGAGGCCTTCGTGCCGACCTTGGTAAAAGCCGTGGCCAGCGTGACGGCGCGGGCATCCCTGCGCGACTCGCTCTCGGCATAGCGGGCGGGTGCAAGGGGGTGCACCAGAGCGCTCCCCAAGCAATGCTTGAGGAGCGCTCTTTTTCCGGCGATGCCACTGGCGGCCCCACGTTGGAGCGCCCGAGCATTGTTTAGGTGGGGCGGCGTTTCACATAGGTGAAGATGGTGGCGATAAGCGAACCGGCCACGATCAAGTCGGCCCAGAAGAACGAGTAGAAGTCGCTCAAGACACCCGGCGGCGGTACGCCCGGCTGGAAGCTTCGCAACGCCGCCGGCATGGCAAACATGACGACGGCCATGACACTGATGTGGGTGAGCTCAAGCGGCCGCCGACCGCTGATCACCGAGATGGCGAGAAACAATACTCCGAGGGCCAGACACCACATGACCACGCTTACCGCCACCGAAAATGCTTGAGCCGTAGCCGCCCGTTTCACCGAGAAGTTGGCGGAGATAACGTCGACGTTCTTTCCCTCGTTCTGTCCGGAGCCGGTGACATCGACCACGTTGTAGGCCGGGATGCTCTTGTAGATCGTGATGGAAACGGGAACAATCGTGTCGAGATCGTCGGCGGACGGTTCCTTCTTCGGATCGGCCTTGGTGGTGGCCGTGGGTTCTGACGCCTTTGGCTCAGCTTGTTGAGCTCCCTGAAAGCCGACGGTCCGTATGGCCGCGGCTGCACCTTCTTCGCCGCCACCGGGCGCCACTCCCGGTACCGCACCGGGGTCGTTGTCCACCAGAGGCGCAGTGGTTCCCGGCGCCGGTACCTCCGACGGAGGCGGACTGGTGGACCCTTCAGTATCCGGGCCACCCGCCGGAGCGCCACCCGTCGGAACGCCACCACTCGTTGGCGGACTCGCCGGGGTGGAAGTCGGCGACGAGGTCGGGCTGGCGGTGCCTTCGAGGGCCTTGCTGCTCGTGACGAAGAGCAAGTCGACGTCGGCCGTGTACACGTCCCACGGGTAGCTGCTGATCGAGTCGCCGACCAGCGGTATGGAGAGGTCGACCGACCCCAGGGGCTTCTTGGTCTTGAAGTCCACCTGTTTCGTGCCGTTGAGCGTGTCGTAGTAGAGCGTGACGGGGTGCGCCAACAAGCCGGAGCCATCGTCGAACACTCCCTCGGGGTTGAGGGCGAGACGAAGGGTCATTTCGTTCTTCAACGGGTCGACGCTGGTGATCGTGGCGTCGGCCAACAAGCCGTCGACGCCGGTCTTTACGCCGAGCACCTGACCAACCTGATCCTTCGACGTTCCTGATCGGAACATGCTCACGGATGTCAGCATGGCGATCATGACCACGGCCGTGATCGCCAGGAAGATCGGCACCGCGGCCGCACCTTTTCGTTTCTCCGTGGGTTTCTCTTTCGAGTTCCCACCCGCGTTCTGCTCTGCCATGACTCTCTCCTCGTCCGCTCGATCTCCGCGTTTGCGGAGCATAGGTAGAATTACCGGTCGGTGCATGAAGCCTTCATGAAGGCCCACCCGCTCCTACCCACCGGCGAAGGCCCGGCGGATTGCGACCTATCGCTCGTTACCCCGGGCGTCCGGTTGCGTCGACCCAACGTGAAGGTTGATCGGGAGCCCAAGCACCTCTTCGAGAAGTGCTCTTCGTTCGACCGCGGTGTACAGCTCCAACGAGAGGTCGTCGGAAACGGTTCGCGGGGTGACGCCAATGCTGAGGCGTCGCTCCTCACCACTTCCCCCGACACGGGCCGACACCTCGGCCACGAGGCCGCCGTGCGTTCGATCCAATCCAGTGGCGAAACGCAAGAATCCAGCCAGCGTGCGAACCCGCTGCTGGTCCTCCACCGTGAGCACCGAGAACTCGGGATGCCCGGCCTTCGGCTCACCCTTACGGTGATACCGGGCCACGAGAGCGATGAGTTCGATTTCCGGATCGGTGAAGCCCATCAAATGATCGGTATTCCGGATCACGTAGTAGCTGTGTTTATGGTGTTTGTCGTGCGAGACAAAGGTGCCGACGTTGCACAGCAACGCCGCCGCCTCAAGCAACTCCCGCGACTCGTCGGATAGGTGGTGGAGCCCGAAGGTCGAGGTCTGGTCGAATAACGAGAGCGCCAAACGAGCCACGTTCGACGAATGCACCCGGTCGTCGTCCATCAGATCGGCGAGGTGTTCCACACTCTTTCGACGGAGATCCCGCAGATGGTGACGGGCACTCCCCCGGCGCCGTTGCAAGACGTCGAGCAAGACCCCTTCGCGCAGGGCATAGTCGCTCACCACCATGCGGTCGATCCCGAGAGCGAGCATGGCCTGCTCCAGGATGACCGCTCCCCCGAGAACGATGTCGGCGCGCCGTTCATCGACCCCACGGATCGCCAGGCGGGCCGCCACTGTTGGGGCATCGGCCAGGCGCTGGACCGCCTGCACCACCTCGTCTCGGGTGAATTCGAACCCGTTGAGCGTGCGGGGCACCGGGGTACGTTCGGGTCGGCCAGACCGAATCACCTCCGCCACTGACTCGATCGTTCCCGACGATCCGACGGCCACTTCGAAGCCTGCATTGCGAACCTCACGGGCCATAGGGGCCATCGCTGCCCGCACGAAACGGCGGCTGGTATCGAGCGCGGCCGGGTGCAGGAGGTCCGTGCGAAAGAAGCGGCGGGTGATCCGGATCGCCCCCAACTTAAGACTGCCGGCGGTGATCACCTCGCCCCGCTGCCCCACCAACACCTCGGTAGATCCACCACCGATATCGATCAGCACCGTTCGTTTCTCGAACACGGGCAACGCCTGCAAGATCCCGAGGTAGATAAGCCTCGCTTCCTCAAGGCCGCTGATCACGTCGACCTTCACACCCGCTTCGAGTTGTGCCCGTTGCACAAACGTCCGCGAGTTCTCGGCCTCCCGCACCGCACTCGTGGCAACGGCGTACAGATCGGCGCCATGGATCTCCGCCACTTGTCGCATGCGACGAAGCGCCACCACGCCTCGCTCGATCGCATCAGCGTCGAGTTCTCGCATGTCTGGGGCACCGGAGCCCAACCGAACCATTTCCTTCTCCCGAGCAATCACTTCGAAACGCCCGGGTTCGGTGGATCGGGCCACGACGAGGTGGAAGGAGTTGGTGCCAATGTCGACGGCGGCAATCGTGTCGACCGGGTCCGCCGGCGGAGTGGAGCTGTTCACGTTGGTGCGGACCGTACCTGAGGCGCCGCAGCGGATCGCGAACCCGGTGCTCGGTGACTCGCTCACGGGGCGGTCGCGTTGCCTACCTGCAAGGCAACTTCAATCGCGCCGGCCGCTTCGAGCACCGCTCTGGCGTATTTGCGGCCAGGGTTTCGGGTCGTCCGCTCGATAGGACCGCTCACACTCACTGCCGCCAACACCTCGCCGCGCCCATCGCGTACCGGCGCCGAAACCGACGCCACTCCCGCCTCCCGCTCCCCCACGCTTTCGGCCCAACCTCGACGAACGGTCGACGGTTCCGATCGCAGTACCTTGCCGGCTGACCCTTGGTTGATCGGCAAAGACGCACCCATCGCCACGATCGTTCGCAGGCCATGGGGGGACTCAAGGGCGGCAATACAAACCCGCCGATCGTCATCGGCCACATACAACTGCACGCTCTCGCCGGTTTGCTCACGTAGTTGACGCAATGCCGGCGCCGCCGCTGACCCGAGCGGCAACGCTTCCGCCGCCGCACGTCCCAAGGCCACGAGCCGCACCCCCAACACGTAGCGGCCACCGCCATCGCGCCGGACGAGCCCGTGATGTTCGAGCGCCGCCGCCAACCGATGGGCGGTTGGCTTGGCCAGCCCGAGATCGCTCACCAGCTCGCTCAACGAGGCCGAGCCGGTCTCCAAACGAAGGAGGATGGCGATCGACTTGTCGAGCACGCCGACACCACTTACTGTGTGTTCCATCAGTTGAGATTCTCGTCTCGTATAGTGAGACATGTCAACCGAGCACTGATCGACACTGGGAGCAACACGCATGATGAGCACCAACCGGCCACGAACCCTCTCGGAGAAGATCTGGGATGACCACGTCGTCCGCGAGGCCGATGGCGAATCCACGTTGCTCTATATCGACCTTCATCTCGTCCACGAGGTCACCAGCCCCCAGGCCTTCGACGGGCTCCGGATGAACGACCGGGCCGTCCGTCGGCCCGAGCTCACCGTTGCCACCGAAGACCACAACGTTCCCACGCAGAACATCGATCAGCCGATCGCCGATCCAATCTCGAAGAAGCAGGTCGACGTGCTCCGCGCCAATACCGCGGAGTTCGGCGTCACCGAGTTCCCCATGGGCAACCTCGATCAGGGGATCGTGCACGTGATCGGCCCGGAACAAGGCCTCACCCAACCTGGCATGACCATCGTGTGCGGCGACTCGCATACCTCCACCCACGGCGCGTTCGGGGCGTTGGCGTTCGGCATCGGAACGAGCGAAGTCGAGCACGTGCTCGCCACCCAGACCTTGCCCCAGTCCAAACCCGGCACCATGGCGATCGAGGTGGACGGCGACACCCCCGAAGACGTGACGGCCAAGGACATCATCCTGGCAATCATCGGTGAGATCGGTACTGGCGGGGGCATCGGGTCGGTGATCGAGTACCGAGGCTCCGCGATCCGCGCCCTCTCGATGGAAGGCCGCATGACCGTGTGCAACATGTCGATCGAAGCGGGGGCCCGAGCGGGGTTAGTGGCCCCCGACGAGATCACCTTTGCCTACCTTGAGGGTCGCCGTCACGTGGCCACCGGAACGGCATGGGAGGATGCGCTCGAGTATTGGCGGTCGCTTCCTACCGATGCCGGCGCCACCTTCGACAAGACCGTGTCAATCGACGCCACTCGCCTCGTGCCGTTCATCAGCTGGGGGACCAATCCAGCTCAGGTGGCCCCGATCACCGCCAACGTCCCGGATCCCGACTCGTTCGATGATCCGTCGCTTCGCGACTCCGCCGCCCGAGCGCTCGAGTACATGGGGCTCACCGCCGGAACCCCCCTCCGCGACGTAAAGGTCGACACCGTGTTCATCGGTTCGTGCACCAACAGCCGCATCGAGGACCTCCGTCTCGCCGCATCGGTGCTCGACGGTCGCCACGTTGCCCCCAACATGCGGGCCCTCGTCGTTCCCGGCTCGTTCCGGGTGAAACACCAAGCGGAAGCCGAAGGGCTCGACAAGGTGTTCACCGCCGCCGGATTCGACTGGCGGGAACCCGGCTGCTCGATGTGCTTGGCGATGAACCCCGACAAGCTCACCGTCGGTGAACGAAGTGCTTCCACCTCCAACCGAAACTTCGAAGGGCGGCAGGGCCGAGGTGGACGAACGCACTTGGTGTCCCCCGCCGTCGCCGCTGCTACCGCCATCGCCGGAACGTTCGCCACCCCCAACGACCTCTCGTAACCCCGCACCACCCGACCATCTCGTACCAATCACCCCGCCCGAACTCCCGCCCCACCCGAAACCCCGCCCCTTCCGAAACCCCGCCCCGTCCGAACTGGGCACACCTTTCGTCGCTCCAGC
>JANOSD010000115.1:0-7255 GCA_031415655.1 Actinomycetes bacterium
CCGAGACACGACGGATCAGATCATCGCGTTCCACCATCAGCGCCTTCAACGCGGCCGCCTGCTCCAACACCAACCGAACCAGCCCATCGCGGTCTAACCCCCCAACCAGGTCCTCAAACGACACGTCTGCGCTCACCAAAATCACACTAGCGAACACACGCGCGACCCACGCGGACCCCCTGAATAGTTACTGAAGTTCAAAGGGCTTCCGCCGGTGTATCCGTATGCTTCGCGGGTGCTAGCGACCATCGGGTCGCGGCTTAGGAATTGGCCGGTGGTGGGGTCGTAGAGGCGGGCTCGGAGGTAGATGAAACCGGTTTCGGTGTCGAAGTACTCGCCTGCGTATCGCATGTTGGTGATGGTGGGTGTGCCGGTGGTGGCCGTGACGTTTCCGTAGGGGTCGTAGGCGTAGCTGGCGACGCTGTCGCCGCTGGTGTCGGTGACGAGGCGGGTGGATCCCAATTGGTCGTGGTGCAGGTAGCGGGTTGTGGTGGTGGTGGTGCCGTTGTCGTCGATCTGGTCGACGGGCAGACCGGCATACCCGTAACTGTCAAACTTGCACGACGTCAAAATCTATTCGCGGCAGCTTCTTAGGACCATATTGTTTTGAAACCCTCGAGCCACCCTACTGAATCAAGGCACGCCTCGGACACTTCAAACGTACCTTTACCGTCGGAGAACCGCTCTAGTCCAGAGCATATCTCGGCGCTCTTCTTCGCCAGTTCCTCGGAAGAAAAGCAGCCCAAAAGCGTCACGTTCTCAGTAAGTTTGTCAATCTCTTGGATATGCCACAGTGTAAAAACCGCGGAATCAGCATTCAATGTGCCGGAGAAGTCTGCCTCTTGCGGTAGCGAAGGATAGTCTCTATTCAATCTCTCGTCTCCCAAAACATCGCCTCATCGACGACATCGATCACATATTTTCGGACCTCGAATCCCGTCATGTGATCCCGAAAGCCTGGCTGATGTCTTACCTGCTCGATGGCGCTAAGTGCTCCTGCCTGTGAAACAAAGTATCCAATCACAAACCCCGCGAGACACCCATCATCACGTTCATACCGATGGGTAACAGCATAAACCACGGGGACTGTCCACGGGCTCATATTTTCTATTTTCCCTTCCTCGAAATGTACTTCTTAATTTGGGACCACTCCGATTTTGCACCTCGGTCGCCCTTGCCCGGACAGGACTTTCCAGCCTCCTGATAAGCCCGTTCAACGGCATGGTCCAACGTTTCGCCTTCCAGTTGCCCTGCCTTCCCCTTGTCAACCCATGAGGGGATATCGTTCGCCTTTTCCTTTCCTGAGCTGCGTGATGCCTTGGCTTCGTGGAAAAGATCCCACTTGCTTGGGATTGTGATGTTGCTGGCGTTAAGGGCCGCATATGTGCCGTAGCCGGCCACAAGGCCAGCACCAACAGCAAGACCAGATCCCGTGGCTAGAACAACACCACCGACGACTACCACCGCTGGGGCCGCCAAAGTCACGGCGACGGCGACAACAACGCCGACTGCCACAGCCACCCCGATCTTGGCGACGTCATCCCAACCGAACAGCCCGGAAGGATCGGTAACGTTCAACGGGTCGGCCGCCACATATCCATACGGCTCCAGCGTGATAGCGGTGAGTGGGTCGCGGCTTAGGAATTGGCCGGTGGTGGGGTCGTAGAAACTCGTCGACCCGGCACTTCGTCGGACCGAAGCCGGCCCGTCGCTCGACGTGACCTGCGGCTTCTCCCCCAGATCGACCTGACGACCGGCTTCGCAGAACCCGCGAGACGCGAACGCGTGTTTTGTGCCGCAGGTCTCGGCGCGCCGACGCCGTGTACGCAGCTGGTGGGCATGATCGACGAGCACCTTGATGCGGTCTCGACCGGCCCGGGCGGTTGGGACGCGCCGGTCGACGAGTTGGTTCTCGTCGTCGAGCACGGCCATCGTCACGGCCACAAGCGTGCCAGATTGGTGGGCTCAGCGTCGGGCACTCGGTCTGGTGGATGGCCGTTGGTTTCTCTGGCTGGTCACCGGTTGGATTTAAGGTGAACCCTACCGAATCCTCGCTGTTCAATCCGCCCCGCGCCCTCACCTGCCAATAGCAGCGCCGGCAATTGAGAGAAGCGAGAGTGCCCCCAACGGCAGAGCCATCATCGCGCGCCAGATGATCTCCGTTACACGAGTGACTGAGAAGCCAGCCACCCGCGCGTTTGCGCGCATGAACCTTTCAAAAAAGCGGTGATAAGTGGGGTTCCACGCCACCCCGAAGGCGAAATCACCAAAAGCAACTCCGACCATCGCCTGAGCGGCACGTGAAAGCATCACAACAGAGACCATCGAACCGCTACCAGGAAAATGGAGTCCACGGGAGACTCCATAGGTCGCTGCCGTACATCAGCGATCCGCCAGCCCCAGCTTGAACGCCGAACTCTCCAGCCGTGCGCCCATCACCTGAAATGTTGACTGAGTCACAACCCCACCAACCGCCCCCTCCGTTGACGAACTCCCCATCCACAAAGCTGTCGACATCCTCGCCGGAATGATGATCTTTGCCATCAAGAATCCAGCCACCCCGAAAACTCGGCCCGCCACCGAAGCCTGCGCCTGCCTCTGGGCCAAGGAAGATCTTTCCGGATCTGCTCAAAGTCACGTTCCCTCCGCCACCGCCCCACCAAAAGCCAGTGAGGTCAAAAGTCAAGTAGTCGGGTGGTCGAGCAAATGCGGTTTCAAACCTTTCTACGGTTGAACCGATGCCCTCGCCGACGGCCTGAATCGGAGCCGTGACCGGATCGAGAATGCCAGCTATCGGATTGGGAATTGAGAAGTCACCTCGGAATGGATCCCAGAGTCCGCTGGGGTCGCTGGCGTTGAGGGGGTTGCCGCCTACGTATCCGTAGGCTTCGCGGGTGATCGGGTTGAGGGGGTCCCGGCTGACGAATTGGCCGGTGGTGGGGTCGTAGACACCGCCGGGACCTCACCCTTCGGCCTCACCCTCGCATCGATCGTTGCCGGGAAACCCAGACAAGGCGACCGCACCACCCACGAACATGGACAGAAATGCCACGCCGGTAAAGATGCCAGCGCACACAAGCGCGTATCGAGCCGGGGTGCCGCCCGAGACGGCGGGCAAGAAGATCCCGAAGACGGCGATCGGTATCCACAACCCGGTCAATACAATCCAAATGCCGGCAGCGAGGCGTGAATGCCAGTAGACAATGCTGTCCGGGCTCCCGCTGGACGTTCGCCACAGAATGATCGGGAGAACGGGGCCGCCCAAGATGGCACCACACCACGCTAGGGCGGCGATGGGCCGTTGATCAGTCCAATCAGGTGGTCGGCGTATTGGATCGTTTGTCAACTTCCCCAACTCCAGTTCCATACGTATCCGAGTCCCGCGCCCTTCGAGACTCCCGAGAAACTCCAAGAAGCATCCGTGTATGTCGCCCGCCAGCTGCAAGGGACCGGGGCTGCGCCAGTTCTATGGGACCACTTGTGAGGGTGGTGGGGTCGGCGGGTTGATGTTCGCGGGGCGGCGGCGGGCCGTCAAGTGGGTGGTTGGGGTGCCCGAGGTTGGGGGTGTTCGGGGAGCGTCGCTCGCGCCCGGTTTGCGAACCGGGAACTGTATGGGTTTCCATACAGGTATGGGATCTTCTCGTCGTGATCATTACGTTGCCCCGCTGGTTGATGCTGATACTGCGTCGGTGTTCGATGCTGCGGTGGTGGCGTTGAGTGAGGCCCGCGGGTTCGGGCGCGTTGGTGACCCGGGCACGGTGTTGCATGTGTTGGCGTCGTTGGCTCGAGAAGTCGAGGCCCGTGTCAGCGTTGGTGTGGCTGATGCCCGGGCGCAGGATTACTCGTGGGCCCAGATCGGTGATCTTTTGGGTGTGACTCGCGCTAGTGCGCAGCAACGCTTCGGTGGTGACCGCTGACTCGTGTGGTCAATCGTGTGGGGTGACGACAGGTTTCTGGCGGTCCCGGTAGCTTTCGCCTTCGACGACGAGCTCGTACGCGGCGGACTTGAACCGGTCCAGCGCGGATTGGGCGAGGAGCTGGTCGGTCATCAAGGCGAGCCATTCGTGTGGGTCGCGGTTTGAGGTGATGATCGTGGAGGCTTTGCGGTGGCGCTCCACGACTATCTCGTAGAAGTCCGAGGTGGCGGCCTGGTCGAGTTTGCCGAGGCCGAAGTCGTCGATGATGAGCAGGTCCACGCGCAGCAGTTTGCGGATCTCGGCGTCGATGCTGTTATCGAGCCGGCTGATGCGAAGCCGTTTGAGGAGCTGATCGGCGCGTTCGAAGTGCACGCTGCGATGCCGCCTGATCGCGATGTGTCCGAGCGCGGTGGCGAGGAATGTTTTGCCGACCCCGACGGGTCCCATCACGATCGCGTTGTTGGTCGCGTCAACGAACCGCAGCGAGCACAGTTCGTCGAACACGGCATGGTCGTAGGTGACGTTCGCGGTTGGGTCCCATCCGGCAAGCGTCATCGCCGCGTCGAGCCCCGCGGCTTTGCCTCGTCGTGTCGCAGATGTGTTGTCGCGTCGTGACACCTCATCAGAGAGCAGGATCTGGAGGAACTCGGCGTGGCTCAAGTTCGATGTCTTGGCCAGCGTGAGACGTTCGGGGAGCGTGTCGAGGAGCTGACCGAGTTTCAACCTGCGCAGCGTCGCCGCGAGCTCGGTGGTGACGGCCAACGACAGCGGTGTGGTGGGGGCGGTCATGGCTTGACCTGCCCGGTCCGGGACGCGAAGTGGGCGGCGTCGCGGGCGAACCGGCCGACGATGACGTTGTCGGGGATCGGCTCCGCGGCGGCCTGTTCGGCTTCTAGGGCGCGTTCGACCATGCCGATCACGGTCTTCACCGCACGGCATTCCGCGTCGACAGCACGCTCGCAGGCAAGGTTGACACGGTCATTCCCGAACCGGTCACACGCCCGGAAAAGGGCGTACACGCTGCGCATTCGGGTCCATGGCAGCGGCCCATCAAGCACGGTGTCGACGAACACCCCAATCGCGTCGCCGCGTTTCGCGGCTTTGGTTTTCTGCGATGCGATGTCACGCATGGCGTAGTCGGTCTTCTCCGATGGCAGGTCGGCGCGGTCGGTTCTCCGACCACCGACATGGGTGCGTTCATGGACCTTGATGAGCACCCCGTGCGAGAAGATCTTCACGAGCTTGGAGTCAGCCTTCGCTCTGACGTAGGTGCCGATCAGATCGCCGGGCACCGAGTAAAGCGCTCTACCGACTTGGATGTGGTGATCGCGGTGCACCTTGGCTGTGGAGTAGTCGGGAAGGTCATACGGTTCGGTCGGTGCCGGCAACAGAAGTGGTGCCTCCTGCGCGTTGAACACTTCGATCGGATGAAGATGGGTGGTGCCGTGATCGCGCATCCCCGCCCGCGTCCGGCACCACTGCTCCGCCGCGACCTGCGCTTCGACTAGGCACCCGAAGTTCTCACCCGCCCAGAACGAGCCCTGCACGAACGCGACGGTCCGCTCGACGCGGGGCTTGTCCTGCGGTGCTCGCACCCGGGCCGGGTCGATCACGAAGCCGCGCGACTGGGCGTACTCAACGAAGGTCTCGTTGAACCCTGGCGTCAACGCGTCGGCCTGGTCCACGATGGTTTTCATGTTGTCGGGGATTACCACGGCGAATACGCCTCCGAAGAATTCCCAACACGCTTCGAACCCGGCAATCACCGTGGCGAGATTCTGAGCGAAGCACAACCAGATGAACGTGTGACGCGAGTACGCAGCGGTGAACACCAACGCCCTCACCTTGCGGCGCTTGCCGGACTCCTCGTCGAACATCATCCCCAGATCACCGAAGTCGACCTGCAACTCGCTGCCCGGTTCGCCATCAGCGACGCGCACTGTGGACCGGTCCGGCGTCCCGAACTTCGCCGCGATGTAACGGTTCAACGTGCGCTCAGGCACCACCGCCCCCAACCGGGCGAGCAGCTCACACATCTTCCGGGCCGGGACGTCACCCGCGGTCACCCAGCTGGCCACCTTCTCATGATGCGCCTCGATCGTCGACCACGACTCACCATGACGTTCCGGCGGAACCGGCCGCAACGCCACGATCACGCTGCCGACGAACTCGTCAGACAACTGATCGACGCCGCCATCACGGTCCAACCCCAACCCGACCGCAGCCTCAACCAACCTTGTGATCGTCTTACGATCCGGTGGAACCAGAATCGCAATCGCTCGGTAGCCGTTGCCTTCAAGCCACAACCTCAACACTTCACGGACTTCGAACACGGGGATCTCCCTGTATGCCATGCACACCGCCTTTCGGGCCGATAGACGCAACGACGGTGAGTTGACCGTCCACGGCGACGACCCCGGTGGACCCCCCACAAGTGGTCCCATGCAACTGGCGCAGCACTGGTCCCTTCCAGGTGGCGCAAACCCCCAAAAATGGTCCTATTCAGCTGGCGGGCGACACCGTGTAGAAGTCCTGCCCAAAGTTGTACTCGCAGCTCATTCCGGATATCCCAGTCGCGCCGAAGATCTTGTGCTTTGACGTCCAGCCCGCCTGATGCGGTTCCGTCTTGGGACCAATACCGAAGCCGGGTGCCGAAACTGCCAACCCAGGTCCACCGTCGAACGACCAGTTCCAACCGCTGGCCGGATGATAGTTGGCAGAAAGGCCGATACAACCAAAAACCGGGCACACGCCAACGCCGGCCTGAGTGCCAATACCTGCGCCAGTACCACCTGTTGGCGGTTGTCCACTCGGACTCACACCGGGTGTAAAGGCACCCGGATTGCCCGGATTCTGCCCGTTCTGGCCGTTGCTTCCCGGCCCGGAAACCTGCTGGAACACAGTCCCGACGACGTCAGCCACACAGTCGAATGGGTCGAGGAATCCGCATAGCCCGCTGGGGTCGGTGGCGTTGAGTGGGTTGCCGCCGGTGTACCCGTAGGCCTCACGTGTTGTTGCGTTGATGGGGTCTCGGGACAGGAATTGGCCGGTGGTGGGGTCGTAGACACCCCCGACCAGAGCGTGAGGGCACGGCGAGTTCCACCGGTCGGTGCACGGTCGGTGTGATGGTAGTCAACGCTCAGAAGGGGAGTGGTGGTTCGTGCCATGCGACGCCGTTGGTGGGGTCGTAGCGCAGCCGCCGGTAGCGCTCGTGTGCGGATTGGCGGGTGACACCCAAGACGGCGGCGATCTCCGCCCATGATGCACCCCAGTGCAGGGCGCGTGCGATGACCCGCTCCAGGTCGATTTCAGCGGCAGTGATAGCGGCGAGTTGGTCG